>CAZBGA010000086.1:0-13503 GCA_964491385.1 uncultured Treponemataceae bacterium | reverse complement strand
ATCGGGTCATCGGCCTTGAAGAGGTTCCTGAGGGCTATAAGGCAATGAACGACCGTAAAGCGATCAAGGTCATGGTAATGCCCTAAAGGGAGGCGTACAATTTTGAAAGCTTCCAGAGAATCGACGCAGGATGCGGCCGAATTGGCAAGCCTGCTCAAGGCGTACACGCCCCACGACGGCAGCTTCGAACTAAAGATCCGCGGAACGTACGCAATTCGCCGATCGCGGACCAATGCGGACCTGGTGCATGGGGTACAACAATCGGCCTTGTGCATCGTCGCGCAAGGCGCAAAGAGCGTGATGCTCGGGCGGGAGGTCTTCGAGTACGATGCCACGCGCCTGATCGCATTCTCCGTCGACGTGCCTGTGGCTTCCCGCATTATGCGGGCGAGTCCCGCCGAGCCTTTCCTTTGTCTAAGGCTCGATCTCGATCCTCAGAGGATAGCCGAGCTCGTCCTAAAGGTATTTCCGCATGGCCTGCCTCGAGTTCCCGAAAGCGGCGCCGTCTGCGTCGTCCCGGCCGATGCGCGGATCATCGATGCGGCCGTCAGGCTGGTAGAGCTGATGGCAGATCCCGGAGACGCCCAGCTCCTCGCTCCGCTCGTCATCGACGAGATTCTCATCCGACTGCTACGCGGCCAAATCGGGACTCGAATAGCTCAAATTGGCCTCGTCGATACCGGCGTATACGGCGTCGAGAAAGCCGTATCATGGCTACGCGCGAACTTATCGCGGTCAATGAAGGTCGAAGAGCTGGCTAAGCTGGCGAACATGAGCGTCTCCTCTTTCCACCAGCACTTCAGGGCCGTCACGTCGATGAGCCCTTTACAGTACCAGAAAGTCCTGCGCCTCCAAGAGGCCAGGAGCCTGATGTTGTCTAAGATGATGGACGCGGGCTCCGCCAGTCAGCTTGTAGGGTATGTCAGCGCTTCACAGTTCAGCAGGGAATACGGCCGATTCTTTGGGAACACGCCAACTAAAGACATCATAAAGCTGCGTGAACAGGTCAGCACTGCCCTCGCCGAATAACCGTTATTCGAGCGATAAGACCAAACTGGGCGCCTTCAATCGCTAATCCAGGTTCGCAATATATAGGTGGGGGGTCTCCTCGTCCTCAAGTAAGATCATGAGGAGAATTTCCTGGCCAGGGTGGAGGCCGATCGATCGGAGGAGATCAGTAGCCAGGGCTCGATGCGCCTTCGCTAGACGCATGATCGAATAGCAAAGAGGGCTGTGTTCGGCAAAAGATCCCAACCATGGCGCAGGGGTCGCTTCGCGCCTAAGGGGAGTCTTCATCGTCCAGTTCCCGATACGATAGAAAAATCTATCATAGTAGCGTCTCCCATGGACTTCTCCTGAATTAGTTTCTCTATAATTTCTCGCGATTGGCAACAGATAGGGCATGTCATCTAGGCTCTTGCCTTCGAACAACGCCGCCCTGAAATCGGCACCATTCTGGATAGCGGTTCGCCAAACCGCGCGGAACTACGAATTGCGATGGAGAGACGAGACGAATCATTTGTCGATAAATGCTCCCGAGACTCCGGTAATCGTCCTCGGCGTCGAATTCCGAATTCAACAGCTGGTCGTCAACCTGGTACCCGACGCGCTTCATTCTTTGGCAGACGGGGACATGGCCGTGCGCCTGTCCGTCGGAGCCCGGGAATTGACGCCTTGCGACGTGACGATACTTCTACTGCGATATCTTCTTTCTATCCGGGAAATCTCGGTTAATTTGCATCGCACCGGCGCTGGGATTACAATTCATATACACCGGGGAGACGCTATTTTTGAAAAAAGGACCGGTTCCCAAGCTCCTGATATGGCCTCTGGTCTTCTTCCTCGCCCTATCCTGCGCGAAAAGCGACTCGCAGGGGCCCCAAGTGCCGGCGCGGCCGACGACCTTCGCGTTCCAAGGAAAGCCGACGGCCGGCATCACCTTCCTCTCGACGCAGATGAACCCCGTGGAGGAAGCGGGGAGAATGCGGAACGCGATCCTGAAGGATTTCCCCGGCAAGGTCGATTTTCGGCCGAACGACAACAGCTTCCTGTTCCGTCAGGTCAATACGATGCTGCAGGGCGATCCCACCGCGTCCATCCTGGTGGGGGCCCTGCACGGGGATCTCGTGAAGCTCTACGAAGAAGGCGCGCTGCGGCCCTTGAATGACGTTTATGCGGGACTGGGGGCCAGGTCCTTCCTGGACAGCCTGATGAAGCTGAGCAGGCTCGACGGAAAGGACATCTACTATATTCCGTGGATGCAGGCCTCGTTCGTGATGGTCGCCAACAAGAAGGCCCTGCCCTATCTCCCGCGGGGCGCCGACCTGAACGAGCTGAGCTACGATCAGCTCGAGCAATGGGCGAAGGATATATTCGACAGGACCGGGATGAAGGCCTTCGGCTTCCCCGCCGGGGAGAAGGGCCTCATGCACCGCTTCTTCCAGGGCTACCTGTATCCCTCGTACACGGCGAGCACCCTCCTCAAGTTCCGCAGCCCCGACGCGAAGGCGATGTGGGGATATTTCAAGGGCCTCTGGCGCTACGTCAATCCCAGCTCCCTGGTCTATTCGACGATGGCCGAGCCCCTGCTCACCGATGACGTATGGATCGCCTGGGACCACACCGCGAGGCTCGTGAAGGCCTTCGAGCAGAGACCGAGCGACTTCGTCGCCTTCCCCGCCCCGATCGGGCCGAAGGGCCGGGGCTTCATGTCGGTCGTCTCCGGCCTCGGCATCCCGAAGAACGTCGTCGATGCCGGGAATCCCGCGGTCCTCATCGATTACCTGACCCGGCCGGAGATCCAGGACAGGACCTTGAGCGAGACCGGCTTCTTCCCCGTGGTGGCTTCCGGGGCGAAGGACGGCGTTCCCCTATACCTCCAGGAGCTGAGCGCCGCGGTGGGAAGGCAGGCCGCCTCTCCCGACGCGGTACCGACTCTGGTCCCGATCGGCCTGGGCGAGCGGGGCGACGACTACAATAGCCTCTTCATGCTGACCTTCTCCCAGATCGTCCTGGAAGGCAGGGACGCGTCGGCGGTCCTGAACTCCAACGCGGCTCTCCTGCAGAAGCTGATGGACGAGGAGAACGCGAAATGCTGGCTTCCCGACGTATCGGAAGAAAGGCCGTGCAAAATTGAATGAGAAGCTTCAATTCCGAATCCTAGCCTCCATCTCCTATGCCATCATCGCCCTATCCGTCTTCGTCTTCGCGGTGGGACTGTCCCTATATCTCAATCTGGGCAGGCTGGGGACCGAACTGCCGGTGAAGACGGTCAATGAGTTCAGGAACATTTCGAACCTATTGCCGCTATTGTCGGAGCTCTCGGCCGACCTCGACACGGCCCTGACGAAGAACGACAAGATCGACTGGGGCATACTCGGCTTCACCATCAGCAAGATAAAAGTCGTCCAGGGAATCATAGACCCGAGTTCCATGGACGCGGCCCTGAGCCGCCACAAGATGCTCTTCGACGCCCCCGACAAGTCCTCGGACGATCTCGGTGTGATAATCGACGAGATCTCCCTGCTGCGCGCCGACCTGTCGCGGGCCGTCGACTCGGATTCCTCGATGAGCCCGACGAACGCGGTGCTGTTCAAGAACCGGATCGATTACGTTTATTCGGAATACAGGGACTATATCCTGCGAATCAATAACGACACCTTGCTGGTATTGGAAAAGCAAAGGAACGATATCGGTCGACTGAGGAACGCGATCCTCCTGTCCTCGATGGTCGTCTTCGGCGCCGCCGCCCTTGCCTTCGTATTGCTGCGGCGCCAGAGGACGACCCTATCCCAGCTGGGCGAGAGCAGGGCGCTCGCCGTCGCGAACAGCAACGCGAAGAGCGAGTTCCTGTCGAACATGAGCCACGAGATCCGAACTCCCATGAACGCCATCATCGGGCTGTCGTACCTGGCCCTCAAGACCAGCCTGACGCCCAGCCAGCGCGACTACCTGAAGCGGATCCAGATATCCAGTCAGCACCTGCTCGGGATCATCAACGACATCCTGGACTTCTCCAAGATCGAGGCGGGCAAGCTCTCGATGGAGCGCATCGAATTCGAGTTGGAGATGGTGCTGGACAATGTCGCCAACCTCACGTCGGAAAAGGCCAGCGCCAAGGGTCTCGAGCTCATCTTCGAGATCGACAAGGCCGTCCCCAACCACCTCCTGGGCGACCCCCTTCGCCTGGGGCAGATCCTCATCAATTTCGCCAACAACGCCGTGAAGTTCACGGAGAAGGGCGAGATCGGAATCCACATACGCGTCGGGGACGAATCCGAGAAGGATGTGCTCCTCCATTTCAAGGTCGAGGATACTGGCATAGGGATCAGCGAGGAGCAGAAGGCCCAGCTGTTCCGCAGCTTCCAGCAGGCCGACAGCTCCATCACGAGGAGGTACGGCGGCACCGGGCTCGGGCTGGCGATCTCGAAGAAGCTCGCGGAGCTCATGGGCGGCGAGGTCGGCGTCGAGAGCGAATTGGGGAAGGGATCGACCTTCTGGTTCACGGCGTGGCTGGGAAAGAGCGCCGAGAGCCAGCGCAGCTACGTCCCCGCTCCCGACCTCCGGGGCAGGCGGGCGCTCGTCGTCGACGACAACGAGCACGCCAGGGCCATCATCCTCGATCTCTTGGCCGGCATGACCTTCGCCGCGAAGGCCGTCGATTCCGGTCCAGCCGCCCTCGAGGAGACGAGGCGCGCGGCCCGGGACGGCGCGATGTACGACCTGGTCTTCCTGGACTGGCAGATGCCCGAGATGGACGGGATCGAGACGGCGAGGCGGATCGGCGCCATGGATCTCTCGCCCGCGCCGCACCTGGTGATCATCACCGCCTACGGGCGGGAAGAATTGATCAGGGAGGCGGAGAACGTCGGCATCGAGGACGTGCTGATCAAGCCCGTGAGCGCGTCCATTCTCTTCGATACGGCGATGCATCTTCTCGGCGCGAAGGAGAAGGAGCGGCGCGAGGCAGCGGAGGCGGCTTCCTCGAGCGTCGGGAGCCAAGAGGGCCTCAGGGGGGCCAAGATCCTCCTCGTCGAGGACAACGACATCAACCAGGAAGTCGCGACGGAGCTCCTCGAGACGGCCGGATGCGCGGTCAGCCTGGCGAAGGACGGGGCCGAGGCGGTGCGGAAAGTGCGGGAAGAGGCCTATGACCTCGTATTGATGGACGTGCAGATGCCGGTCATGGACGGCATCGCCGCTACGAGGGAGATACGCGGGGTTTCGCGGTTCGACGGCTTGCCCATCATCGCGATGACGGCGAATGCCATGAAGGAAGACCAGGAGCGCTGCCTCGCGGCGGGGATGGACGACTACATTACGAAGCCGATCGATCCCGACGCGATGTTCGCCGCCTTGCGCCGGCATTTCGCGAGGAGCGCGGCGCTCGGCGGGACACAGGCCCGCGCCGCTCCCCGTCCCGAGAGGGGCGAGGCGCCGCAGATCCAAGGAATCGACACGCGAGAGGGGCTACGGCGCGTCCTCGGCAACAAAAGGCTGTACATGGACCTGCTCAGGCGTTTCTCCGAGGGTCAGAGCGGGGCGGCCCAGCGGATCCGGAGCGCGCTCGATGCCGGGGACCGCGATCTGGCGGAGCGCGTCGCGCACACGCTGAAGGGGGTCTCCGGCAACATCGGCGCGGCCGAGGCCCAGGCCGCGGCCGCGGAGATCGAAGTCGCCATCGGCGAGGGGCGGCCGGTGCCGGAGCTCTCGGAATCCCTGGCAAGACTCGACTCGATCGTGCGGACCGCCGTCGGCCATATCGACGCGGCACTCGCCGAGGCGCGAAAGGACGAGCCCGCGATCGCCAAGGCGGGCAGGGGGACGCGCCCGCTCGGGGAAATCGTCGACGCTCTGACGCGCTTCGCCGAGGAGAGCGACAGCGAGGCGCTCGACTACATGGAGACGGTCCGCGACGACTTGGCCGAGCTCTGCGACCGAGAGTACTCCGCGAGGCTCGACGCGTCGCTCAGGGCCTACGATTTCTCGGCCGCGCTCAAGATCCTGAAGAAGCTTTCCGAGCGCGCGGCGAAGCACGGATGAAAGGGAGGACAGTATGACGATCGAACGTGAGAGGGCGACCATCCTCATCGTCGATGACTCGCCCGACAGCGTCGCCCTGCTGAGTTCGATGCTGAAGGATACGTATCGCGTCAAGGTCGCGATAACGGGGGAGAAGGCCCTCGCGATCGCCGCCGGCGAGGACCCGCCCGACCTCGTCCTCCTCGATATCATGATGCCCGGCATGGGCGGCTACGAGGCCTGCCGGCGGCTCAAGAAGGATGCCGGCACCTCGGGCATTCCCGTGATCTTCCTGACGGCGAAATCGGAGGAGATCGACGAGGAGAAGGGGCTCGAGCTCGGCGCGGAGGACTATATCGCCAAGCCGCCGAGCCCTCCCATAGTGCTGGCGCGGATCCGTACGCACCTCCGCCTCAAGGGGATCAGGGATTTTCTGGAGGACAAGAACGCGTACCTCGAGGCGGAGGTCGTGCGGAGGACCAAGGAGGTCGGGGCGATACAGGACGTCACGATGATCGCCCTGGGCTCGCTCGCGGAGACCCGGGACAACGAGACCGGCAACCATATACGCCGCACCCAGAACTACATCAAGCTCCTGGCGGAAATGATGCAGGAGCATCCGCGGTTCAAGGGGCAGCTGCCGGCCGGGACGATCGAGCTGCTCTACAAGTCGGCCCCGTTGCACGACATAGGGAAGGTGGGGATCCCGGACAGGATCCTGCAGAAGCCGGGCAAGCTCGACCCGGAGGAGTTCGAGGTAATGAAGACGCACACGACCCTCGGGCGCGACGCCATACTCGCGGCCGAGAGGAACCTCGGCTCTCCCGCCTCCTTCCTCTCGCTGGCCCGCGACATCGCGTGGTCGCACCACGAGAAGTGGGACGGCACGGGCTACCCGCGAGGCCTTTCCGGCGACGATATCCCGATCCCGGGCAGGCTCATGGCGATAGCCGACGTCTACGACGCGCTGATCAGCGAGCGCGTCTACAAGCGGGCCTTCTCCCACGAGGAGACCGTCGAGCTGATACGGCAGGGAGCGGGCGTCCAGTTCGATCCGGACATCGCGCTCGCGTTCCTGGAACTGTCGGATCGGTTCAAGGAGATCGCGTCGTCCTTCGGCGATCGCGGCGGGAAGGGCAGATGAGCGGGAAGCGGCAGACCATACTAGTCGTGGACGACGTCCCCGACGACATCGTCATTCTCGAGGAGATCTTGAAGAAGGACTACCAGGTCAAGGCCGTCACGAGCGGCGAGGCCGCGCTCAAGATCGCGCGAGGCGAAAATCCTCCGGACCTGATCCTGCTCGACGTGATAATGCCCGAGATGGACGGCTTCGAGGTATGCCGCAACCTCAGGCAGGACTCGGACGGGGCGACGATCCCGATCATCTTCCTCACGGCGAAGGTGATGACCGCGGACGAGAAGCTGGGCTTCGAGCTCGGGGCCGTGGACTACATCAGGAAGCCGGTCGACCCCGAGATCGTCACCACGCGCATCAAGGCGCACCTGGAGCAGAAGGACCAGGTCATACGCTCGTCCGAGCTCCGATTCCGCCGCCTCTTCGAGACCTCGAAGGACGGTATCATGATCGTCGACAAGGGGACGGGCCTGGTCGTCGACGTCAACCCGTCGATGTCGTCGATACTGGGGCTCAGTCAGGAGTACTTCCTGGGAAAGCGGGTATCGGAGCTGGAATTCCTGAAGAACATCCTTTCCCCGGAGGGGACCTTCCCCGACATTCGGCAGCGCGAGTATGTCCGTCTCAGCGACCAGCCGATGGACACCATCGATGGGCGCAAGATCTACGTAGAGTACATCTTCAACTCATATAAGGTGAACTTACGCGAGGTCACGCAGCTGAACATCAGGGACATCACCACCCTGATCCTGGCCCAGCGCGAGCGCGACGAACTCTCGATCAAACTCACCCATTATCTGTCGACGAGCCCGACCGTAACGTATTCCTTCAGGATCAAAGAGGGAAAGATCGCCATTCAATGGGTAAGCGAGAATATCCGCGATATACTCGGCTACTCCCTTGCCGAGGTGATGGAGGACGGCTGGTGGCCCCACAATATCCACAGCACGGACAGGCTGAAAGCGATAGGAGGAATCAGCAAGCTTTCCACGAAGGGCTGCTTCGGGCAGGACTACCGCTTCCTGAAAAAGAACAGAGAGCTCATCTGGGTGCATGACGAGATGCGACTGGGCCAGACCGACAATGATGGAACCGAAATCGTCGGCACCTACACCGACATCACCGACAGGAAGAAAGTCGAATCCGAACTTTCGCTCAAGAGCATCGCCTTGGACGCCGCGGCCAACGCCATCGTGATAACCGACCGCGAAGGGACCATCCAATGGACGAACGCCGCCTTCGAGCGCTTGACCGGCTATGCGCCAGGAGAGGCGATCGGCGCGAACCCTCGCATACTCAAGTCAGGCACCCATGACGCGGGGTTCTATCGATCGCTCTGGGATACGATCCTTTCCGGGACGACATGGAACGGGCAACTCGTGAACAGGAGGAAAGACGGCGAGCTCTATACGGAGGAGATGACCGTTACTCCGGTGCACACCGAGGCGCGGGGAATAAGCGGTTTCATAGCGATCAAGAGCGACGTGACCGAGCGGGAGAAATCGAGGATGCGCCTCGAAGCCTCGCTCGCGGAGAAGAATGTACTCCTTCGGGAGATACACCATCGCATCAAGAACAATATGCAGCTCATCATGAGCCTCTTGAGCCTATCCTCCCAGAGGATTCTTGATCTGCCGGCACGCGAAATCCTGGGCTCCGTTTCGAGGCGCGTCGTGGCGATGGCCCTCGTCCACGAGCAGGTCTACGACTCGCCCAACCTGGCGCGCATCGATTTCGTCGCCTACCTCCGCGAACTTGCGGGCGAGCTCCGCGGGGAATTCCTGCGATTCTCCGACTTGCTGTCCGTCGAAGGCGCCGGCGGCGAGATCTATCTCCAGCTGGATATGGCCATACCTGTGGGCCTAGCCGCATCCGAGCTCATCACGAACGCCTTGAAGCATGCCTATCCCGGCGATTCGCCGCCCGCCGGCATATTGGTCTCAATTAGGCGGATCGACGAGGAGTTCGTTCTCTCCGTGCGCGACCATGGCGTCGGCATGCCCCAGGTCTTCAAGGTCGATACGGCCGAGTCGCTCGGAATGGTCATTATCCGCACGCTCGCGGAGCAAATCCATGGGAAAATCGAATTCCGCTCCGTAGAGGGGACCGAGGCGATCCTCAGGTTTCCTGCGTAGTGATTTTGATCCCGCGTTCCGCCGGCTGATGGATGCCCGCGAAGCTTCGGGCGATATTGATGCTTTGGGGAACTTTGTGGAAAATGCCTCCAAACTCGGTCGGAGAGGAGCACGTGAAGAGACTTCTGGCGCTTGTATTCCGCGGCTTGGGCACCAAAGACTGACTCCGCGGGGCCGGCATCCTCGCTCGCGGTGCCAGAGTATCCGAGGAAGCCTGCACCTTTTTGGTTTCTCCCTGGTGCTAGTTGACTAAATAGATATTTATGGTTTATATTTCATAATATTGTATCTAGACAAAATAGATTTACTTCTATAAACGAATAATTGTCATCAAAGGCGAAGTTCGTACATAAGTCCCGACAGAAGATAGATTTATAAGAATCGGCTTAGCACAATATCGTCAAGGAGTGGGAAATGACCCGGCATACATCGCTCAGCGCAAGAATTTCGCTACTTTTCGCCCTCGTCGTAGCTCTGATCGTTGGCGGAATAACGCTGATCATCAGCAATAGAGTGAACTCCGCCGTCAACGCAATGGCTTTGGCGGACTATCAGCAGACTGCCAGTGCACGCGCCGCCCAGCTCGGGGAGCTGATGGACAAGTTTTACTGGCAGGAAAAGATGATCGCACAGAGCGATACAATTAAGGCGGGCGATCGGAAGGCCATTGAGACGGCAATTCTAGGATTAAAAGGCCATATATCTTCCGAGATCGTAGGCGCCCTCTTTGTTTGGCCGGACGGGAAGTCCTTCGATTCGGACGGCATCAGCAACAACCTGAGCGACCGCGACTACTATGACTCGATCATTAACAAAGGCATGGACAGCTACATCGGGAAAGCGGTCATATCGAAAGCGCTGAATGTGCCCGTCGTTATTGTCGCCGTTGCGGTCAAGGGTCCCGACGGAAAGACGCGCGGCATGCTGGGCTTCCAATTCAAACTCGAGATGCTCTCGAAAATCACCAGCGGCATGAAAGCGGGAAAGACGGGCTACGGATGGATCGTCGATGGTACCGGTCTCGTTATCGCCTTCCCGGATCCCAAGATGATCATGTCGCTCAACATCACCGACGGGGAAAAGGCTGGCTTCCGCAGGCTGAACGAATTCGGAAAGAGAATAATCAGAGAGGATTCGGGGCAAGGAACTTTCATCGCGCCGGATGGTTTGGAGTACACGACCTTCTTCGTTCATGTTCCCAATACTCCAGGATGGGCCCTTGGCATCAATGCTCCCTCCCGCGAGATTCATGAGACGGCGGATACCCTCGGCGAGCTGCTGCTGATTCTGGCCCTCACATCGATTTTCTTGGCTATTGTCATAGCTGTCCTCATTGCGCGCACGATCGTAAACCCGATAAAGACTCTCGCAGCCGGCTTAAAACTTATGTCTAACGGCGATCTGCTATTTACGGGCATGGACAAAAAGGGGCGGGACCGAATAGTGGCCCGGCGAGATGAGTTGGGAACGCTCGGCAGGGCGATGCGCGATACGTCGGGGCGCCTGACGGAAGTCGTCGAGAGCATACGATCTTCGTCGACACAGGTATCGAGCGGCTCGGAGCAGCTCTCGGGGATGGCACAGGGCCTGTCGCAGGGAGCGAGCGAGCAGGCGGCCAGCATCGAAGAGCTGACGTCCTCCGTGGAGGAACTCGCGTCGACGATACGGCAGAACGCCGACAATACGAGGCAGTTGGACAGCCTTGCGCGGCGCGTGATGGAGAATGCGGAGGAGTCGGGGCACTCCGTGGGCAGAACTGTCGAGAGCATGAAGGCAATAGCATCGAAGATCGGCATCATCGAAGAGATAGCGCGACAGACGAACCTCCTGGCCTTGAACGCGGCCATAGAGGCAGCTCGGGCGGGAGAGTCCGGCAAGGGCTTTGCCGTCGTGGCATCGGAAGTGCGAAAGCTCGCGGAGCGCTCGGCGACGGCCGCGGCGGAGATCAACGAGCTGTCGACGAAGAGCGTGGCGGTAGCGGGAGAGGCGGGGAAGCGGCTCGATGGGCTCGTGCCGGACATCAAGAAGACTGCGGAATTGATCCGGGACATAGCGGCCGCGAGCGAGGAGCAGTCGAGCGGAGCCGATCAGATAGCGAAGGGCGTGACTCAGATGGACACGATCGTGCAGCAGAACGCATCGAGCTCGGAGGAGTTGGCGGCGACCGCCGAGGAACTTTCGGGCCAGGCGATGCAGCTCTCGGAGACTATATCTTTCTTCAAGACCGAAGCAAACTCGGACGTGAAGGCCAGGCGAGAGCGCAGGCAGGAGGGTCCGCCCGCCCATACCGGCGCGCCGAGCCGGACGACGGCCATCGCCCTCGCGAAGCGCGAGTCCGGCTCCGACGACGACTTCGAATCGTTTTGAGGGAGTCGGTCATGGCGGAACTGAATGAAGAAGAGCTGCGCATCCCCGACGTTGCAGGGCATCGTCATCAAGGGCAGCATCGTCCTTTGGGCCGTGTTGATTTTTGACGACTGCCTGCTCAAGCTTCCCGCGATCAGGAGGCTGTTCGGCCTCGAGGTAAAGGAGGAATATCGGTCCTTCAGCACCCGCAACCAGTCGTTTCAGGAACACAACGAACATATAGGCGGTGAGTTTCTTCTCGGTCAGCATGAACCGGAAGTCACCCCTGCCTGATACCGCACTACGCACGACCGGTGTTTCGCCCGTGGGCGCCCGAGTCGTGCCCGAGTGATAGTCGGATCTTATGCTGGCCTCGTCGCCAAACTGAGACTTCGGAAAGATGCACGCCAAACTTCGTACTGATCAGCTCTCTACAGTTCTCGTATCTGCTTCCCCAAAAGTTTTCGCGGACGGCCCTCGATTTTTTTGGCCTTCAATGCGTCGATTCCACAGACTATCGTCTTCTCGGCATTCCCTATGTGACCAGGGATCCTTCCTTTTGGGCAGGTTGCCCTAGCCCGAAAACCCGATAACCTTAAGTTATACGGAACGTTCTAGATCTGCACGGTTAGCGGCTTTTTTTACCGTCGTAGGCGTATCGGGAGAACTCTATACGCTTTCCCCTTCGCCGTATCCTTCTTAAGCAAAGGCCGCCATCGCTTTAAGGATAAGTCCAGATGGATCCGGCGGATCCTGTTACTACCGCAGCTAGGCGGCTGCCATCCGAGCTTGATGCAATACTTTCCCATAATAAACCGCTCGTGGCCGAGTTTCCGGCCTGCTGGGATTGATCGATCCACGAGGTGCCTGATGTCGTGGATGTCCAGATATCTCCATCGGCAACCACGGCGGCGAGGTGGGTTCCATCGGCACTCGAGGCGACGGATAGCCACTGATGTCCGATTGTGGCCGAGTTTCCGGCCTGCCGGGATTGATCGATCCACGAGGCTCCGGAATTTGTCGATGCCCAGATGTCTGATCCAAAGGTGAGCGCAACGAGGTGGGTCCCGTCGGCACTCGAGGCGATGGATATCCATTCTTGTCCGCTCGTAGCCGTATTCCCGGCCTGCTGGGATAGGTCGGTCCAGGTTGCGCCATAGTTGGTCGATGCCCAAATATCTCCTCCGCCGGCCATAATTCCCGCAACGAGGCGCGAGCCGTCGGAGCTCGAGGCGATGCATTCCCAGTTTTGATGCCCCGTGTTTGCGTTTACTTCCGCCGCAGCACTTTCGTCGATCCAGGAAGTCCCTGAGGTCGCCGATGTCCAGATGTCACCCGTATACACCACGGCGGCGAGGTGGGTGCCGTCGGCACCCGAGGCAATAGATATCCAATATTGCGAACTCGTAGCCGAGTTCCCAGTCTGCCGGGATTGATCGATCCAGGAGGCGCCGGAGGTCGTCGATGTCCAGATATCGCCATAATCCACCACAGCGGCGAGATGGGTACCGTCCGAACTGGAGGAGATGGATGCCCAATTTAGTCCCTTAGTGGCCGAGTTCCCGGGCTGCCCTCCTTGGTCGATCCAGGAGGAGCCGGAGTTTGTAGACGTCCAGATATCTCCATCGGCAACCACAGCGGCGAGGTGGCTACCGTCTGAGCTTGAAGCAATACAATTCCAATACAGCCCTTTCGTGGCGGCGTTCCCGGTCTGCGCGGATTGGTCAACCCAGACTGTAGGAGCCGCCGGCGTGGTTGTCCCGCCTCCTGCCGGATTGGAGCATCCGCCCACAAGGATCATTGCTACGAGTACGCTGAGGCCCAGTGCCGACCGGAGTTTCTGCATGGCGGTACCCCTATTGA
>CAZBGA010000085.1:0-14102 GCA_964491385.1 uncultured Treponemataceae bacterium | reverse complement strand
CCGCCCGAATGCCTTACGCTGTCTGATTATCTTCAGCCGGGCTATCGTAGCCGCCGTTCTACTCTTTAGGCGCTCGATGAAACTATCGTAGTTGCCCGCACCTTGTCAAGCGACCCGACCTATTTCTCTTCCTTTTAATTGTCCGATCTCCGATAGCATGCGGCGAGGTACGTGGTATCGGATACGCCGGTATTTGTCAAGACGCCGTGGAAGGAAAATGGAATGGAGAGTCGCCTCGCCTCCCCGCGCACATCGTCACCCGGGCCAGACCTCATCTCCGTCGCCGAAGCGCCGGTATTGCACCGCTTCGAGCACCTGCGCTTCGCCGATTTCGGACCGCCCTTCAAGGTCGGCTATGGTTCGGGCGATTTTCAGGATCGAGTGGCAGGCTCGAGACGAAAGGTCCAGACGTTGCACCGCGCGTTGGAATGGGGCGACCGCCACGGCTTCGAGCCGGCAATGCTTCTCGACCAGGCCGGGGAGAAGCTTCGCGTTCGAAGCCTTGAAGCGCGACTCGCGGCTTTGCTCGGCTCCGCCGCCGTATCTTTCGGCCTGTATGCGGATGGCCGCCTCTACTCTGGCGCGCACGGCGGCACCGGGCTCTCCCGCCGGCCCGAGGAGCGCGCCGGGAGGCGTGGGCTCGACGGCCACGCGGATGTCGATCCTATCCAGGAGCGGACCGCCGATCTTCCTTTTATATCGCTGGAGCTCCGGGAGGGAGCAGAGACAGGCCCTGCCCTTGCGACCGAGGTTGCCGCAAGGACAGGGATTCGCGGCCATCACGAGCTGGAAATCCGAGGGAAACCTGGCGACCGAGCCGGCGCGCGCAAGAGAGACCCTGCCCTCCTCGATGGGCTCGCGAAGCGATTGAAGGACGTCGGCGCGGAATTCGGCGGCCTCGTCGAGAAACAGTATTCCCTTATGGGCGAGGCTTATCTCTCCCGGCCTGAGGCGCCGGCCTCCTCCGATCATCCCCTCCAGGGAGGCGGAATGATGGGGCGCTCTGAAAGGCGGCCGGAGCGGCAGGGCCGATCCGCCTCCGAGCAGCCCCGAAAGAGAATAAAGAGAAGCCACTTGCATGGCGTCTTCCTCGCACAGATCCGGCAGGAGCCCGATGAAGCGCCTCGCGGCCATCGTCTTCCCGGAGCCGGGCGGGCCGAGAAGGAGGATATTGTGCCCCCCGGCGGCGGCGATCTCGAGGGCGCGCCGGAGTCGCTCCTGGCCCTTGAGCTCGGAGAGGTCGCCGTCGCATGTCTCCGATCGCGAATACGAGAATGCGGCGTTTGCGGCGAACGGCCTCCCTGCCGGATCCGCGACCCCATCGCGCACGAAGCCGAGGATGGAAGATGCCTCCGCCAATCTGCCGATGGGATAGACCAAGCCCTTTCTCGGCGCCCTCGCCTCGGCCGCATTATCCTCGGGGACGATGAAATGGCCTATGCCCGAGTCGAGGGCCGCCGCGACGGCCGGGAGGACTCCGCGCACCGGACGCACCGTCCCGTCCAGGCGAAGCTCCCCCATGGCGAGAACCGGCCTACCGGGCTCGGGCATCGCCCCCGATGCGCCGAGGAGCGCGAGCGCCATGGGCAGGTCGTATGCCGCGCCCTCCTTGGGCAAGTCGGCGGGGGCGAGGCTGATGAGGACCCTATCGAGGGGAAATTCGAAGCCGGAGTTCCGGATGGCGGCCCTGACCCTTTCGCGGGCCTCCTTTACGGCGCCAGCCGCGAGGCCGACGAGGTCGACTCCGGGTATCCCCCGTCGAATGTCGACCTCGACGTGGACGAGGCATCCCTCGAATCCCGACGGCTCATGGGCCACCACGGTCATCCCGCCCTCCGTCCGGAATACGCGCCGAGCCCGGCCCTGCGCTTGAGGCGGACACACGGCATCCCCAGAAGCCCACGCGCGGACCGGGGCGGCGCTTCCCCGCAGGCGGCGACACCGGATTGACGATCATCGATATCCTTCGGATATTCTATATTCCATCGGAGTCGCGATTGACGGGAGATCAGAAATGAACGATGAAGACAGGCGAAAGCACCTGGAGTTCTTGCAGAACATCATAACGAGAATGAATACCAACTCTTTTCAAATAAAGACCTTTTGCATAACTCTCGTCGCCGCTCTCCTTGCGCTCTTTTCCGCCAAGCCAGGGTTCCACCTTATTATTTTATCTATATTGATAACACTCGGGTTTTGGTTACTTGACAGTTTTTATCTACAACAAGAGCGAAAGGCGCGAGGAGTATATGATGACGTCGCAGGTATTACGAATGCAAATACGGTTCTTCCCTTTGAAGTGCCGTTAGCGAAATATAGTGGCGGGAAGTATTCGTTCCGTAGCGCGTTTTTTTCTCCGACGACCCTTATGGCGTATTCATCCATAGGCTTGGTTCTAATCGGCATAGGCGTTCTTGTACTGGCAAAAATAATCTGAATCGATCTCGAAAGCGGCCTTCAGCCGCGCCTCGCTTCGACGCCTCCGATCAAGATAGCCGTTGACACTTCCGACGGCCGTGATACACTTTAATCCGCTTCACTATGCGTAGTACAAAAAAGGGACTTCGCGGGCTTAAAAAAGTTGGAGTTCGGAATGTCGACTTTAGTGGATCAGAATCCCGGCGACTCTCAAAACAGGCACTCCGCCTTCCTGAGCTATAATAGATTGGACCTGAAGATCGTAGAACCGATCGCGAGAGACCTGCGCACGCGCATACAAGATATATGGTTCGACGAATGGGAGCTGATACCCGGGGATCCCGCCCAAGACATGCTTGAAAAGGCGATGGAGGGCAGCAAGGCGATCGTGGTGTTTATCGGCCCCAATGGCACGGGCCGATGGCAATCATCGGAAGTCCATGCGGCCTACAACGAACTGGTACAGAAAAAGAAGCGGATAATTCCGGTATTGCTCCCGAGCATCAAGCCGAACGACGATCGCATCCCATTGTTTTTGCGGAGCCTGGTCGCAGTGGAATTCGGCGAGACCGGCGGCAATGAAGCGCAGATCGAAAGACTGGTATGGGCGATCACGGACAAGAACCCCATCGCCCAGGGAACGCCCGGCCGTGGCGGCGACGTCAAGGCGAAGGAAGCGACCGATTACATCGATGACGCCATCGACGATCTCCGAGCCAGTCTCGGGAACGACAATATCACCTTTTTCCTCGGGCGCAACTCTCCGAGCGCGATTCCTCAATGCGACATCTCCCAAGATCTGCTTTCGCAGATCGATCTGTTCAATCCGTCCGACGAAGCCATGCTGCCGCCGCTCGATCTCGCCGCGAGCTATTTCGCCATGGAGAAATCCGACGTAATCCTGGAGGCCAACGTCAATAGGATTCTCCGGGAGCGCGCCAAAAGCGTGCCGGAGGTCTACGACGAGATGGGCGAGCTTCTTAAGGTACTCGTCGGCCGACCTCAAAAGCGAGGGCAGCGCCGCCACAAACAGCTCATAGTAAGCACTAGTTTCGACACGCTCCTGGAAAAGGCCCTGCTATTGAGCGGCATCGCGTTTACCCGCCTCGTGCAGTACCGGACGGACAAGTGGATAGAGGCATTCGAGTACGAGAACGTCGGCAGGCTGGCCGACGGGTCGCTCAGCGTCAAGCCGAAGGCCGGCGGGCCGATCCTGATCTCCCGAGGGGATCGGGATACGATGCTGACGCAGCTGGACGGGATACTGGCCGACAAGGGCTTCTCGATCCCCATCGAGCGGTCGAGCGACCACGGCAAGGACGCCGAGCAAATCCGGCAACTGTCCATCGGAAATTTCACCGAACCGATCATCTACAAATTGTACGGCTCCCAGGACCTGCCCAATAGCGCCGTGCTCTCGCGGGATCAGCATTTCGATCACGCTTCCAGCGCGGAAGGGAAGGGGATCGTTCCTCAGCAGATAGAAGAGATAATCTCGAATACCCCGATAGTCTACCTGGGTTGCCGGATAATCGATCCCGATTTCCTTTGGAGCAGCATGCTCCTTCGCATGCCCCTGGCGGCACGGGATTCGGCCTTCCAGAAATACATGGTGCATCCGAAGGCGGTCGCGGACCGGCGCGACTGCGGGGATAAAGTAGAATTCAGGGTATGGGAGAAGATCCGCGATCTCGCACTGAAGAAATATAATATTAAAATGGTGGACTGCGGCATCGAGGCTTTCGCGAGACGCCTGCGCGAGGCGATCCGGGAGCCTTGACCTCCGGGGACGAGGAGGTACGAGGGAGATGGCAGCCGAGTTCAAGCCCTACAAAGGCACGGATAGCTACCAGGCCGAGGACGCCGGCCTCTTCTTCGGCCGCCGGCGAGACGCCGATCAAGTAGTCGCGAAGCTGCTCTCGTCGCGGATCAGCCTCCTCCATGCCCAGTCCGGCGCCGGGAAGACCTCGCTGCTCAATGCCCTGATCGCGCCGGAGCTCGAGGCCCGAGGCTGGACCCCGGTGAGGGTGCTTCCCCACAACGATCCGATCGCCTCGGCGCGGGCGGCGACTCTGCGCTACGTGCTGCCCCATCCGGAGGCGGAGATCCTGTCGCTTCAGAGACTGATCGACGGGATGGCGGCCCCGGGCGAGGAGCCCAGCCTGGGAGAGCTGCTGAAGCGTTACGACAACCTCCCCGTCCGCGATCCCAGGAAGCGAGCCCTCATCGCGCCCGTCGATCCCGGATCGACGGGCGATCGCCGCGCGGAGACCGCTTCCGGAAGCGTGACGCCCTACGTGTGCAGGCTGTTGCGCTCGAGCATCGACATCGAGACCTTCGCCCAGCACCTGGCCGCGATAGCCCAGGGCGCGGAGCCTCGGCCCAAATCCGCTCCTTCGATCTCCGAGGCCGCGACGATGCGACAGCTGCTTCTTTACCTCTCGAGCGACGACTTCCTTTCCGCGTATCGCGCGCTCATGTCCTACCTCGATCCCCCGTCGCGGGGCCTGCGTCCCTTCTTCGAGAACCTTTTCCTCGTATACGGCCGGCGACGATCGCATTTCGGTCTCGCCCTCCTATTCGACCAGTTCGAGGAGCTATTCACGCGTTTCGTCGATCCGGGGTCGCTTACCCGCCCCGAGGCCCCCGCCGTCCTCGATTGGCGGCTCCGCTATGAGTTCTTCGATGAGCTGTCGGCGCTTGTCTCGGCGAATGCCGACGGCGAGTCGGATCGCGGAGGCCCGCAGCGAGCGGAGCCGAGACTCTCCGTCCGATGCCTCATTTCCATGCGGAGCGAGTACATCGCCCAGCTCGGCCCGATCAGGCGGTTCGCGCCCGAGGTCGACGAATCGGTCTATCATCTCGAGCTCCTGACGACGGAAGAGGCGGAGAGGGCCATCAAGGAACCGGCGAGCCTGTACGGCTACGGATATTCCGACGAGTGCTACCGGAGCATAGTGCGGGACCTGACGAAGGAGGAACGCTTCATCGAACCGGCCCACCTCTCCCTGGTGTGCGAGAAACTATGGGAGGAGAGGGGCCGCGCGCTGTCCTCGTCGCGGGTCGCATCCGGAAATGGAGGAGAGCTGCCCCAAGTCGATAATTCCACCTATTCGGAGGACCTGAAAGGGGCGAAGGGAATACTAGGCGCGTTCTTCCAAGATTTCCTGAACAGCCTCGAGGATCCGGACTCGCGAACGGAGTCCTTGGACATGCTCGAGCCGCTGATCACGGGGAGCGGGACGAGGAATATCGTGGAGTACCGACAGCTCGTCGTCTCTCCGCTGCGGGACGCGGCGCTGCGTAAGAGGCTCCTGGATAGGATGGTCGACCGGACCATCCTTCGAGTCGAGACGAGGCTGGGCGGCCAGTTCGTGGAGATCACCCACGAATTCCTCATTCCCTCGATACAGGAAGCCCTCCGCCGCCTCCTGAACTATCCCCTACGCTCCAGCCTGCGCTCGCTGATAGCGGCAAGTTCCGTCGACTCGCTCGCGCGACCCGATTTCGAGAGCGTCCTCACCTCGTCGGAGTTCCGCATCCTTCATGAGAATCGGCGCAAGATAGTCTGGGATGATTGCGCCACGGAGGTGCTCTTTCGGGCGGCGATATATTTCGGCTCGGATCGCGAGGTCGTACGCATTTGGAGCGAGAGCTATGCGGCCAGGGACGTCGTCTCCGACTTGCCCGGAGCCCTCGCGCGTCTGGAAGGCGGCGAGGAGGAGAGGAATACCTTGAGCGCCTCGGACCTTGAGCAGCTGAACGGGCGACGATCGGCCCAGCGGCTTTCCGAGACCCAGCTCGCGGCCGTCCTCCGCAGCTCATTGCTTCACGAAACCGAGGAAGGCGGCGATAACGTGCGATATTGGACGAGGAGACTCGCGCAATGAAAAGAGACCCCATGGAAATCGTGAACGACTACCTCCACCACGAGAGACCGCAGGTCAGGAAGAACGCCGTCATGGCCCTCGGCGTCATCCAGAACGAGAAGAGCGTGGAAGGCCTCGTGCGCATGGCGCTCGACGACGACAGCGCGGAGGTTCGGCGCGCCGCCGAGAAAGAGCTGCTCGGCCTGTCGGAAAGCTCGAATGGCATCGCGACCGCGGTCCTCCAATCCGAGTTCGAGGAACCGAAGAAGCGGAAAGCCATCTACGCCTTGCTGGGCCGCCTCAGGGTCGCCGGGAAGACCTTCACCATCGCCGGGCAAGGAGCCCTGGCTTGGCTGCGCTGCGCAAGGCAGCTCTTTCGGCAGACCTATGCCGTGAAACGGCTGCCGATTCAAGTCCGACGCTCCATTATCCCGGCCATGGCGGGATGCGGGATCGGCGTCGCGCTCTTCCTGATCTTCATCATGGCCTTCACCGGCGCTTCTACCATGCGGGGAGCCGGCTCCGACCTGGCGACGGGATACGTCGTCGGCGGGATCTTCGGCTTCTTCATCGCCCTCGCGGCCAGCCTTCGATCGACGACCTTCGATCTTCATTATAGGCCGGGCGCGGGGGCGGTAGTCGAAATAGCGAACGCGGCGATACCATGCGCGGCCATTTCCCTGATCATCGGCCTGATCGTCCTGATCGCGGCCAAGAGCGATCTGTCCGGGAGCGAGACAGTACGAACGATCGGATTGCTGCTTCTCCTTCCGTTGTACGTCGGTGCCGTTCGCGCCGGCGCCATCCTGTCCTCGCGCCTCACCTCCATCAGATCCCTGGACCTAGCGCTCGAGTCGGCGGTCGGATCAGCCGCCGGAATCCTATGCCTCACCATGGGGATCCTGTTGATCATGAGGGGACGGCAGGACGCTTCCGGCTACTGGTTCGTCTTTGCCCCTTCCACTGTCGCCGTAGCCGTCACCTTCGCCGCGCTCGATTCAGCGACGCCCGATAGGGCGGCGCGAAGGCGCCCGGCCCGCGCCATCGCCAGCGTCGCAATGTTGATCATAGTACTGCTTCCCGCCTCGATTTCCGCGATCGTCCCGACTGCCGGGGAATTGCTCTTAGGGGCCAAGCCGGTGGTTACTGAAATCAAGATAAGCGCGCAAAGCTCTCCGATTCAAATACCGCTCACGCGATCGCCCTGCCTCGTAGATATCAGCGCCTCGGATGATAAGCAACACCGCATCATCGTGATCGTATCCAGCAACGATGATTCCGGCAAAAGCGCTCAAGACTCCCTCAAGAACCGAATGGCGGGCGATCTTGCGATCGCGATAGTGAACGACCGGGGAAGAGTGACGAATCTTGCCGAGGGATCCCATAATCAGGAAATCGCGCCGATCGTCCCGAGAAAGCAAAAGCTTCACGTCATTATCTTTGATTCCGCGGCCTATCGAACGGACAATGCGGAGCTTGGCCCGGACAACGCCCTGTCCATCCTCGTCTCGGCATTCCGCGCGATCTTCACCCACGGTGCGGCCGAGAAAAGCCCGGAGACCCTCGGCGAGGGTGTGCGCTTAACAATCGAGACGACATAGCCTTCAAGCTCCCGCCCTCCGCCCGGAATACGCGCCGAGCCCGGCCCTGCGCTTGAGGCGGAGGACGCCGCCTAGCGGAACCGCTTCCTGGCGATCATCACGAGCAAGGCCGAGCAGAGGAAGAGGTAGGGGAGGTTCGAGAGGAGGATCCTGCCGATCGGCAGGCCGAAAAGCGCGAAGCGGGCCTCTTCCACGAGGCCGAGACGCGACAGGAGGTCGAAGAGGATGTCGGCGTAGCTGGAGATCACCCCTATGACGATCAGCATCCAGGCGAGGTCCCTGGTCCTCGACCACAGCAGGATGGCGAGGAAAGCGGCGACGGCCGCGGTCGCCAGTCGCGACACCAGTAACACTGTATCTGCTGCGCTCATCGTATGCCGTGAATATCGGCGCGCGGGAAGGAGTCCTTTACAGGAGCTTCGCCCGAGGGGCTCGCGCTTGACAGGGGGTCGAGCCGGGCCTACCCTGTGCCCGTGGGAGGCCGCGCATGGACCTGTGGTACGCGAGGAGCGAGAGCCCCGGGACGAGATGGTGCGTTCGCGTAACGCGCCCGCTTTTCTCCGCGGAGGGCAAGTCCGGTCGCGTCGAGGTGGTCGAGACCGAGGATTTCGGGCGCGCCCTGGCCGTCGACGGGCACCTCGCGTACACGGAGGGAGAAGGCTTCGCCCAACGCGAAATGGCGGCGCACGTCCCCGTCAACGCGCATCCCAAAGTCAGCGCCGCCCTGGTGGTCGGGGGCAGCGACTGCGGGATCGCGACCGAGCTCCTCCGCTATCCGCAAATCGAGCGGCTCGTGATCGTCGAGGAAGATCCGGTCCTCCTCGACGCCCAGCGCCGCTTCTTCCCGGAGCTCTCCTCGGCCCTGGCGGACCCGAGGACGCGCGTATCCGCGGATGACGCCGAGACCTTCGTCCGCGAAACCAGGGACCGCTTCGACCTGGCGGTGATCCAGTCGCCTTCGGGCGCCGCGGAGTCCGCCAAGGGGCAGGGCTTCTATTGCGATTGCTTCAGGCTCCTATCCGGCGACGGAATACTCGTTTCGCCCGCGGGCAGCGCCTACTTCGCGGCCCGTCGCAGGGAGCTCGTCGCCGCCGTCGGCAGGCTCAAGCGGCTCTTCCCTGTCTACAGGGTCTACCGCGTCGAGTCGCCCTCGGCGGAAGGCGGCACGCGGCTCCTGGGCTTCGCGTCAAAGAAATACGATCCGATCAAGGACTACGACGCCGAGCGCTGGGCCGGCCGCGGCATCGCGACCCGCTATTACGACGCCGACGTGCACGTCGCGGCCTTCGCCCTGCCGCGCTACGTCGCAGAAGCCCTCGCCGCGTGCTGATCGCATCGGGAAGGGCGGGTCGGCCTTCCTCAAGCCAAGAGCGATTCCAGGTCCAACTCCGCCGCCGCGCAGGGCATGGCGACGCTCCATGCCTCGAGGACGCGGGGATGGACCTCGCCGAGGATTCCGATCGGATCGCCTTTGTATATGATCCTGGCCTGGCGGCCGGCTATGAAGCGCGGATCCTCCGTCTCGGCGATCGAATAGTCCTTGCCGAGGAAGTACATCAGCGTCGCGACCTGGCTCGCGACCTGGTTGTAATCGGCCTCGGCGTGGGCGAGGAGGAAGGCGATCCTCTGCCTCGTCGATACGCCGTAGTTCTCGATGTGATTCCTGTAGGCTACCTTGCCCGCCTCGAAGATGCCGTGCGGATAGGGCGCGCGGCTCGAGACCGACTCGGAGCCGAGGAGGCTGGGCAGGATCGAGCTCCGGAGGTACTCGAAGCTCTCCGACATGGGGTTGGAGATGCGGACGGCCTCGCCCTCGCCGGCGCACATCCTCTCGACGAAGTCCCTCTTGCTGCCGAGGTAGGGATAGATCATCTCCTGGAGGCCCAGGCCCACGAGGACGCCTTTGGCCCTGCGCGAGAAAGTCTCGATGGGCGAGAGCCGGCCGATCGTGAAGTCGCGCGGGCGCTCGGGCTCGAAAGAGGACATGCCCCTGCCCATCATGACGTCCTCGACGATGTCCACGGCGTGGAGGAAGTCGTTGCGGTACGCGGGCGGCAGGACCGTGACGTATTGCCCGTGGCTCTCGGTGGCCGAGCCCATCCGCTCGACCGCGTCGCGCGTCGCCTGGACGCTGAAGGGGAGGCCTAGGAGCTTCGAGACCTTCGCCGCCTCCACGCTCACGGGGACCTGGAAGTAGTAGGGGAAGGTCACCGAGCGGCCGAAGGCGGTATCGTAGGGGTACTCGACCTTGACCGGCTCGACGCCGTAGCCGGAGTCGGCGAAGTCGCAGGCCACGATCGAGGCGGAGAGGGCGACCGAGACGAGGTCGGTGCCGGTGAGCTCGACGAAGAGCTCGGTGTCGCCCACCTTCACGGCGCCCAGGTCGTTCGAGTTGATGATGGGCGGGTAGGAGAGGACGGCGCCTTTGGAATCCGTGAGCAGGGGATGGAGCTTGTGGGGCTCGTTGATGAAGCCGTACTCCTTCCCCTTGGGGTGCTCTCGGAGGATCTCGGTCAGGGTCATGGGCCTGTCGCCCTGTAGCGGCACGAAGCGCACCGAATCCGGCGCGACGGCCTTGTAGCGCACGGGCCACTCGATGCCGGCGCTCCGGTAGATGCCCATCGACACGGAGCGCCGCTTGCGGCCGAAGTTCCAGCAGAGCTTCTCCTGGGTCTGGATGATGTCCTTGAGCACGGCGTCGGTTATGGCCTTGCCCGACACGAAGAAGCCCGCAAGATAGGGCCGAGCCTCTCTCACGCTCGCCTCGACGACTACTTTGCGCGTCGCGGGGGCGGCCGCTCCCTCCCGCGAAAAGAAGGGATACTCGGGCCGTACACCCGTCTCGCGCACTCTGAGCGCGCGGGCGAGGCCGGCCGTGGACCAGAGATCGGGCCGGTTCGTGTCGTTGAGCTCGATCTTGATGGTCCGCTGCTCCGGATCGGGCTCGGCGACCCACTCGTCGAGCTCGGCCTTGGCGGAGGGAAGCATCTCCTCGAGCTCGGAGGCGTCGCATCGGCGGCCGAGGAGGGAGAAGAAGAGACTCTCGTTGACTTCTATCTTGGGCATGGCTTTCGGCTCCCTCAGATGTTCTTGGCGCGGCGGAGGCGGACGCTCTCGATGTCCGGGCTGAAGAGCTCGCGCAGGTCGTTGAGGCCGAGGGCCATCAGCGCCATCCGGTCTATGCCTATGCCCCACGCGGCCACGGGCACCTTGATACCCAGCGGCTCGGTGACTTCGGGCCTGAAGATGCCCGAGCCGCCGAGCTCGAACCAACCGAGGACCGGGTGCTTGATGTGCACCTCGACGGAAGGCTCGGTGAAGGGGAAGTAGCCGGGGACGTACTTCACCTCCTTGGCGCCGGCCACCTCGACGGCGAACATCTCGAGGAAGCCGAGGAGGGTGCGGAGGTTCACCTCCTCGCCGAGGACTATTCCCTCGGTCTGGTAGAAGTCCGAGAGGTGGGTCGCGTCGACCTTGTCGTAGCGGAAACAGCGCACGATGCCGAAGTACCTGCCCGGCACCTTGGCCTTCGGGAGCTGCCGGGCCGAGAGCACGGTGCCCTGGCTGCGGAGGATGAGGCGCTTCGTGAACTCGCGGTCGAAGGCGTAGCTCCAGCCGCGGCTGCCGCTGGACCCGCCGTTCTCGTGCGTCGCCGCCACCGCCGAGAGATAGGGCTCCTCTATCGACTTGGCCTTGGCCGGCTCGGCCAGGTGGTAGACGTCGTGGATGTCGCGGGCCGAGTGGAACTGCGGCATGAAGAGGGCGTCGGAGTTCCAGAACTCCGTCTCGACGAGGCCGCCGTCGAACTCCTCGAAGCCGAGGGAGACGAGCTTGTCCTTGACGCTCTCGAGGAACTCGACATAGGCGTTGCGCCTGCCCGGCATGAGCCTCGCCGCCGGCGCGTTGACGTTATAGGGACGGAAGGCGACGTCCTTCCAACGGCCCTTCTCGAGGATCTCCGGGGTGACGGCGCCGAGCTCGTCGCCGGTTACTCCCTGGGATTTCAGCTCCGCGACCACTTCGTCGGCGTCCTGGGAGAGCCTGTACCACACCCGCTCGCGCTCCGCGGCGCGGAAGGCCGCGTCGCCCGCGCCGCGCTTGCGGGCTATGCCGCCCATCGCGGCGCGCTCGGCCTCGTCGAGGGTCGATTCCTCGAGGATACCCTCGGAAGCCGCGGCGGCCTTGGCGATGAGGTCGCGGACAACCGCGCTGCGCGGTCTCGCGACCTCGGCCGCGGGCCGCTCGGGGGCGAGCACCGCCCGTTTTTCGCCGTCCATCGAGAGCGCGCCTTCCTTTGAAAGGATGCCGAAGGCCGATCCGACGTCCTTCTGCTCGAGGCCGAGCGAGGAAGCTATCTCGGGCAGGCGGGCGGGCCCCTTCTCGGAGAGGAATCGGAGCATGCGCTCCTCGGGAGTGCCCTTCTCGGCGAACTCGCGCCCCAGGGGGGTGAGCTCGTAGACGGTCCGCGCCTCGCGCCCGTCCTCCGCGGCGAGGCCCTTGGAGGAGAGCCAGGAAAATGCCTGGTTCGAGTGCCCCTCCTTGTAGCCGAGCTCGGCTTCGAGCCGCCTCGAGTCGAGGCGATCGCCCGGTCCGTAGCGGAGGAGGACCTTCACTTCCAGGGGATGTAGGCTCTTCACGAGAGAACGTGCATCCATTCGATGCTCCTATCAAGGCCTTCGTAAGTCCGGCCATTGTGGCGAAAAGCGCCGCGACCGTCAATTAACGATCGTGGCGGGCACTCCCCCCGGGCCTGCCTTTTACCCAGCCGCGGAATCGACGGAGGAACTATAATTCAAGACGCCGCCGCGACGCGCGAGCGCGGGCGCCGAGGGAGGATCCATGTCGGCTCCTGACTATGTCGTGCACGAAGGACTGAAACGCTGGATCGAGGAGAGCGCCGCGCTCTGCGGACCGGAACGCGTGCGCTGGTGCGAGGGTTCGGAGGAGGAGTACGAGGAGCTCTGCAGCGACCTCGTCGAATCGGGCACCTTCATCAGGCTCGACCCGGCAAAGCGGCCGAACAGCTTCCTGGCGCGCTCGGACCCTCGCGACGTCGCCCGCGCCGAGGACCGCACCTTCATCTGCTGCCGCCGGAAGATCGACGCGGGTCCGACCAACAACTGGATGGACCCCAAGGAGATGAAGGCGCTGCTGAAGGGCCTCTTCGAAGGCTGTATGCGCGGGCGCACGATGTACGTCGTGCCCTTCAGCATGGGCCCCCTCGGCTCGCCCTTCTCGCACATAGGGGTGGAGCTGACCGACTCGGCCTACGTGGCCGCCAGCATGCGCATCATGACCCGCATGGGCCGGGCGGCTATCGAGGCGCTCGGGGCCGAGGGCGAGTTCGTGCCCTGCCTCCACTCGGTCGGAGCGCCGCTCGCGGACGGCCGGGCCGACGTCCCCTGGCCCTGCGACCCGGAGCGAAGGTACATAGTCCACTTCCCGGAGGACAGATCGATCTGGTCCTACGGCTCGGGCTACGGCGGCAACGCCCTCCTCGGCAAGAAATGCTTCGCGCTCCGCATAGCCTCGGTCCTCGCGCACGAGCAGGGCTGGCTCGCGGAGCACATGCTCATCCTGGGCGTAGAGTCGCCCGACGGCGAGAAGACCTACGTGGCGGCCGCCTTCCCCAGCTCCTGCGGCAAGACCAACTTCGCAATGATGGTGCCCCCGAAGGCCTTCGAGGGCTGGAAGGTGACGACCGTCGGCGACGACATAGCCTGGATCAAGCCGGGCGAGGACGGCCAGGTCTACGCCGTCAATCCCGAAGCCGGCTATTTCGGCGTCGCGCCCGGGACCTCGGAGAAGTCCAACCCCAACGCGATGGCTACCATCAGATCGAACACGATCTTCACCAACGTCGCCCTCGCCCCGGACGGCGACATCTGGTGGGAAGGCATGACGGATCGCCCTCCCGAAGGCCTCGTCGACTGGAAGGGCAGGCCCTGGAGCCCCGGCTCGGGGGAACCCGCGGCCCACCCGAACGCGCGCTTCACCGCTCCCGCCCGCCAGTGCCCTTCCATTGACCCCGAGTGGGAGAACCCCCTCGGCGTCCCGATCAGGGCCTTCGTCTTCGGAGGGAGGAGGAGCGCCGTATTCCCCCTCGTCTACCAGGCCTTCAACTGGATCTACGGCGTCTATCTCGCCGCGACCCTCGGCTCGGAGACGACCGCCGCCTCGACCAGCGCCGTCGGGCAGGTGCGCCGCGACCCCT
>CAZBGA010000084.1:0-14187 GCA_964491385.1 uncultured Treponemataceae bacterium | reverse complement strand
TCGAGCTTTCCTTCGAGCAGGCCGTCTTCGGCACGGCCGTCGAGATCGCCTACACGAAGAACGACTCCTGCAAGACTTGCCACGGCTCGGGTAGCGCGGACGGCGCCGGAAAGAGGGTTTGCCCGACCTGCCAGGGCTCGGGCCAGGTGCGCCGCAGCTCGGGCTTCTTCTCGATAGCCCAGACCTGCCCGAGCTGTCGAGGAGAAGGTTCGGTAATCGAGAAACCCTGTCGCGAGTGCGCCGGCTCCGGCCTGGCCAAGAAGAAGCAGAAAATCAAAGTCACCATTCCGCCCGGCGTCGAAGACGGTAAGCGCGTTTCAATCCCCGGTCAGGGCGATACGGGTCCCAACGGGGGCGCTCCCGGGGATCTTTATGTCTTCATGCATGTGCGGGGACACGAGTATTTCGAGCGCGACGGCGCGGACCTCTATTGCGCCATTCCCATCAGCCTGACGATGGCGGCCCTCGGCGGCGAAGTCGCCTTCGATACCATCGAGGGCAAGAAGATAAAAGTGAGCGTGCCGGCGGGTTCCCAATACGGCAAGATGCTCCGCGTCCGCGAGGAGGGCGTCCCCGTCCCCGGCGGCCGTCGAGGCGACCTCTATCTCAAGCTTCTCGTCCAGGTGCCCCAAAAGCTGACGAAGCGAGGACGTGAGCTTTTGGAGCAGCTCCGCGAGAACGAGGGAGAGCAGGCCGAGCCCCAGCCCGTCAAGCTGAGCGAGCTGAAAAGCTGACCTACGCTAATTCTTGATTCGGAGAAGGGGGCTCATACCCCCGCAGCTGCCGCTGCGAGGTCGTTCATTGCGTCAAGTAAAGTTTTTTGTTTCAACTTATACGAATTGACGATAAATATGCATAATGTAACAATATAGTAAATAGATTTATTAGTTAATTGTTAAAATCAACCATCACGGCGAGTTTCCATGAAATTAAATTACCCTTTGTGATACCTTGCAATTCCAGATCGCAGAAGCGGCGAATCGTGCTTGCGTAGGAACCAGTCGACGTCCGTTTTCTCGTCAATACTGAGTCAGGGAAGTGTGAAATGAAAAAGGCCTTACTCGCATCGATGTCGGTTCTCGCTCTTTTTTTCGCGGTCGCCTGCCAGGGCCCTGCAGGGCCGGCCGGCCCTGCAGGGACCAGTGTCCAGGGTGTTGCGGGTCCGACAGTCTATCTTACGGACTCCTCGGGTAACCGCTATTACTCGGGAGGGACTCTGGATCTTGGATTCCTAAACACTGCGCTTTACGCATCCGCAACCCCAGTATCCTACGCGCTCTGGAACAATACCGGCGGAAGCTTGATGATCAACTCTATGACTATAGTCGGCGGAGAATATGACGTCGTGGCAAGCGGGAGCGAATCGTTCTCGGTCTGGAACGGGTCGAGCGAGACTCTTCCCGAAATCGCCGTTTCTACTTCCCTTCCTCTCGCGGTCGTACCGAATAACGGATCGAGCTCATTCGCCCTCCAACTTAAGAATGGACCTAGCAGTAGAGTCGGGATATTCCGCAAACAATACAGCATAGCGATGACCGGTTCTTCTGCCTATGACTTCACCTTCGAGGTATATGGCGCCATATCCTGCTGATTTCTTCGGTGCGGCATCGCTACACTACGGGCGTCGTATGTCGGTTCCGTCGGCGCTCAGTAGGAGAGCAGCGTTTCGCTGATGGAGTAGGGATCGCGGCCCGCCTCCATCAGCGCCGCCATGAGTCCGATGCAGCGCTCGGAGAAGAACTTCGTCAACGCGCACTCGATGGGATCGATCGCGAGGTGATCGCCAGCGATCGAGAGGCCGTTGACGTAGCAAGTGCCGCCGCAGAGTGTCCGCGCCCAGCAGCTCGCGCAGCCCTTGCGTGATCGCCATGATACGTCGGCGTGGAATCTGGAGAAGTCGATACCCCGATCGACCGAGCCGCAGCGGAAGGCCTCGTTTCCGATGACGCTGTCGCAAGGATAGAAGTCTCCTAGCGCGTCCATGATGATATGGGTTGTGCCCCAGATGCATCGGCCCTCGGCCTTGGTCTTCAATACGAGCTTCCAGAGGGGCCGCAGGGCGAAATCGTGTTTCATCACGGCCAGCAGGGTTTCATCCCCGTCCAGGAGCGAGGACTCGAGCTTCGCGAAGTATCGGCCATAGGAATCAAGGAGAACGGGCATGTCCTCGGGGAGGAAGGCCGCTTTGAAGCCGGCTCGGACCGGCTTCATGGAGATGGACTCGAATCCGTGCTCGAGGAGGTGCTCGAGCACGAGATCCGGATAAGGGAAGCTCCTGGTGAGGACGGCCTGAGCCTCGAGTCCCATTCCGCGGTCCCTCGCCCAGGCGATCAGTGCCATGACCTTTTCGTAGGTACCGCGGCCCGCTACGTCTTTGCGATATCGATCGTGGACCTCCTTCGGGCCATCGATGCTGACGGGAAGCCTATGGCCCGCGAGGGTGCAACTTATGGCCGCTAAGGCCGCGGGGCTCTGGGCGGTGCCCGAGGTGCAGAAATAGATCGGGAATTCCTTAGAGGTCCCGCTCCTTAATTCCTCGACTGCAGTCTCAAGCTCGCGGAGCTGATCGAGGTCGACGAGCGGCTCCGAAGTCAGATTGAAGGATATGCAGTAGACGTCGGAATCGCGGCCGAAGCCCCCGACCATCGCACGCATGGCGTCGCGGACGAGACCGGGGCGCGGCCGAATTCCGGAGTCCTCGGGCCTGAAGCAATAGGCGCAGGCAGATGGACAGCGGTTTGACAGCGCGAGCTTCAGGTTGCCGATACGGGTATCGGACCGATAAAACGGGGCTGGAAGATCCTTGGCCGAGCCGAGATCCTCGAGGAATCCGGACATCGCTTCGCCTTCCTCTTCGGTCATCGCCGGGAGCGTGCCGCCCTCGATGGCCGCCTCCACGAAAGGCGCGCTCTCGCCGTCGATGACGTAGATGTCCAGACTCCGTTCGTCGAAGAGCCATAGCGTTTCCCCTCGGCTGATTGCCTTGAAGCGCGCGGTGTCGCGCAGGATGTCCGTGTCTATGTCCATGATGTTTCCTTTTAGCGGTTCGGAAATCAGTACTCCCTATGGAGCAGCCGCTCGGCGAGGCGGCCGAGGTCGTCCCGCGCGGACGAGCGAGGAAGCCGGTCGATTTCGGCCAAGGCGCGAGACGTGAAGCGCCGTGCGTCGCCGCGCGCGAGTTCCGCTCCCCCTATCTCGATCGCGCGAGCCGCGGCTTCCGCCGCGGCCTCCGCGGACGCTGTTTCGCCTTGCGCCCCGATCCGCGCGAGTATGACTTTCATCCCGGGCCGATCCGCCTTCAGCGCGTAGATCAGCGGCAGGGTGCAGAGCCCCTCGGCGATATCCTTGCCCACGGGCTTGCGTACGACGTCCTCGACCGACTCGAAATCGAGAATGTCGTCGATCACCTGGAAGGCCATCCCGATATCGTAGCCGGTACGGCGCAGAGTCTGGGCGGTCTGGGCGTCCACCTTTGCCTCGGAGGCGCCGGCGTAGAGCGCGAGCGAGAAGAGGGCCGCAGTCTTGCCGGCTATAGTACGGAAGTAGGAACGGACGCTCGCGGAGAATCGATATTTGCCGATGTCCTGCGATATCTCGGCCGAGCAGACGGCCGCTATCAATCGCGCCAGGGCTCGCGCGTTCTCCGGTTCGGCGCATTCGGAAGACAAAAGGAAGCAGCGCGAGAATAGCCAATCCCCCGCGAGGATCGCCTCCTTGACGCCTATGCTGGCGTGGAGGCTGGGGCGGCCGCGTCGCGTCGTCGCGTCGTCGATAATGTCGTCGTGGACCAGCGTAGCCACGTGGAGGAGTTCGATAGCCGCGGCGAGCTTCTCGATGCGGGCGGGATCGGCGGCGCGCCCGAAGCCCGAGCCGATGATGAGGAGGGCGGGTCGTAATAGCTTGCCGTTGGACTCCGCCGCGGCCGCCACGACCCGCCTAAGCGGAAAGCCGCGATCGTCGATATTGGCGTCGATCACGGCCATTACCCGCTTGAGCCGAGCCTCGATTTCCGGCCTTTCGATCCAGAATTCGGTCATCGAGTCTATTTGGCGCGATTACTTCGTCGGATCGTCGCCGTAGAGGTGGGAGCGGCGCGCGAGCCTCGTGCCATTCCACCACCTCTTGAAGAGGGGGACCGACCAGTAATCGAGGCCGAAGGCCCTTCCGGCGCCTCCCATCATCACGATCGCGGCGAAAAAGAACCAGGCCTGGTTCCAGGCGAACATACCCGAAAGCGTAAACACCAGGCATAGCGCGATGCTGGCAACCGCGCCGAACCAGGTGAAGAAGCCGCCGAGGAGGATGAGGCCGATGCCGATCTCGGCGGCGACTACCGTGGATTGGAATAGCTGGTAGGGCAGATATGAGAATACGCTGTCCATGAAGATCTTTTTGAACCAAAGGACGATGCCCGACTGAGGGTCTAGTATGGGCTTGGTCATGTCCCATACGTCGCGGAAAGCCGCCGGTACCGGCGAAGATCCTGCTGCCGCCGTCGCCGCGCTGGTGGCCGCGACCGCGCCCGCCGCGGACGAAGCCACGCCCGCGGCTGCCGTCGCCGCGCTCGTGGCGGCAGCGGCGCCCGCGGCGGCTGTAGCGGCGCTCGTCGCGTCCGCGGCGGCCTTGACTCCGGCCTGCACGATGCCGGTAGAGAACATCCATCCGGACTTCGTTCCGGAGGAGAAGGCGAGCCAACCTTCTCCGATCTTGTTAATGCCCTCGAAGAGCCAGGATAGCCCGAGCCAGAGGCGGAGCGGGAGCGGCCAGTAGCCGCGAACCTTGTAGGAGAAGAAGCCGCCGACGATGGAACGGCCGCTCCTCATGTCCAGGAATTCGTGCTTGAAGTATTCCCAGACTTGGTTCAAGCCCGCTATCCTGAAAAGGTAGTACATGTTGATGATATGCTTCATCGCCAACGCGACGAAGCCGCTCGTCCTCATCCCGCCCGCGTTGGATACGCCATAGCGCCCGCCGATCGACACCATGAAGCCATGGTAGTTCGGCCTGAACTCATGCCGTCCGCCCCCGTCGATGTCGGCGATGACGTTGCGGGCGGCCGTCTCCGCGCTGAAGTGAGCCGATTCCACGATCATCGCCATCGGCTTGCCGTCGACGAGGAGGCCGGTGCAGTCGCCGATCGCGAAGGCGAAGGGATATTTCTTCGTCCGGAGTCCCGCATCCGCCTCGATTCGATTTCGCTTTCCCATCGGGATCCCGAGGCCAGCCGCGAATTCCGTTCCCTTTACGCCGCAGGTCCAGATGAAGGTGGCCGTCTCGACCGCATCGCCTTCCTTGACGAGGACCTTTCCACGCTCCGCCCCTACGATGGGTGTGCCGATCATGATCTCGCAGCCCATATTGCGAAGGTATTTCTCGGCCTTGACGCGAAGGGGCTCGTCCAGGATCGGCAGGATGCTCGGAAGAGCCTCGATGACGACGACTCTCGACTCGGCGGGATCGATAAAGTGCTTGCGGCACATCGCCTCCCGATACTCGAGGAGCTCACCCGCCAGCTCTATGCCGGTGAAGCCCGCTCCGGCGATAACGAAGGTGAGAAGCCGCGTCCGCGCGGCGGGGTCCGTTTCCTCGACAGCCTTCTCGAATACCGTTTCGAGGTGGTGCCGTATCCGCATCGCATCGTCGAACGACCAGAGCGTGAAGCAATTATCCTGGACACCGGGGGTGCCGAAGTATTCCGGTTCGGCTCCCGTGCCGATCAGTATGTAGTCGAAAGGATATTCCCGCGATCTGGAACGGGCTACTTTGGCTTCGAAGTCGACCTTCTCTATCGAATCGACGACGCATTCCATTCGCTTGGCCCCGAATATCTTCCTGAAACTCACTTGGACGGATTCGGGCTCCGCTCGCCATCCTGCTACCTCGTGCAGCTCGGTCATCAGGGTATGGAAAGGCTTCTTATCGACGAGAATTATCTCGATTTCCTCCCGTTTGTGGAAACGCTTTTCCAGGATTTTCCCGGCCCAGACCCCGCCGTAGCCTCCCCCGAGGATCAATATCCGCTTTCTATCGTTCATGGGACGTGTCTCCTTTATGGCATTGGCTCGGAATCTGACTTTAATAACGAATGTTGGGTGAATTCTATCTTGAAAGTCAAGAAACGGCTATATATTTCTTTATCGAATAATGCGAAGCCGCGGGAGCTTTTCGCCCCGACTTCCTTTTTTGGCTTTTTTACTATACGATCATCATTCGACCCGGCAATGATGCTTCGATGCGAATGCGGGCTTTCCGCCCTTGATCGTAATCCCACTTCAATAAGCGAGTTGGCCATGGATTTTCAACGATTCGGTATCGACCCTCGACTCGCCAAGGCGGCCGAAGGTCTCCCGACCAGTTTCTTTTACTACGAGAAGATGCTCGCCCACGCGGTCGAGATGCAGGAGAATGTCTGCGTAAAGATAGCGCTCGACGCAGGACGGGAGGACGTCCTCCTCATGCCTGCGCTCCAATGGCTCCTATCGGGCGAGGGACGCAGGCTGCTCGTGGTCGTGCCCGATCCCGAAAGCGCGGGGCGCTGCGCGGCGGCAATCGAACGTCTCGGCTCCGCCGCAGGTCTCGGAGTCCGCTGCGTCTCCCGGGACGACAGCGGCGCGGGCGGCGACGGGACTGCGGAGACGCCGACCTTTCGCCTAGAGGGTGATCCTTCCGCCTCGGTCCTCATCGGCATGGTCGAAGACCTGCTCGGCGCTCCATCCCTGAACCTTCGCGACTACGGCTTCCTGGTCGTAGACGGCATGGACCGACTCGCCGAGCTGCCTTCCGATCTCGTCCGCAGGTTCTGCGGCTGCCTCCTGCCGTCATGGGAGAGGCGCAGCGCGCTCGCATGCTCCAAGTTCTCGGTCAAGGTCAAGAATCTGGCTTGGGATCTCGCCGACAATCCCTCGGAGATCAGCATAGAGGGCGAAGTCGCTAAGGCCCAGAGCGTGCTCAAGGAGACCTGGAAGGTCCCGGTCGAGGCCAAGCTTAAATTCCTTCTCGGGCTTATCGAGCGCGAGAAATCCGCCCGCCTGTGCGTCTTCTGCAATCTGAAGGACACCGCGAGGGAAGTGACCCGTCGCCTCGGGGCGAACGGCATCGCCACGGATACTATTTCCGGCCCGCTTTCCCCCGAGCGAAAGTTCGCCCTCATCGAAAAATTCCGGGCTGGGGATAGTACCTGTCTCGTCTTGAGCGACGAGGGGGCCGATGGCCTGACCCCCGGGGTCTTTCCGCTGGTCGTCAACTATGATATCCCGCTCGAGCCCGAGCTTTTCGTGAAGCGCCTGGAGATGCTCGACCGCTCCGATCCCCGCGCCAAGGTGGTCAGCCTCGCCTGCGATCGGTATATTTTCGGCCTTCCCGCCGTCGAGCAGTATATCGACGCCAAGCTCGACGCAGCGCCGGCCGACGACTCGATGCTCTCGGCGGTCGACGCGAGCGAGGGCAGGGTCGGCGAGAAGAGGCAAGGGACCGATGCCTATCAGCGAGACGCTCGACGCGTACAGCCGCAGAGGCGCGATGCCAACCGCCGCGAGGATTCGCGTCGGGAAGAACCGCGTCGCGATGCGCATTCTCGCGGCAACCCCGATATCCGCAAGAGCATTTCCGAGGCGACAGGCGGGGCGCTCGATATGAGCGGCGCCTTTCCGCCGGGTTCGAGTCGTGATAGGACCGAGCCGAATCGACGGCCTCCGAACGGGCCGCCTGCGAAAGGCGAGCCTCGCCGAGGGCAGGCACCCTCGGGGGGACGACGCCCTGGAATCAATGATCGCAAAGGCGAGGACTTCCGTCGCGAGGATGGGCGACGTATGGGGGGGGGCAAGGCTCCTTCGCTGCGTGGATCGCCCTCTCGGCAGCCCGCGACTCGACCCACGGCCGCGAAGCCGGGTCCCGCGGGCCCGCAAGGGTCCGGCTTGCCCGGAAATCCCTACGATATGCCGATGGAAGAGCGCATGAAGCTTTACCGGGAAAAGTACGGTCGCGGACTCGGCGAGGACGAGGCGAGGAATGGCCAGGGAGGCGGACAAAAGACGCTCCGAAGCGGCCAGCGCGGTCCCCGTCCCGCCGGGCGCCCTCCTGTTAGACGCAACCCCGCCCAAGGCGGGAAAGAGAAGCGGCCCGGCACGACCGCGTCCTTGCCCGAGGCGGTCCGAGAGCCTGAGATGCCGCGGTCCGATCCGGTACGGAAGCCTGAAGGCATCGTGAGCCGCATCCTTGGCGGGCTTCGGAAGAAAAAGGACTGAAGCTCTTCGAGGCCTATTCCGCTGAGCGTCCATGCATTTCGGGAGACTCCTTGATAGTGCAGAGGAGGAACCCGCTAATCGCGAGGAGCACCGCGAGCCCCATTATCGAAGGCATATAAGAGCCTTTGAAATAGTTCTTGAGGCCGTCCATCAATAGAATCAGGAAGCCCGAAGCCTGTACGACCAGGGCGAAGATGCCGTTGCTCGTGCCCTCGGGCGCCGGATGGGTGATTTCGGCGCCATACTGGTAGGCGAGAGGCGTCAGGCCCGTGATGCAGAAGCCCATTATGAAGAAGCTGGCGATCTCCGACGTGAAGTCCTTGCCCAGCGCGAGTCCCAATGTCGCCGGAACGGCTAGGAAGAGGCCGATGAGCAGGAGAGGCTTGCGTCGGCGAATGGTATCCGAGATCCCGGGAATGACGATACTCCCGACTATGCCTCCCAGGAGCAGGATCGCGGTGAGCAGGACTCCCTGTTCGACGGAAAGCGATTTCTCTTTGCTTATCCCATCTATCAACGTGAAGACGCCATTTACGATGCCGCTGCCTAGGAATAGGGCGATGGACATCAAGTAGACATCTCTCTTCTTGAGAATTTGACGTAGGCCCTCGAGCACCAACGCGCGCGAATCCTCCCCCGGGGGGCTCGCAGGGGTCGGCGGCTTCGCCCTCGCGAAAACGAGGAAGAGCGCGACGGTCGCCGTCGTCGCGATTCCGTAAATGAGCTGCATTCCCGCGAAGCCGGCCGCCGCCAGGAGGGTAGGGCCGAGGACCTCGCCCAGCCCGATGCCGGCGAACAAGGCCAGGAAGATGATCCCGGTGACAGTCGCGCGTTGCTTTTGCGGGAACCACAAGGCCGCCAATTTCGTGAACGCATTGAGGAGGAAAGGCTGCCCGATGGATATCCCGATAGCGCCGATGAGCGCCGCCGCGTAGCTGAACGGGAAGAGCGCCCGCAGGACGGCGAATGCTGCCATGAGAGTCGCGCCGAATCCGACCGCTTTTTTAAACCCGAAGGTGTCGATGGCCCATGACGCGGGAAAGGAAATCGGAAGGTATATGAGCATGAAAAGATTGGCCAGAAGATCGATGGCATCCCGCTTCACGCCATAGGCCGCGGCCGCGATCGATGCGATAGGGGCATAACAGATCCAAAGCACCTGGACCATGATATTTATGAGCATGAACGCGATGAGTACAACCCATCGGTAGGGATATATCCTTACTTCCGGTTCCGCCATTTAATCCTCCGAATCCTGTATACACTGATCCTTGAAAATACGGAAGATCCATAAACCGGTTAAGTATTGACTCCATCCCTTGGGTTGACTACGATTTGCTTGAGAGACGCCCGATGCATCGCGCTCGCGGCCATCATGCCTTCAAGGCGGTGATTCGATGAAGATCATCTCCCATACGGTTAAGCCCAAGATACCGCCCGCGCTTTCTTCTCTCGAGGAGATGGCGCACAACCTCTGGCTCTCGTGGAATTTCGAGGCCATCACGCTGTTCATGAGGCTCGACTACGATGTATGGCTTCAATCCAATCAGAACCCCGCTATGATGCTCGGCATGGTCGCGCAGGAACGCTACGACGAACTCGCCCAGGACGATTCGTACATCGCCGCGCTCAAGATGGTCGAGGAGAAATTCGAGCGATACAAGAACGGCGAGGCTTGGTACAAGGGCGAGCATGACGGAGTGGTGGCCTATTTCTCGATGGAGTATGGGCTCGATGTCTCCCTGCCTACCTATTCCGGGGGCCTCGGGATCCTCTCCGGCGATCATATGAAGGCAGCGAGCGACATGGGTCTTCCCCTCGTGGGAGTGGGCCTTCTGTATAGGCAGGGGTATTTCAAGCAATACCTCAATCCGGACGGGTTCCAGCAGGAGTCCTATCCGGAGAACGACTGGTACAACATGCCGGTCCACCGATGCCTCGATTCCAAGGGCAAGCCCATCATCATCTCCGTCGAGATGGCGGGCAGGGTCGTCGCGGCCCAGATTTGGGAAGTGACGGTCGGACGTGCCTCCCTGTTCCTTCTCGACACCAATATCGAGGAAAACGCGTCCGAGGAAAGGGCGATTACGGCGGCCCTTTACGGCGGCGACACGGAGACCCGCATCCGCCAGGAGATACTCCTGGGCGTCGGCGGCATACGGGCCCTCCGCGCCCTCGGAGTGGACGTCGTCGTCACGCACATGAACGAGGGGCACTCCGCCTTCCTCGCGCTCGAGCGCATCCGAGAAGTGATGGTCGAGCGCTCCTTCTCCTTCGCCGAGGCCGTCCAAGCGGTGTGGCCGACCAACATCTTCACGACGCACACGCCGGTGCCCGCGGGCAACGAGCGCTTCGGACTCGATCTGATGGAGAAATACTTCAGGCCCTGGGCCCAACAGCTCGGAATCGAGTGGCAGGATTTCCTGTCCCTGGGCCGAGAGAGGCCCGAGGACCACAACGAGAGCTTCTGCGTCACCGTCTTCGCCCTCAAGCTCTCGGCCTACGCGAACGGAGTCGCCAAGCTGCACGGCGTCGTATCCAGAAGGATGTGGGCGGGCCTCTGGCCATCCCTCCCCCTCGACGAAGTGCCTATCTCCTCGATCACGAACGGTGTCCACCCTCGTACCTGGGTCTCGCACAACATGCTCGAGCTCCTCGACCGCTATTTCGGCCCCCGCTTCTACGAGGAGCCGGCGAACCTGGACATATGGGACCGCCTCGACCGCATCTCGGACGAGGAGCTGTGGCGGACGCACGAGCGCCGGCGCGAGAGGCTGGTCGTTTTCGCCCGAGACCGGCTCAAACGCGCGATGAAGCGCGCCGGCGCCGCCGAAGGCGCCCTCCATCGCGCCGAGGACGTCCTCTCGCCCTACGCGATCACGATATCCTTCGCGAGGCGCTTCGCCACCTACAAGCGCGGCAACCTCCTCCTGCGCGATCCCGAGCGCCTGCTGCGACTGATTTCCGATACGCAACGGCCCGTGCAGATCATTTTCGCCGGGAAGGCCCATCCCCATGACCTCCCCGGCAAGGAGATCATCAAGGAGCTCGTGCATTTTTCGCGGCGCGAGGAAGTCCAGAGCCGCATCATCTTCCTCGAGGACTACGACATGACGATGGCCCGCTATCTCACCTCGGGCTCGGACGTCTGGCTCAATACTCCGCGCCGGCCCCTCGAGGCTTCGGGCACGAGCGGGATGAAGGCCGGCGTCAACGGCGTCCTCAATTGCTCGATCCTCGACGGCTGGTGGGCGGAGGGCTACGGCCCGGAAGTCGGCTGGGCTATAGGCTCGGGCGAGGAGTACCAGGACGAGGAGCTCCAGGACCGGATCGAGAGCGAGGCCCTGTACGACCTCCTCGAGCACGAGATCGTCCCTCTGTTCTACCAGCGCGGCCGCGACGGCCTGCCTCGCGAGTGGATCAAGCGGATGAAAGCCTCGATGAAATCGGTCGGGCAACGATTCTCGACCCATCGGATGCTCAAGGAATATTCCGAGAGATTCTATTTCCCCGCGCTCGATTTCGGCAGGCGCCTCGTCGCGGAAAAGCTCGAGCCGGCTAAGGAGCTGGCCGCCTACCTCGAGAAGGCGCGCAAGGCCTGGCCCGCCGTCTCCGTATCGGAGCTTCGATCCGACGCAAAGCCCATAATGGAAAGGGGCGACTCGATCATCGTTTCCGCCCTCGTCGACTTGGGCGGCCTGGAGACCTCCGAGGCCGCGGTCGAGCTTTACCACGGCCCAGTCACCATACAAGACGGCATCACGGACGCGACTCGCGACGAGATGACGGCTGTCGAGCGTAAGGGAAAGGCATGGGAATATCGCGTTACGATCGTATGCGACAGGACGGGGCAGCGCGGCTATTCCGTCCGAGTCCTTCCGAAGCATCCTGCCTTGGCCAGTCCTTACATTCCTGGATTAATACGCTGGGCATGATGCCGGAGCCGCCGCCGCCTCGAGTCCGGCCGCCGCATTTTCATGCGGTCATCGTCCTTTAATTCGCGGATCTATGTGATATCATATCTAAAGAGTGATTTAATAAAGCCCGATGGCGCCGAGTCGAGCATCGAACGTCGTTGACCGGTACGGGCACCGGTAGACCGATCCCCCTGTCTTCGGGGACCGCTCGCTACTGCTCGCGGAAGGTCCGGTTGATCGGAAGCTCGGATTTGGAGCCCTGGTTCGCTTTTTTTTCGCATTTTCGGCTGGATGTCCTTTCCCCTAGGCTTCTTCCTGACTTCCGACCTCGCGGCCGCCGGCAAGCCCGGCCGTTCCGGGAATTCGCCCGGATACGACGATGTTCGCGATTCTCGGGAGGGCTATTATGGAAAAAGCGAAGATCCTGGTCGTCGAGGACGAAGCCATAGCCGGCCTGGCGTTGAAGGAGGAGCTGGAAGGTCTCGGCTATTCCGTGCCTGAGGTCCTCGAGACGGGAGAGGCGGTCGTCCAGGCCGTCGCGCGTCTCCGCCCGGATCTCATGCTCATGGATATCCGCCTTCACGGGAGCCTCGACGGTATCGAGGCGGCCTATCAGGCCAAGGCCGAATTCGACATACCTGTCATCTATCTCACCGCCTATTCGGATCCGGCCACCCTCGGCCGAGCCGCCCAGACCGGCCCGGACGCATTCCTCCTAAAGCCTTTCGGCGAGAGGGAGCTGGCTGCCAACGTGCGGCTCGCCCTGTCGCGGGCGAAGAGCGGCGAGCCGCTCCGGCGCGAGCTTCGCGGGGCGATGTCGCTGATAGATGCGTTGGACGAGCCTTCCCTGATCGCCGACCTCGACGACAGGATCGTGCACGCGAATCGGGCCGCTGTGGATTTCCTCAAAGTTCCCGATTCGAGCCGCCTCGAGCGAGTCGAGCTCTCTCGCATACTCGAACCCGGCTGGAAGGAATCGGGACGGAGGCTCGCCAAGGTCCGGGAGGGCGACCAGGGGCCGTCGGGGGGAATCGCCTCGGTCGGGTCGCTTTTCCGACCCGACGGCCGCGAGTACGGCAGACTCATCGTGTTCGGCGGCATGGAAAGGCGAGAGCGTCTTCTCCTCGAGGCCTCCGCGGGGGAGGCCAATGCCGCCCTGATCAGCCTCCTTCCGGGGCCTTCGGCCGCGGGTCCCGGCTACCGAGTGCGCGGATTCCTCGATCCCTGCCTTTCGGGATCGGGCGATTTCTACGACGTCTTCACTCCCCGCGAGGGGGTGGTCGCCTTCTACGGCCTCGACGTAATGGGCCACGGCATCCTCACGTCGCTCATGGCTTTCACGCTGCGCGAACTCATGCCCGTCCTCGGGCGCAGGAAGGACGGGACGGCCTCGACGCCCGTCGAAATTGTGCGCACGCTCTACCAGCGCTATGGCCGCAGGAGAGAGGGCGCGACAGGAAGCATGTTCTTCACGATCGCCTACGGGACGATCGAAACGGCTACGGGAAACTATAGGATTGCGCGCGCGGGCTACACTCCCGTGCTCCATCTCGAGGGCGGAGGGAAGATGCGCGTGCATTATACGAAAGGAACGGCGGTCGGCGTATTCGGCGACGCGGAGGTCGAGGAGGCGGCCGGCACCCTATCAGCGGGGGATCGCATCATCGTGGCCTCGGACGGGCTCCTCGCCTCCTTCGGCGCCGGTCTCCTCGAAAGTTCGCTCGAGCGGCTCGGCGCTTTCGTTGACGGCTTTCGCGGAGCTTCCCTCGAGGACTTCGTCGAGCGGTTCCGCCGCCGCTCGAGGGACGCGATGGAGGGTAGGCCGATGATCGACGACGTAAGCCTCCTGGTCATCGAGCGATCCTAGCCGTCGAACATGCTGTTACGTTCCTTCGCGGCTTGCGGTACAATATGAGCCCGCGAAGGAGGGCTCATGGAGGATTCCTACGATGTCGCGATTATCGGTGCAGGAGTCTGCGGGGCGAACATAGCGCGCAGACTTTCGGCCTACGAGCTCGACGTCGCTC
>CAZBGA010000083.1:0-14313 GCA_964491385.1 uncultured Treponemataceae bacterium | reverse complement strand
GGCGAAGACGATGCCGGCGAGGGCCGGATTCATCCAATTGGAGCCCAGGCCGCCGAAGGCTCCTTTTACGACCGATACCGCGAAGACCGACGCGATGGCGGGGATGAAGAGGGGTATGCCCGCGGGCATCGCCATGCCGACGAGCAGGCCCGTCAAGAAAGCGGATCCGTCCCAAAGCGTAAAACGGCGCCTGAGGCCGCTAGCGACCGCCTCTCCGGCGAGGGCGCCCGAGATGGACGCGGCGACGGGCATCGCGGCGGAGGCCCCGAAGCAATAGATCCCCCACGCGAGGGAGGGCAGCAGAACGGCGGCGGTACCCCATATGAGCGACGCGCTCGTCCGCTTATTGAATATGAACGGCGCGTCGCCCATCGACAATGCCTTGGCCCGCCTCATCGGTTCGATTCCCCGCGGGCGGGCGCGTCGATGGGCGGAGGGGATAGGGCCGCGATCGCCTTCTCGGAGGAGAAGGCGGACACCAGGGGAACCCTGGAAGGGCATATATATCCGCAGGAGCCGCAGACCGTGCACTCGTCCAGGCCGAGCTCCATCGCGCGCCCGCGCAGGCCGTGCTCGATGAGTCTGAAGAGAAGATCGGGATCGAGACATTCGGGACAGACCTCCGAGCATCGGCCGCATCGGATGCAGGGGGTCTTCGACAAGGATCCTATCTCGTTCGAGTCGAGCGCGATGACGGCCGAAGTGATCTTCGTGATGGGCGTATCGAGATCGTGCACGGACTCGCCGCGGAGCGTCCCGCGCAGGACGAGCCTCGCCGGAGGACCTCGAAACCCGCCGCATTCCTCGATCAAGTCGCCGATGGGCGTGCCTATCCTCGCTTTGAGCACCGCGGGGCGCTTGATGGCGCCCCCTCCTACGGACACATAGCGCTCGACCATCGGCTTAGCGAGCACTATAGCCTCGTAAACGGCGAAGGCGGTGGAAGGCCTCAGGATAATCGCGTCGCTTTCGGGCCGCTTTCTGGACTCGTCGATCGCCTCGAGGAGCTGCCGCGGCATGTCTTGCGGATATCGGGCTTCGAGGAAAACGTATTCTACGGTACCTTCCTCGGAGGAGCCGGGCCATGCCGGCGCTAACGGCCGATTCGCGGCGATGACCGTCCGCTTGGGCGAGAGGACGTCGCGGAGAATGGCCAAGCCTTCCATCACCTCCGCTCCCTTGTCCTCGAGCAGGCTGGTCTCGGCGCGAAGATAGGGTTCGCTCTCGACAGCGTTTACGACCAGCAGGCCCACCTCGCGCCTATCGCCGAGGAGATCGAACAGCGGCATGCCGGGGGCCTCGGTATCCACTACCCCCCTGTCCTTCAGGGTGGTGAGGATCTCGGTCCGGCCCATGCTCTCCCACAGGTAGCGTTCGCCCTTGCGGCCGAGACGGTCGAACGAGCCTTCGAGGGCGACTACTACGGCCTCCGCGTGGCCGCCTTCCGGGAGGGCTGCCACCCGGATATCCCGGACGACTCCCGGAATCGAGGAGTGCACGTTGGCCGAAAGAGGCCCGTCGGCCCTGCCGATCACCATGCCTTCCCTGACGTACTCGCCCCGCCTCACGACGCAACGCGCCTGGGGGCCCGCGTGCTGCTTCAGGAGTATGACGGCGCCGTTGGGGAGAAAGGCGTTCTGGACCGGACCGCGCCGCTCCCAGTCGAGGCCGGCCTCGATCCGGATGCCGCCGTGCCGGAATGTCCGTGAAGATCTCATGCTTCCTGCCGTACTTCGCCGGATGCGGCATCCCTGGCGAAGGTGATGCCGGCCAGTATTCTTCCGAAAAGAGGGATCAAGAGGAATATATACAGCAGGACCACGATCGGCGCAAGCGGTCGGCCGTCAGGCGCATCAACGGCGGCACCGCGGCCCGACGACGCCGCGCCCTGGGACAGGAGCATCCCTTCGATGCTCAGCGCGGGAACGTCCTTATACGACGCTCGGGCCCAGGCGTCGCTGAAGTCGACTCCCGTGACTTTCGCGGCGCTTCCCTCTCCGGCGCCCTCCGGAGGGAGGGGCAGGAGCGCGGAGGCGAAGGGATCCCCGCGAAGCTCCCCTACCCTGACGTAAGGTACCGCCTCCTGGATCGCCTTATGCGCGAGATAGGATGCGAGGCCGGGCGGTATGTCGCCCTCCTCCGAAGCCGCATCCCTACGCGCCTCGGAGAGGAGGGGGCGCGGATTCCCGTGCGCGGGGAGGGGGTAGGGAAAAACCGCGCCGGGGCTCGTGATCGGCGCCGATGCATGAGCGAGCATCCTGAAGAGCCCCCAGGCGAGGACGATCGCGAACGCCATGGCCGCCCTGACTCTGCCGGCTCCCGTCGACCTCCGCCTCCCGAGCCGGCGCCGGCCGCTTATTGGCATCGGTATGAAGCGTCGAAGGGGGGCGAAGCAGGCCGCGGCCGCGGCGTATCCGGGTATAGCGACCAGGCAGCCCAGGAGGGAGATCGCCACGGCGGGGATCAGTGAAGGCTCCGTCAACAGCGCGAGACAAGCGACCAGCAGCAGGGCGAGAGGAGGCATATCTTGATGCGAGAGCGATTCGAGGGCCTTTCCCGCTCCGCATCCGCGACGGAATTCTTCCAGCGGAATCGACAGGCATTCGGCAGCCTCGGCGGTCGCCAGGCACCAGAGCGCCGCGATGACGGCTGCGGACGGTCCTCCGCATGCGATCGCCGCCCAGGGAAGGGCCAGGGACAGCCTGAAAGCGAGCCTCTCGAAGGCGAGCGCCCCGGGTTTGCGGAAACGGAATCCCCGCATCGAAGAAGGTCCCCTCCCCTTCGATGGAGCCGCGATGCAGGAAATTAGGATGAGCGCGATCGCGCAGAGGAAGAACGAGGTATCGATCGCGCGGGAGCCGCCTTCGCCCCCGGCGTCGGGAAGGACATATCGGCCTTTGAAGGCCTCCAATCCCTTGGCGATCGACTTCCCCGCGTCGAGGGGAGAGGTCGACTTGACGTATATCGCGCGATAGGGCCTGCCGCCCACGCTTGCCCTGAACCATAGAGAGAGCCGTCGCAGGTAATCGTCCAGGCGCGGGTCTCCCGGTAAAAGACGCGTTTCCGCTTCGGCGAGGGTCCTCGTCTCGAGCCCGGCCCAATCCGAGACGAGGACGGGCTCGGTCGATTCGGAAAGCGCGCCCTTGACGCCGGCGCCGGAAAGCCCCGCGAGTACCTCGGCCTCGGGCAGGGACTCGTCGACGAGGAGGACGCGAAACCCGCTCCACGGCGATCCGACGCCGGACGGAATCGCGACGCGCGCGAAAAGTCCGAGGCCGAGCGCGGCCGCGAGGAAGGACGCGCCGAGCGCGGCCCTCCTCGCGGTCGACATACTCGCGACGTTCGGCATCGCCCGGCCTCAGAGCGTGCAGAACGCCAGCGCGATGAAGAAGCCGAGGAGGCTCCCGACTATCACCTCCGCGGGGTTGTGGCCGTGCACTTCCTTGACGGGGCGATACGGGAAGCCCTCGCGGGCATTGAGCTCCTTGCCGAGGAGGTTGAGCGTCTTGGCCTGGAGCCCTGCGGCCCGCCGCACGCCCATCGCGTCGCGGATGACGACTAGGGCGAAGAATGCGGCGAGGATGAAGATGCTCGTATTGGGTCCCTGCCGGAATGCGATCGCCGTGGCGATGGAAACCGCCAAGGCGGAATGGCTCGAAGGCATGCCGCCGGTCTTCCAGAAGAAGGTGAGGAGCACCTCCCGAAAATTGCGCGCCCTGGAACGGAAAATATTTACAACCGCTTTAAGGAATTGCGCTGTCAATAGGCTGAATATCGCCGACAAGAAGACGGGATTCGTAAAAAAATCCGTTCCTTCGGGATTGGCTGCGGCGCTCACCGTACCAGTTTCCCCGCTAGTCCGGGGCTTGTCAAGGCGCGACAGTATTGACCCGGCGAAGCCGCGCGCTTAGATTCGACACCATGAGCCCAAGCCCCGACGGACGCGAACTCATCGCCGGGCCCGACGACGCGGGCAGGCGGCTGGACAAGGTCTTGCGGGTGGTATTGAAGGACAAACCATTATCCGCGATCTACGCGGCATTGAGGAAAGGCAGGATACGCGTCAACGATCTAAAGGCCGAGCCCGAGCTGAGGCTAGAGGAGGGCGACAGGATCTCCCTTCAAGATCAGCTCGACATCGTCGATGAGGAGCCTTCCGCCGTCGTCGACGGCGACGATCTCGGACAAATCGCCGACATTCTCATTCTCGCGACCGAGGATCTCTTTTTCATCAATAAGCCGAGGGGAGGACTGTCGCAGGGAAGGGTCGGTCTCGAGCCGAGGATCCGGAAAGCGCTCGCCGGGCGCTCGGCCCGGTCGCTTTCATTCGTTCCGGGCCCCCTGCACCGGCTCGATAGGAATACCACGGGAATCCTGACCTTCCCGCGAAGCTCGGCTGGAGCTCGCGCCTTTACAGCGCTTATGCGCGAGCGCCGCATAGTAAAGCGATACCTCGCCCTCGTGGACGGAGAAGCCCCGGAGCCCGGCGAATGGCGCGATAGGATGACCCGGAACGGCGTATCCATGACGAGCTTCGTTTCCGGGGAGGGAAGAGAGGCCTCGGCGACGATGCGGCCCCTCCTCGCATACGGCGGCCGAAGCCTTATCCTCGTCGAGCTTCGCTCGGGCCTGACGCATCAGATACGAGTGCAGGCATCGGCGCGCGGCTTCGCGCTCTCCGGCGACGCGAAATACGGCGGCGAGCCCTTCCGCGGCGGCTATATCCTCCACGCGATGTCGCTCGAGTTTCCCGAGCCTCCCTTCTCCGACGTGCCGCGGCTGGTGACCGCCTCTCTGCCGGAGGAAGCCTTCGCCCGCCTCGCCGCGCTGTTCGGGGACGAAGCCCTTCGATCCGTTTTGGAGCGGGAGGCGGCGCCGGCGCGATGATCGTCCCGGTGGTTCTTTTTCCCTCGCGCATGGAGTAAAATAGCAGGATCGGAGGCTCCAATGGGAGATAGCGTTGGTCAGGGGATGCGGAACGTGAACCGCAGGGTGCCGGCGAGCGTCACGCCGGGAATCGTCCTTCTCGTCGTCGCGGCGATTGTCCTTTTGATCATTTTCTCGACCAGCTTCATCGTAGTCGACCAGACCGAGAGGGCGGTCATAACGACCTTCGGGAAGTTCACGTCGATAGCCCAGCCGGGACTGGCCTTCAAATGGCCCTTCGGCATCCAAAAGGCGTACCACGTCAAGACCGAGATCGTGCAGACCGAGCAATTCGGCTTTCGCACCGACAAGGCGGGCGTCGTCACCCAATACTCTCCCAAGGAGTACCCGGAAGAATCGACCATGCTCACGGGGGACCTCAACATCATCAGCGTCGAGTGGATCATCCAGTACAAGATCACCGATCCGAAGGCATGGCTCTTCAACGTGAGCGATAGAGAGAAGACGATACGCGACATATCCCAGTCGGTCGTCAACCTCCTCGTCGGCGACAGGACCATCCTCGGCGTCATCGGGCCGGAACGCACCGCCATCCAGGAGGCGTCCGTCCAGATGATGAACGAGAAGTTCACCGAATTCGGCCTCGGGATCAACGTCACCCAGGTGCAGCTCCAGAATATCGTGCCGCCCAAGGGCGTCCAGGACGCCTTCGAGGACGTCAACAAGGCGATACAGGACATGAATCGCCTGGTGAACGAGGGGAAGGAGTCCTATAATTCGGAGATACCCAAGGCCCAGGGACAGGCCGAGCAGATGCGGGAGGTGGCCAAGGGCTACGCCGCCGAGCGCGTCAACGAGGCCAAGGGAGACGTCGCCCGCTTCAATTCCGTATACGCGGAGTATCGGAAGGCGCCCGACGTGACCAAGCAGCGCCTGTACTACGAGATGATGGAAGACGTGTTCAAGGGCGAAAAGAACATCGAGCTCATCGACAAGCATTTCACGAATTTCCTCCCCCTGAAGAACATCGAGTCCACGGCCACGCCCATCCAAGTCCCGGCACAGGCTCCGGCCGCCGAGTCGGCACCTCCCGCCGCTCCATCCGCTCCCGCCGCTCAAACCCCGCCCACGGAGGCCGCCCAATGAAAAGATTGCTGGTGATCGGAGGCATCGTCATCGCCGCGGCGATACTCGTCCTCCTCCTCGGGCCTTTCTACATCGTCAACGAGGGAGAGCAGGCGCTGGTCGTACGCTTCGGCCAGATAATCAGCACCCAGAAGACGGCCGGCCTTAAGCTGCGATCCCCCTTCATCGATGTCGTAGTCATCTACCCGAAGAAGGTGATGCCCTGGGACGGCGAGCCCCAGCGGATACAGACCAAGGAGAATCAGTTCATCTGGGTGGACACCACGGCGCGTTGGCGCATCTCGGATCCGGTGAAATTCTACGAATCCATCGGCACTCTCGAAAGCGCCTACGGCAAGCTGGACGACGTCCTCGACAGCGCGGTCAGGACCGTCATCGCGGGCAACTTCCTCCGGGAGGCGGTGCGCGACTCGAACAGGATCCTGTCGAGCGACGTCAAGGAGACTTTCCAGACGGGCGACGCGGCCGGCTCGGAGGCCCTTTCGAACCTCACCCAGAACCAGATCACCTACGAGAAGATCGATAAGGGGAGGAGCGTCCTCTTCGCCGAGATGCTCGAGGCGGTCAAGCCCATAGTGCCCCAGTACGGCATCGAGGTCATCGACATCATCCCCCGCCAGATCAAGTACTCGGACGAGCTCACCGAGAGCGTCTACAACAGGATGATCAAGGAGCGCAATCAGATCGCCCAGGCGTTCCGCAGCTACGGCGAAGGGCAGAAGGCCGACATCCTCGGGAAGCTCGAGAACGACAAGCGCAGGTACCTGTCCGAGGGCTACGCGGACGCGGAGACGACGAAGGGCACCGCCGACGCGGAGGCCGCCAGGATCTACGCCAACTCCTACGGCCGCGATCCCGCCTTCTTCGATTTCTGGAGGGCCATCGAATCCTACCGCCAGACTCTGCCCAATTTCTCGAAGACTCTATCGACGGACATGGATTACTTCAAATACCTTTACGGGACGCGAGGGCGCTGAAGGCGCCGCGCGGGAATGGACGGCTGTCCTTTCCCGCGCGGACCTCGGGCTTGCGCGCGGCCCGGCCTCGGATTATATTGCCTGTAAATGAGCATACGGCTCAAGATCATACTCGTCGTCCTCCCCCTCATCGTGTCCGCCGTCGTGCTGGCCGGCCTCACATCGTACTTCGTCGCGGCGTCGTCGGTCACGCGCGTGGCCACTCAGTTCCTCGCTTTCAAAGCCTCGGAGCTCGAGAAGTACGCCGAGGGCCAATGGAGCCTCCTCGCGGACAACGGCTACTCCGGCCGGCCCGACATGGAGGCCGCCGCCCGGGCGGCGGTCGAGTCCTTCGCGAGCTCGATCCTGAGGAGCCGGACGGAGTCGATCGCCGCCCTGGACGAGAGAGGCTCCGTCGCGATGCGCGCCGGCAGCGCGGAGCCCTCGCCTGCCGAGATTCCCGCTCTCCGCGCGCTCTCGCCCGGCGGCTCGGGCTTCGCGTCGATCAAGATGGGCGGCTCGGACCGCGTCGCCTCGTATTTCTCGTTCGCGCCCTTCGGCTGGCTCGTCTTCGTGACCGAGGAGAGAGGGGCCTTCTACGGGGACGTGGAGACCATCTTCCGCACGACGGTCATCATCCTGGCGGCGGCTTCCGCGCTCGCCGTCCTCCTCCTCCTCCTCATGGCCCGCTACCTTACAAGGCCTCTCGAGGACGTCTCCCAGGCGATGCGCCGGATCATATCCTCCAACGATCTCTCGGAGCGCGTGCCCGTAGTCTACAGGGACGAGATAGGCCAGCTCTCCCACACCTTCAACCTGATGCTGGGAGAGCTCGGCAAGGCATACGAGTCCATAAAGCGCTACGCCTTCGACGCGGCGGTGGCCCAGAAAAAGGAAACGAAGATTCGGAACATCTTCCAGCTCTACGTGCCGAAGGACGTCATCGAGGAGTATTTCCAGAATCCCGAGTCCATGCTCGTAGGCAACAACCGACTCGTCTCCGTCCTTTTCTCCGATATCAGGAGCTTCACGACCATTTCCGAGAACATGGAGCCGGACGATCTCGTCAATTCGCTCAACCGCTATTTCGGCCTCATGGTCGATACTCTGATGGAGCGCGGCGGGGTAGTGGACAAGTACATCGGCGACGCGATCATGGCGATTTTCGGTGCGCCGAAGAAGCACGAGGACGACGCCCTCCGCTCCGTCCTGGCGGGGCTCGAGATGGCGGAATCGCTCGAGGTCTTCAACTTGGGACAGAGGCAGAGGGGCAAGCCGGAATTCCGCATCGGCGTCGGGATCAACTACGGCGTCGTGACGGTGGGCAACATCGGATGCGAGAAGAAGATGAACTACACGGTCATCGGGGACGCGGTGAACCTGGCCTCCAGACTCGAGGGCGCGACCAAGATGTATCGCCAGCCCCTCCTCATGTCCCAAGACGTGCGGGACCGCGTCTCCGATAAAGTTCGCTGCCGGCAGGTCGATACGATCGCGGTGAAGGGCAAGAGCAAGGGAGTCAGCGTCCATACCGCGAGGTCGATGCTGACTCCCGCCGAGGAAAAAGGCTGGGCCATACATGAAGAGGCGGTGGGGAAATACTACGCACGGGATTTCGCGCCGGCGGCCGAGGGTTTCCGCGATGTACTATCCCTGCTACCCGACGACTACCCCGCTAAGATATACCTCGAGAGGGCGAAGGGCTTCGCCCGCAACCCGCCGCCCGCCGGTTGGGACGGGGTCGAAGTGCTCACGGAAAAATGATTCGCAGCTCGCGCCGTCGGCCGATTGCCGCATTCTCGACGATCGCGCTCGCGCTCTTCATGCAGTCGGCGGTCCCCGAGGGCGCGTCGGCCCCCGACGACCGCGCCGTCGCGCTCTTCCCCGCCGTCGATCTGGGAGCGGGCGACGCCGGAGGGGATGAAGCGGCGGTTTTCGGCAACGCGCTCGAGGAGGCGATGGCCGGGGCCCTGACCGAGCTTTCTTTCCGCGTAAGCAGGTCGGCGGGGGATCTCGACCGAGGCGGGGACCTCGCGGCGGAAGCGTCGTCGAGGGCGACGGCAGCGGGAGCCAGGTGGGCGGCCTTCGCCTCGTTCGATGTCACGGACAAGCGCATCGCCTACACCCTGAGAGTCTACGACGCGCAGGAAAACGCCCTCGTCGCCTCTGCCGGCTTTTCGGCCTATGCCGGCCTCACCGCCCTGCCCCTGATCGAAGACGGCGCGAAGGCGATCGCCGCCAAGACGGCCGCCTATCGCGATTCCGCGCGGAAGCCCGGAGGCGGTCCGGTCCAGTACCGCATATCCGTCTCCTCGCCCGATGAAGGCGCCTCCGTATATATCGGCGGCCAGGCCGGCACGGGTTCCCGGGCGGCAGGCACCATCCGGGACGGCGAGCTCCTCCTCCCCTACGTTCCCTTCGAGAAAGGCACGAAGGTCATTATCGGCATCGTCGCCAAAGACAGGCTTCCGATCGAAGTGCCGGTAGTGCTCGGAGACGAGGCGCCGAGCATCTCGGTCCCGGCCCTCCGAAAAGCCGACAGGGGAAACCTGCTCATAGGGACCGGACCCGGCAGGCTGCTGGGGCTGGGCGCTACGTACAGAATCTTCATGAGGCCCGATTGGAATTTCATATTCGTCAACGAGAGGATCTTCGCGGGCTATGATTTCTCGCCCGGATCGATTCCCCTCGTTCATGCCGAGACCTGGGAAGGCATAGGATCCTATCTGCTGTTCCCTCCTCAATCTCCGTTCAGGCTCGGAGCCTGCATCGGATGCGGCTTCCTGCTCAGCTTCAGCCCCGCCGCCTCTCCGACCTCCGACAGCTCGGTCTTCGTGGATGTCGCGATAATCCCCATAGAGGGGTTCTTCGAGTACCGCTTCAAGACGGGGCCTACACTCTGGTTCTCGGTGCGGGGATCGTACTCGATCAGCCCATCAGGTCTCCTCGGTGTCGGTTGGATCGGGAACGGGACCCCCGATCTCTCGGCGGGCTTGCTTTGGAGGTTCTAGGATGCGGTTGACCCGGTCGATCGGCGCCGCTCTCGGGCTTTCCGCCCTGGCCCTCGCTTTCGCGGGCTGTTCCTTCCTTCTCGGGGACCCCTACGGCGACTTCATGCAAAAGGCGGTGGCATGGGTGAACCTGAGGGCCGCTCTGCAGACGAACGACGGGCTGACGCTGAACGGCCTGAACGCGATCAGCGTCGCGGTACCGGGCACGGGCGGCACCGCGAACGCCTACGTCTTCGTACAGGGGGATTTCGGCAACGACAGCCTCGTGGGCGCCTTGGGCTACGATACGCTCGACCTGAAGAATTTCGAGCTTCCGACGAGCGGCGGAGTCCTGTCGACGAACTTCGACGTCGACGGAAACATCAGAATCTGGGCGCAGAGCTTCGACGCGGGCACTCTCAATCTCAATTCGAATTTGACCGGCATCAGTCCTCAATCCATCGGCGCATGGCTCATCGCGGACGGCTCCGCCTCCGTCAACTACCTCATCTATACGTCGCCGTCGGACTCCTCGAACCTCCTCCACATGGACGCCTATTCCGCGAGCTGGAGTCCGGGCTCCACGGAAACCCATCAAATAGGCTCGGCTACGGATACATGGAGCCTCGCCCGCGTCGCCGTGCTCGGCGACGGTCGCGTATGCCTCCTTTTCTTCCTCGGACAGGGCAGTCAGAACGTCGTGCTCGCCGAGACCTTCAAGGACTTCCCGACTTTTGCCTCCGCCATGGCCGCGGCAAGCCCCGACCTCCTCGACACGGCGGGCGTTACATCGACATCGGGGATCGGGGTCGATTCGTCCAACGGGAGCGTCAACGGCAGCTCGGGGGTCGATGCATGGATCACCGAGAACGGCATCGTGTCGCTGACTCACGGCAACGGCAACAATCTCAGCTTCAGCCGCTATCCCCTCGGCCCGGGAGGCCAAATCGACGGATATTCCATGAGCGACAACCAGAGCGCCCTCTTCTATTTCGAGACCTCGGGCAAATACTGGTATTACTTCGACGGCGGATCCGGCAGATTCTACAGGCTGAGGACCTGGTGGTGATGAAGAAGACGTTCTGCGTCGCGGTCGCGGTCCTCCTGGCCCTCGGCGCCTCGGCCCAGGACATCGACGCCGAGCGCATCATGGTCTCCTTGGCGGCTGAAGGAATCGCCGGCGGGGCCGCATTGAGGGATTCCCTGGAGGCGGCGCTCGCCGCTTCTCCCTTAGCGGCCGCCGTGCTTCGCCACGATAGCGGCGGCGACGATCTCGCCGCGGACGCAGCCAGATCATCGTGCCCGATCGCGCTATCCGTGTCCGGATCTCCGACTGGCGAGGGCATCCGAGTCGACTGGCGCTATGTAGCCTCGAAGGGCGGCCTCGAGCTGCGCGCCGGTTTCTTCGAGAAAGCCTCGCCCGGCCCTCGCGATCTGGTCTCGTCCTTCTGGACGGAACTCGTGCAAGATATGGGGCCCGCGATCGAGGCTCTGCCGCGCGAGGTCGTGATCGTCGCGGCTCCGCCGGGCGTCCGCGTCGAAGGATTCGGCAGCACTTTCTCCATGCCGCCGGCGGGTCAGGTCGAGATTGCGATGAGTCTGCCCGCCATCGTTCCATGGAAGGCCCGCTCTCCCGGCTATCTCGACGCGAGCGGAAGCGCCTACATCGAGGCGCCGCTCACTCGCATCGAGCTGCCGATGACGAGGCCGCCCGCTTGGACAGCCGAGCTGTCCCTTTACGGTCTTTCCTTCCCCGAGGCCAGGGCGGCATACCTCATCGGCAAGCGCCTTTTCGTCCGAGTGACTATCACGCAATTCCTCGGGGGCCTGGACTTCCAGAACGACGACGGCGAGTACCCGGAGCCTTCATCGTTCTCGAGCTTCTCCCTCCTCCAGACGGGAGGCGGAATCGGGACCTACTTCGAGGACCCGGACAGGAATCTGCGCTTTTACGCGGCCGCGGACGCGTTCCTGCGGCTGGATATGCCCGGCTATCAGGCCTTCTTCGTCGACCCGATAGCGCCGGTCGGGATCTTCCCCCTCGTCGGCGCGGAGTGGGGCCGGGAGACGGGAGCCAAGCTCTACTTCGAGCTCGGCGGAATCTTCTACCCCTACGCCCTCGTCGACCTGATGCTGGCCTCCCGCGGGTCGGGCGGCGGAGATGCCGTCGTCTCGGGCCCGGGCTGGTTTCCGGGCCACCCCGGGTGGCTCGCCGAGTTCCCGGTTCCCAGACTCGGCTTGAGGATATACTTATGAAGGTCCTTTCGGCGATGTCGCGCATCGCGGCTGCGGCGCTCCCGGCGCTCTCCCTGGTCGCCTGCTGGACGCCTATCTACAACGAGAGTCTGTCCGCCTCCGCGGCGCTCTCGCAGAAACTCGCGGGAATCGCCAGCTGGAGCGGCGAGATCGGTCCCATAGGATGGAACTCCGGAACCCCGAGCGGCGCCTACGAGTTCCTGCCCGGCAGGTTCTCGGCCCTCGATTGCGGCCTACTCGTCCAAAGGCAGACCGGCAATATCTCCGTCAGCTATTTCGGACAGGCCGATGCCGCCGGATCCCCATTGGTGGGCGGCAGCATGGGAGGGTCCCAGGGCTTCGGGGCCGGAACGGTCGCCGTCGCCGCCGGCGTGAGCGCGGATTACGCCGCAAGGGTCCTCCTCCTCGGGCTGAACGGCAACAGCTCCTCGAAGGACCTCGACCTCCAACTCTATTATCGCGACCCCGCCGATCCTTCGTGCAGTCTCGTCGGAGGACCTCTCGGCGTCTCTCCCTCCGGGCTGTCCACGGTATCCTACCTGGTCGCCGCCGGAAGCGTCCTCGACCCGAACGGAAGCGCGGACGACATCGAGCTCCTTTATTGGGACCCGGCCGGCCTGTCCCTCCAGCGCTTCGGCGTCAGCTACGACGCTCTCGGGTCGACGTCCACGGACGGCCCCTACACCGTGGCGGGACCGGGCATCGGCGTAAACATAGGATCCAGATTCTTCCGCCTGCAGAACGATTTCTATCTCTGCGCGTACACGGGCCCAGAGGGAAGGGAGACCTGCTACCGCTGGCCCGATTCGGGCGCGGGCGCGGCCGCGACACTGGCCGAGGCGCCTTCGGTACTTCCCTCGATCAAAGCCCCCATAGTCGGCATCCTGTCTCAGCAAGCCCTGATACTGGCGCAGGACGACCTATTCATGTACGCCTTCGACAAGGCCGGCAACCAAGTCTTCAAGCTTGCCGCCGGCAATCTCCGCTTCGAGCAGGAATTCAGCGTCAATGGTCAGATATGCGCCCTTTTCACCCAGGTGCTTACGACGCAGTCCAGCAACCAGGGCAGCATCGCCGCCAAGACCTGGGCGCTGAAAAGCGCTTCGGTCCCCGCTCTGGGCGATTGACGCATCGAGCTTCGGGCTAATCTACGACCTTCGAGACGGCATCGAGGAAATTGACCATGAGCTTGTTGCCGCTCTTCTCGTAGACATCGCGCTTAGACGCATAGTAGGCGCCGAGCGCCGCTTTGTCCTTGAAGGCCAGGGCCTGTTGCACTATCTCGGACGCGTCGCTGGGGAAGGCGTCGAGAAGCTCCGTCCGGGCCGCGTCCTGGAACGAAGCGACTTTGTCCCGCAGTCCGGGGAAGGCCTCGGATACCTCGCTTCCCCCCAGGAAGTCGTAGAGGCTCGATTGGCCCGCGAGACTCGCGTCCTGCCCCCCCTTTCCCCGAGTCTTGGACTCGCTTTCGAGGTAGCTCCGGTAGTTCGATATCAAGGCATCGTACTTGGCCGCCCCTGCCCTGTCCTTTTCGAACTCAGCCGCGTCCTTCGCCGATTCGTCCTTCAGGCGCTCGACCTCCGCCTGGAGCTCCGCGGTCTTACCATCCTGAGCCGCTTGGGCCGCCGTATCGATTGCCGGATTGGCCGCGCTCGCCGCCTGCGCCGTCTTAGCCTGGGCGTCGGCCAGCTGCTTCTTCAGGTCCTCGATGTCCGACCTCAGACTCGATGCCTCTTCCCCGGCCGCCGACTGGGCATCCGCGAGGTCCTTCCGCGCCGCCTGGATCTCGGCGGCCGAGCTCTCCGCCCGAGCCTCGGCCGACCTTTCCATCCCCAGTCGCGCCTGATCGATGCCTTTGAGCGCATCGGCGGTCTGATCGGCCTCCGGATAGGAGGCTATCAGGCCTATATAGCCCGAAACGGCCGCCGGCCAATCCTCCGCCGCCAGGCGAGCCGAGGCGGCGGCGAGCATGGGACGAGCTGCGGCCGTATCCGCGGATTTGCGGCTTTTCGCATCCGCGGCGACGGCCAGCTGGCCCAGGCGCGTCATGAGCGCGTTCCGCGCGGAGTCGTTCAGCG
>CAZBGA010000082.1:0-14422 GCA_964491385.1 uncultured Treponemataceae bacterium | reverse complement strand
GAATGTATACTAACACAAAGACGGAGGCGGTGAACTTGTCAATCACGATCGAGCATGATAAGCGCAAACGGGAGATTTTGGGGAAGGCCCTCGACGTGTTCGTCGACGAGGGTTACGAGGACACTACCTTCCAGAAAATCGCGGAGCGTTGCGGCATCACGCGCACTATCCTCTATCTGTATTTCAAGAACAAGCGCGAGATCTTCACGTTCAGCATCAAGCTCTTCACCGAGAAGCTCGAGTCCGAGATTCGCGTCATCGCGGGCGATCAGGCGCGGAGTCAGTCCGACAAGCTCTCGGTCATCCTGGCGCTGGTCGTGGAGACCTGCGCCGCGCACCATCGCCTCCTGTCCGTCATCCTGGACTACCTCGGCCATCTGCGGGCGGCGGGCGGAGATCCCGACGATCGCGTCCGCAGGCGCACCATCAGGATGCGGCATATCCTGGCCGGCCTTCTGATCGACGGTCAGAAAAAGGGCGTCTTCCCTCCTTTTTCCGTCAAGACGGCGGGGGATCTGCTCTACGCTCTGATCGAGGCGGCCATATTCCGCATCGCGGTGCTCGGGAGGGCGGATGTGTCCGGCCTCGTCGAGGCGTCTTCCCTCCTCGCCTTTTCGTTCATGGGCGGCCAGCCCGGGCCGGCGGGGAGGCCCGCGCGCGCGGAAGGGGTTTTGCCGTGACCCTAGACTCGCGCGCGAACTCCGGTTTGCGCGCGAACTCCGGTTTGCGACTGCCCCCCTGGCTGCGCGTGGGCGTTCCCTCCGGGGGAAACTGGCGCCGCGTTTCCGCGACTCTCGAGCGGCGGGGGCTCGCGACCGTCTGCGACGAGGCGCGCTGTCCGAACAAGGCCGAGTGCTGGGGGGCCGCCACTGCCACCTTCATGGTGCTCGGCTCGGTCTGCACGCGCGGCTGCCGCTTCTGCGCCGTGACTCACGGCAAGCGGGGCGAGCCGCCGCGGCCCGAAGAGCCGGAGGACCTGGCTCGAGCCGTCGCCGAGCTCGGACTGGGCTACGCCGTCGTCACCAGCGTCGATCGCGACGACTTGCCCGACCGCGGCGCGGCGCACTTCGCGGCCTGCGCGCGGGCTATCAAGGCACTGTGCCCGGACGCGCGGGTCGAGCTCCTCGTGCCCGACTACCGCGAGGAGGAGCTGGAGCCCATCCTGGACGCGCTCCCCGACGTGCTCGCGCACAATGTAGAGACGGTAGAGCGGCTCCAAAGCCTCCGAGACGCGAGAGCCTCGTATGCGGCCAGTCTCCGCACTCTTTCCCTGGCGTCGACGGCCTCGCGGAGGCGGGGCCGCGCTCCCGTCGTAAAGTCGAGTATCCTTCTCGGCATGGGCGAGGAGCGCGAGGAGCTGCTGCGGACTATGGACGATCTCCGGGCGGCCGGCTGCGCCAGCCTGGTGCTCGGCCAATACTTAAGGCCGACCGCCCTCCAGGCGGAGGTCGCTCGATATCTTCCTCCCGAGGAATTCGCCCGGCTCGCCGACGAGGCCAGGTCGAGGGGCTTCTCCTCGGTCGTGTCGGCTCCGCTGGCGCGGACGAGCTATCACGCGCGCGCATGCTTCGACGCCGGCCGAGGCGAAGCGTGATTCGCAGGCGCGACCATAAGGTTCCCGGGGGCAAGCTCCTCAGGGTGGAGGTCGAGATCGAGTCGGGCCTCGTCCGGCGGGCCCTCGTCCGGGGCGATTTCTTCGCCCATCCGGAGGAGGCATTCGAAGCCGCGGAAGCCGGCTTCGTCGGCATCCCGGTCGAGCTCGTCGAGGAGACCGCGCTATCCCTATTCTCGAAGCCGCCGCTCCGACTCTTCGGAGCCACCCCGGCGGATATCGCCCAAGCCCTGGGGGAAGCGGCCGATGAAACTCAGGCTCCTTGATTCCGGCGCCCGGGGCGCCCTGCCCGGCGCGCTCAACATGGCTATCGACGAGGCCCTCCTCGGCTCGGTGTCCAGGGGCGAATCGCCGCCGGTCCTGAGGCTCTACCGCTGGTCCCCGCCCTGCGTCACCGTGGGCTATTTCCAGTCCCTCGAGGCCGAAGTCGACCTCGACGCCTGCCGCGCCTCCGGAGTCGACGCCGTCCGCAGGCTTACGGGGGGCGGGGCGGTCTTCCACGACGGCGAAATCACCTACTCGACCGTCCTTCCCCTGGGGCACGCGCTCGCTCCCGACGACATCCTCGAATCGTACCGTCTGGTCTGCGCCGGGATAATCGGGGGCCTGGGCCTTTTGGGCGTCGACGCCGTCTTCGAGCCGATCAACGACATCGCAGTCGGCGGCAAGAAGGTGTCCGGCAATGCCCAGACGAGGCGGCAGGGATGCCTCCTTCAGCACGGGACCATCCTCCTCGACTTGAGCCCCGAGCGTATGTTCTCATTGCTCAAGGTGCCGGCCGAGAAGCTCAAGGGAAGGCTCGTGGAGGAAGTAAAAGCGCGGGTGACCTCGCTACGGGCCTTGCTCGGCCGAGCGGTCCCCTATGCCGAGGCGGCCGAGGCGCTGGCGAAAGGCTGTTCCTCCGCCTGGGGCGCCGAGCTCGAGCCGCTACCGCTCAGCTCGGCCGAGGAGGCCGAGGCGCGGCGGCTCGCGGCGGAACGCTTCTCCTCGCGGAAGTGGAACTTTCGCCGATGACGCCGGCGCGGGGGCGCCGCCGACGGTAACCGCAGTCGGTCAGTTCCTGGAGCCGTTCCCACAGCTCCGCGCGCTCGTCGGCCGGTATCAGGTGCCAGGTGATATCGCGTATCGCGCCCTCGAGGCCGCCGAGCTTGCTCTTGCAGACGTCGAAGCCCGAGTCGCGCAGGCGGATGGCGGCGCCGACCGAGCCCGCGGCCCGGAGGGCCTCGGCGTCCGGGATGCCGGCGGCGGCGAGTTCGGCCGCGACTACCGCGCCGATATTGCGCATGTCGCGGAGAGCCGTCACGTTCGGCCCTTCCATGCGGGCAATCGCGACATCATCGCCTTGGCGGTCGACAATGCGGCCTCCTCGTCGAGGCCCTGCGTCCTCACGATGAAGGCGGCCATCCCGGCGGCCCTTTCCTCGTAGGACTGCAGCGAGCCGTCCGGCCTGGCGCAATGGACGCAGTAGTCCTTGGACCTGTCGCCTGAGGGATAGTCCTCGGGCTTCTCCATCGGCATTCCGCAGGAAATGCAGAGCTTCATACCGGCCTTGGGGTTTCCGCTCATCCTCGTCCTCCCTTCGATATCAAGTACATGAAATGATCGAGAAGCTCTTCGCCGCGGCGTTCTACGACCGACGCTCCAGGCGCGAAGAGGGCCCGGTTCGCGAGATAGTGATGCACGAGACCGATCCAGGTATTGAAGAGGAGGTAGAGCGGCATCGGCCGGATCTTCCTCGCCCGCGTCTCGGCCGCGACGGCGGGGGAGAGATGGAAGCAGATCGAGGACTGGATGGCGACGAGGCTGTCTCTGGCCCCCGCAGGCAACAAGGGAGCCTCTACGACGAGGCTCGCGTAGAAGTCCTCGCGCTCTCCTATAGCCCGCAGGTGGGCTCCGAGCACTTCGCGAGTCCCCGCCCCAGAGGCGACCAGCTCGTGGAGCCGCCTCGCCAGCGACTCTCCAAAGTCCTCGATCACGGCCGAGATGAGGGACTCCTGGGTGCCAAAATGGGCGAAGACGCTCCCATGGGACAGGCCCGCCTCCTTCGCGACCTCGGCGGTGGCGGACGCGAGGATGCCATCGCGGGAGAAAACCCGTATTGCGGCGTCGATGATACGCCGCCTGGTCTCCAGCTTCTGGCTCTCTCTGTTCCTCGCTGTCGTCTTTGATTGGTCACTCATTGAGTATGTACTCATTATAAGCCTGTTCGTCGATCCAGTCAAGAAGCTTTCTTGAATTGACCGCGGTCAGCCGGGGAATCGCGCTATTGTCCCTCGTTTCTGCCGATGATAATTTATGTCCGGAGGATAGTTTGATAGAAGCCTCGGCCTTGAAGGACTATTCCCTGTTCGGCGGGCTTCTGCCCGACGAGATAGAATCCATAAGGCCCCTTATGGGCAGCGCCTCCTATGCGGCGGGAACCGAGATTCTTCGGGAAGGCGATCCCAACGACAGGATCTACTTCATCCTGGAAGGATGCGTCAATATCGAGAAGGGGGGAGTGTCCCTCGTCCGACTGCGCGAGGGCGATACCTTCGGCGAGATGGAATTCCTGGACGTGATGCCGGCCGCGGCTACGGTTCGCTCCCTCGTCCCGTCCACGGTAGCCACCATCAGCAACCACGCCCTCCACGAGCTCTCCAAGGCGAGCATGCGCGCTTTCGCCATGATCGTCATGAACCTCGCGCGCGATTTGTCCCGACGCCTGAGGCGAATGGACGAGATCGTGGCGAAAGGGCTATAATCGCCCATCATGGACGGCGTCAGATCGAACAAGGCGACTCCGAAATACGATAGACGCCTGGCCAACCGTATTTCCCTGCGCGTAATAATTGCCGCGGCGATAGTCCTCGCGGCCTACATGGCGGTCGAGCTTTCGATCGATCCCGTCTCGGCGAGCGATTCCGAGGTCAGAGTGTTCGCCCTCTTCGGCTTCAAGCTGCCCTTCTCCGACATACGCGATCTCGAATTCGTCCCGGGGCCCGCTCCCGTCGGCTCGCGCATCGCGGGCAACGACGCCTTCGGCCTCTTCCGAGAAGGCAACTACAATGTCGACGGCGTGGGCGCGGCGAGGGTCTTCCTCAAGAAGCCCGACGTCTCCTATGTGGTCATCAAGACCGACGACAGGAATTACGTCGTGAGCCTGGGCTCCAGGGAGAAGGATCAGCTGCTGTACGACAAGATCAAGCTCGGGATCAAGTGAAAGGCGAAGGATGCGCGGCGGGCTTCATTTAATAATATCGTACTTCTCCGCGAGCGTGGCGAGGCCCGTCTTCCCGGTGACCTTCAGCTTCTTGTAGGCTCTGGCGAGGGTGTTGCGCACCGTCGATTCGCTGACGCCGAATTCCGCGGCAGTCTCCTTGACGCTCTTGCCCCCGATCGCGCAGAGGATATTGAGCTGTTCGGACTCGGAGAGGCCTAGGGCGCCGAGGGAGAGCCTGGCCTTGGGCTCCCTGATGTAGGGATTGCCCTGCTCGCTCGCCAGTGTCGCGACGATCGCGATGACCGCCGCGAGGTAGCCGTAGGCGGCGAGCCAGGCGTAGGGCAGGACGGATTTATTCAGGAAGATGACGTCGTGCGCGGCGGTCGCGGCGATAACCGCGAAGGACGAAAGAAGGGGCAACACGCGCCGGTTCCTGTTCCTGACAAGAGCGTAGACCAGGATCGCGATATCGGCGAGGAGCTGGGGTACGATGAGGAAGTTCGCCGCGTACCCGAACCAGGCCAGGATCACCTCCTTCGACTGCCTCGTCATCACGAGCAATGCCGTGATGGTGCCGACGCCTAGGGAGGCGAAGGGGAATATCCGTCGCTTATTCAGGACAGAGGTGAACTCGCAGCAGAACAGCAGCATGAAGGAGGACATGAGGATGATGCCGCCCTTGGAAAGGGCCTCGAGCAGGACCTCGTTATTCGCGTCGTAATGGATGGTCATGTTGCAGTAAGAAAGGCAGAACGAGGCGCAGATCAGGCTGCAGAAGATGTACTTGCCGAACTTCCGCCGCGCGAAGAAGTAGAGCGCTACGAAATACATCCCCAGGAGCAATGCCAGGACGAAAGCGCCCTGAATTACGTTGATCCCGATGAAATTTCGGAGAAAGACCGCCGCGTCTACCGCCATCCTGCGATCGACGTAGATCCGGTCGAGCCCCCAGTTCTCATAGCGAGGGTAAGCCTCCAGCGCGATAGCGTTATCCTCCGCCCCGTAACGCAGCAGGTCCGGCGAGAGGTAGACCGAATCGACGGTCCGGAGACTCGAGTTGTAATACCCCCCCTGGTACCGGCCTTTCGCGAAGATTTCGATCCCGTTCAGGTAGAGGCGGTAGGGATACTCGGCGAGGCCCATATACAGGGCCAAGTCCACCCCCGCGAGGGACGGATCGACGCGAAAGAAGGCCTTGAACGTGTACATCTTCGGCGATACGCGCAGGGTAGACGGGAGGAAGCCTCCCGAATAGCGTCGGACGCCGGGCGTCGCCTCGGAAAGGTCGAGGTGGGCACGCTCTTCGCGAGGCGATTCCAGGAGGAGATAGTCCTTGATCTCGAGGGAACCGCCGCGGCCGTCGAAGGAGGCCGCCGCCGCGAGTCGTCCGCCAGGGAGCGCGGACATCGCGGCTAGGAAGGCCAGTATCCCCAAGACACGGTTACTTGGCGTGTTCGTGCACCCCTTGCACGGCCCGACCCGAAGGGTCGGCCATCTCGGCCCATGCGGAATCCCAGCGGATGGCCGTAGGGGTCGAGCACGCGATGGAGGGGCCGTCGGGCACGAGATCCACCGCGCTGGGATTCTTGAAATGCTCCTCGAATATCGTCCTGAACCAATAGGCTTCCTTCGAGACCGGCGTCTTGGAGGGGAAACGGAAGCGCGCGTTGGCCATTACCGAGTCGGATATCTCCTTCTCGGCGTAAGCCTTGATGGAGTCGATCCATGAATAGCCGACGCCGTCGGAGAATTGCTCCTTCTGGCGCCAGAGGATCTCGTCGGGAATCCATCCGTCGAATGCCTTGCGGAGGATGTACTTCTCCATCCGTCCCTCGTCCGAAGGCCGGCCCGGGCCGGCCTTGCGGATCATCTTGTATTTCGGGTCGATGCCCATCGCGATCTCGAGGAATTCAGGGTCGAGAAACGGCACTCTGGCCTCCACGCCCCAGGCGCACATGGCCTTGTTGGCCCGCAGGCAGTCGTAGAGGTGGAGCATCGAGATCTTGCGCGCGAGCTCCTCGTGGAACTCGGTGGGGTTCGGCGCCTTGTGGAAATAGAGGTAGCCGCCGAAGATCTCGTCGGCGCCTTCGCCCGAGAGGATCATCTTGATGCCCATGGACTTGATCGTCCGCGACATCAGGTACATGGGCGTGCCCGCGCGGATCGTGGTGACGTCGAAGGTCTCCAGGTGGTAGATGACGTCGGGGATCGCGTCGAGGGCTTCCTGCACGGTGAAGACGATCTCGTGGTGCTGGCTGCCGATATGGTCGGCTACTTTCTTGGCGTACTTCGTGTCGGGGGCTCCGGGCAGGCCCACAGAGAAGGAATGCATCCGGGGCCACCAGGCGCGGTCGCGCTCGTCCGTCTCGACGCGCTTCTCGGCGTGCTTGGCCGCGATGGCCGCGATGATCGAGGAGTCGACGCCTCCGGAGATGAGAAGGCCGTAGGGCACGTCGGACATGAGCTGGCGCTTCACCGCGTCCTCGAGGGATTGCCTGAGCCTGTCCAGGTCGGCCTCGCCCTTGGGTACCGACCCGGCGGCCGCCCAGGAAGGGTTGTACCATTTCACGAGCTTGGCCGCGCTCGAATCGTAATAATGCCCCGGGGGGAAAACCTCGACCTTGGGGCAGATGTCGTATATCGCCTTCATCTCGGAGGAGACGAAAAGATTGCCCTCGCCGTCTCGGCCCCAGTAGAGGGGGTTGATGCCGATATGGTCGCGCGCGATGAAGAAGCTGCCGTCGCGGGGGTCGTAGATCACGAAGGCGAATATGCCGTTGAGGAGATTCACGAAATCGGGGCCGAGCTCGTCGTAAAGATACAGCAGCGGTTCGCAGTCGGATTCGGTCTGGAAATCGTGCAGCCTCTTGAGCTTCTCGGCACGGAGCTTCTTGTGATTGTATATTTCGCCGTTGGCGGCGAGAATTCGTCCCGTCTCCCGGTCGACCAGGGGCTGAGCCCCATGCATCACGTCGACTATGGAGAGCCGCTCGTGGCAGATCACCGCGCGATTGTCGGAATAGACCCCGCTCCAATCCGGGCCCCTGTGGCGCAGGCGCTTTACGTGGGCAATGGCTTGTTTCCTGAGCTCTACGGGGTCTCCCTTGATGTCGAGGACGGTGAAGATTCCGCACATTTCGCGACGCTCCTGGGGTGGAATCTAACCAGTATGATCGAAACATTCAGTAATCTCAATACCCCGGATGGAAGCGGGAATGCGCCCCGATGCGGCTCCGATCATGCATTTTCATCGAACCGCCCAAAGGTTGCCCTTTATCGGTTGTTCTTCAGCCATAGTATCGACGTGACCAGCCGCGGGTAGAGCCGCGATCCCAGGTCCGCGCCGCTCGACGAGTCCACCTGGTCGGTCGCGGCGTAGTCGGCGCTGCCTGTCCTGAGCCACCGCGCGTGCACGGCGTCCCGCCGCGTGCGCTGGTCGTCGAGGCCCAGGACACTCTCGGCCACGTACTGATTCAGGAATATCTTCGAGAGCCAGGTGTTTCTGCTCGTCGACGAAAGCTTCCATCCGCCCGATACCGCGTCGAGGCAGACTCCCGGCGCGAGCACCTTGTCGAGATGGCGCTTCAGGGCGCACACGAGCTCGCCATAGGGACCGTCGGCCAGGACCGCTTCCGGAGCGCCGCAGAAGCCGGGATAGGCGAGGCCCTCGATCGCCGGAATTATGCAGGAGCGGTTGTCGCTCTCGAAGACGGCGGGGATAAAGCCCTCGGGCTCGAGCATCCTGGCCGCTATCGTACGCGAGGCCGTGAGCGCGGCGTGCCGCGAGTCCTTCGATTCGACCGACTCGGCGCCGTCGATCTGGCGGAACAGGGACTCGAGGCAGACGAAGGCCGACCAGGCCTTGACCGCCAGGTAGAGATTGTTGCGCGCCTGCCCGAGGCTTATATCCAGGGAGTCATAGGTGGTTATCTCCGAGCCTCCCGCGCAGCGGTCGGAATCGCGGTCCATCACTCCGTCGCCGTTCGCGTCCCTCGCGACCATGGAGCCCAGACAGTCGGCGAGAGTACGCCTCCTTCCCCGGGCCCACTCGAGGTCTCCCGCGAGGGAGGCGTAGAGGCAGGCCGAAATCACCCAATTCAGGGTTTCCTCGTAGCTCATGAAGCTGAAGCAGTCGGAAAGGCCCGGCATCTCGTAGGCGGATCGGCCCTTTGGAGAGAAGCAGTCGTCGACCCCCTGGTCGTGGGCGAATGCCATCCCGAGGGAGTCCGTGTAGGACGAGCGCTCGGCGAAGGACTCGAGCTCGTTGCGGAGGGTCCAAGGCGAGAAGCGCGCCTCCCAGAAGGCCTGGTCCACCGTGAGGTCGAGGGTGTTCATCATCTGGTACTCGCCCTCGTTCACGACGAAGACGGGATCGCCCGACTCAGCGAGGAGGAGCTCGGTGCTCGAGCAATAGCTGTGCGCGGCGTGAGCCAGCAGGAATTTGCGATCCTCGGATAGGCCCGACGATTCCAAGAGGGCGTCTACTCCCCCCGCGAGGGCGAGGGACTGGGGCGCTTCGTCCAGCGCGCTCTCGATCACGTCTTCGAGGTCCTTGAAGAGGCAGCTGTGGTACGCGTGGGCGCCGAGACCCGCCGTGACGATGCCGTCGCGGAAGACTCCTAGGGCGACGACGTACTCGGCCTTCTCGCCGGGCGCGACGCTGAAGCGCAGGCCGCCCTCCGAGGCGAGGCGCCGAAGCGGCCTGGCGGCGCCGTCGGCGCCGCCGTCGAACGCGGCCTCGACGACCGACCAGTCCATCACTTCCTCGACGCCCGGCCTGGGGCGGATAGCGAAGCCGAAGGAAGAGCCGCCGGCCATGCCGAGGAGGCCGCCGGCCGTGGAATCGGAGAGGGGCCTGCGTATGCCTTGCATCCCGAAGAGGCCCGTCAAGGTGCCGGTGCCGCCCGAGTTGTCGAAGGCGATCCGGAGGAGGATGGACGGCCGGAGGCCCGATCGCGCGGAGGCGGGCGGGACGGCCTGGGGATCGGGCACTTCGCCGAAGAAGGAAACGACGCGAAACGACAGGGCCCCGGCCCGCCATTCCTCGCCGGACAGGGACATGTAGCGCTCGATCTCTTCGGAGCCGAAGTAAGCGGCGCTTCGCAGACTGTCCACGCGGCTCGAGTCGACTTCGTCTTCCCGGTACGCCGAGGCGCCGAGGCCGAAGCTCAGACCGGCCGAGAAGGGGAGGAGCCGCGGCTCGCCGCGCCCGATCCGGTAGCCGATGAACATTCCGCCGCGCGGCGGCCTTACGTCCCCGACGATTACGCCGGCTCCCCTTCCTAGCCTGCCCAGAACCAGCGAGCCGTAAGCCCCCCAGATGCCGTGGAGCGAGTAGTAATCTATCTCGGGCACGCGTATGGCCATCGCATCATCCTCTCCGTCGCTCAAGGTTACCGTCTCGGCTCGATCTTGCTCATCGGGTAGGAGGCCGTTTATTCCATCGGCCTTTTTACCTATGGGTCGCGAAGGCCGCCCGGACGGCGGATGCCCTCGCGCGTGCCGGCGCGCGCTACGCCTGCTTCCCGCTCGAGCCCCATTCGACCGCGAATTTGCGCAGGTCGGATGCGCTCGGCAGGCCCAGCTTGTCCTTTATGTGGTCCCGATAGGCGTTGACCGTCTTTACCGAGAGGCCCAGGCGCTCCGCGATCTCGGCGGCTCCGCAGCCCCTGCCTATGAGGGTGAATACCTCGAGCTCCCGATCCGATAGCCTGCCCACCGGGTCCGCATCGGACCTGCCCCCGACGAGGCCCTCGAGCATGCGCTCGCGCAGCTCTTCGCTCACCGCTATGCGCCCCTCCAGGACATCCCGGACGGCGCCCACGAGGACCGCTGGACTCTCGTGCTTCATCACGTAGCCGCGGGCGCCCGCCTTGAGCGCCCTTTCCCCGTACAGGTTCTCCTCGTGCATGGAGACGACGAGGACGGCCGTCTCGGGGTAATCGGCCTTGATGAGGCGCACGAGGTCGAGCCCGCTCTGCCCCTGGAGCGATATGTCGACGATAGCCATCCGCGGGCTCGTGGCCGCGAGGAGCTCGAGGGCCTCCGGGATGCCTCCGGCTTCGCCGGCGCACTCGAGGCGAAGCTCCTGGCCGATGAGCATCGTGACGCCGTGCCGATAGAGCGGGTGGTCGTCGACGACTATGAAGCTCGGCCTGATGGGCATCTCCTACCTCGCCACTCTGCAAGTGACCGTCGTTCCGCGGTCCCTCGACCTGATGCGCAGCTCGCCGCCGATGACGCTCGCGCGGTACCTGAGTATGTGGAGGCCCATGCCGTTCTCCTCCCGGTCCGCCGGCGGAATGCCTATGCCGTCGTCGCTAACCTCCGCCGTAACCGTCTCGCGGTCCATATAGAGTCCTACGCGGATCTCCTTCGCGAAGGAATGCCGGAGGGAATTGTTCAGCGCCTCCTGCACGATCCTGTAGAGGTGAAGGGCTTTCTCGGAATCGCGGACAGCGAAGCCTTTGGTGACTTCGATCTTTATCGCGACCCCTTCGCGATCACGCGCCGACTGGACGAGGCGCTCCACCGCGCCGACTATGCCTTTGGCCTCGAGCTCGGCGGGGTAGAGCCCGCGGGCGATTCCCTTGGCGCGCGCGGCCGTCTCGCCGGCGGCGCGCGCGAGCGCCGCGGCCGCCTCGGATTCCTCGGCCATGCCACCGCGGCGAAGCTTGCCCTCGAGAACGGCGGCCATTATCCCGAGGCCGGCGATGTCCTGGCAGAGATTGTCGTGTATGTCCTGGCCTATCTTCCCGACGATGCGGTTCGAGATCTCGAGGAGCTCGCGCTCGAGACTCTTGCGCCGAGCCATCTCCTCGACCAATCTCGCGTTGGCCGTCGAGAGCTCGAGGGTCCGCGCCCGGACAGCGCGCTCGAGGCTGCGCTCGCGGTCCCGCTCCGCCGCCATGAGGATGGCCCCCTTGAGCGCGCTCGATACTTGATCGCGCAGGGCTTCGTACATCCGCCTCTCGGTCGAGTCGGCGGTGCAGACGAGATAGCCGAGCCTGTCGTCCCCGAAGCGGAGCGGCTCGCAGACGTAGGCGCGCCAGCTGCCGGGGAGGCCTCCCGGGACGAGTTCGGCCGTCCTGAACCGCAGGCCGTAGGGCGCGAGGATGCGCGTTCCCTTGGAATCCGATGCGAGGAAGAGCTTGGACCACTCGGGCGACAGCCCCTTCGACTCGAAGAGGCTGAGCCAGCAGCCTGAGATGCCGAGCTCGCGCGCGCCGCGGGCGATCTGCTCGAGGATGTGCTCGAGCGCGAAGGAAGAGACCAGGGAGGCTTCGATATCGCCGAACACCGAGACTCGCCGCTCCGCCGCGAAGCGCTGCGAGGCCAGGAAGCGGCACTCCCCCTCCGCTATCGCCAGGAGTGCGCTCTCGCGCATCGACGGCTCGAAGGCCAGGCGCCTGAGCCGCGAAGGATTCCTGCCCGCGCGGATCTCGCGATTGACCTCGTCCGAGAGGACGCTCACGGGCTCCGATCGCTCGACCTCATCATCGTCGCGCGCCTCGTCCGTTCCCCGTGTCGGCTCTTCCTGTCCATGGGCGTAGGGGCAGCCGCAGGACTCGCGGACGACGAAGGAGACGGTGGGCTGGGCCGCCGGAGGCCCCGGGCTTAGGCCCAGCCGCTCGGCGATGCGGATGACCGCCATGCGCCCGAGCTCGACGGCAGGTTGGCGAACCGTGGTCAGCGGGGGTACCGAGAAGCGGCTGTCCTCGGTATCGTCGAACCCGGTCACGGAGACCTCTCGGGGAACGTCGACCCCCCGCTCGGCCAGGGCCCGGATGGCTCCGACGGCCATGAGGTCGTTGGCGGCGACGATGGCGTCTATCGGCCGCCCCAAGCAGAGGAAACGGGCGACTTTCTCTCGGGCGTCCTCTTCGGTAAAGTCGCCGTAGAGCAACTCGACGGTCGTATCGGCGCCGCGGCGGCCCGCGTCCCCGGGGCGATCCATCGCGCCCAGGAATTCCGCCTCGCGAGCCTCGGACTCCTTGTGCCCCTTCGGGCCGGCGAGGAAGAGGAAGCGTCTCCGGCCATGGATACGCACGAGGTGCTCGGCGATGGAGCTCATGCCTCCCGACGCGTCCACGCTTACGCTCGGAATACCCGGGAATTCGAAGCCTATGGTCACGACGGCCTTGTCGGCGAAGCGATCCAGGAACTCCTGCTGCTCAGCGTCCGAGATGTAGGTTCCTATGACGTTGGACATGACCACGAGGCCCGACATCCGGCTGTGCTTCGCGAGATCGAAGGCGATGTTGTCGAGGGCCTCGTAGCCTATTGGACTGCCGATGCGCTGCCCGCCGAAAAAGACTATCGCGGCGCCTATGCGCTCGGCCTCCAGGGCCGCGCCGCGCCATACTGCATTCTGATAGGCCTCGTCGAAGCGCGCCGCCAGGAAGCCGATGACCGGCGCCCTCTTCCCGCTCCATCCCATTACGACCTGCATCGCCTGAGAGGATAGCGTTCGGGCGCCCGCGCGTCCACGCTCATTCCTTGATCGCGCCGGCGAGGGTCCCCTGGATTATCCAACGGTGCCCCAGGATATACAGGATGACCGTGGGGGCGGCCGAGATTATGGCGGCTGCGGCGTACCGAGGCATCCTGTCGGTTCCGTATGCGCTCAGGAAGGAGGCTACGCGGAGCTGCATGGTGAAATGCTCCTGGTTCGAGAGCAGAATGAGGGAGAGGAGGTAGTCGCTCCAGGCTCCGATGAAGACCAGGATGAGGGCGAGCACCGTCGCGGGATTGGCGAGGGGAAGCATGACGCGGAAGAAGGTCCCCGCGTGCCCTGCGCCGTCGATGCGCGCGGCCTCGGCGAGCTCCGAAGGCAGGCTCTTGAAGAAGGAACGGTAGATGAGGGTCCAGAACGGAATGCCGAAGGCGGCCATCGGCAGGAAGAGGCCGTAGAGAGTGTCGTTGAGCTTGGAGGCGACTTCCAGCTTGTATAGGGGGATGAGGACCATCTGGGCGGGCACGAAGTAGCCGACCATTATCGCGTAGAAAGCGATCTCGGTGGCCCTGCTTCGATAGCGGGCGAAGACGTAGCCCGCGAGAGCGGAGGGTGGAAGAGTGGTGATGATGGCGCCGATGCTCACGATGAAGGTATTTACGAGGCCCCGATCGATTCGCACCGCCTTCCAGGCCTCGATGAAATTGGTCCAGAGGATGCGGGTGGGCAGCGTCCAGGGATGGTAGACGAACTCGAGCTGGGTCTTGAAGACGAAGAGGAAGGGAATGATGAAGGGAAGGACGACGACGAGGGCCAGAGCCACGAGGATGATGGTGGCGAAGACTTCGGGCGCTCCGTGCCGCATCCTGACTGACTTGCTTCCGCGCCGGACGCCCGCGGCATTCTCGGCTTGCGTCATGTCTTCTCGCCCCCTCTCCTGCTCCCCAGCGAGAATTGCGCGATGGTGAAGCCGAGCGACAATACGAAGATGACGACTCCGATAGCCGCCGCCTTGCCGTAGTTCCAGTTGATGAAGCCGTCCCGATACAACGTGATCCCGAGGGTGACGGTCGCGTTCCCCGGGCCGCCGGCCGTCACCAGATTCGGAAGGTCGAAGAGCTTGAGGCTTCCGACGGTGCAGAGCACGGCCAAT
>CAZBGA010000081.1:0-15005 GCA_964491385.1 uncultured Treponemataceae bacterium | reverse complement strand
CCAGCTCAAGGTCGTTCATTGCGCTCACCCTTCATAGCCTCCCATTCGGTATCCAGGCGCTTTTTCTCGTACAAAAGATCGTTGAGCGCGTCGGCCGAGGCGCCCGAGGACGAGCCGCCGATATCGGCGATCCTCGCCAGCAGCCTTTGCCGCCTCCGCTCGAGGCTGCGGCGCAGGACCTTCGCCTCGCCGTCGGATACGAAGCGGCCGGAATTGATCGCGACCTCGCCCGACGCCGAGACTTCGAGGATGAAGCGGCGTACCGACTCGTCCTCGATCCTCGCCAATACTGCCTCTACCCCCAGGTCATCGGCGCGGAAGCTCTCTTCCAGGGCGATGAAGATGTCGCGAGCCCTGAAATCGTCGAGGTCTTCTGCCTTTATCTCAGTACGTATCCCCGCGAAGCGATCGGCGTTGAGAGCTACGGCGGCCATGAACACGAGTTCGTCCGTACGCGCGCTGCCGCCGCCCGAGGCGCTCCGACTCTCGGAGGCCGCGGCCCGATCCCTGTAGGCGCGAGACGCGGCCCCTCGTTTAGCGGCCTCGTAATCCGTCCGTATTGAAATGGGGTTCGCCCCGAATTCCCTGGACGCGAGTTCCAGGAACGCGTACCGCTTGACCTCCGAGTCCAGCGCGTCGGCATAAGGGTACAAGAACGCCGATGCCCTCGCCTTGCCTTCCACCGTACCTATGTCAAAAAGCTCCTTGGCTCGCCGTACGAGAAAATCGCCTCCATTTATAGTGAAATCCCGCATCTTTTGCAATGTCCCCGTTCCATCTTTTTCCAGAATTTCCGAAGCGTCCTTGCCTCCCGGGAGCGTTACTACCCAAGCTTCCAGTCCCGCGGCCGCCGCGACGGCGCAGCCGCGCTCCGCGGCCTTCCTCCCCGCCTCGTCCGAGTCGAAGCAGAGGAACACCCTGTCGGCCCACCTCTTCAGCAACCTCGCCTGGCTGGCGGTGAAGGCCGTCCCGAGAGGGGCGACGGCTATGAGGATGCCCGCCGCATGAAAGGATAGCGCATCCATGTATCCTTCGCAGATCAGCGCCTCGCCCTGCTTCTTTATCGCCGGCGAGGCTCTCTCCACGGCGAAAAGGTTGTCCTGCTTCCTGAATAGCCGAGTATCCGGACTGTTTATGTATTTCGGGCCTTCGCCTTCCAGGAGGCGCCCTCCGAAGGCGATCACCCTCCCCTTGGGGTCGCTGATCGGGAATATCAGCCTGTCGCAGAAGATCGGATAGTCGTGGGACGATCCGGCGAACAATCCGGAACGAGCAAGGAAATCAGGTGAATAGCCTTTGCCTAAAAGGAAATGGTGCAACCACCCCTTGTCGCGCGGTGCATAGCCGAGAATGAAATCCTCGATGACCGTGTCCGGTATGCCGCGGGCGCGAAGACGATCCTTCGCCCGCGAGCCGGACGGGCTCTCGGTGAGGAACCAGTGGAAGGTGCCGCGAAGGCGCTCGTTCAGCTCGAGGAGGGCCCGCTTTTCCTTTTCGTCGTCGCTGGGAGCCTCCTCCTGCTCGAGGGCGATTCCGGCCTTTTTGGCGAGCTCTTCCATCGCCTCCGGGAAGCTCAGCTTCTCGAGCTCCATGAGGAACTGGACCGGCGAACCGCCCCTCTGGCATCCGAAGCAATAGTAGAGGCCTTTATCGGGGTCGACGTTGAAGGACGGACTCTTCTCCGGATGGAAGGGGCATAGCCCGACCCACCTGCCGCCTTTCTTGGCCAGGCGAACATGCTCGCCGATCACGGAAACGATGTCGGTCTTATCCAGCACTTCCTGGACGAGGCGGTCGGGTATCCTCCCCATCAGCCGCCGACCTTCTTGATGAAGAGAGTACGGGCGTCCAGGTGCTCCTCGAGGGTGGTCGAGAAGTGATGGGTCCCCGCCTCCGGGTCCACGAGGCGGAAATACAGGTATCGGCTCGCTTCGGGGTAGAATACGGCCCTCAGGGCCGTCATCCCGGGGTTGGAGATCGGGCCGGGAGGAAGACCGCGATGCTCGTAGGTGTTGTAGGGATCGACGAGCTTCAGGTCGCGGTCGTAGATGACGTCGGGATGGGGCCTGTCGAGGCGCTCGGTGATGACGTACACGACCGTCGCGCAGGATTGGAGGGCCATTCGTATCTTGAGCCGATTGTAGAAGACGCTCGCTATCATCGGCGCTTCCTCGGGGGCTTTGTACTCGCGCTCGACTATCGAAGCGAGCGTCAATCGATCGTAGAGCTCTCTCGGAGACAGGGCGGCGGACTCGGGAATCGCCGCGACTCGCTCGCGGAAGGCCCTGACCATGGTACGCACGATGCTCTCCGCCGAATACCCCAGGGGGAAGAAGTAGGTATCGGGGAAAAGGAAGCCTTCGGCCGAAACCGCCTGGATGCCTAAATCCGCGAGGAGGGCGGTGGACGTGGCGGCCTGGAGAAACGATGCCCGGTCGACTACGCCGAGGCGATCGAGCAGGCCGGCGATCTGCGAGAGCGTAAAGCCTTCGGGCACGGTGATCCTGGACAAGGCCTGCTTTCCGGAAACCAGCGCGTCCAGTATCTCCTTCGCTCCCATCCCCGGTCCGATCCTGTAGGTGCCCGCGCGCAACGAAGAGCCGACGCCCTCGGCCCTGGCGAGGAGCTTGAAGGCGAAGGCCGACCTGATGAAGCCTTTGCGCGCCAGCGCGGCGGCGACCGTCTGGGCGCTATCGCCCTTTTCGACGGTAACGAGGCCGCCTTGGCCGATGCCATCGGCGGGGCGCGACGCGAGGGCGAGGGTCGCCGATACGGCCGCGGCGGCCAGGACGAGCGCCGCCAGCGCGAGGCGCAGGGCGCGAGCGAGGCTTCGTCCAAGTGCTGCTTTCATCGCGGTAGGGCCTCCGTATCGGTCTCTAGCGGGCATCGAGCCTGGCGAGGAGGGTCTCCGGAGACTCCATTTCCTCGATGGAAAGGCGCTCGTAGAGATAGGACCTGAGCTCGGCGTAAAGCTCCGCGGCTCCTAGTTCCAGCTCGTCCTCCCTGGCTTCGAGGAAGACGTAGAGCCGCAGGGCGGCCTTCAGGTCCATGCGCGCTATGAAATCGTCCATGCGGCTAGACCTCGATATCGAGGCCCTCGCGCGCGAGGAACACCTCGATTCCCCTACTCTCGAGATGCTCTATGTACCATGAGGCGTTCTTGAAGATCGACTCGACCTTCAGGTCGGCATAGGAAGGCTCGTGATGGAAAAGCACGAGCCGCTTGATGCCCCAGGTCGCCGCGAAGTCCGAGGCGAGGCTGAACGAGGAATGGCCCCAATTGTACTTCTCGATCGCCTCGCCGAGAGTGTACTGCGTGTCCAGCACGAGGATGTCCGCGTCCTGGAAGTACGCCTTGTTCTCCGGAGTGCGCCGGAAGTCCTCTTCCCGGAGCTCGGTATCGGTCGAGTAGATCGCCCTGATGCCGCTCTCCTCTATCGCGTAGCTGTAGCAGCCCCCCGGATGATTCATCGCGCGATAGCTGATCTTCACTTTCCCCACGGAGACGGGATCGCCGCTCAGGATCCGGAACTCCTTGTCCGCGGACATCACGTCCATCGTGATGGGGAAGTACGGGGGCTTCATCTGGCCCTCGAGTATGGACCTGAACTCGGGAACCGGGCTGTAGAAGGTGATCGAGTATCGCGGGTCGAACGCGGGGCCGAAGAACGGCAGGCCCTGGATATGGTCCCAGTGGAAATGCGAGAAGAAGAGATGGCAGTCGGAAGGCTTCTTGGTGGCGAGTATCTCGTTGCCGAGCTCGCGGATCCCGGTGCCGGCGTCGAAGATGAATCGGCAATGCTCCCCCGTGAGCACCTCGACGCAGGCGGTATTCCCGCCCACCGTCGAGAAGAGGTAATCCGGCAGGGACGACAGGAAGAGCTCGCGGGCCTCCTGGCTCTCGATGTCCTTGGCCGCTATCCGCTGGACCGTCGACGAGATCTTGCTCTTAACCCTCGACGGCATGAGCGGGGTCGGCACCGAGCCCCTCACTCCCCAAAATCGAATCCTCATCAGAGCACTCCGGATCGACGCCGTAGCTCAGGACGATGGTCCCGGCCCGGCGCCGCTCTAGCAGGCGTTCCTCGATATATGCCTTCGATATCATCTTCCCCGAATCGATGCCGGGACAGGCTCGCGCTTCCCTCTGCCACGACGCCCTGGATTCCATGATCGACGACCAGAACGGATAGGTCGAGCATTGGATGGGCCGGTCCTCGTAGACCTTGCAGCCTTCGGCGCCCCAGAGCACGCAGTCGTTGGAGCCGTTCTCCCGCTTGACCTCCCGCAGGCTCAGGGCCATCCCGTTCCCCTCGTCGACCAGGCTACAATAGTCATGAAAAAAGCTCTTGAAATCAAGACCGAGGCGCGCGAGCAGCCTCGCGATATCCCCCCTCGCGAGGAACACGTAGCCGGGCTCTCCCCTGCAGCAGGCCGAGCAGCGCGTGCACGAGAAGCGGACTCCCTCCGCGTAGAACTCATCCGCCATCGACGGCCCTCCTATGCCTATCGGCCCCGGAGCCGGAATGCGCGCGAAAAAAAGCCCCTTCTCCGCGAGAAGGGGCTATGGGGAGAGAAGGATTTGAACCTTCGAAGGCGTAAGCCAACAGATTTACAGTCTGCCCCCTTTGACCACTCGGGAATCTCCCCAGGGGATCGAAGCGTCTTAGGCCGGCCCGAGCCATCTCCCGGAATCGAACCGAGGACCTCGAGATTACAAGTCACGCGCTCTACCGACTGAGCTAAGATGGCTTCGACGATGGCCGCAAATATATCCGCAGGCCGCGCCTTAGTCAATACTGTCGGCTCCTTCATTTCAGCGGAGCGTAGTAGCCGAGCTCGTCCTTCCCGCTTCTCTTGTAGAGATAGGCCTCGACGCCGACGTCGAGATAGCCCCATCCGAAATTCGTCTCGGCCTTCGAGACGAAGGAAAAGCGGTATCGGCCCGTGGCGGCCGAGGAGATCTCCGCCGCCAGGTCGCCGAGGCCGCGCGGCCTCGAGGCCGAGAAGATGTCGCCGCCGGTGCGCTGGGCCAGATAGCGCAGCGCGGGATCGGGCTCGGCCAGGATCACCGCGAAGAATCGGATGCCGTTGTCTCGCATCAGAGCCGCCAGCTCGGACAGGGTCGTGCCCGAGAACGAGGCCTCGTCGACCGCGCCCGTGCCGAGATAGACGATCGCGTCCCTGTTGCCCGAAGGCAGGAGGCTGGTGGCCGCCAGGCGCAGCGCCAGGTCGAAGCGGCCCCGACCCGAGGCGGGCGACAGCGCGACCCGGAGCGCGGTCATGAGATCGCCCTTAGATTGCAGGGCCGGCGAAGGGCCCGCCGTGACGAGGAAGGGCCCTTCCCTGTCCCCGCCGGCGAGCTTCGAGTAGAGCTCGGCCAAGGCGGCCCTCTGCGATTCGCGGAGGGAATCCATGTCGGCCGAGCGCTCCAGCACGAGGACCGATCGGGATCCTTCGGCCTTGTCCCCCGACCCCAGGTATTCAGCGTCCGAGGCCGGCTCTATCGTCTCTTCGGTGCGGACGACCGCCTTCCCGCCTTCGTCCTCTTGAGTGGTCCTTCGGACGGTCTCGGTGAGATAGAAATTGCCCTCTCGCAGGCCGACGACGGGAGAGCCGTCGTGGTCGCGTACGATCACGTCCAGCGATACCTTCGGAAAGGCGCTCGAATCGACGCTCTGGATCTCGACGTCGTACCCCGACGCGAGGGAGGAGGCGTCCGAGAGCACCGAGATTGCGGAGGCATCGAAATCGCATGCCACGAGGTTGCCGTTGGAGTCGGGCGCCGCGCAGACGATGCGCGCCTTCTTGCCGGGCGCGCGGTACAGCTCGGAGACGGCCTCGGTCTCGAGGTCGACGGAAGCGATCCTGTCGGTATCCGCGACGAGGAGGGAGCGTCCGCCGTTCCAGGACGAGATGCCTTCGGGAAAATGCAGGGTCCCTTCCGCGAGGGCGCCGATGTAGTTGCCCGACTCGTCGAATTTGAATATCGACTTTGCGATCGAATCGGCCACGTAGACGATTCCGTCGGCGACGTAAATGCCCGTGGGGCTCTTGAAGCCGGGGAATCCGTCCTGCGCCTCGGAGCCGAAAGAGAGGACGAAGGCGCCTTGGTCGTCGAATTTGCTGACTTTGGAATTCCCGAAATCGACGACGTAGAGGTAGCCGTCGCCGTCCGTCGCGGCGTATTGGGGGCCGATGAGACCGTCCGATTCCCTTCCCTTCCTCCCGAAAGTCTTGGAGCTGCCGTCGGGCGATATGCGCGACACCCGATCGCCGCTGAACTCCGTCACGAAAAGCGTGCCGTCGGGCAGGAATGCCGCCCCGTAGGGCCTGTCGAAGCCCGCGAGGCCGCCCCGGTCGCGATGCCTCGCGACCCCCGAGGCGTCCAGGGTGACCAGCTCGTTGCTGCCGTGGGCTACGACGAGGAGGGAGCCGTCGGGCCTCGGGATCACCGTCGAAGGGCGGTCGAAGATCGTCTGACGGCCGACCTTCCCCTCGAAGCGCTCGACTTCGACGAAGTCGTAGTCGCCCGCGGCTGGGGCTATGGCCCTCGATCCGCGTATGGAGTCCGCCTTGGCTCTCAGGAAGAGCGGCACGCCTGGGGCCTCGAGAAGGGGGGACCACACGCGGAGGGCGGTCTCCTCGTAGCCATCCTTATAATAGGATCTGCCCAGCCAATACTCGATGAGGGGCTCGCCCGGCGCGTATGCGAGGGCCTTCTCGAAAAGGAGAATGGATTCGGCGTAGCGACCGCGGTGGTAGGATTGGACGCCCAGGCGGAGCTGCTCGGCGGCGCCCGGCGAGCTCAGGACGGGATTGAACTGGGCCCATGCGCCGCCTGCGCGCGGCGGCGCGAAGGCGAGAGCGAGCGCGAGGGGCGCAAGCCGCATCGCGGTTCGCCATCGATTCATTTCGGTTCTCCTCGTTCGATAGCCCGCGCATGTTCCCGGATCTCCGGCGCGCCCGGCATTTGCGAAAGGGCCCTCTCGATTTGGATCCTCGCCTCGTCGAGGAAGCCGAGCTTGAAGTAGGCCCAAGCCAGGGAATCGCGGTAGGCGGCGTTCTCCGGAACCTTGTCCACGGCCTTCCGGCAGAAGGTCAGGGCTCTCGCTCCCTCCCTTCCTTCGCAGGCGAGGAGATAGCCCATGCCGTTCAGCGCGTTGGCGTTCTCCGGATCGAGCTCCAGGGCCTTCCCGTACCATCGCAGGGCCTCTTCCGACCTGCTTTGGGCCCAGGCCGCGTAGCCCAGGAAGGAACACATCTGCACGGACTCGTAGCCCGAGTCCCGGAGCCGCGACAGCTCGTACTCGGCGAGCTTGTGCCTGCCGGTAAGGATGTATACATAGGCGAGCGCCATCCTGCATTGACGCTCGCGGGCCGAATCGAGTCCCCCGGTGACGACTTGCTCGAGATAGAGCAGGGCGTCGTCCCATTCGCCGAGCCTCGCGTGGCAGATGCCGAACAGGTACGCCGTCTCGAACTGGCTGCCTCCCTCCGTCTCGGCGCCGCGGAGGATGTCGAGCGCGCCGAGCCAATCGCGGGAGGCGACCAGTCGCGCGGCCTCTGAAATGGCCTCGGACATGGGCATAGCCTACAGGAACTCCCGCCCGGATTGGAAGCCCGCGGGCACCTGGGGTTGGACGAGGATCGGAGTGACCGATACCTTGCCCGAGCTCACGACGGAGTAGTCGCTCGCGGGATCGGATCGGGCGCCCGAATCGCTTCCGCCCAGGAAGCAATAGTCGAAGCCGTCCGGGCCGGGGAAGGACTTCAGCGCGTTCCCGTAGATCCGCGCGCAGGGAAGGCTCCACTCGGCGCCCCGCGAGGCCGCGTCTGCGCTGGGCGCGTTGACATTGATGAAGGCGTCGGCCGAGCACGCCGCCGCCAGCGCTTCCAGGTTATCGAGCACGAACAGGGCCGCGGCTCCGTAGCGCAGGCGCGGCGCGCGAGAGGCGCAGGATACGGCGATGCCGGGGATGCCCCCGAGCACGGCCTCCCTCGCCGCGGCGCAGGTGCCGGAATAGACTATATCGGTGCCCAGGTTGGGGCCGCGGTTGATTCCCGAGACGACTGCCTCGGGCTCGAAGCCGATCGCCCCGAGCATCGCGAGGAGGACGCAATCGGTGGGAGTCCCCGAGCCGGCATAGGTCCTTTCCCGGACCTTGCGCACCTTTTGCGCCTCGCCGAGGGTCAGGGCCTGGGAGACGCCGGAGCGTTCCCTGTCGGGGGCGAATACGCAGACCTCGTGCTTCCTCGAGAGGACTTCGGCGAGGACGACGAGGCCTTCGGCGTCGAGGCCGTCGTCATTTGTAACGAGGATCCTCATCGCGCTAGCCGACGACGCGCAAGCCGCCTGCGAGCCTCGTCTCGTGGATGGCAGGGCGGAACCCGAATATCCGCTCGTAATCTTCGAGCCTCTTCCTGTATTCGGGGAGGGAGGATTCGGCCATGACGGACACCGTGCAGCCCCCGAAGCCCTTCCCGGTGAGGCGCGAGCAGAGGACGCCGTCTATCTCCACCGCCCGCTTGGCGAGCCAATCGATCTCGGGACAGGAGACTTCGTAGAGATTTCGCAGCGAGGCGTGGGACTTGTTGACGGCTCGGCCGAACGCGGCCGCGTCGCCTTTTACGAGAGCCTCCTCGGCCTCGGCGACGCGGGCGATCTCCTCTACGACGTGGAGGCAGCGCCTCCGGACGCTCTCGGGAAGGCTGCCCATGAGCTCGTCCACCTCGTCGGGGCCGAATTCCCGCAGGGTCCTCTGCGAGCCGCGCGAGAGGACGGAAAGGCATTTCAGGCAATCGTCGGAACGCTGCTTGAGCTCCGCATCGACATTGATCCGCGGCACTTTCGAGTCGGTGAGCACGACGATGTACGCTCCGTCCAGGAAGGGCACGGCCCTCCGCCGATCGGTCCTCAGATCGATGATCGAGACCGTCCCTCCGGCGGGCGCGGCCCCCGTCAGATGGTCGTAGGAGGGCACCGGATGCCCGAGGAACTCCATCTCCGCCCTCCGCGCGAGCTCCGCGAGCTCCTCGCCGCGCTTGTTGAGGCCGAACAGCTCCTTCAACGCCAGCGCCGAGGCCAGGCCGAGGGCGGCGGACGAGGCCAGGCCGAGACCGACGGGAATGTCCCCGGTTATGGTGAAGTTTACTCCCTTCGGCGGCAAGCCTTCCCTCACCATGAGGTCAAGCACGCCTTTGGGATAATTCGCCCAGCGGTCCTCTCTCTTGAATTTCAGGTTCCCGACGCTCGTCCTCTTGCGCTCTCCCAGGTCGGCCGCGAAAAATCGGAGCGACGAATCCCGCCGCTGTGAAATGGCCACCTGGATCTCGAAGGAAAGAGCCGCCGAAAGAACCAGCCCGTCCGAGGCCTCGGTATGCTCCCCGAGGAACTTCACCACACCGGGCGCCGCCGCTACTATTTCCGGCGCGACGTCGTACTCAGCCCGGTGAAGCGCTGCGATGTCCTTCATTAGTACCTCATCGAGGAGGCGGGAGCTCGCTCGGCTCGCGAGAGCCCCCGCGCTTTCCAATTTATTGGCGCCATAATACAACGAAATGGGATGTCGTTCAATAAAAATCAGTTACCGCGATCCCGGCGCTTTTGACATTTATCCATATACGCTGTAGAATGATCCCATGCTTGGGTCCAGCCGAAGGGCTCCGTTGATTGTGGCCGCATTGGCCGCGGCGCTTCTCGTGGCGTCCTGCGCGGGCGCTCAGAAGCCCGCCGTCGAGCCGAAATCCGCGGTCGGGCCGTCGCCCGGATCCGCGAAGGCGCCGGAGGCGGTTCCGAGCCCGGCCTTCGACCCCTCGGCGGTCACGGAGGCGGTAAAGGACGCGACAATAGTCGACGTCCGCTCGTTCATCGATTCGCTGAACCAGATAATCCGACGCCAGGACTACGATGCATGGCTTTCCAACCTGACCGACGATTACATACGGCATTACTCGGATCCCGCGATACTCATGCAATACTCGGAATATCCCGTAATAAAGGGGAAGGGCATAAAATTGCAGACGCTCAAGGATTATTTCATCAACGTCGTGTATCCTTCCCGTCAGAACGATAAAGTAGACGACATCGAATTCGTCGACGAGAATCTCATCAAGGCGATCACCTTGAGCCCCAAAGGCGACCGGAATATCCTTTACATGCTCGAAAAGCATGGCGCTACCTGGAAAATAGGAATCGGGAGGTAATGATGAAACTTGCAGTCCGCGCGGCCCTGACGGCCGCGATCGCGCTCGCTTCGACCATGGGCGTCGCGGCGCAGGCGGCGGCGACGCCGGCGCAGGCCAAGCCGGCCCAGCCGCAAAGCGGCGAGAAGACGGTGGAAGAGGCATATCTTCAGGAATCGGCCGAGGCGCAGATGGTTCATGATTTGGCTCGCGGCGACGACTTGGAAGGGAAGCAACTCGCTCTCGATTTGGCCACGAGGGCATCCGATGCGGGCAGGAACAATGAAGAGATCCGCGGCTCGCTTCAATACCTCGCCCTCGAGAACAACGACATCGTGGCGCGCGCGGCGGGAGTGGGCGCCGCGACGAACAATTTCCCAAATATCAGGCGCCAGGCCTGCATATTGCTCGGCAGCTTCCCTTCGGTCGAGACCAAGGATACCCTGGTCGAAGTGCTTCACAACAGCCGAACCGAGGACCCGATGGTGCTCGCCGAGGCTATACGCTCTCTCGGGAAGATCGGGATAAACGATAACGACGAGGTCGTCCATGCGATCGCGGATTCGGTCAGTCACTTCGACAATGTCGGGATGTCCGAGGATAGACTCGCCGTATATACCATCTTCGCCTTCTCCGATCTCGCGAAGAAGTCCCCCGGCATCAGCGATTGGGGCGTAGTTTCGAACACTCTCATGAAATTCACCCGGGGAAGCTATGTCAGGAAAGTGCAGGAGCTGGCCAAGGACACCATGAAGGAGCTGTCCTCATACGAGGCGAAGAGCAATTCGGGGAAATAGCCCTTCGCCGGGGAAAGACGGGCCCGGTCTGACCCGTCTTTGGCGCGTAATTGTAAAACACCCGTGATGTCAGTACATTACTGGTAGGAGGCTGATATGGACACGAGCAGTGTCGGTTCGGTCGACGATTACTTCGTCCCGCCGGTTTCCCCTCAGCCGGCTCCCAGGGAGCCGGAACAGGAGAGCGAGGCAGCGCAGGCGCCGGAGCCTGCCGACGAATCCGGGAGGAACATCGATCTTTTCGCTTGAGGATTCGATGCCTATCCGGCTCGGACGAGCGCCCTCCCCTCCTTCGCCTGTATGTTTTTTTGTTCACTTCGAGGTCATGACCCAAACGCCGTTCCACATTCCTTCAGGTCTATTCGCGGCCAACTCCCGGCATCGCTCCGCGTAGCGCGCGGCGGGAGGATCCCGGTCGGCGATCGAGTCGAATAGGGCCTGCGCCGCCTCGAATCGGCCCTCGTAGTAGAGCGCGAGCCCTCGGGCGAAGTTATCCAGGATCGCTTTGCGCGTTTCGTACTCTTCGGGGTACATGGGCTCGAAGACGGTGACCGGCTCCTTGCGCCCCACGACGGCGATTCGCGAAAGCTCGCGGGAGGGGAATCCCGCCCCCATAAGCCGGAGCGTCGCTGCGGAGATCATGGTATAGGTGCCGAATTGCTTGTTGACCCCCTCGAGCCGCGCGGCGAGATTGACCGAGTCGCCGAGCATAGTGTAGTCGAAGCGCGTCCTCGATCCCATGTTCCCCACCACGGCCGGCCCGGAGTTCATGCCGACGCGCATGTACATCTCCTTGCCGATCTTCGCCTTGAAGATGGGGCGCAGTTCCGCGAGGGCCTTTTGGCATCGGAGCGAGGCGCGGACGCCCCGCAGCGCGTGATCGGGCAGATCGATGGGGGCGTTCCAAAAGGCGATAATGGCGTCGCCCTCGAATTTGTCGATCGTTCCTCCCTCGTCCTGGATAATGTCAACCATGGCAGTCAGGTATTCGTTGAGCAGAGCCGTAAGCTCCTCCGGGCTCAGCGCCTCGGAGATTCCCGTGAAGCCCTGGATGTCCGAGAAGAAGATAGTGAGGTCCCGCAGCTCGCCGCCCAGCTCGAGCTTGTCGGGGTGTGCGATAAGCTGCTCGATCACCGCAGGGCTGAGGTACTGCGTGAACGCGCTTTTGATGTAGCGCTTTTGTCGACCCTCGGTCGCGTAGTTCAGGAGGCTCGAGCCTACGAGCGAAGCCAGTACGGCCACCTCGGGGGCGACGATCGGCATCCAGAAGCCAAGCCCGAAAGCCGCGAACCCGAGGACCGGAGTCACCGGAATGAGGACGAGGTAGACGATGGCGTTGCCGCTCGCCCCCGAGACCATCGTGACGGCCAGGGCGGCGAGGGCCGACAGGACGACGATGATCGCCAGTTTCGCCGCATCCGGAACGGGTCGCTCGAAATCGGAGGAGAGCAGGTTGTCGAGCATCGTCGCATTGACCTCCACGCCCGGATACGACCCCGACATGGGGGTGGGCTTGAGGTCGAACAGTCCCGAGGCGGTGAACCCGAAAAAGACGTAGGCGCCCTTGAGCGAGGCCGGATCGAGGTTGACGCTTTTCCCTTCCAGCAGCTGCTGCTCCGACTGTAAGACGGATTGCGCGCTGAAGTTCCGGTAGGTGAGGCTCGGTCCGCGGAAGCGCAATATGGCCCGTCCGTCGGAGTCGATGGGGACGGTCTTTCCATCCAGCACGAAGGCTCCGGGCGAGATGCTCATGCGGTGCTCGCCCTGTTCGCCGAAAAGGTAGGCGCCGAGCGCCTCGGAAGGAAGGACCTGACCGTCGAAGCGGCTGAACAGCGGCGCGCGGCGGTACACGCCATCCACTTTGTCGGGCGGGATGTCGGTATTGGCGAGCATCCTGTCCGCCGCGGCGAGCTCGGGGATGGGAAATTGCGCTCGCGGAAAATCCAGGTCGCGGGGATGCGAGCGACCGATCCAGTCGTCCAGACCTTGAATGGACAGCCCGGGCCGGGGAATCGCCGCGGGCCAGGCTTCCGTATCGGCCATCTTGGAACCGAGGACCATCGCGCCGCACACGGCGCCATATGACCGGATCGCTTCGGAGAGCCGCTGATCGTCGGATACGCCATAAGACGAGGCTTCGGTAAAAAGGACGTCCATGACGAGGGCCTTGGCCCCTCCGCGGCGGCAGAAATCCACGACGGCGCCGTAGAGCTCGCGCGGCCAGGGCCAGCCGAGGCCATCTTCGCTCTTGACCCAGTCCAGACTCGCCTGGTCGAGGAGGATCGTCGCCACCTTCGGGTCGGCGCGGTCTTGGCGGGCGAAGAATCGCTCGCGCGCGTCCCATGTGCTTGCCTCAAAGCCGTCCAGGACGCCGAGCTGCCAAAGCGCGACGGAAAGCGCGATCCCCGCGAGTCCGGCGATGGAGGCCCGGAGAGGGCGCGACAGGGCTCGGGATTTCGCGCTCACGCTCAGATTCCCGACAGGGCGTCCTGGAAGCGAGCCTGGCGGGCCGCGAGCACGGCCTCCGGCGGCGTCGGGGACGTATAGCCCGCGAGCGCTTTCTCGATTTGCTTTATTCGATCGAGGGGGTCGGGATGGGTCTTCGCGAAATCGTTCCCTCCCGGCTTGAGCCTCACCTTCATGACCTTCAGCAGAGCCTCGAGAGCGCGTGGGTCGTAGCCGACGCGCTTCAGGATCACGAGCGCGGTCGCGTCGGCCTCGAACTCCGTTTTCCGCGAATAGCCGGAATTGACGATGGTGGAGGAGATGTCTCCGACCGAATCCTTGAAGGTGGCGGTCTGCTCCTGGAGTTCCTTGGGGCCGAGCACTTGGGCGGTCGCGTTCCCCACGCCGACCACAGCCTTCGTCAAGCGGTCTTTCTTAATAGCCTTGAGGCCGTGCTGCCGCGCGACGTGGGAAACCTCGTGCGCGAGTATGGCCGCGACCTCGTCCTCGCTCTGTGCGCAGCGCAGCAGCCCTCTCGTCACCAGCACGAGCCCGCCCGGCGAGGAAAAGGCGTTTATCTCGTCGGAGTCGATGGCGAGGAAGTGGTACCCTCCGAAGGTTTCGGGTCTGTCGGAGGCTTCGGCGAGGCTCGTGCCCAGGAGATTGAGATAATCGGTCACTTTCTGCACATCGTAGACCTTGCGCGACATGAGGAGGGTCGCGGCTACGGCGCGGCCGATATAATACTCCTGCTCCGGGGTGATGTCCTCAAAGCTCTTCCCGACGGCTTGGGCCCCCTGGTCGATCGCCTGCTTCTGGTTTTGGTCGATGACTCCGGCGCCCTGCAATGCGCCGGTCGCGGACTGACCGAGCTGGCCGAACAGGCCCTGCGCGCTAGCCCTCAGGAGGAACAGGCCGACCAGGAGGAGGAAGGGGAAAATATAGCGCGTGAGCTTCAGCCTTTTCATTGAGCGCCTCCGCTATTGAGCCCCCCGGCGGTGAGGAAGGCCAGGACGGCCTCCGGCGCGGGAGCCAGCTTGCCCATGGCATCCACCCATGTGTAGTCGAGCTTCCCGTCCTGCTTGTACTGCGTCTCGATCTGCTCGTTGAAGCCCTTGCCGGCGAGCGCGACTTCCCCGGAGGAGGCATTCTGGCCGACATTGCCCGATCCCGAGCTCAGAACGATGGTCTTTTCGGTCAGGGCGGCGAGGTTCGTCCAGCCGGATAGGCCGGTGGCGGCCAATTTGACGCGGGCCCAGTCATTCTGCTTTTCAAGCACGTCTACCCGGTCGCCGTAGGAGAGGGTCCCGAGCACGCCGCCCAGATAGCTCGGGGTCGATCGGACCTGGGTGGTCTTGACGACGACGCTCATCTGTTTCGGAGTCGCGGCATTGAGGCCGGCCGTCGTAAGGGCCAGCGCGACGACGACGCAGAGCCGTGATAAGGTCATAGCCTACCCTCCCTCTGTCGAATGTAATGCCGAAGGGAGCAGTTGTCATCGGTCGGAATGATCTATTGCAAAATGAGCGATACCCGATTCGAACGGGCGACCTTCGGCTTCGGAGGCCGACGCTCTAT
>CAZBGA010000080.1:0-15547 GCA_964491385.1 uncultured Treponemataceae bacterium | reverse complement strand
ATCAGGCTGGATTTTGTTGCCTGATCAGCAAAAGAGGGTTTTTCAGGAACCCTCACGTACCGATGCAGAAATGATCCAACTCCTGAGTGATAACTGGGAAAGCCGAGATGGAAGGAAATTCCATAGTGTGATAACCGCGGGCTTCGATGTCGAGCAAGGCGGCAATATCTCCAACCAAGATATAGTGAATGAACTTAGCAATGGGCGACCGCTTATCGTTTGCAATACGAGCCATTGCATGGTTTTGACACTCTTTGATTTCACTCAGATGCGAGCCGTGAATGCAAGCGTATTCGATCCATATACCGGTCCACGCCGATTATCGCCGGTTGAATTTACGGTACCTCAAATGGGCGGCCAATTACGCTTTCTGGCGGCAGTAGAAATAGTGGGCGACGATTAATACATCGTCCGCGCTATCCCTCCAAGAATGGTCCGCGTCAGCCGCTTTGCGAGATCGCGCGGCATGTCCACTTCGGCATCCGCGAGCAGAGTCAGGTAGTACAGGAAGAGCGGGCCAGCGATCATGGCGCAGGCGACGTCGATCTGCACTTCGGCGCGCAGTTCCCCGCGCGCCTTGGCCCGCTTGACCAGGGTACGCAGCTGCTCCATCCGGGGCGTGAGCAGGTGCCGGCGGTACAGGGCGAGAAGCTCGGGGTCGCCGCTGATCTCCCCCATCGTCCTCATGACTATCTTGCCGGCGGAGGTCGCGGCGCTCGAGCCGATGGATTCGTCGAGGAGGGCGCGAATGTCGGCCTCGAAGCTGCCGCGGTCCTCGGGCGGAGCCGTCTCGCTCATGAAGCGAAAGACTTCGGCCACGATGGCGGGCTTGGAATCCCAGCGCCTGTACAGGGAGACCTTGCTCACCCCTGCCCGGGCGGCGATGGATTCCATGCTCATGGCGTGGTAGCCGCGCTCGTTGAACTCCGCGAGGGCGGCCTCGAGGAGGCCGCGATCGATCGAGTCGTCGCTGGGCCTGCCCCGCGCCCTCGCCGGCGGTCTGGTCTCCATGTCGGCCTTATCCCTTCCTGATCTCCCGCACCTTGTCCATGCCGAGGTCCCTGAGCCTCGGGAAGCAGTGCATCTCGCCCTCTACGACGGTGCGATTGAGCCAATCGAAGATGACCGCGTGCGAGAGGCTCATGTTCCCGATCTGGCAGTGCGCGGCGCCGCCGGACTCCTTGTCGAACAGATGGTACTGCACATTCATGTCGCCCAGGCATCCCATGACGAGGTCGATGACCTTCTGGCTCGTCTGCTCTATCTCGTCGACGCCCATGACGCTCACGATCGGGCACTCGATCTTATCCTGCAGGCCGTCCAAGGTGAAGTCGTCCCAGAACTTGATGAACTCGAGGGGCGTCTTGACGCCCATCAGCCATTCGCCCATCTCGTAGCCCCATTTCATGTCCTTCTGGAAGCGCATGAGTATCCTGAAGAGGAAATTGAAGCTCTTCTCGCCGTTCCGGATTATCCTGGGATAGACGGCCCTGAAGGCCTGGCCGATGTCGGTCAGGAGGCTCGAGGCGACGCAGGCCTTGATGCGGTGCTCGAAGGCGACGGCTCGGGGGGCGAGGTAGCCCCCGAGCGAGTACCCGATGAGGGCGAGCCTGTCGGCGTCGACCTCGGGGAGGGTCAGGGCGTAGTCGACGACCGCCTTCACGGGCACTTCCCAATCCGCTCGGAGCTTCAGGCTCGGGTCGAGGTGGATGGCGCCCCGCTGGCCCGGTCCCTCGAAGATGAGGCAGTTCCAGCCGTTCGCGGGAGCGACGGCCCCGATCATGTGGTAGAGCTCCTCGGCGCTGCCGTCGTAGCCCGAGTGCGCGATGAGGGTGGGCGCCTTCTTGCCGCCGCCGACCTTGACGAGGTAGCCCGGGAGGCTGGTCCCGAGGTAGGGGATCGAGAGGCTCCGGATCTCCGGATCGTTGAGCTTGGCCGCCTCCATGAAGCACTCGCGGCTCCGCAGCCAGAGCGCGTGATGGCGCGGCTCGGTGTGCTTCGCGTAGAACTCGGCAGCCCGATAGTAGTTGCTCGCGCGGTGGAAGGCGGCGCAGGCGCTCGCCGCGAGGCCGCTCTCGAGATAGGAGGCGGCGTCCCGGGCGTTGCGCTCCGCCGCACGCGACCATTCCCCCATCCAGCTGTCGAAGTCCCCGTCCTTGATCCTTCCCATCGTCTGGAGGCACTCGCCGACCTCCGAGCCCTTGGTGCTCGCGTAGCTCATGGCGCGCAGCCCCTCGAAATTGAAACTGCCCACGTCGGTCTTCAGCCCGTCGAACTTCATGACGCGCCTCCCCTGCTCGAGAAGATATACTGTACGATACCGTTCATGAAATAAGGATAGCGAGCGCGACGAAGACTGTCAACCGCGCTTCCGCGCCCTAGCCTAGGGCCGTACAGGATCGAAAAAGGGCAGAGTGGGGGTGCTGTAAGCGACCGGAGGCGCGCAGAGCGCGCCGAGGACGCTGGAAGCAGGGGGAGCAGCGGAAGTATGGGCGACGTAGGTGAGATGGGAGCCGCCCGCGCTCAATAGGGACGCAAGCGCAGGCATGGGGCGCGGGACGCCGAGAAAATGGGGGCGAACGATTCCGCAGGCCATCGGGCCATCAAGCCGAGGACCGAGTGAGCTCCCATTTTCTCGAAGCTGGGACCCGCGCATTGAGCCTGCGCATCATTCAGGCTTGGCGCGGGCGGTAGGCTTCGCGCGGCCGTTCTCCCCCTATAAAAGCGGCACCGGCTCCGCTATGTGGTAGCCCTGCCCGTAGTCTACGCCTATCTCCGTCAGCTTCCGCTTGATCTCCGGGTTCTTGACGAACTCGGCGATGGTCTTGATCCCCATCACGTGGCCTATGGCGTTGATGGAGTCCACCATCGTATAGCTCACGAGGGACTCGTCTATGGTCTGGACGAAGGACCCGTCGATCTTGAGATAGTCGACCGGAAGGTTCTTGAGGTAGCCGAAGGAGGAGAAGCCCGAGCCGAAATCGTCGAGCGCGAAGGTGAAGCCTTCGTCCTTGAGGCGCCGGATGAAGCGGGAGGCGGCGGCGTAGTTCTGTATCGCGGCCGTCTCGGTGATCTCGAAGCAGAAGCTGGAAGGCTGGAGGGCGTTGCGGCGCACTTCGTAGAGGATCACGTCGACCAGGGATTCGTCGAGGAGGGAGGGGCCGGAAAGATTGATGGAGATGATGCGCTGCGCGAGCTCGGAGCCCCTCTCGGTGAGGGTCTTGTAGGCGGCCAGCGAATTCTTGATGACCCAATGATCTATGAGAGGCATGAGGTTGTAGCGCTCGGCCGCGGGGATGAAGTCGCCGGGGCGCGCTATCGTGCCGTCCTCGTTCACGAGGCGGAGGAGGATCTCCGCCTTGGGCTTGAGGTCTATCGAGTCGGACAAAGGGACTATGGCCTGCTGGTAGAGCACGAAGCGGCCTTCATCGGCTGCCTTGTTGATCTTCGCGATCCATTCCATGTCGCCTCGGCGCTTCTGGTACTTGGTGTCCTTGGCGTGGAAGACGTTGACCCTGTTCCCGCCCTCCTCCTTGGAGAGGTGGCAGGCGTCGTCGGCCGCCGCGAGCACGGTGTGGGTGTCCTCGCTCTCCTGCGACAGCGAGACGACACCGATGGACAGGGTCACCGGGAATACCGAGGCCTGCCACGCGAATTTCCTGGCTTCGACGGCGGCCTTGAGCCGCTTCGCGACGTTGATGGAGTCCTCGGGCTCGCAGTCCCGGAGTATGATCGCGAACTCGTCGCCGCCGATTCGCGCGGAAATGTCCTTGCGCGAGATATTGGCCTGGACGTGGGACGCTATCTGCCTGAGCAGTTCGTCGCCCGCCATGCTGCCGCAGGTGTCGTTGATGGCCTTGAAGCGGTCTATATCGATGACGAGGAGGGCGTGGCGGGCGTCGGAAGTCCGGAGCGAGGCGAGGAGCTCGTTGAGCATGAACGAGAATTCCTCCCGGTTGGAGAGTCCGGTGAGGTTGTCGTGGCTGGCCTGGTAATCGATGGTCTCGGACATCCGCTTGATCTCGGTGATGTCCCTGAGCGTAATCAGGAAGCCGTCGGCCTCGTTCTCCTTCTCGTGGATCCGCGTTATGGAGCCGTCGACGAGGAGGGTCTGCCCGACGGCGTTCTTGATCACCGCCTCGTTGAAGAAGAAGGGCTTCTCGTCGACGTTGGGCGGCACGCTCGCGAGAAGCGCGCGCTGGGTCCTCTGATCGAGGATCGAGAGGATGCCCGCCGCGTGGCGGCCCTTCGCCGCCGCCTCGGTCCAGCCCGTGATGCCCTCGGCCACCTTGTTCATGAATCCGACGGCCATCTCGGTGTCGGTCGCTATGATGCCGTCGTTGATCGAGTGGAGGATGGCGGAGAAGAGCCTCTCCTGCTTCCGGAGCTTCTTGTCTATGCTGTTCTTGTAGAGCGCGATGTCGATGGTGGTATAGAGCTCGCGTTCCTTGAAAGGCTTGAGGATGTAGCCGAAAGGCTCGACTTCCTTGGCCCGCTCGAGGGTCTTCTCGTCGGTGTAGGCCGTCAGGAAGATGACCGGGATCGCGAGCTGCGCGCGGATCTGCTTCGCGGCCTCGATGCCGTCCATGCTTCCCGCGAGCATGATGTCCATGAGGATGATGTCCGGAGACCGCTCGCGGGCGAGGGAAATCGCCTCCAGCCCGTCGCTGGCCATGCCGATGACGGAATATCCGAAGCGCTCGAGACGACGCTGCAAATCGAGAGCGATGATCTTCTCGTCTTCGACGATCAGTATATTCTCGTTGTTCATTTGCTTCTTGCTACAAGTATAGACGGGCGAGGCCGATTCGCAAGCTCGCGAGCGAGGCATTGCGACGATGCGAATGATCGGCGACTCGGGTCTGGCTTTCCAGGCTAACTACATTCCTTACAAATAAATAGTTATATATCGAATCCTATCGCGGCCATTCTGGGACCACGCCGAAGCTCCGGGGGAAGGTCGGTTCCGGCTCCGGAGCGTCTTCGAGCCTCGGCGCCGATCCCTCCTCGTCGACGAGAAGGGCCCTCCCGCCTCCGTATAGGTAGAATACCCAGGCTTCGGCCGGGAGGCCGTATATTTCCGACGCCGCGCGTTTGTAGGCCGCGACCTGGAGCTCGTGCCCGCCGGTCGCGATCGAAGCGTCCGTCTTGTAGTCGATTACAACGACGCGTCCATCCTCGACGAAGACGAGGTCTATGACGCCGCGCGCCCGCCGGGCCGCCGCCGCCTCGACATGCCGCGGATCGCCCTGAATTCCGATGGCGATCCTCATCTCGGCGCGGCGCTCCTTCGAGGCCAGCGCGCGGCGTCCGAGGTCGGAATCGATGAAGACCTCGGCGAGGCGCGATGCCCTCTCCGCTGCGTCCTTCACCGCCGCTTCGCTTCCCAGATAGGACTCGAGTGATCTCTCGAGATCCTCGGGAAGCCTGAGGCCGGAGCCGCGGCGGCCCAGGCGGGATTCCAGCACGGCGTGGACGAGGCTCCCCCAGGCATCCGGTGGCAGCTTCTCCGGAGCGGCGAGCCCGGGGCCGACTCCGAGGGTTTCCGAGATCGCGGAGACGCCCTCCGCCTGGGAAGAGGCGTATCGGTCCTCGAAGCGCAGCTCGATGGCGCTCACCGAGGAGGAGAGCGGGCGTGCGGAGCGCTCGACGACGGCGATCTCCGGAAGGCCGGTCGCGACGTCGGCGCGGCCGGACCCGCCGCGCCGACGGGCTCCGGCCGCGAGGGCATAGTATTCCCGGTCGCTGCGCTCGGGGATTGTGCCGACCAAGGCGCCCGAAGGAAGGGCCCTCAGGGTTCCGAAGGGCGCGAGGTCGAGGGAGTCCCCGATCCCGGCCGGCGGGGAAGGGGACTCGAAGAGGCCGAGCGAGGCAGCGAGCAGGGAGCGGAAACTCCTTCCCCGCGCGTCCTCGCCGCGAGGCTCCGTGGCGGTGATGACGATATGCGATTCGGCCCGGGTGAGGGCGACGTAGAGCAGTCGCTTGATCTCGGCGCTCTCCCTCGCCGCCCGACGCTCCTTCGCGGCTTCGAAGAAGGCGTTGCGCGATCGGGAGTCGACCGAGGGCGGAGGCCTGAAGGTCGGTCCGAGCTCGCCTTCCCAATACCACGGGTCGCGCGCCGCCCTGTCCTGTCCGACGTTGTTCGCCTGCGGGACTATGACGACGGGGAACTCGAGGCCCTTGCTCTTGTGGATCGTCATGATCCTCACGCCCCGCGAGCTCTCCCGCGGCAGCTCTATCTCGAGCTTGTCGGGCTTGCCGACGAGGGGCTCCAGAGCGGCCACGAAGGCGGCGAGGCATTCGCCCCGCGAGTCGGACTGGGCCGCGAGGGAGTGGACGAGCTCGAAGTGCTCCTCGAAGGCCGAGGCCACGGGGTCGAGGAGGAGGGCGGCGCGGTAGCCCGCCTCGTACCAGAGGTAGGAGAGACAGGCGCAGATCGGCGCCCTGTCGGCCATGGCGGAGAGGGTCCGTATCGTCGCGGCGCCGCGCTCCCAGGCGCGGCGGTCCTTACCGCTCAGAGAGGCCATCGTCCCCGGCTCGAGCCGAAGGCCCGGCAAGGCCTCCGGACCTTCAGCCTCGGAGGCGAGGATCCTGACCGTCCCGTCGTCGGAGAGGCCCGCGAAGGGAGAGCGGAGGTAGGCGGCGAGGGCGTTCCGGTCGCCGGGATAGAGGGCGAGCCTGAGCGCGTAGTACAGATCGCAGGCGACCGCCTCGGAAAAGAGGCCGCAGGCGTTCTCCGCGCCGTAGGGCACGTCGAAGAGGCGGAAGTACTTCTCGAAGTGCACCTGGTTCCCGGTCGAGCGCAGGAGGACGGCGAAATCCTCGTAGCGGGCCTGCCTCGCCCGGCCCGTCTTCCGGTCGGCCACGAGAAGGGATCCGCGCTCGACCGCGTCGCGCACGATGCGCGCCACCTCCCAGGCCTCGGCCTCCGCGCTTTCTCGGGAGCCTTCGGCTTCCAGGTCGACGCCGTCTTCCGATCGGCGAGGCAGCTCGAGATAGACGAGGCGCGGCTCGACGCCGGGCGTCGGCTCCCTCGCCTCGAGCGGCTCGAATCGCGCTTCGAAGTCCTCGTATCCCGAATCTGCCCGGTTCGGTGCCATCACCGAGGGGAAGATCGCGTTTATCATGTCGATGACGCCGGGCTCGCTGCGGAAATTGCGCGACAGATCGAGTGCGCCGGCGATTTCGCCGACGGCCCCGCCAGTGGCGCGCGCCCGCCCGGCCGACATCTCTTCCGCCAGCCGCCTGAAGACGGTCACGTCGGCGCCGCGGAACAGATATATGGACTGCTTCTCGTCTCCGACGAAGAAGAGCTTATCCTCGGCGAGCCCGGGCTGGGCGCTGCCGGGCTGGGCCATGCCGGCAGCGGCGGCGCTCGGATCGTCTCGGCCGGCGAGGAGGAAGAGCACGAGTTTCTGCAGCTCGTCGTCGTCCTGGAATTCGTCGATCATCATGTAGCGGAACAGAGACCTGTAATACCCCAGGACCGCGGGGTCGGCCTTCAGCACATCGAAGGCGAGCTGTGCCACGTCCCGGAAGGTGAGGGTCTTTTCCGCCCGCCTGGCCTCGTCCCATCTCCTCCGGAACTCGTCGAGGAGGCGGTAGAGAGAGAGCCTGCCCGGATGGGCGACCCTCGTCGCCGCGATATCGCGGTACCCCGTCGCCGCCTGCCTGAGCTCGGGGACGCAGTCGGAAAGGAATAGGGAAGCTTCGTCGTGCGAGTTCGATGCGGGCTTGCGCAGGCGCGGGAAGCGGTCGAGGATGGAGAGGAAGCCGTCCTCGTCGCCATCGGGAAGGGCCTCGAGGGCCTCGAGCCAGGCCTTCGATGTCGGCGTCGTCTTGGCTTCCGCGTAGACGAGGGCCGCATCGCGCATCGCGATTATCTTCCTTTTTGTCTCGGAGGCCATTTCCTCCAGGCGGATCGCCTGGCGCTTATGGCAGGCCTCGAAGTCGGGAGGCGAGGAGAGGCTCATTCTCTCCACGGCCAGGGCGGCGAGGACCTCGTCGCGGGCGCCGTCGAGACCCGCCGAGGCGACCAAGTCGCGCATCGCCTCCTCCTCCCGGCGCTCGAGGATGAAGGAGAGGGCGAGGTCGCCGGCCATCCGCCTGGCCCTCTCTTCGTCGACGGCGAAGTCGGGGGCGATGCCGAAGCGGGACGAGCCCGAGCGCGCCACGCGGGCGGCGAAGGAATCGAAGGTGGATATCTGGGCCTGGGAGAATTCGGCGAGGCAGTCCGCCAGATGCTGCGCGAGCCCCTGGTCGCGAGCGACGCTCGCGTCGCCGGCGGGCCCGGCCTCCCTGGCGCGGGCAGCCGCGGCGGAGAGCGCGCCGTAGATGCGCGAGTACATCTCCGCCGCGGCTTTTCGCGTGAAGGTGAGCACCAGGACGTTGCGCGAGCGGACGCGCTCGCCCGAAGGCATCCTGCCGGTCTCGAGGAGTCTCACGTAGCGCGCCGCGAGGACGGTGGTCTTCCCCGAGCCCGCCCCGGCCGCCACGACGACGTTCCCGGGCGCGGTCGCTGCCCTGCGCTGCGCGCCCTCGAGGTCCTCGACGAGTCTGTGGCCGCGACCGATGCTCATGCTTCCTCGCCGAAGCGCAGGGAGTAGCGCTCTCGGCAGATGCCTCGAGCGCCGCAGCTCGCGCAGGCCGTCTTCTGCGTTTCGCGGGGCGCGAAGGGGAACTTCCCCGCGAAGATGCCCTCCACGACATGGCGCAAGGCGGCGTCGAAGGCCGCGAGGAAGGATTCGAGCGAGGAGCGCTGTACGTAGGGCTCCTCGCCGCCGGGCGCGGTATCGCCGAAGGCGCAGGCCGCGGACCCGGCCTCTCTCCTGGAATCGCCCTCGATCGAGACGTACCAGGCCGAATCGACGGCCGCGCCCTTTGAGGCGACGAGACGCAGGTAGCAGGGGACCTGGGCCTCGGCGATGGCTCCGCTATCGTCGGGGGCGACCCGCGATCGCGAGGGAAGGCCGCCTTTCTTGTAGTCGACGACGACGGCTCCCTTGTCCGAGCGGGAAATGCGATCGATGCGGCCTCGAAGCACGACACCTCCGGCCACGTCCGGGTACAGGAGCTCGAGCTCCTCCTCGATCGGGCCGACTTCGAGATCGGGGAAGAGCCGCGCCTCGGCTTCCACCAGGTTCTCGAGGTAGAGCTCCAGTTGGCTCCGGTAGGCCTCGAGCGCGATGCCCACGAAGGCTCCCCGTCTCCTCGCGAGCGCCGCGAAGGCTTCGCTCAGGCAGGGGCCGACCATGCTCCGATACTCGGGCGCGCGTTCCGGCCTGAAGCGGCCGTCGGCGTCCCGGATGCGCGTGAAGAGGCGGGCGAGAGTCTCGTGGTAGACATCGCCGATGAAGAGAGCGTCGACGAAGCTTATTCCCGAGGGCCGCGGATCCGCCCCGAGGAGCCTCAGGTAGAGGTAGGAGTAGGGACAGGAGAGGTAGTAGTCCATGGCGGTGGCGTCGATGCCGGGAGGGGAATCGGCGCCGCCCCCGCCGCGCCTTGAGAGACGGGTCGCTGCGAGGGCGGCCGTCGTCCTCTCGAGCGTCGCCCCGTCGCCGGGCGCGAATCCGCCCGAGGCGGTCAATGCCTCGAGGCCCAGCCTCTGGATCCGATGCAGCCGAGCGGGTCTGGGACCCCGTCCCGAGAGCCAGGCCGCTTCCGTCGCGTAGGATCGGTCCGGACTCTGCTCCGGAGACTCGTCGCTCGAGACGGAGGCCAGGAATCCGTGAACCGCCTCCTCGCCGGCGAAGCCGGTCTCGGGGCAGGAGAAGGTGACGGAGGCGCCCGAGAGTGCGTAGGCCTCTATGAAGGAGGGCGCGGCGTCGCCGACAGCGCCGAGCTCCTCGCGCATCGCCTCGCCCAGATAGTCAAAGCCGCGGGCGTGCGCGGAGAGGGCATCCTGCGAGGCGTGGAGGACGAAGTGCCGCTCCGGAGGGATCCCCGCCGCGACTCTCCATTCGTAGACGGGCACGCCGGCCATGTTCCCGCCGGCGCTCACGTAGGGCTTGGACTCGAGGCCGCGCATGAAAAGGCCGAAGCAGCCGCGCACGCCGAGGCCCGACTCGGCCTGGGCCCGGGCCAGGTCCTCGAGCTCGACGACGCAGCGCGCGAGCGTCAGGTCGGCGCTCGGGTCCCAATCGCCGCGCTCGCCCGACAGGAACTCGGACCTGAACGCGTTGTACGACTTCAAGAGCGAGCCGAAGTCCGGGGCCGAGACTATCGCGCATATCCTCCCCTTGAGCCTCCGGTAGGCGTGGAGGAGGCTTCCTCCGAGGCTCGCCTCCCATGCGTCGCGGGTCTCGCCCCCTTCCCGCCAGGAGGCGACGGCGTGGAGGCGCTGGCCCTCGGCGACGATGCCTCGTCCCGCGACGGGATCCTTCCACGGCCACGCGGGCGAGATCAGCAGATCGCGCAGGGAGTCGAAGGAGAAGCCGGACGAGTGGGCGTCGCGCAAGGCGGCGAAGAGCCGGCCGCCGGGAGTCGTCGAGAGCCTCGAGCCCGAGCGTATGGCCAGGGGCACGGAGAGGAGGGCGGCTTCGCGCTCGAGGTAGGGGCGATAGGCATCGAGGCCCGGCACGGTGATCGCGATCCGCTCGGCCTCCAGCCCGGAATCGAGGAGGTCGCCGACCTCGGCGAGGACGAGCCGCAGTTCGGCGAGCGCCGTCTCGGGTCGGATGAGCCGCGCCTGGAAAGGTCTCTTCGGCAGGGCTATCAGTCTCATGGCGGGGTCGGGCTCGAGGGCCGCGCGGTATTCCTCGAAGTCCTCGATGAGCTCGGGGAAGAAGATGACCGTCTTTCCCTCCAGGTCGCGCAAGGAGCGCGGCTCGTAGGAAGGCTCGAAGCGGCCCAAGCCGCCGAGGAGCGAAACGTAGCGCTCGCGGATCGCGAGCCAGTCGGCGGCGATGGGGTCCTCGCCGGCCGACCTGCCGGCCCGCTCGAGCGCCTCCGGCAGGCGGCCGAGCGCGGGGAGCCTCGAGGCTACGTAGCCCGCGAAGGGCTGCCAATTGTCCGCGAAGGCCGGGCTCACGACCGAGGATAGGAAGGGCCGCTCGGCGTTCTCGGCGAGGAGGCTCGCGGCGAAGATCCTCCTGAGGCAATCGTCCGAGGGACGGCGCTCTTCGGCCGCGGCGGCCGACTCCCTGAACCTGTCCCAGCCGAGGAAGCGATCGGCCTCGAGGGCGCCGATGCCCGCGCGGAGGGAAGCCGCGAGCCAGGCCTCGGCGCAGATCTCGCTCGGAAAGACGAATCGCGTCGGTCTGTCGCGCAGGGCGGGGCGGAGGATCTCGTCTATTCCGAGCGTCATCGGGCCTAGCCTCGCCTCCACGCGCCGCGCGGCTCGAGCGCCGCGCGCCCGCCCTCGCCGAGGAAGGAGAGGGCGACGAGCATGCGCTCGTCGTCGATCAACGCGCCGACGTTCCCCCTCAGGTCCCTCCAATCGAAGGCCTCGAAAGCGGCGTCGCTCATTTCTTGGCGCCCTTGGTCGCCTTTTTCGCGGGGCCCCTCGCGGCGGTCCTCGCCGGAGAGCTCCTCCGCGATGGTCCTTTCCCGGGCGCATCGGCGGATAGTTTCAGGAGGGCGGCCTCGAGCGCATCGTAGCAGTAGCCTGCCTCGGCGCCGGCCTCGATCAACAGGAGCGCCAGCCGCGCCGATCCGGGCTCGCGGGGAGCCGCGGCGGTCGCGTCGGCGATCGCGCCCAAGAGGCCGCCCAGCCGCGCGGCTTCCTCGAAGCGCTCCTTGTTGAACCACGTGAGTCCATTGAAGATGTTGAAGCCCAGGAGTCCCCGGAGCTCCTCGTCCGCGGCGAGATCGGCGATCATCGCCGCGAGAGCGGGCTTCGGCGCCGCGCCCTGAGCCGCCTCGCTCGATGACTCGCCCCGTCCGATCCTCGGGAGCAGCGCCTTGACCATCGCTACCCCCGCGAAGGCCTCGTCGCCGCGCGTGCCCGATCCTCGCAGGGCCTCGCGGAGCTTCCTATCGAAGCAATAGCGGTCCACGATGCGCCGAGCCCCGAGGGCCGCGTTCGCCTCCCCGGTTCCCCCAGCCGAGCTCAGGGCCTTGAGGCCGTCGAGGAGGGCGAAGCAGAGGGCGAGCTCGATCTTGCCGGGTTCGGAAAATCCTCTCGCGATGAGGAGGGCGGCCTCCTCATCCTTCGACATGGGCGGAGGCGACGCTTTCGCCTGGCGCCTCGATGCGGCCGCGAGAGTCGGCTCCGCCGCTCTCGCCCGCGATGCGAGAGCGGAAAGCGAAGCGGAGAAGCGGGCCGCCGCCGCTTTGGATGCGGCCGCGTCCTTCCTTGCCAGGGCCGCGCGCAGTCTCTCGGGATCCGCGGGTCGCCCCTTTCCCCGGGCCTTCCCGCTCGGGCCCGGACGGGACACGACTGTCGACTCGTCGCCGGGCAGGCCCTCTTCGGAGGCTTGCTCGCGAAGCAGGGCGCGCGTCGCGGCATAGAAGGCGAAGGCGGGACCGCGCGCCGCCTTGATTACGGCGGCATCAGCCTCGGCCCCGCCCGCGGCGAGCGGTCGGCCGGCGGCGTCGCGCGCCGCGCGCCGAGGTGCCGCGCCGGCCTCCGCGCCCGATGATCGCAGGCCGGCGGCGAGCTTCCTGGCCCAGGCGATGAGCTCCGGCGTCGCCACGGCGGCTAGTGCGGCGTACAGATCCTTGAGCGCGATGTCCTGAACGGCCGCCGAGAAGTCGGGGACTCCGGATCCGGCCAAAGAATCGTGCACCGCCGAGTACAGACCTCGCTCGTCATCCTCGACCTCGAAGAAATCGAGGAAGACCTGGCTTTGGTAGCCGTCGAGTATGAGCTTGAGGCCGCTCTCGGCTATCTCGCGCGAGCGGCGGATGAACCAGAGCTCCGCGCGCTGTTCCCGCATCACGCAGAACCTCGGGCGTCCGCCGTCGCCGCCCGCCAAGCCGAGCGCGGAAGCGAGGTTCCCGCGCGTCAGTCGCTTGTTTCCGTTCAAGCTTTTCTCCGCGAAGGAGCAGGACTCGCGCAACGCGCCTTCGGCCCGGGCGAAAGCGTTATTGTAGGCGACGAGGGCGCGCTCGGCGCCGTCGCCGTTCGTGTAGGCGAAGACATTCTCGTTCACCGAGCCGTCGGGGCCGACGAGGTCGTACATGAGGAAGCGATCTACGCCCGAGAAGAGCCGGCGGCGCTTGAGCAGGGGGAATATCTCGCGCTCGTGGCGCTCGACGAGGGTGCGGTCCGGCGACTCGTCGCGATAGGCGCGCCGGTACTCCATCCCGTACTTCTCCTCGAAGCCCTCGAGCTGGCCGTGGCCGAACATGGGCAGTCCGGGCATCGTCGCCATCATCGTGCATACGCCGAAGTACTTGTCGCCTTTGCCGAACTGGGCGACCGCGGTCTCCTCGTCGGGGTTGTTCATGAAGTTGACGAAGCGCTTGAGGATGTCCTTGTCGAACTCCTGGGTGTTGCGGATCGTCTCGCGGTACTTTGCGTTCTCCTCGCGCTTGAGCATGTTCATGAAGGCCGAATTGTATACTCGGTGCATGCCGAGGGTGCGAACGAAGTAGCCCTCCATCATCCAGAAGGCTTCCGCCAGGAGGAGGGTATCCGGGGCTTCCCTCGCGCATCGGTCCACGACCTCCCGCCAGAATTCCTCGGGCATCGCCCGGTCGAAGTCTTCGGGCCGCAGCGCCCTCTCGGAGCGCGAGGGAACATCGCCTCCCTGGCCCGGCTCCGGATACCAGAGCCGCTTGAAGTGCTTGCGCGCCATGATCATCGCCGCGTCGAAGCGGATGATGGGGAAGTTGCGCGCGACGTGGAGGATTCGCTCCATTACGGCCTCGCGCGCGTCCTTCCTGAGGAAGTCGATTTGCGCGGTATCGCTCCACGGCAGGCCGGTCCCGTCGTTGCCGTGGTAGAGGTACGCGACCTTTCCGGAGGAACGGTCGAGGCGCTTGAAAACGACCGCAGCGTCCGAGCGGTCGTAGTAGTGATCCTCCAGCCAGATGCCCACGCGGCCGTCGCCGGAGAGGTCGCCTCCCTCGAACCTGTAGCCGGGGAAAGGGCATTGCTCGGACTGGATGAAGAGCTCCGGCCTCTCCCGCACCCACGACGAATCCAGCCCGGTGTGGTTGGGCACCATGTCGGCGGCCAGTCGGATGCCCCGCCAGCCGCACCTTTCGCGCAGGCGCTCGAGGGCGGGCCAGCCGCCTAGCTCGGGCGCTATCTCGTAGTCGAAGAGCGAGTAGGCGCTGGCGGCCGCCTCTGGATTGCCGCAGCGGCGTTTTATCTCGGCGCTGGCGGCGCTGCGCTCCCATAGGCCGATGAGCCAGAGGCCGTTGAAGCCGCGCGAGGCCAGGACGTCGAGCTCCTCGTCCGGTATGGCGTCCAAGGACCGGATATCGCGCCCGTACGAGCGCGAGAGCTGATAGAGCCAGACCAGGGTGCTTTTCGCCATCATAACGACGTTGGGCATCCAGTCTTTGTCGGGGCTGAAGCGCTCGTATTCCCGCTCCATGCCGGAATAGGCGTAAGCTCTCGTCGGCCCCGGGCCCGGGAAGCGAGGCTTTTCCTCTTCGCGGATCAGGTCGAGGGACCCGAGGAGGCGGAGGAGCCGGTCGCCCAGGATGAGTCCCCAGCGGCTCCGGATGTAGTCGAGCTGGCCGGGCAGCGAGTAGGGCGCGGCTATGGCGGGGCTACGGAGCATCGTGAGGAGGTCCTGGTCGTCCGGCCCGAATTTCGTCATCGAGGCGAAGCTCGCGCCCAGGATGCCCACCGCCTCCTCGTAGGCCTCGGCCTCGGGGGAGCCGGGAACCGCGAGGACGGACTCGTCGAAAAGGAATCGGAACTGCGCGAAGGCCGGGTTCTCGTTGGCGAGGCGCAGGAGGATCAGCTCCTCGACCGCGAGCTCCCGGTTCGTCGCGCCGGTACTTGGCGCAGCGCCGTCTCGAGCCGTCGCCGCCCCGAGCCACGCGGCCGCGGACTCCCGGCCTTCGTAGACGGATAGGGGAGGGAAGCGCTCGACGAAGGCGAGGAGGAGGCCGTCGAGGGCCTTGGCGCCCAGGGCGCGCTCGAGGTCGGCGAGGGCCTTGGCGAAGGCGCCGGGCACGGCGGTCTCGCGAAAGAGCCTGGCGACGTCGTGGAGTATCTCGTCGATCAGGGCCATGGCGTTGAGCCGTCCGGCGCGGACCGCCCTCTCGGGCAACAAGGCGGCATCGACCTTCTCGTTGATGCGCTTGGCGAGGAGTCGCGCGGCATGGAAATCCGGCAGGATCACGTTGCCCGTGGTCCTGAATAGGCTGCCCTCGATGCCCAGCTCGTCGCGAGCGGCGCGGGATACGTGGAATTCCATGATGCGGTCGCCTGCGCGGGCCCTCAGGCTCCCCCGGCCTTCAATGGCCTCGAGTCTCGCGACGAGTACCCTGACGCTCAGGCCCATCATCACCTCCCCACGTCCTGTCGATAGTAGCCGAGGAAGAGGCCGCGTACAAGCTTTGCCGGATCTTCCATTGATTGGCACGGGAATGTATACTAACACAAAGACGGAGGCGGTGAACTTGTCAATCACGATCGAGC
>CAZBGA010000079.1:0-15622 GCA_964491385.1 uncultured Treponemataceae bacterium | reverse complement strand
GACGCTTATCGTTCCCGACAATGAGCCCGAGTACTGAGTTCGTCCCCTTCGCCCGCCCTTCCATAGGGCCCGAGGAGGAGTCCGCCGTCCTCGAGGTGCTTCGCTCTGGCTGGCTCACTACGGGAAAGGTGGCGCGGGCCTTCGAGGAGGAGTTCGCCGCCTTCGTCGGCGCGCGCCGGGCCCTCGCCGTCAACTCGGCCACCTCGGGACTTCTCCTCGCTCTCGATGCGCTGGGCGTCGGACCGGGAGCGAAGGTCGCGATCAGCCCCTATACCTTCACGAGCAGCGCGGCCGTCGCCCGGCAGCTCGGCGCCGAGGTGGCATTCTGCGACATCTCGCGCGAGGATTACAACCTCGACCCCTCCCGGCTCGACGGACTCCTCGCCGGCGATCCCGCCATCCGCGTCGTGATGCCGGTGCACGTAGGCGGCTATCCCTGCCGCATGGGCGAGATACTCGAGATCGCGCGACGCAGGCGCGTACACGTCGTCGAGGACGCGGCCCATGCCCTTCCCCTCCGCCTGCCCGAAGGTGCCGCCGGCACATTGGGCGACGCGGGCGCCTATTCGCTCTACGCCACCAAGACCATCACCTCCGGCGAGGGGGGCATGGCAGTCGCGCGCGACGAGTCGGTCCTCCGGCGGATGGAGACGATGCGGATGCACGGATTCGATCGAGCCGCATGGGACCGCTATACCTCGACGACGGCCTCATGGCGCTACGACGTCGTGGAGGCGGGATATAAGTGCAACCTCCCGGACCTCCTGGCCGCGGTGGGACGCGAGCAGCTCAAGAAGGCGGACCGGTTCCTGGAACAGCGGCGCGCGATAGCCGGTCGCTACCTCGCCGCCTTCGCCGGGCATCCGGCGCTCCTGAACCCGCCCGGCCACCCCGCCCACGCATGGCATCTCTTCAGCCTGAGGATAAGGCCCGAGTCGCTCCGGATCGGGCGCGACGAGTTCGCCGATCGCCTCCAGCGCGCGGGGATCGGAATCTCGGTCCATTTCATTCCGCTCCACGTCATGACCTATTGGTCCAGACGATATTCGCTCTCCCCCGCGGATTTTCCCGAAGCCTACACCAAGTTCCTGAGCACGATATCCCTCCCCGTTTGGCAGGGAATGACGGAAGCGCAGGTCGATCGCGTCGTGCGCGCCGTCCTCGAGACCGCCGAAGGAGCGCAGTCCTGAGCGAAAGGCGCCGCGACGCCGCGGACTCTTCCTTCGCCGCCGTCACCGATTTCAAGGCCGACGGCATGCTCTACGTGGCGACGATCCGCTCGCCTTCGGCCCGCGGGTCGATCCGCTCGCTCCGTTTTCCCGCCCTGCCCGCAGGCTACCGCTCCATCCTCCCCGCGGATATCCCCGGGCGCAACCGCATAGTCTCCTTCGGCGCGGAAGTCCCTATCCTGGCCCAGGACCGGGTCTCTTACGTCGGGGAGCCCGTCGCCCTGATCGCCGGACCGGACCCGGCCCTCCTCGAGGAGCTCGCCGCCGCGACGAAGGTGGTCTGCGACGAGGAAGAGCCCTACCTGAACTGGGAGAGCTTCTCCTCCGACCAGGTTGCCGCGAAGCGCGTGGCGGTCGTCGGCGATCCCGATCTCGCCTTCTCGATTGCGTCTTCTGTGCATGGGGAAGTCTACACGAGCGGGGCAATCGAGCATTATTACAGCGAGCCGCAGGGCGCGGCCGCGGCCTACGACTACGACAAGATCGCGGTCTGGTGCGCGACGCAATGGCCCTACCACGTAAGGGACTCGGTCGCCCTGGCCCTAGGCTGCCGGGCGGAGGAAGTCTCCGTGAGGCCGACGCGCCTCGGCGTCCACCTCGACGGGAAGCTCTGGTACCCTTCCCTCCTCGCCTGCCACGCCTCCATAGCCTCGATAGCCTGCGGCAGGCCCGCCAAGGTGCTCCTGACGCGGGAGGAGGACTTCCGCTTCACGCCCAAGAGAGTGCGCAGCTCCGTCAGCGTCAGGGCGGCCCTAGGCAAGGGAGGGGAGCTCTCGGCCCTCGACGTGAGGATAGCCATCAACGTCGGCGCCTACGGCCCCCTCGCCGAGGAGATCCTGAGCCAGGCCGTGATCGCCTGCACGGGCGCTTACGCCTGTCCCAACCTCAGGGTGGAGGGGTACGCCGTCCTGACGAACACTCCGCCCGGCGGCGCCTTCGGCGGCCTCGGCGCGTCCCATACGCTCTTCGCGATGGAGGCTCACGCCAACCGCCTGGCCATGGCCGGCGGCGAAGATCCGGTGGATTGGAAGGCCCGCAACGTCCTGCGCAAGGGCTCCCGCCTGCTGACCGGCGAAATACTCAAGGAGGAGGTGCCTTACGACGCCATAATCGCGCACCTCGCCGCCGCGAGCGACTATCGCCGAAAATACGCGGGATATGAGCTCGTCCGTAAGCGCCGATCCGGCCGCGCCGACGGGCCCCTGCGGGGCATCGGTCTCGCCTTCGCCTACCAAGGGGCGGGACCCTTCCTCTCGGGCGACGCCTCCAACTCGTACACGGTCGAGGCCACCCTCGACAAGGATCTCCGCGTACGGATCTTCACGAGCGCCGCGGGTGGCGCCGGAGGAGTCATGGACATATGGCGCGGCTCGGCCGCGGGCATCCTCGGCGTCGGTCTCGATAGCGTCTCCATCGCCCCTCCCGAGACCGACCAGGTGCCGGATTCCGGGCCGAGCACTCTTTCGCGCAACGTATCCGTGGTGAACCGCCTCGTGGAGAGGGCCTGCGAGGCCATCCAGAAGCGCCGCTTCCGCGAACCGCTCCCGCTCACCGCGCGCGCGGCCTACCGCGTGCCCAAGCCGATCAGGTGGGAAGGAGGCCAGGTGAGCGGCTCGCCTTTCGATACCGCCGCCTGGGCCGGCGCCGTCCTCGAGCTCGAGCTAGACCCGTGGACGCTCGAGCCCCGGCCTCTCGGAGTCTGGCTCTGCGTGGACGGCGGCCACGTCGTCGCGCCCGACCGGGCCGCGGCCGCCCTCCGCTCGGGCGTCGCGGACGCCCTCGGCGCCTGCATCAACGAGCGCTTCGATCCCTCGGGCGGCGGCGCGGGGATCTTGGATTATTTCCGCTACGGCCTCCTGCCCCTTCACGAGCTCCCCCCCATAGGCATAGAGTTCGTCGAGCCGGAGCGTCGGGCCCCGGTCAAGGGTATCGGCGAGCTGCCCTTCGATACGGTCCCGGCGGCTTTCCTGTCTGCGTTGTCCCAGGCCGCCGACGCGACCTTCTCCAGCCTTCCCGTGCCGGCGGCCCGCCTGATCGGCGCCGTGGGGGCTCCATGACCGTCTCCTTCATCCTGAACGGTGAGGACGTCAGCGCCAATGTCCGATCCATCGACCGCCTCTCCGACATCCTGCGAGACGTATTCGGCCTCGTCGGCCTTCGCTCCGATTGCCGCTGCGGCCGCTGCGGCCGCTGCTTCGTCTTCCTGGACGGCCGCCTGGTCCCGTCGTGCATCGTACCAGCGTTCAGCGTGCGCGGGAGGGAGATAATAACTATCGAGGGATTCGCCCAAACCGAGGAATACCGGGATATCGCCGAGGGCTTCAAGGCGGCGGGCGTGGAAACCTGCGGATTCTGCGAGGCTCCGAAGATCCTGGCCCTGGCCGACCTCCTCGAGCGCACATCGCGGCCGAGCCCTCGCGAGATACTCGCTCAAATCTCGGCGGTGCCCTGCCGATGCACCGACCCGGACGCGATCGTCAAGGCTGCCCAGGCCGTCATCGAGCGCAGGGCCAGGAGGATCTACCGTCGTGCTGGCCAGTGAGATCCATTTCCCGAAGGACCTCGCCGAGGCCTTGGAGCTCATCCGCCGGCCCGGCATATTGGTCTTCGCCGGGGGTACGGGCATACTTCGCGAGCAGGGTGGGCGCGGGATATCCCTGCCCGGCGAAGTGCTCTTCGTCAGGGAGATTCCCGAGCTGAGGCGTACGAGCCTCACCGAGCGCTTCCTGGAGATCGGAGCGGCCGTCACGCTGTCGGAATTGATCGAGCTCGGGGAGACTGCCCTTCCGCCCCTCCTCGCGGAGGCCGCCCGAGGCATCGGCACTACGGCCCTCCGCAATCTCGCGACGATAGGCGGCAACGTCGCGTCGAGGGAAAGGTTCATGGACTGCTGGCCGGCCCTGGCCTGCCTCGACGGTCTCGTCGAGTTCCGCGATCGGGGCGGAGCCACCTGGATGAATGCCAACCGGCTGCTGGGCGAGGACGGGAAGCCGGCCATCCCGGAAGGCGGTCTCATCACGCGATTGCGGGTACCGATCGAGAGGTGGGACGCATACCTGCTCCGCAAGGTGGGGCCAAGCGATTTCCCCGCGCCCGAGACCGCCGTATTCGCGTTCGCGGCCAGGGCGGAGAAAGGCATCCTCGCGGAAGCGCGCATCGCCTTCGCCGGGGAAACCGCGCTGCGGTCGCGGTCCCTCGAGTCCTCTATGATCGGCAGGGGACTTCCCCTTTCAGCCCGCGAGGCAGCGACGATAGCGGAAGGATACAAATCCCTGTCCGCGCCGCTTCCCGAGGGCCTGGCCCTCCAGTTCGGCGTCCTCGTCGAAGGCGCGCTCGGCCTGCTCTCGCGGTAACCATGGGCGGCGCTCGCGGCGTGCTGTACCTCGTTCCCAATCTCCTCGCTCCGGACTCTCTTCCCGAGGCCGCGCTGCCCGCGATCGCGATCGACCGGGTCCGGACCCTGAATCGCTTCGTCGTCGAGGGCGAGAAGGCCGCGTGGCGCCTGTTGTCCCGCATCCTCGACCCGGAACGGGCGTCCAGGGTCACCATGGAGAGGCTCGACGAGCATACTTCGCGCGAAGATCTGCCGGCCCTGCTCGCGCCCTTGGAGCGGGGAGAGGACATAGGACTCATATCCGAGGCGGGCATGCCCTGCGTCGCGGATCCCGGCGCGGCCCTGTCCGCATTGGCCCACGACAGGGGCTTCGCCGTCGTCCCGCTGATAGGCCCCTCGTCCATCCTGCTCGCCCTTGCCGCGTCGGGCCTCGACGGCCAGGCCTTCAACTTCCTCGGCTATCTCCCGCAGCCGCCCCAGGAGAGGAGATCGGCCATCGCCGCGATCGATCGCGGAATACGCTCCGACGGCGCCACGCGCATCTTCATCGAGACGCCCTATCGCAACGCGCGCCTCCTCGAGGATTGCCTGCGAGTCCTCTCGCCGGGCACGCGGCTCTGCGTCGCGGCCTCCCTCTGCTCGGCATCACAGCGCATCCGCTCCGGCCCCGTCTCGACATGGCGGGCGGCTCCCTGGCAGCTCGGCAAAGAGCCGGCCGTGTTCCTCGTCGGCCGGTCGGCGCCTATCGGCCTTGACCGATCGGCGACTCGTCGGCAATATTGAGCTACTGTGCAAAAGCAGGAGACTCTAAGCTACGAAGAACAATTTAAGGATGTCGTCGTTTCCTTCAGTCCCTTCGTCCTGCACTCGACGGGCATCATCCAATCCCAGACGAGCCTCAAGGTCGATACCTACACCCTGGCCTGCGTCCCCTACCAGATATCGATGTCGAAGGCGATTCTCATAGGCTCCTTCACGAAGGAGGAAATCGTCTTCTTCCAGCGCTTCAAGGGGGCTCTCGCGGGGCTCACGCTCACGGTCCAGGGCGAGACGTCCAAGGAGCCCGCGAAGATATTCTGCCGCTGCCAGATATCGACGGTCGGCCTCATGAAAGGCAGGGACAGAGTGGGGCTCCTGGTCTGCGACTTCAAGCCGATTCCTCCCGACCTAGCCGCGCTCCTGGGCGACCATCTCCTGGGCATGGACAGGCTCCGCACCCAATGGGGAGATCTCGGCGGCAGGCTCGTCCAGGTCAATCCCGAGAGTTCACGCAAGCTTGGCTACAATAACTACGCGGTGATGACTTTCGGCGCCGAGCAGCTCAAGCTCGCCCTGTTCTCGATCGCCGTGAACCGACTCGACTTCCTCATGCCGCTGAGCTCGCCGGACATTCCCGCGGGGACGGCAGTCTCCTTCAGCCTATTTTTCCGGAAATACCGATTCAGCGTCTCCGGCAGGATCGAATCCTCCCTACGCATGCCGACGGGAGTGCAGAAGCTGGCCGCGTCCATCGACTTCTCGCCCGAGCTCTGCGACCTCCTGTCCGATTACTTCTTCTCCACTAACATCGCCGCCAAGCGGACCTAGTCGCGAGGGCCCGAATCCTAGGCCTTCTCTATCCGCAGGACGGCGCCGTCGTAGCTGAGGATCGCCCTGGATGGCCTGCCGAGCTTCTCCCAGAACTTCGCGCTGAGCTGGAGGCTTTCCTTCGGGCATTCGTTGAGCAGGTGGAGCTCGGCCTTGCCGACCTCGCCGACGTCCACGGAATAGCGGGTCATCATCAGCCCGAGGTCGGCGCCCTCGTTGGGATGGAGGTTGAGCCGATTTTCCGGCAGCCCCGTCGAGCAGAGTATCCGTAGCGGCGTCGTGCTCCTCACTTTGGCCTCCCGATGCCCGGGCTGTCCCTTCAGGCCCCGGCGCTCCTCTGTTCGATATACTTCCTTAGGGCGGAATCCTCGATGAAGCCCTTTTCGATCGCTATCTCGCCGAACATGCGCGGCTCCTCGTCCCCGTCCTGGATCTTGATCACTTCGCCTACCTGGACCGGGGTCATGGCCCCGATCCTGATGAGGAAATCCCCGATCCGCTCAGCCATCGAGACGCCTCCAAACCGCTACCGCATCCATCTTAACGGATAGGCCGGAGCATTTCCACCCGCCAAGGCTCAGATGAGGAGGGAGGCCAGCCTCTCGCGTATGAACTCGCTCTTCTCGCGAAGGCCGATGCTGCCCGTCGTTATGATGAGGACATTTGGACGGTGCGGATCAAGCTTGATACGGCCGCCACCCTCGCGGATGAGCCGCAAGAGCCTCTCGACAGATACCTTCGCCACCTTCGAGAACACCGCGGTGACGCTGCCGCCGCGCTCCTTCAGGCTCGCTATGGAGAGACGCTTGCATATTACGCGTATCTCCGCGAGGGAGAGGAGGGAGAGGACTTCCTCGGGCAAGGGGCCGAAGCGGTCCGCGAGCTCCTGATAGAGAGTGTCGAGATCGGATTGGCTCATGATGGACGCGATCTTCTTATAGACCTCCATCTTCATCGTCGGCAGCGACACGTAGGAATCCGGGATATAGCCCGCGTACTCGAGCTCGAGGTAGGTGTCTTCCTCTGCTTCGTAGCCGGCGTCGGAAAGTCGGGCCACGGCGTCGTCGAGCAGCTTCAGGTAGAGGTCGAAGCCCACGGCGTAAATGTCGCCCGACTGTTCTCGGCCGAGCAGGTTGCCCGCGCCCCTCACTTCGAGGTCCTTCATCGCTATCTTGAAGCCCGAGCCGAGCTCGGTGAAATCGGAGATTATCCGCAGCCGCTTCATCGCGAGTTCCGAAAGGGCGCGCTTGTCGGGATAGAAGAGGTAGGCGTAGGCGACGCGGTCCGAGCGACCTACGCGGCCGCGCAGTTGGTAGAGCTGCGAGATGCCGTACATGTCCGCGCGGTCGATGACGATGGTATTGACGTTAGGTATGTCGATGCCGTTCTCGATGATGGTCGTCGATACGAGGACCTGGAAGCCGCCGTGTACGAACCGGTGCATGATGTCCTCGAGCTCCGCCGAATCCAGCCTCCCATGGGCGGTCTCGACGAGGACTTCGGGCACCGTAGACTGGAGGAAGGCCTGGATCTCCTGGAGGCTCTCTATGCGGTTGTGCAGGTAGAAGACCTGGCCTCCCCTGGCGACCTCCTTGCGGATAGCGTCGGCGATGATGACCGGATCGAATTCCTCCACTACAGTCTCTATCGGGTGGCGATTGACCGGAGGCGTATTGAGGACGGACATGTCCCGTATCTTTAGGAGGGACATGTGGAGGGTCCTCGGTATGGGAGTGGCGGTCAGCGTGAGGCAGTCCACGCTTGCCTTGATCTCCTTGAGCCTTTCCTTGTCCCTTACGCCGAAGCGCTGCTCCTCGTCCACGACGAGTAGGCCCAAGTCCCTGAACTCGATGTCCTTCTGGAGCAGGCGGTGCGTGCCGATCACGACGTCGAGCCTGCCTTCCTTCAGGGCTTCGAGCGTCTTTCTCTGCTCCCTCTTGTCGACGAGGCGCGAAAGCATGGCCATGCGCACCGGGTAGTCGCCGACGCGCTCCCGGAAATTCTCGAAGTGCTGCTCCGCCAGGATGGTGGTAGGGGCAAGGAAGGCCACCTGCTTGCCCGCGACCGCCGCCTTGAAGACCGCGCGCATCGCGACCTCGGTCTTGCCGTAGCCGACGTCGCCGCAGATCAGCCTGTCCATCGGCTTGTCGCTCTCCATGTCGGCCTTCACTTCCTGGATGCATCGCATCTGGTCGGCGGTCTCCTCGTACGGGAACGCGGCCTCGAAGGCGAGCTGCCAGTCGTCGTCGAGGGGAAAGGCGTAGCCGCGAGCCGCCTTTCTCCTAGCGTAGATGCGGATGAGGCGCTCGGCTAGCTGCTCGACCGATGCCTTGACCTTGGCCTTGCGGGTCTCCCAGGACTTGGAGCCGAGCCGGTCCAGCCGGGGTTCTTCTCCCTCGTTGCCGATGTAGCGCTGGACGAGATTCGCCTGCTCGATCGGCACGAATATCACCTCGCTCTCGGCGTATTCGACTTTTATATAGTCGCGCTCTAGGCCGAGCACCTTCATGCGCTCTATCGACGCGAAGCGCCCTATCCCGTAATTCACGTGGACCACGAAGTCGCCAGGCGAAAGCTCGACGAAGGTATCGATCGCCGCGGACCTCGTCGTCTTCAGCGACTTCGGCAGGCGCTTGCGGCGGCCGAAGATCTCGTTCTCCTGCACCACGAGGAGCTTGAGGGCGGGGACGACGAAGCCGGCCGAGAAGCCGGCCGCCTCGACGTCGATTGCGAATTCCTTAAGCAGGACGGCTATGCGCTCGGCCTGGATCTCGGTCTCGGCGAAGACGACGGCGGCGTAGCCCGCCTTCATGAGGATCGCGAGCTCTTCCTTGAAATACTGCACGTTGCCGAAGAAGGAGCGCGGCTGCTCGACGCCCATCGCGATGCGCCCGGCCGCCTTCGCGTCCTTGAGGGCGAAGCTCCTCGCGACGCGCAGGGCGGGCCCGAGGGCCAGGGCCTCTTCCTCGAGCGCCGCGAAGGAATGGAGCAGCCGGCCAGGCGGCGGCACCGGGCCCTCCTGTAACGCGCGGCGGTAGAGTCCTTCGTACTCTTTGCGGGCGGCGTCCTCCTGAGCCTCGAGCCGCTCGTGGTCAAGGAGGAAGACGGTCGCTCCCTCGCCGAGGTATTCGAGCACGGAGCCTGGCCTCTCGAAGGCGAGGGGGTAGAAGAGCTCCTCACCTTTAGCCTCCCCCTTCTCGGCGAGGCCTTCGAGAAAGGATGCCTCGCGCCCGTCCATGCCGGGCAGGAGGGGCAGTTCGGCGGCCAGGGCGGCGAGCCTATCCGCGTCCCACAGGAGCTCCTTCATGGGCCTTACAGCCACGCGCTCCAAGACTCCCGAGCTCGATTGGAGAGTCGGATCGAAGCTGGCGATCTTCTCGATCCGGTCGTACTCGAAGACTACGCGCACGGCTTCGTCGTCGCCGGGCATGAAGAGGTCGAGGACTTCGCCGCGCAGCGCAAACTCTCCGGGAAGGGACACTCGCGGGACGCGAAGATAGCCGTACGCGGAGAGGCGCTCTCCGACGGTCGTGGGATCGATCGATCCGCCGAGATCGAGGAGCAATGCGAGCGGGGCGAACGCGTCCCGGGGAGGCACGGGCGTGACGAAGGCGCGCTGGCTCGCCACGACGACGTCCGCGTCGCCGAGGCAAAGACGGGAAAGGCAGGCCGCCCTCTCCCCGAAGATCCGGCCGCGGGGCGACGCGGGCCTGTAGGCCGCCGTCCTCCACCAGGGAAGGAGGACGGGTCGAACGCCCAGGTAGGAAAGATCGCCCGCTAGGGCTTCTGCCTCCTGGTCGGTCGGGACGACGACGAGGATCGCTCCCGAAGATGCGGCGGCCTGGGCCGCCCGCTCTACGATGACGGCGGCGAAGGGTCCCTCCGCCTCGCCGATGTCCACGGGATAGGGACCCTTCTCGAGCCTGGTAATCAGCTCGATTAGCGGAGCGTGGGATCGCAGTCGCTCTAGCGCCTCTTGCGGGCATAATGTATTCATCGTAACATTCCGACAATAATGCGAAGGGTCGGAACGTAGTATACGCGACCCGACCCTCTTGTTCCAGATCGAAGGAGCCATAAGCCGTGACCCGCAGATCCTTCAGCGCAGCAGCGTTCGCGGTCTTGTTAATCGCCGGGACCCATGCGGCCGCGGACGTCAAGCTGTCGATTCGCTTCTTCGACAAGCGGATATACTTCCCCGGAAGCGAGATCCCCCTCATGGTCACGATCGCGAACGAGAGCGACGCCACCTATCGATTCAAGCTCGCCGACGATCGCGTCTACAGCCTCTCCTTCGAGGCTCGCACGCCCACGAACCGCCTCCTCGACCTCTCCGACGACTATAAGACGGCGATGACTCAGTCGAAGCCGGTCTTCTATCGCGAGCTCGCCATCAAGCCTGGCGAGGAGTATTCCTTCAGGGAAGGGCTCGAGCGCTTCGTGCGGATCGACGAGCCTGGCAACTACACGGTAAAGGCGGCCTTCTACCCCGAGCTCGCCTCTTCCTCGGCCGCAGAGCCGATATCATCTAATTCCTTGACCCTCTCGGTCAGGCCCTCCCCGGGATTGCCCCCCGCGTCCGAGGCCATCCAGTCGGTCACCGGCGAAGCCCTCAAGGCCGAGCCCCTCCCGCCGGACGAAGTGGTCCGGCGCACGATAGTCGCGAGGCAGAAGGATCTCTGGAATGAATTCTTCCTCTATCTCGACCTCGAGGCCTTGCTTTCGCGGGATCAGGATCGCAAGAAAGAATACGACGCCGAATCCGACGAAGGGCGGAGGACACTGCTCGAGCGTTATCGCGCCGACCTCCAGACCGACGTCGTCGACAACGACATCGTCGTCCAACCCTATTATTTCGAACTGCTCGAGACGCGATATACCGAGGACAAGGGCTTCGTGAGCGTCCTCGAGAAATTCCAGGAAGGGCAGCTCCACGTGGTCAAGGAATACACCTACGAGCTGCAGCGCCGCGAAGGAGTCTGGTATATAGTGGATTATACGGTATTCAACAAGGGGACCGAATGAAAGCTCTCCTTGTGATAGAAAGCGACAGGATCGCCGATATAGCGCGCTTCTACCTCAGGCCCCTCGGCTTCGAGGTCGTTCGCTACCGTAATCCCGTCAAGGCCGTCGACAACCTGGAAGAGATCGATCCCGACGCGATAGTGATGAGCGCGCGGGATTTTCCCAGGCACTGGAAGGTACTGGCGCAAGCGGTGCGCGCCGAAAAGGGCAAGGACGAGTGCATCATAGTGCTCCTCAAGGGAGAGGCCTTCCCGCTCGAGGAAGCCGCCAAGGCCTCCTATATCGGCGTAAACGGCGTCGTCAAGGACGACCTCGACGACCGCCGGGAGCAGGGCCGCTTCCAGCAGCTCCTCAAGCGCTATATGGTCGTCGACGACGAGAGAGCCGCGGAAAGGATCATGCCCTCTTCCTGGGATAGGCTAGATTTCATGTTCGCGCATCCTACTAGCCTCGCCCCCATTTCGGGGAGGCTCGAGGCCGTTTCTCCGGCGGGGCTATCTTTCGTTCCGGACGTTCCCGCCCTCGCCTTCGACCTCTCGGGCGGCGATATTATCGAGGACTGCTCGATGCGAATCGGAGCGGATATCATTTCGCTCTCCTGCCGGGTGGCGCACTCCGGAAGAGTCCTCGGCCTGGAAATCGAGGAGATCGCCGACGACGACCGCTCCCGACTCGAGGATTACCTCGAATCACAGCCGGAGCGGGAAATACAGGCCATCCTCGACCGCGGTGGCGCTCCGATAGATGATTAACTCGCCCTAATATATGAGTAATTGCAAAAAAACCCTGAGCGAGGTATTCTTCCTTCATGGCTAGCCCAGATCAAGCATGCTACGATGAGGTCATCGCCGATTTTGCCCAGAAGTTGAAGGCGGTCGGGCATCCCATCAGATTGAAGCTCCTCTGCCTCATCGCCGAGGAGGACGATCCCTGCGTAACGGACTTATGGCGATGCCTTCAGCAGCCTCAGCCGGTCATCTCGCAGCACCTCGCCATCCTCAAGGAGAACGGTATCGTCAGCGCGGAGGTCCAAAAGACTAAGCGCGTCTATACGATCGTCGATCCCTTTATCAAGGAAATCGTCGCGAGGGTCAGGGCCGCCGAAGCCCAATCGCAGAAGGCTAAGGCAGCCTCGAAGCGTTCAACGATTTATTGATATCCGCCTCCGCCCTCTTGTCCCAGGGATCGGAACGACCCCGGGGACCTGTCGGACCGGGGTTCGCGGCCACGACCGACCATAGTTCCCTGGCCGTATCGCGGTATCCCGCCTCAGCGAGGGCTTCGCCCAGGAGCACCATGTCGTGCCAGAGTCCCGAATCCGAAGCGAATCGGGCCATCGCCTTCCCCGCGCGGATCCTCGCGGCCAGATCTACGAGGCCTTTGAACGAATAGTCGGGCTCGTCCGCCGTTATCGCGCCGATCTCCCGAGTCAGGATGGCGTTCACGGCCGCTGCGAGGTAGATGACGGCGAGAGGCCTGCCCGCCTCGAGATAGAGAGAGCCCAGGCTCGAATAGGCCGTTGTCGCGTAGCCGTCATCGACGCGATAGAGAGTCATGAACTTGTCGAAGCCCTGGGCCGCCAGAGTCCTCTCCATGGCGTTGCGGAAGTATTCGTCCCTGACGGCGAAGAGATCCGAAGAGTCCGCGATCTCCCGGAGCGACTGCTCGTAGTCTTTCAAGTCGCCTTGAGCCTTATAGATCCCGGCTAGGGTCTCGAGCATCCTGTAGCGATCTCCGGCGACCTCCAACGATCCGCCCATGTCGCATGCGCGCAGCACCTGAAGCTCGGCCAGGCGCGGCTCTCCTTCGGCGAGGTAGATCCTTCCTATCCCGAATTCGGCTTCGGGGTAGTGCTGCAGGTCCGCCGCCGCCTTGCTCAGCGCGTCCATCGAGTCGCCGATCCGCGATAGCCCGCGTTCCTCGACGATGAGGAGGGTGGCGTCTATGAGTCCCCTCAGGGGGCTCGAGGGAGATCGCTCGCGGAGGAGCCCCATTTCGGCGACGATCGAGCCTGCGGCTCTCGCTTCGATGTACTCGAGATCCTGGGGGATAAGGTCGCGGGCGGCGAGGAGCTCGACCAGGGACGAAATGGAGTCGCCGGCCCTGGCGGCCTCCTTGGCCGCCAGGGCTGCCTCGATGTCCTGCGATGCGCGGTCGAAGAGAGAGGCGCGCGCCTCGATCGCGTCCTTGAAGGACACCAGCGCCTCGCCGAAGCGCTTTTGCCCGAAGAGCCGCAGCCCTTCCTCGTACTTAAGCCAGGACGGATCGGCATTCCTTGGGGGAAGCGCCTCGGGACCGAGGGGGTATACGACGCGAGGCTGGGGCGGACCCGCCGGAGCGGTCTTCTCTTCCGCGGCGGTGGCGGAAAGGACGAATGCGAGTGTGGCCACTGCCGCCACCGCGACGCTTTTCGGCTTCATTCGAGCTTATCGAGCTCCTCTTCGAATACAGTATCGGCTTCCTCGGGCAAAATCGTTCGCGCTATCTCGCCTTTGCGGAAGATGACGACCCTGTCCCCTGCCCCCGTTATCCCGAGGTCGGCGTGGCGAGCCTCGCCCGGGCCGTTGACGACGCAACCCATTACCGCGACGGTGGCCGCGGCCTTGCGGGAGTAGAGCCGCTCGGCCCAACGCGCCGTGAACGCGTGGGTATCGAAGGAGGCTCGCCCACATCGCGGACAGGAGACTATGGAGATGCCTGCGCGCGCCTTCCCGGCGCAGGCCAGTATCTCGCGACCCGCGATTACCTCGCTCTCCATCGTGTCCGACAGCGATACGCGGATCGTCGAGCCGATTCCCTCGCGCAGGAGGGGCACGAGGGCCGCGGCATTCCTCGCCACGCCCGCGATGAGGGGTCCGGCTTCCGTGACGCCGAGGTGAAGGGGCAGGTCGTGCCGCGACGCGAAGAGCCGGTTTGCCTCAACGGTCGCGTCGACCTCCGACACCTTCATGGAGACGACTACGTCTCGGAATCCGAGATCGTAGAAGGCGGCGACCTCGCGCTCGGCCGCCTCTACGACGGCGAGCGCCCGGTCCTTCCTCCCGCGGAGGTCGTCCGGCAGCGAGCCGGCGTTGACGCCGATGCGGATCGGCACGCCCGCCGTGGCCGCCTTGGCGGTCACCTCGGCCACTTTCCAGGCCGCGCCGATATTCCCCGGATTGACGCGGATTTTCGCGATCGGGAAGTCGAGGCATCGGAGAGCGATACGCCAATCGAAGTGAACATCCGCCACCAGGGGCAGGGGACTTTCTTCCGCGAGCGCTCCGAGAGCCTCGGCCGCCGCCGCATCGGGCACCGCGAACCTCAGGATATCGCATCCCAGGGCCGATAGGCTTCGGATGCGCGCCAGGGCCGACTCGAAGCCGGGGCTCCCCGGCATGGGCAGGGGATCCTTCCACATCGTCTGCACCGAGACGGGCCAGTCCCCGCCGATTATGACCTTCCCGACCTTTACCGCTCGGATGTCGCTCATGCCTCGATATTACCCGGCGCGGGCGGCCCATGCAAAGCATCGGCCGGGATCCTTCCCGAAGTCCGGGCGGATGTATCAGAATTCCTCGAACTCGGTATCCTTGGCATCCTGGGGCGCAGGTCGGATCGCCAGCGATCGCTCGCGCGCGCTCGCCTGCGACGCTCCAGGCTTCGCCGGCGCGGGCCTGTGGCTCGCTCCGACCGAAGGACGACTCGCCGCCTTGGCAGAGGAACGAGGCGACGCGGCATTCGTATCCGCTCTGTCCCCGACGCGGAAGAACGCGACCGCCTCGTTCAGGCCTATGGCGCGGCCGTTGAGCTGCTCGGCCGTGGCCGCGATCTCCTCGGATTGCCCGGCCAACTCTTCCGACAGGGACGAGAGCTCTTCGGAAGTCGACGCGTTGTTCTGGATGACCGCGTCGAGCTGAATGATCGCCTTGTTTATCTGCTCGGCCCCGCTGTTCTGCTCCCGCGAGGCCGCGCTTATCTCCCGCACGAGGTCGGAGGTCCTCATGATCGTCTCGAGCACTCCGCCGATGAGGTTCCCCGCCTTCTCCGCGGCGGCGACGCTGTTCTGCGCCGTCTTGTTGATCTCTGAGGACGCGGATTGACTCCTCTCGGCGAGACGTCGAACCTCGCTGGCCACGACGGCGAAACCCTTCCCCGCATCGCCGGCACGGGCGGCCTCGATCGCGGCGTTGAGCGCCAGGAGGTTCGTCTGGCGGGCTATCTCCTCTATGACTCCGATCTTAGAGCAGATCAGGCGCATCGCCTCGACCGTCTCCGCGACGGCCTCTCCGCCCTGCTTCGCGTCCTTCGACGCCTTGTCGGCTATCGTCTCGGTCTGGATCGAGGCCTCGGCGTTCTGACGGATGTTGGCTCCCATTTCCTCCATGGAAGACGAGACTTCCTCGCCCGAGGCCGCCTGCTCGGTCGCGCCCTGCGAAAGCGTCTGGGCCGAGCTCGAGAGATCCTG
>CAZBGA010000078.1:0-16308 GCA_964491385.1 uncultured Treponemataceae bacterium | reverse complement strand
CCGAGCCCGGCAGGGGATTCTCGCGCAGCGTGAGCTCGAAGGCCTCCTCGATCCGGTTCTCCTTCAGGAGCTGAAGGTATCCGGGGATGTTCATGTGCATCGGGCAGGAATTCTCGCAGAGGGCCAGGTAGAGGCTCTCGCAGACTCCGGCCTCGCAGCGCTTCTCGCGGATATGGCGCTCGTACTCGTCTCGGAAGTATTTTAGGGTCGTGAGGACGGGGTTGCCCGCCCCCTGGCCCAGCGCGCAGAGCGCCGAGTCCTTAGCGTTCAGCGCGAGCTCCTCGAGGAGCTCGAGGTCGCCCTCGTTCGCCTCGCCCTGCGACACTCCCTCCAGGATGCGGAGCATCTGGTTCGTACCCTCGCGGCAGGGCGTGCATTTGCCGCAGGACTCGCCTGCGGTGAAGCCTACGAAATAGCGGGCCACGTCGACCATGCAGTTGTCCTGGTCCATCACGACCATGCCGCCCGAGCCCATGATGGCGCCCAGCTTGGCCAGCTCCTCGTAGTCGATCTTCGTCTTGAAAAGGCTCGCGGGCACGCAGCCGCCCGAAGGGCCGCCCGATTGGACGGCCTTGATCCTCTTGCGCGGTCCCGCGCCCTCGCCCATCCCGTATATCATCGCGTCGAGAGGCGTGCCCAGGGGCAGCTCGACGAGGCCCGTGTTGCGAGCCTTGCCGACGAGGGAGAAGACTTTAGTGCCGGCGCTCCTCTCGGTCCCGAAGCCGGCGAACCACTCGCCGCCCCGAGCGACTATGAGGGGTACGTTGCACCAAGTCTCGACGTTGTTGATATTCGTGGGTTTTCCCATATAGCCGCGCTGCGCGGGGAAGGGCGGCCTGGGCAGGGGCCTTCCGGACTTTCCCTCGGCGCTGGCGATAAGGGCGGTCTCCTCCCCGCATACGAAGGCTCCGGCGCCGGTCACGATCTCGATGTCGAAGGAAAATCCGGTGTCGAGTATGCCCTTGCCGAGAAGGCCGGCCGCCCTCGCGTCCGCGATCGCCTTCCGCAGGCGCTCTATGGCCAGGGGATACTCGGCGCGTACGTACACGAATCCCTCCGCCGCGCCCATCGCATAGGCCCCGATCGCCATGCCCTCGATGAGCATGTGCGGGTCCGATTCGATCTCGTTGCGGTTCATGTATGCGCCGGGGTCGCCTTCGTCGGCGTTGCACACCACCGTCTTGGGGTCGGCGGCCTGCGCGCGCATGATCTCCCATTTTTTGTAGGTGGGGAAGCCCGCGCCGCCGCGGCCGCGGAGCTTGGACTTCCGCAACTCCTCGATGACGACCTCGGGCTTCATCGACGTGAGCGCCTTGACTAGGCCGGAATATCCGCCCGCGCCGAGGTATTCCTCGATGCTCTCGGGATCGATGAGCCCCGAATCCCGAAGCACCAGCTTCTCCTGGCCCTTGAAGAAGGGCAGATCGTACCAGGCCGGAAGGAAGGGGAGGCCCGAGCCGAACTCGATCGACGAAGTGCGGAAGTCCCAGGCTTCCATCTTGGCCGTCGCGGATTTGGCGAGCTTGTCGAAGGCCGCGTCGTCCGACGCGCCCTCGACGAGGCGGGAGGCGCGCGAAGCCTTGGCTTCGGTGAAGAGGATCACGGGCCGGCCCGGCCTGTAGACCATCGCGAGAGGCTCGGCGGCGCAGAATCCGAAGCACCCCACCCGTCGTACGACCACCTCGGAGCGGCGTGCGGCGACAGCCTTCTCGAGCTCGTCGCGCAGCGCCTCGGCGCCGTTGCCGATTCCGCAAGTACCGAGCCCCACCGAGACGAAGGGCCGGCTCGGCCTGATCCGCTCGAGCCCGGCTTGCCGCATCGTTCCCAGGTCGCTCCCGGCTGCAGTCGCGGCGGTCATTTCGCCGCCCCCTTGCGGAGCTTATCCAGGGAAACGGCGAGCTTGCCTACCGTCATCCGCGAGCAGATGGTCCCGTCGATCTGGACGACGGGAGCCAGGGCGCATTGGCCGAAGCATGCGACCGTGCGAACCGAGGCGAACCCGTCCGCCGTGGTGACGGAGTTGGCCTCGTCCTCGCGAAAGCCCGCTATCCCCAGGCGTCGCAGACCCGTCTCGAGCAGCTCGAGGGAGCCTCGCGTATGGCAGGCGGTTCCCCTGCAGACCACTATGGAGTGGAGTCCCTGCGGCGTCAGATTGAAGAACGAGTAGAAGGTCGCCACGGAATAGACCTGGGAAAGCGGGAGATCCATCCCATCGGCTATGTACCTGAGGGTCGGTTCCGACAGGTACTTGAAGCGTTCGAGGCCCTGAGCCTCTTCGAGGACGCCCAACAAGGCGCCCGGCTTCCCCCTGCCGGCTAAGATGATCTCGCTCAAGACGCTTTCCTGCGAACGTTCCTGCGGTTTGCGTTGGGATATCGCGGTCGATGCCATGGGAACCTCCTTGCCGGCCGGAGCGATGCCGCTCAGGGTGTAAAAGCAATCCTGGGTCTAGTATCAATGACTTTTGTGAGTTGTCAAGAAATATTTATCGATTTATACATATTGAATTACTCAAAGGATGGGAAATGGAAAAGTTGTAATTTATTGAGTAAATTGTTATCCAATAGAAAGGCGAAAGAAAAGGCGCTTCGACCGCGCCCTACCCGTGCAGAAGCTTTCTTCAGCGCGGGTAGGCGGCGAAGCGCCAATTACCAATCGGCGACAGGGTCTTGAAACGACTATCGCACGTTCTCGAAGTTCGCCTCGACGGGGTTCGAGCGAGATGCCGAAGATCGGAATAGGGCCGCGTAAAAGGCCGAACGCAGCACTTCGGCGGTGGCGTCGTCGCCGGTCCGATCGGCTTTCCGCTCCGCGACGGCGGCCTTGCGCGCCATCTCTTCCCTCTTGGTCATAGGCTCTTCGCCATTGGGCTTGTACATGACTCCTCCCTGTTATTTCTTCCCCCGACGAATTCGTAGCGGTCGCGACCCGGAACCGAGCGCCGGCTGTCCGGCACTACGATCGCCCTTACGCGACTGCCGCCGCGCTCGAAGATCAGCTCCTCCGAAAGCTCGTGCACGAGCACCAGTCCGCGCTTGGTGAGAGATTGCGGATCCTCGGGCAGGCCCAGGACGAGGGACTCGTAGTCGAAGCCGTCGCCCTCGTCGTCGACCTGGACCTCGAAGAGCCCGCCCCGGCGCGCCACGCGGACCAGGGCCGATCTCGCCATCTCGGATCGATTGCCGTGCACGATCGCGTTCATGAGAAGCTCTCGGACGACGAGAAGGAGTCCGTCCGTGTCCCATGCCCCATGGCGCCGCGCGAACCGGCCCACGCGGTCCAATATCGCAGGTACGCGTCCGGTTTCGGAGACGACGGTGAGGTATAGGGAATCGTCGGACTCGCTCTCATCCATGCGAATTACATTAGCAACTATCTTGCCAAGAATTTGATTAAAGATATGTTACATTAAGGTAAATACTTATGATAGCGAATTCCCTCGGGTGATATCCGAGTTCGCAACCGCGGTTGTTCTACGGGCCGCTTCAGGTTGAGGAATCAACTTAGGTTGTCGCGCATCGATCGGTTCACCCCTTTGTCCTGCGCGATTTGAGGCGCTTGCTCACCGCCTGGGGAGAGACGCCGAGGAGCCTCGCGGCGACGCTTTGGCTTCCCCCCGCCCTTCTCATCGCTTCGTCGAAGAGGAGCTCGGTCAGCTCCCCCGCGGAGGGAAGGGGATTCGGGAATACCAGGGAACCGCCTGCGGGCGCCTGGGCTCGGGCGCTCCCTCCCGAAGAGGGGTCGCTCCTCGTTCCGCCGGCGGCATCGCCGCAAGCTGCGCCGATGGCTTCGCGGAACACCGGGAGGGGCAGGCTGCCAGAGCGTTCGGCGTTCACCGCCTCGAAGACCATGGATTGGAGCTCGCGCACGTTGCCGGGGAAGTCGTAGCTCCTGAGCAGGGGGTAGAGCTCGGGCGGCGCCGTCGGCGGCTTCTTGCCGAGCTCGGCAGCGGCGGAGGCTATGAATCGCTCTACGAGGAGAGGGAGGTCGCCGAGGCGCTCCCGGAGGGGGGGGATGCGTATTCGATGGGCGCGGAGCCGATAGTAGAGATCCCTCCTGAAATGGGACGTCCCGACTACCGCGTCGAGGTCCCGGTTCGTCGCGACGATGAAGCGCGCCCGCCCGCGCCGCATCAGATCGGAGCCCAGGGGGAAGTATTCGCCGGTCTCAATCACCCTTAGGAGCTTGAGCTGGGAGGCGGGGCTCAAGTCTCCGATCTCGTCGAGGAAGAGGGTACCGTCCCTGGCCTTGTCTATAAGGCCTTCGAGGTCGGAATCGGCCCCGGTATAGGCCCCCTTGCGGTGCCCGAAGAGGAGATCGGCGAAGAGGGCGTCGTCGAGCCCCGCCGCATTGATCGCGACGAGAACACCCTTGCGGCCCGAGAGCTCGTGGACTGCGCGGGAGAAGAGCTCCTTCCCTACGCCGGTCTCGCCCGTCACCAGGACGGGGTGGGCGCTCTTGGCTATCGCCTCCGCGTAGCCCATGAGCTGGAGCATCCGGGGCTCGGCAGTGGCGATGGCCGAGAATGCGGGATTCCTCTGCGCCGAGGCCGAGAGCAGCCTCTCTTTGATCGCTTCGTTTTCGCGGATGAGCTCCTGATGCTCGATGATCCGCTTCGCAGTGGCGATGAGACGCTCCCGCTCGACCGGCTTGATCAGGTAGTCGGCGGCGCCGGCCCGCATGCATTCGACCGCCTTCTCGACTTCGCGGTTGCCCGTGACCACGACGACGGAGGCTCCCGGCTGGTCTTCGCGGATCCGCGCGAGGAGGTCCTCGCCCGACATTCCCGGCATGGTCAGGTCGAGGAGGACGAGCCCGACGTCGAGGGACGCGAGGAGCTCCATGGCCTCGATGGGCTCGCCGGCCGCGGCCACGTTGGCTATCCCCGCGGACTTGAGGGCGGCCACTACGCTCTCCCGCACGTAGTCCTCGTCGTCCACCACGAGGACGCCGAAGCCGGGGCCGGCGAAGCTCACGGGCATTCCCCGCCTCCGGCGGCCGATCCGACGCTGGCGCGCAGCGATACAGTGGCGATCGTCCCCTTGCCGGGCTCCGACGCATATTCCAGGCGGCCGCCGTACTCGGCGATTATCGACTCCGATATGGACACCCCCAGGCCGACACCCCCGATGTCGTGCTTCGTGCTGAAGAAGGGGTCCTTGATGCGCTCGAGCAGCTCGGCCGACATGCCGCGGCCCTCGTCGGCGACCACGAGACGCACGGTACCCGAATTCTCGTCGTAGGATGTCGAGACGCGTATCGACTGCTCGGGATCCGTGAGGGCCTGGCAGGCGTTCTGGATGAGGTTTACCGCCACCTGCTCGAGGCGCTGGAAATGCGCCCGCACGGGGGGCAGGACCTCCGCCAGATCGAGGACGAGCCGGCGGGTGGCCTTCTTGATGTAGTTCGAGAGCAGGGTGAGAGCCGCCTTTATGACGAGATTGACGGCGACGTCCTCGGTCTCGGGATTCGCGTCTCCCCTCGCGTAGTCTTTGAGCCCGCGGACGATCGCGTCGATGTCGCGCGAGGCCGCGGCGATCCCCGAGAGGAGGCGCGGCGCCTCCTCTCGGGCCTCCTCCCATTCCATGCCGCCTATAAGGTCGCTCTCCCTGCCCTCGAGCGCCCGGTCCAGCAGGGGCGCGGCCGACGCCCAGGCACCTGCGAGGATGTCGGCGTTGAGCGCTATCGCGTGGTTGGGGTTGTTGATCTCGTGGGCGACTCCCGCGACGAGCTCGCCCAGCGAGGCGAGCTTCTCGGCCTGGATGAGCTTCTGGCGCTGTGCCCGTTCGCGCTCCTCGTACAGGACCCTGTCCGTCACGTCGAGGAAGGTGGCCATGACCATTTTCCCCAGGGCCGCCTCGATCTCCTTGCCGAAGGCCTCGATCCAGGTACCCTCGCCTACGCCGATGCGGAACGGGCCGGCGCGGGCCGAATCGCCTCTGAGAAGGGGTCCGAGCACGGGCTTCGCCTCGGCCGGAAGGGCCCGGAGCCAGTCTTCGAGCGCCATGCCCTGGGACCGTCGGGGAGGGATCCCGAAGAGCGCGCCGGCGGCCACGTTGCAGTAGATGATGGCTCCGTCCCGCGCGATGACGATCCCAAGGGGCGACTCTTCGGCGAGGGCGCTGAACTTTTCCGCGTTCTCGCGGCGGGCCCTCTCGGCGCGGCGCCTCGCCGTCTGATCGACCGCGGCACGCATGATCGCCTCCCGGCCGTCCGGGCGAGGGCCCAAGTCCGCCGTGCTGAAATCCCACGTGAGGACGAGGCCGTCCCTCGTGCGCACCTGCCTCTCGCCTTCCGCCGAGAGCGAGAGCTCGGGCTGGCCGAATGCCCTCCTCTCCCAATCCGCGAGCGTGGGCAGGTCGGCGAGCGAATATCCGGTGAGCCGGGCCCATTCGCGATTGACCAGCTCGACCCTACCGTCTCCGTCGTGGATCATGATCGGGCATGGCAGGAGATCGAGGACTTCTCGGAATCGCCCCTCGGCATCGACGGGACCAGCCGGCTTCCCGGTCCCCGATTTTTCCTGCGGCATGTCCGCCATTGTAGCAGAACGGCCCGAGTTGGCAACGGCCGGCGCGATTCGCCTCGCGCGGAATTCTCCTTGCCCGTTTCCAGGGAAGGGCTATACTGGCCCGATGGGCTCGGACCTTCCGTTCAGGCGTTCGCTCTCCTCGCCGGCCGTGAGACGGGTCGCCCGCCGCTTGGCCAAAGTCTTCGACTCTCTGGAGAGCCTGCCTTATTTAGGCTTCGCCGAGCTCGGGGACTTCTATTATTTCCGGTCCCTCTTCGAGGAATCCCTCTCGCGCATCGACCGCAAAGTCCGCGAGGGGCGCCTCCTTCCTCTCGACCTGCGCGGCTTCCCCCAGGAACTCCGCTATCCCCGCCTGTCGGCGCGCGTCGGTGTCTTCATCGGCTCATTCGACCCCTTCCAGATGACCCATCTCGCGATGGCCCTCCGCTTCCTGGCCTCCGACGCCAGCGAGGCCGACGCCCTGTTCATCGTGCCCGAGGGCTCGGCGGACGCGAGGAAGCCGCTCAAGACCGACTACCGCTTCCGATTCGAGATCCTCAAGCGGCAGGTGGCCGGCATCTTCGAACCTCTGATCGCGCCGCTGGACATAGGAGAGGGCGCGGATACCATAGAGATCGTGAGGCGGCTCATCGGCCTCCATCCCGGCGCCACTCTCAGGCTCACCCACCTCCTGGGCTCGGACGTCCTGCCCATGGCGGTGGCCCTCCTGCCCGACGATCTCGAGGCGTGGGGAGAGGCCGCGGCGAAGCACCGCGTCGATCTCGACTTCTCGATCCACGTCGCCAGACGCGACAGGAAGAGCCGCCTGCGCTCCCTCGCGGAGGCAGTGCGGAGCCTCGGCGTCAGGATGGTCGTCGATAGGACGGTGATCGGGACTCCATCCAGCTCGGCCTTCCGCTCCGAGGGGGCGATAACCCTCGTCCTCCCGACCGAGGCGGTCCTCTCCCGACTCGAGCTGCTCTTTCGCTACGGCATGTACCGGTCATGGTCCGGCGCCCGGGATCCTACCCGTTCCGCGGGCCTCTCCGAATACCAGATCTAGGGCGACGTGTTTACCAAGAGCGACCCTTGGGTTATGGTTGAGGCAGGAGAACCAAGCATGAAACTAATCTTCTTAGGACCCCCCGGAGCGGGCAAGGGCACAATCGCCGACCTCGCCGTGGAAAAGCTCGGCCTGCCGCACATCTCGACCGGCGACCTCTTCCGCGCCGCCGTCAAGAACGGAACTCCCCTCGGCCTCAAGGTCAAGGACATCATGGCGGCCGGCGGCCTCGTGCCGGACGAGCTCACCATCGCCCTCGTCAAGGAGAGGCTCGCCGAGAAGGACGCCGCGAAGGGCTGGGTCCTCGACGGATTCCCGCGCACCATCCCCCAGGCCGAAGCCCTCGAGGGGATAGCGTCCGCCGACTCGGCCGTGAATTTCGACGTCGCGGACGGGATCGTCGTCGGACGCCTTTCCGGCCGCCGCGTCTGCAGGAGCTGCGGAAAGATCTACCATGTCAAGAACATGCCTCCGAGGAAGGAGGGCGTCTGCGATGTCGACGGCGGCGAGCTCTACATCCGCGACGACGACAAGGAGGCAGCGATCAAGGTGAGACTTGAGACCTACCGCAAGCAGACCGCTCCCCTCATCGACTGGTACGATAAGAAGGGCAAGCTCCTGACGATAGACGGCGTCGGGGCGCCTGCCGAGGTCCTCGGCCGCTTCGAGAAGGCCATCAAGAAGTAATTCCCTCCTCGAGGAGAGGTCAGGGGCGGACTGCCGGCCTTCGGTCCGCCCCTTTTCGTCCGTCTCGTCCGGAGTCTTCCCAGCAGCGACATTCCGTTCTCCATGATGGAGAGGCACAGCGCGAGCGCGGATATGGCGACGCCGATTGCGGCAAGCGGCCTTTCAGCCGGGGAAAGAAGGCTCGTCCCGCCGCTTCGGCCGTCGGGGCCGGGATGAGGACAGGGAGTTCGCCCGCCTGGACATCGAAGATGACGATCGCCAAAAGGGCGGCGGAGTCGACCCCGCTGTCCAAGGCGGCTCCCTTCGCGGATTGACAGCCGAATCTCCTTGCCTCGCCAGCCTTGAAGCCGGTGCGCCCCCGGAGTATTGTTGGATAAGGTCGTCCTACCCCGGAGGTTCCCATGCGCCGATTGGCTTTATCGCGAACACTCATGCTCGTTTCGGCCTGCGCCGCCGCGCTTGCCGTCGCCTGCGCGGGGCGCGAGCGCGAGGCGAGGGCGCCGGATCCGTCTCGGGTCGAGGCTCATTCGGCCGGCCTGATACCGGCGGACTCGGCGATCAAGGTGGTGCTGACCCGCGCCGCCGGAGAGGCGGGAGCGGCCGCTCCGGCGGGCGTCTTCCGCTTCTATCCGGCCCTCGCCGGCAAGACGAGCTGGGAAGACGAGCGCACGCTGAGCTTCCTGCCCGACAGGCCCCTCGCCCAGGGCCGGAAGTATCGCGTCGAAGTGGACTTGGGCCTGCTAGGCGGAGCCTTTTATTCCGCGGGGAGCGATTACTTCAGTTTCGACGTCCTTGCCGCCCGGCAGCGCGTGGCTGTGGAGACCCTGCCGCCCCGCGTTTCCAGGGACGGCAGCGTCCTCGTCGAAGGCAGCGTCGCGCTCGCGAACGGCTTGACGGCCGCGGCCGTCGAGAGGGCGCTCTCCTCTTCCTCGGGGACGCTGACCTGGTCCCACGAGAGCGATCGTCTGCACCGATTCACGGTCTCGGGCATCGCGGCCGGGGGCAGGGCCCGCGCGATCACCCTGCGCTGGGATTTCGCCGAAGGCGGTAAAGGCCGCGGCAGGACTGTCGTCAAGCTGCCCTCGGCCTCGTCCTTCGAGCTCATCGCCGCGAGAAGGCTCGACGAGGAATCCGGCTCCAAAGGCGTCGAGCTCGCCTTCTCGAGACCCGTGGACAAGGGCCAGGACCTCCGCGGCCTCGTCTCCGTCGAGGGCGTCCAGGATCTTCGCTACACCGTGACGGGGTCGACCGTCTCGCTCTATTCCGACGCATGGCCCGCCTCGGCGAAGGTGCGCGTGGAGAAGGGGCTTAAGGACACGGGTGGCGGCATCCTCGCGACGCCCGCCGCCGCGACGGTGGCTTTCGATTGGGAGAAGCCCCTCGTCCGCTACTTGACCAAGGGCAACATCCTTCCGACCAGTCAGGGTCTCGTCCTGCCCATCGAGACGATGAATCTCTCGGGCGTCGTGGTCGAGGCCCTCCGCGTCTACGGCGACAACATGCTCCAGTTCCTCCAGGTCAACGACCTCGATTCGTCGCGCGAGCTCAAGCGCGTAGGCGAGGTCGTGTGGCACAAGCGCTTCGACCTGGACTGGAAGGACGACTGGAAGAATCGCTGGGTCAGGCAAGGCCTCGACCTCGGCCCCCTGCTCGCGGCGCAGAAGGACGGGATGTTCCAGATACGCGTGACCTTCCGCGTCGGGGACATCCGCTACGTCGGCCCGACGAGCGAGGACTTCAAGGATCTCCGCTTCCCCGACGACAAGATCGCGGACAGCGACGACGGAGAATCGAGCTTCTGGGACTACATCCAGGAGTGGGCGGGCGGCTACGACGACTACGACAAGTACAAGGACGATCCCCTCCACCCCGCCTACTACATCCCTTCCGAGCAGCACGACATCACGATCCGGCGCAACGTCGTGGTATCGGACATCGGCGCGGCGCTCAAGCGCGAATCCGACGGGACCTGGCACGCGGCGGCCAGCGACCTCAGGAGCGCGAAGCCCCTCGCGGGCGCCACGGTCACCCTGTACAATTATCAGAGGAGGAGTCTCGTCAGCGCCCAGACGGGAAGCTCGGGCATCGTCACCCTCAGGACCGAGGGCGATCCCTACTTCGCGACGGTGCAAGCTGGCTCCCAGACGAGCTGGCTCAAGGTCGACGAGGGCTCGACCCTCGCCGTCGGCCACTTCGACATAGGCGGCGAGAAGGCCGACTCGGGCCTCAAGGGCTTCATCTACGGCGAGCGCGGCGTCTGGCGTCCCGGCGACGCGATACATCTCAGCTTCATCCTATACGATCGCGGCGGAAAGCTGCCGGCCAAGTACCCGATAGCCTTCGAGCTCGAGGATCCGCTCGGGCGCGTCGTGCGCACTGGCGGCTACACCGACTCGGTGAACGGCTTTTATTCCATAGAGACGGGCACGGCGCAGGACGCGCCAACGGGCTCCTATGTCGCGCGGGTGACGGCGGGCGGCAATACATTCACGAAGACCCTCAAGATAGAGACCGTGATGCCCAATCGCCTCAAGATAGACCTCGACTGGGGTGGCAGTCCGTATATATCGACCGATACCGACAACATCTCCCTCCACGCGGCCTGGCTGACCGGCGCCAAGGCCGGCGCCCTCAAGGCGGACGTCTCGGCGACCTTCGCCGCGGCGGGCACGACCTTCACGACCTTGCCCGACTATACCTTCGACGACCCGACCCGGACCGTCTCCTCCGACCGCGTCGTCCTCTTCGACGACCGCCTCGACGGCGAGGGCGGCGCCAGCTTCGGCGTCGACTTGTCCTCCGACAAGAGCCTGCCCCCCGGGAAGCTCACCGCCAACATACTCACGCGGGTGTTCGAGCCATCGGGCATATTCTCGAGCGAGACGACCAGCGTGGACTTCCATCCCTACGCGCGCTACGTGGGCCTCCGCCTGCCCAAGGGCGACGCGGCGCGGGGCATGCTCCTCGTCGACAAGGACCAGCGCGTCGACCTCGCGCTCGTGGACCGCGACGGCAAGCTCGTGAAGGGCGGCGGCCAGGTCGACGTCGCCCTCTACCAGCTCGATTGGCGCTGGTGGTGGGAGAAGGGCGACGAGAGCCTCGCGCAGCGGGCGGACGAGCTCTTCCAGCGCCCGATCCTGAAGGATACCGTGACGATCGGCGCGGACGGCCGCGGCTCCTGGACCTTCCAGGTCAAGTACCCGAGCTGGGGGCGCTACCTCGTCCGCGCGGTGGACAGGTCGAGCGCCGCGGGGCCCGACGCGGGCCACGCCGCGGGAAAGATAGTCTACATCGACTGGCCGGGCTGGGCCGGGAGGAGCCGAGACTCCGGGGGAGCCGACGCGATGCTCGAGCTCTCGGTCGGCGCGCCGAAGTACGCGCCCGGGGAGACGGCCTCGGTCAGCTTCCCCTCGAACGAGAACGGAAGCGCCCTCGTCCAGATCGAGCGCGCCGGCCGCATACTGCGCGAGGAGTGGGTTCCCTGCAGGAAGGAGACGACCGCCTACCAATTCGCCGTCACGCCGGACATGGCGCCCAATGTCTATGTCCACGTGACCTTCGTGCAGCCCCACCTGCAGACGGCCAACGACCTGCCGATACGCCTCTACGGCATAGTGCCCGTGATGGTCGAGGATCCGGCGACCCGCGTCGCTCCGATTCTGGACACTCCCGCGACGCTTTCCCCGGGCGGGGAGGCGAGCTTCGCGGTCCGGGAGGAGAAGGGAAGGCCGATGACCTATACGGTCGCGGTCGTCGACGAAGGGCTCCTCGGGATCACTGCCTATCGGACTCCCGACCCCTGGAGCGAGTTCTACAAGAAGGAAGCCAGCTCCCTCTCCGCCTGGGATCTTTACCAATACGTGGCCGGCGCCTTCACGGGCAAGCTCGAGACCCTCCTGGCGGTCGGCGGCTCCGACGAGGCCCTGGGCGGCGGGAACCGCAAGCCCAGCCGCTTCCCCGCCGTCGTCTACTACTTCCCGCCGCGCGTCCTCAAGGCCGGCGAGACGGCGCAGGTCAGCTTCAAGCTCGGGACCTATATCGGCGCGCTGCGCTTCATGGTGGTCGCGGCGACGATGCCCTCCCAGATGGCCGCCGGCTCCGCCTCGAGCGGCGCGGCCTTCGGCTCCGCCGAGCGATCGGTGCCGGTGCGCGCCGATATAATGGGCCAGCTCACCGCGCCGCGCGTGCTGTCGCCCGGCGAGGAGGCCTCGATCCCCGCGACCGTCTTCGCCTTCATGGGCGCGAAGAGGGCGACCGTAACCCTCAAGGCCTCGGGCGCTCTCTCCCTCGTAGGCGGCGATACCCAGACCCTGGACTTCAAGCAGGACGGCGACATGTCCGCGATGTTCCGCGTCAAGGCGGCCGCCTCGCCCGGAGCCGGAAGCCTCAAGCTGCTCGCCTCGATGGAAGGCAAGACGGCCGAGGCGTCCGTCGATCTCGAAGTCAGGTCGGTGGGCGCGCCCGTCTCGAGCGTGACCGGGGCCGTCGTGGATGCGGGCAAGACCTGGAATCCCGCCCTCGACCTGCCTGGCGAGAAGGGCACTAACTCGATCTCCGTCGAGCTCTCGCGCCTCAAGCCGATGGACCTTGCCGAGCGCGCGGATTGGCTCATCCAGTACCCGCACGGCTGCGCCGAGCAGACCACTTCCGGCGCCTTCCCCCAGCTCTACCTGCCCAAGGCCGTGGTCCTCGCGGCCGACAAGGCGGCGGCCGCCCGCGACAATGTCGCGGCCGCCATCGACAAGCTCCGCGGTTTCCAGACGGCGCGGGGCGGCTTCGCGATGTGGCCGGGCAACGGCGACGAGGACGAGTGGATCACGGCCTACGTGGTCCATTTCCTCCTCGCCGCCCGCAGGGAGGGCTTCGACGTCCCGCAGGGACTCGTCGACCCCGCGCTGGGCTACCTCGCACGGACGAGCCGCGACTGGAACTCTACCGAAGCCTGGTCGCAGTCCACCCAGGCCTACAGGCTCTACGACCTCGCGCTTGGAGGCGCGGCCGAGATCGCGGCGATGAACCGCTTCCGCGACTTCCCGGGACTCCCGACGGCGGCGCGCTTCCGCCTCGCGGCCGCATACGCGATGGCCGGCATGCGGGACGCGGCCTCCGACCTGACGCGCGGTCTCTCCGACGAGGTCTCCGCCTACCCAGGGATGGCCGACTATACTTACGGCACCGAAATCCGGGACAAGGCCGTCGTCCTCGACGCCCTGAACGCCTTGGGCGACACCGACCGGGCCCTGCCGGTCTATAACGAGCTGGCGGACGACCTCGACTCGAGGCGCTGGCTCTCGACTCAGGACCTCGGCGCCGCCCTCGAGGCCGCGCTGCCCTACGCCATCCTCGCCTCCTCCTCCGACGCGCCGACGGCCAGCGTCTCTCTCGACGGATCCGGCAAGAGTACCGACATTAAGCTCGACAAGCCGATCGCGCGCGTCGATCTTCCCGCGCCCGAAGGCGAGCAGGCCTCCGTCACCGTCGCGAACTCGGGTCGGTCCCCTCTCTTCGCCAGGGTGCTGGCGAGGGGCACTCCCGTCGCGGGGAACGAGAAGCCCATGGCCAACGGCATGTCGCTCTCCCTGCGCTATATCGGGATGGACGGTAAGGTCGTGGATCCCGCCAGGGCCGGAGCGGGCGCAGACTTCATCGTCGAGGCCACGGTGCGCAACCGCTCCGGGCAGAGCCTCAAGAACCTCGCCCTCACCCAGCTCCTGCCGTCGGGATGGGAGATCGTGAACTTCCGCGTCGGCTCCGAGCTGCCCAAGCCCAAGGAGGAAGGGGACGATACCGATGAGGCCGCCGTCGTCGCGCCCCCGCCACTTCCGCTCTACGACTACCAGGATGTCCGGGACGACCGCGTCCTCACCTATTTCTCCATGGGCGTCAAGGATACCAAGGTCTTCAAGATCTACGTGACGAAGGCTTACGAGGGGAGCTTCTTCCTGCCGGCCGTCTCCGTGTCCGCGATGTACGACCAGCGTTACCAGGCCCTCGTACCGGGGAAGTGGCTGGCTGCCGCCGCGGGGCATTAGTCGACGCGTGACGCCTAGAGACTTGATTCGGGGCCTTCGCGAGAGCGCGGCCCCGCTGACCCGTAGCGCATCGTCCCTGGCGGCGGCGGCCGCGGCGCGCGCCCGGGAATTCCGCGCCTGGGCGGCGCGATGGGCCTATGCCCCTTCCGCCGCCTCCGCCGTCTTCCTCGCCCTGGCCTTCTTCTCGGCGCTTCCGCCCGCGAGCTTTCCCGGCGGCCTCTCCGTCGCGGTGTACGGGAGGCGCGGCGAGCTCCTGGGCGCCGCGGTCTCCGACTCGGGGCAGTGGCGCCTGCCTCATGGATCGGCCGTCCCGAGGCGTTTCGTGGAGGCGCTCACCGCTTACGAGGACAAGCGCTTCTTCTCGCACGCCGGCGTCGATCCGGCCGCCCTCCTTCGCGCGGTCCTTCAGAACTCGCGCGCCGGCAGGATAGTCTCCGGCGGCTCCACGATCAGTATGCAGGTCGCCCGGCTCGGTAGGCCGGGCAGGGAGCGGGCCGTCGGCGAGAAAGCCGTGGAGGCGCTCATGGCCGTCCGCCTAGAGCTCCTCCGAGGCAAGCGAGGCATCCTCGAGCTGTACGCCGAGAACGCTCCCTTCGGCGGAAACGTCGTCGGGATAGAGGCCGCGAGCTTCCGCTTCTTCGGGCGGGCGCCCGATTCCCTCTCCTGGGCCGAGGCCGCTACTCTCGCGGTCCTGCCCAACGCCCCTTCCGCGGCCCATCCCGGCAAGAACCGGGAGCTTCTCCAATCCAAGCGCGACCGCCTCCTCCGCTCCATCGCCGCGTCGGGCAGGATGGGGCGGGAGGACCTGGCGCTCGCCCTCGCCGAGCCCCTGCCGCCTTCGCCCTTCGACCTTCCCCGGCTCGCTCCCCAGCTTGTCGATCGCTTCGCGGTGGCCGGGGCGGGCAAGCCGGGCGGCCCGCCCGCCCGTGTCGAGACGACCATCGACGCCTCCCTGCAGGAGCGGGCGACGGACATACTCGCCCGAAGGGTGGAGCGCCTATCGGAGGGCGGCGTATACAACGGAGCCTGCATAGTCGCGCGCGTGGACACGGGCGAAGTGCTCGCTTACGTAGCCAATGTCCCGGCGCCCGCAGGCTCGGTCGGGAGGAGAGACTCGAGGGGCTACGCGGTGGACCTGATCCGCGCGGAGCGGAGCTCGGGCAGCCTCTTCAAGCCCTTCCTGTACGCGGCCGCGCTGGAGGCGGGGGAGCTGGGACCGAGGAGCCTCCTCCCCGACCTGCCGACGCGCTACGGCTCCTACGAGCCCGAGAACAACCTGGGCACCTATTCGGGCGCGGTCCGGGCGGACGAGGCCCTTGCGAGGTCGCTCAACGTTCCCTTCGTCCGCCTCCTCAAGTCCTTCGGCGTCGAGCGCTTCAGGGACCTCCTGGCCTCGACCGGGATGAGCACCCTGCGCCGGAGGGGGGAGGACTACGGCCTCACTCTCATCCTCGGGGGGGCCGAGACCGACCTGTGGGAGATGGCCGGACGCTTCGCGGCCCTCGCGCGCTCGGCGTCCGCGGGATCCCGCTCCGGCGCGAGCCAGGTCTTCGACCTCGGCCTCACGCGCGCAGAGCTTGCCTCGAGGCCGAGACGGCCGGATCCCTTCTCCTCGGGCTCGGCGATCCTGACGCTGGACGCCCTCACGAAGGTCGCGAGGCCGGACGAGGAGGCGGCCTGGGAGGACTACGCCTCGGCGCGCCGCATCGCGTGGAAGACGGGCACGAGCTTCGGCAACCGGGACGCCTGGGCCATCGGCGTCGACGGGACCTTCGTCGCCGGCGTATGGGTCGGCAACGCGAGCGGGGAGGGGAGACCCTCACTCAAAGGCACGGCCGCGGCCGCGCCTATCCTCTTCGATCTCTTCGGCTTGCTCGACGCCCGCAAAGATACGGCCGGCACGGACGCCGCTCCGGCGCCCCCCGCGGCCCCGCCTGGCGCATCCTCGCCTGGCGTATCCTCGCCTGGCGTATCTTCGCCTGGCGTATCTTCGCCGTTTCGCGAGATCGAGGTCT
>CAZBGA010000077.1:0-16617 GCA_964491385.1 uncultured Treponemataceae bacterium | reverse complement strand
ACGCTTTTCGGCATCTTCTCAACGGGAGGCCCAGATGGCGAAACGGGTTCCGGCGGATTCAGGGAACATCGAATCGGGGGATTTGCGCGTCCTCCTGATCCGCTCGCCCAGGCGAACGGTGTCCCTGCAGGTCAACCCCGACCTCTCCCTCGTGATGAAGGCTCCATCCGACACCCCCGAGCCCTTCCTTCGGGACTTCCTCGAGCGCCGCCGGCCCTGGGTGGAGCGCCACCTCGCGCGCATGGCGAGGATCAAGGCGGCCGCTCCCGACTGGAAGGACGGCGGGCGGGTGCCTTTCCTCGGCGGCGAGCTCGAGCTCAGGCTCGAGGCCGGGCCCCGCGCCCGCGCTCGCCTTTCGGAAGGGAAGATGATCGCGACGGCGCGCGACCCGGCCGACCCCGAGGAGGTGCGCCTCGCCGTCGAGCGCCTCTTCTCCAGGGAAGCGGCCGCCCGCTTTCCCGCCATGCTCGATGCCTGCCTCGCCAAGGCGGCGCGGCGGCGCTTCCCCCGTCCGGAGCTCCGCGTCCGCACTATGCGCTCGCGCTGGGGGAGCTGCGACGCGAAGGCGGGCGTCATCACCCTCAACGCCCGGCTGCTGCGCTTCCGCCCCGAAGTCATCGAGTGCGTGATAATGCACGAGCTCGCCCATTTCAGGTACCGCAAGCACGGGCCCAGGTTCTACGGCCTCCTGGGCGATCTCTGCCCCGGCTACGAGGCCCTCCAGGCCGAGCTGGCCGAAGTGTACCTGGAATAGCCCCGGCGCCGTCAGTAGCCCTGGAAGGGGTCGGTCCGTATCCTCGAGCGGCGTACGCCGAGAGACCGCAGCTCCCTCTTGACGTGGGCGACGAAGCGCGGCGAGCCCGAGACGAAGAAGGTCCGGTCGAGAGCGTCGGGGATCGAGCGCCTCAGCATCTCCGCGTCAATGCGTCCCTTCTCGCCTTCCCAGCCCGGCGCGTCGGCGCTCGAGCCGGTCCGGGTGTATACCGTCTTCATGCCGATGTACCTTCCCGCCTCGCGGAAGACGTCGCCGAAGGCTATGTCGCCCTCCGAGCGGATCGAGTAGAGGAGGACGGCGTCCCGCCGATCGCCCGAGTCGACCATGTACTTGACCATGCTCCTGAAAGGGGTGATCCCGATCCCCCCGGCGACGAAGGCGAGCTTCTCGCCCTTGTCCCTCGGGAGGGTGAACTCGCCCGAGATCTCGGTGGCGAGGATCTCGTCCCCCGGCACCATGGCGGCCAGCTCGGCCTTGTAGCGGCTGGGCTCGTCGGGCAGCCGCGCGGCGATGAGGATCTCCGGCTCCGTCGGCGAGGAGGCTATGCTGAAGGCGCGCCTGCTGCCGCGCCCGTCCCCTGCCCTGATGGACAGGGCGAAGTCGGCGTATTGCCCGGGTTCGTGCCTGAATCCGCCCGCATAGGCGAAGGCGAAGCTCGAGAAGCCCCGTCCCATGTCCCGCCTTTCCTTGAGCCTGAGGACGTAGCGGCCTTTGGGCGAGGCGAGGAAGGCGAAGAGGTTGGCGGCCAGCAGGGCCAGCTCGGGGGAGGAACTGACCCCCATGACGGTAAGCTGGGGGATCATGAAGAAGGAGACGACGAGGGCGTAGACGGCCTGCAGCCTGAAGCTCTTCGGCGAGGTCTTGGGCTCGGTGAGCATGGCCGCCGCGAGGAAGAAGGCTTCCGTATGGACGAATGCGAAGCCGACGCTCGCGATCGCCGGGACCGGCGGCAATCCTTGAACGAGGGAGCTCGCGAATGCCATGGCCGCGTAGGCCGCGAGGAAGAACGCGACGAGCCTGACGCGCCTGACCTTCCAGACGAGAAGGGCGCCGCCCAGGACCACGGCCGGCAGGAGGACGGGCTGGCCTACCCACCAGGAAGCGAACTCCTTGAACGCGACGGAGGCGAGGAATGCGCCGACCGCGGCGGGATTGAAGATGTGCTGCCGCCTGTAGGCCAGTAGGTACTTGACGGCCATCGCGAAGACGCCGGACATGGCTATCGCCCCGAAGCGGGCCGGCTCCGCCGAAATGGAGGCCGGCCCCGCGATGAGGGCGAGGATCAGGGCCGTGATGACGGCCGATTCGTTGTCGGACCAGACGCTGAAGATCTTGGAGAGGGCGATATCGGCGGCGACGGTCGCCGCCAGGAGGCCCGCCGTCGTCTCGAGGAGGGAGAGCGGATCCACGTCGATCCAGCCGAGGAGCCCGTACAGCGCGGCCATGGCGAGGAGGCCCGCCAGGTAATAGAGCGCGAGGCGGTACATCGTCGCCCTCCTGAGCAAGGACGCGATCATTCCATGTACCTCGCGAGCCCGGGGGTGAAGAGGGCCATGCCGTCGCGGACGACCGCGTAGACGTCGATCCCGGGCGTCGAGGAGAGGAAGCCTATGCCCTCCTCGCCCATGGCGAAGGCGGGGGTCGAGAGCCTGTCGGCCTCGCAGACGTCCGGGCCGACGACGGTGAGGCTCGCGACCCCGTCGGAGACGGGCAGGCCCGTCTTCGGGTTGTAGATGTGGTCGCCGCGGATATAGGTGCCCGATGTCGCGATCCCGCGGTCGCTCAGGCGCAGGACCTTGATGATCGTGGAGGGATCGAAGGGATTCCTGATGCCGATCTCCCACGGCTCGCCCTCGGCGTTGAGCCCTCGCGCCTCGATGTCGCCGCCCGCCTCGATGCAATGGTCGAAGAAGCCGAGCTGGTCGAGCATCCTCGAAGCCTCTCTGACGGCCCAGCCCTTCACGACGCCCGAGGGATCGAAGCTCCCGCGATACCAGGCGCTGAAATAGCCTCCCGTCTGCGCCTCCGTCTCGTCGCAGATCCGGAGGACCTCCTTCATCCGCGGGCTCGCGTCCTTCGGCGCCAGCTCGCCCCGGCTCACTCGGCTGACTTCGCTCCCGGCCTTGAAGGGGCTGAAGCCCTCGTCGATCTCCCTGAAGTAGGCGAATACGGCCTTGAAGACCTCGACCGGCGCCTCGCTCCCGAAGGCCGGGGAGATCGAGACCGTGATCGGCATGTCCATGATGACTTCGGTGCGTTCCATTGAGCCTAGGCCCCCGCTTTCCTGAGGGCGGCGTCGAGGGACCTCGCGAAGGCCTCGCTCGTGAGCGTGGCGCCGCTGATGAGATCGACGCGGGCGCTCTGCACGCTCACGGCCTCCTGCACGAGATAGGGGAGGGCCACGCCGGCGATGTAGCGCGAGCGGCCGGCGTGGTCGGGAAACTCCAGGATCGCGATGTCCGTCAGCCTGCCGTTCCTGATCGTCGCCTGTACCTTGACGTATCCGTAGAATGCGAATTCGCGGGTCCCGACGTAAAGACCGGAGTTGAGGGCATGCGATGCCTCGACAGCGTAGCCTCCGCCGGCCGCAGACTGTTGGGCCGAAAGCGCGGCGCCGCCGATGCCTACCGCCAGCGACGTGGCCAGCAGGCCTTTCCTCAGTCTCTTCATCTCGATCCTCCTTCATCCTCTCTCTAGGGCAAGGGTACGGATCGAAGATGAAGAAAGCATGAAGACGAGGGGGATTCCCTATCGGGGGAATCTGAGACGCACGATGGTCCCCTTCCCCTCCGCGCTAGCGATTTCGAGGGACCCGCCATGCCCGACCATGATCCGACGCACGATGGCCAGGCCTAGTCCGGCGCCTCTGTCGTCGGCGGCCCTTGCGCCATCCGCGCGGAAGAAGGGGTCGGCGACGCGGGGAAGGTCGGCGGCCGGGATCCCGATTCCGGTGTCCGCCGCGACGACATCGACGTGGCCGCGGGCGGGGCGCAGCGATACCGAGACGCTGCCGCCTTCCCGCGTGTACTTGACGGCGTTCTCCAGGACGTTCGCGAGGGCGCGTTCGACCGCCCGCGCGTCGAGGCGGACTAGGACCGGCTCCGCGACGGAGGCGGAGAGAGCGACGCCCTTGGCTTCCGCCCGCGACCTCATCCGCTCGACCGCGGTGGCCGCGAGGTCGGCGAGGTCCGATTCTTCCCTTCGGGACGCGGCCATGCTCTCGCTTCCGCCCCCGCCCGCTCCGTAGGTCGAGAGCAGGAGCATCTCCTCGACCATCGCCGACATCCGGTCTATCTCCTCGAGTGAGCTCTCCAGGATCCTGCGCGAGTCGACGGCGCCTCGCCTCGGGTCGCGCAGCGCGACCTCGGCCTCGGTCTTCATGACGGCGAGGGGGGTCCTGAGATCGTGGGCCGCGTTGGCGTAGAACTCCCGCTGCGAGCGGACCGAATCGCGGATCGGCCTGAGCGTTCGGCCGGCGAGGAGGTAGCTCAGCGCGCCCGCGATCGCGATGGTGACGACGTCCGCGACCGCTATCGAGCGCTGGAGTATCTCGAGGTATTCGTCGATCAATCGCGAGACGGTCCGGGCGCCCGCCTCCGTTTCCGCGGCCTCGGAATCGCGGACGCCGAGATCGCGCATCCAGTGCCCGTGGAGGGCCAGGAACGATGAGCTCAGGAGGAGGACTACTGCAGCGATGATCGCGATGTAGAGGGCCGTGAGCTTGAGGCGGGCTCGCGCGAAGGGATCAGCCCTTGAAGCGGTAGCCCAGACCCCGAACCGTCTCGATAACTTCATCCTCGTCGCCCGCCTTCTCCCGGAGCGCCTCGATCTTCCTGCGAAGATTCTTGACGTGGACGTCGACGACGTTGCTGAAGCCGTCGAACTCGAAATCCCAGAGCTTCTCCACGATGTTCTCGCGGGTCATCACCTGGCCCGGGTGCGTGACGAAGAGCTCGAGCAGGCGGAATTCCTTGAGCGTGAGGCTCGCCGCGCCGCCTGCGACGCGGGCGGCGTGGGCGACCGGATCGATCTCGATTTCGCCGGACCTGTACGCGCCAGCGCGGCTCTCGCGGGGCCGCCTGAGGAGGGCGCGGAGGCGGGCCGAGAGCTCGTCGAAGGCGAAGGGCTTGGGGAGGTAGTCGTCGGCGCCCGCGTCGAGGCCCGCCACCCTGTCCTCGACCGCGTCCCTCGCAGTCAGCATGAGTACGGGGAAGTCGACCCCGCGCTCGCGCCACCGCCTGCATACCTCCACTCCGTCCAAGCTCGGCAGCATGAGGTCGAGAACGGCCGCGTCGTAGGCGGCTCCGCGGCCGGAGCCGCGCTCGTAGCCGGACTTGCCGTCGGCCTCACGGTCGATCGCGTAGCCTTCGGCCTCGAGGCCTTTCCTGAGCGAGCGGGCCAGCTTCTCGTTGTCCTCGACCAGGAGCAGCCTCATGGCCCGGCGCCCGCCGCGCTCTTCGCCGATCGCTCCTTCACCTTCCTCGCGATCTCGATCGGCATGCTCCCGGCCTTCGCGATGCCTTCCTCGCCGGCCGCGGCGATCATCTCGAGGGATCCGAACTCCCGCATGAGCTTGCGGGCGCGCGCCGGGCCGACTCCTTCTATCTCCTCGAGGAGGCCGAATTTCAGGTCCGAGGCGCGGAGCCTCTGATTGAGGCCGGTCGCGAACCTGTGCGTCTCGTCCCGCACCGCGACGAGGACGCGCAGGGCGGGCGAGTCCTTGGGCAGCACGAGGGGCTCGGGCACCCCGGGCAGGTATACCTCCTCGTTCCGCTTGGCCAGGCCCGCGAGGTCGGAATCGACGCCCAGGGAATCGAGTATCTCCTTGGCCGCCGACACCTGCCCCGCTCCTCCGTCGATGAGCACGAGGTCCGGCAGGTCGAGGCCCTCGTTGACGAGGCGGGTATACCGCCGAGCCACTGCCTCGCGTATGGCGCCGAAGTCGTCGATCGCGCCATCGAGGCTGCGTATCTTGAAATAGCGATAGTTCTTCTTGTCGGGCACCCCGTTCTTGAAGGAGATGAGCGAGGCGACCGTGTGCTTGCCGGACAGCTGGGCGATATCGAAGCCTTCTATCCGAGCGGGGAGGGAGGAGAGGCCGAGCGCCTTCCTGAGCTCCTCGAGGGCGGGGATGTCGCCTATTTCCCTCCGGCGCTTGGCGAGGTCCTCAGAGGCGTTCTGCGCCGCCAGGTTCATCGCGGCCGCGTGAAGCCCCTCCTCCGGGACGGCGAAGGCGGTCGCCGTCCCGAGTTCGCGGGCGAAGTATTCCGCCACGACCGTTAGGTCGTGAACGACCGCGGGGCCCGCGGCGGCCTCGCCGAGCGGGGCGAAGGGCTTTTGGACGAATACCTTGCCGGGCGGCAGGCGGTCGGGGCCATAATAGCTCATCAGGAAGTCCTGAAGGGCCTCTCCCTCGGTGGCGTAGAGCTTGCCGCGGAACAGGTCGCGGCCGGTGAGCTTGCCGTCGCGCATCTGGAAGACGACGTAGCAAACCAGGTCCCCGTCGGCGGCCCAGGCGATGTAGTCGCGGGCTTCGGGGTCGAAGTCGACGGCGCTCGAGCGGCCGGCGAAGAGCTCGATCGCCGTCGCCGAGTCGCGGAGTCTGGCCGCCTCCTCGAAACGGAGCGACCCGGCCGCGGCGGCCATCTTGGCCCGCAGCTCGGCGAGGAGGGCCTCGGTCTCGCCCGAGAGCAGTTTCTTCACCTCCTCGACGTATTCCGCGTAGGCTTCCTTGGTTATCCTCCCTGCGCAGGGGCCCGAGCATCGTCCGATGTGGTAGTACATGCAGGGATTCTCGCGGGGGCGCATCACGGCGCAGCGGCGGAGGGGAAAGAGCTTCTTTATGAGGTCGAGGTAGACGTCGACGGTATCGGCGCTCGGGAAAGGTCCGAAATACAGACTGCCGTCCCGGATTATGCGCCGCGTGCGGAACACGCGCGGAAATTCCTCGTTGGTGACGCGCACGCTCGGGTAGCTCTTGCCGTCCTTCAGGTTGATATTGTACCTGGGCGTATGCCGCTTGATCAGCGTATTCTCGAGGAGGAGGGCCTCGTACTCGCTCGCCGCGAGTATCCATTCTATCGATTCGATTCGGGACACGAGATGGCGGGTCTTTATGTCCTTCCGCCCCGAGAAATACGACGACAGGCGGTTGCGAAGCACCTTTGCCTTGCCGACGTAGATGATCTCGCCTTCGGCGGAGCGCATCAGATATACGCCCGGCGACTCCGGCGCCTGCCTCGCGAGGGCCCTGAAGCGGGCGAGTCTCGGGTCGCGGGGCTTCCCGCCCGCTTTAGTATCGTCCATACTGTACGATAATAAATGTACGCCAGAATGAGCCATAAGGGAATATGCATCATCTCCCTTTGCCTGCTCGCGGCCGTCCCGGCCCGCGCACTGGAAGAGCGAATCGAGCTCCTCCCGGGACAGGCGAGCGCCGTCGCGGCGAGCGCCGGCACGGCGCGGGAGGTCGGCGATTGGCGGGCCGACGGCGCGGTCCTCCGCAGGGGCTTCAAGGGGGGGCTGGACTATGTCGTCGCCGATCAGGTCTACAAACCCGATCCTTCGGTCGACCTCCTCCTCCACTTCGACGGCGTCTCCGATTCCGACGAGACCGGGAACTGGGGCTTGAGCGCCGGGCGGTCCTTTTCCATCGACAGGGCGCGGGCCCTCCTCGGCGAGGGCGCGGGCAGCTTCAGGGGCCCCGATTCGGCCCTCACCCTGAGCCCGAAGGCCGGATCGGTCTTCGGCAAGGCGGGGGGCGGCGCCTTCGGCCAAGGTTCGGATTTCCGCGACTTCAGCATGGAGTTCTGGCTATTCCCGGCCAACGCCGACAACGGCGAGGTCATCCTCCTCTGGCGCTCTCTCCGCAAGCTTCCCTCGGGCGTGCTGGCCCAGCAGCTCTCCTGCGTCGTATCGGGCGGTCGGCTCTCCTGGTCGCTCTCGGGCTTCTTCGGCCGGCCGGGCGCCGCGAAGGCCGCGGACGCGGACTCGAGGGTGGAGCTCCGGGCGAGATCCCCCCTCGTGCCGCGCGTCTGGTCCCATCACCTCCTTCGCTTCGACGGCGATACCGGCCTGATCGAGTACCTCGTAGACGGCCGCCCGGAGGCCACGGCCTACGCGACCGCCTCGGGACGCGAGGGGGGGACGGTCTTCGAGCCGGCGATAGGCGCGGCGGCCCCCCTCGAGTTCTGCCCCGAATACTCCGGGCTCGCCGAGGAATTCAGGATCTCCCGCCGCTTCGTCGAACAGCCCTCGCTCAGGCCTTTCGGCGGCGATCCCGCCACGGTAGTCTCGCCCGTGGCCGATTTCGGCTACGGCCACAGCCGCCTGATCGCCGTCGAGGCCGAGTACAAGACTCCGGGCACGGCGAGCGTCGAGTTCTCGTATCGCATCGCCGATTCCTGGGCGGGCTGGCGCGGAGATGCGCCGGCATGGATCCCCTTCAGGCCGGGAGACGCCCTGCCCGAGTCCGCGAGGGGCCGGTACGCTCAGGTCAGGGCCGAGCTCTACCCGGACGGGTCCGGGCGCCTCGCGCCCTCTCTCTCGTCGGTCACCCTCCGATACGAGGCCGATCCGCCGCCTCCTGCGCCCGCGAGGCTCGTCGCATACCCCAAGGAAGGCGCGGTCGAGCTGCGCTGGACCAAGGTGCCGGTAGCCGACCTCGCCGGCTATCTCGTGTATTATGGCGATAGGCCCGGCGAGTACTTCGGCACCGGCGCCGATCAGGGCCCGAGCCCCATAGACGTCGGGGATACCACCACCCTCACGATCACGGGAATTCCCGACGGGAGGCTTCTGTACTTCGTCGTCGCCGCCTACGACTCCGCGCCCGACCCCGATGCCGGATTGAAAGGCGCTCGCGACGGAGACGCCGGCGCGGCGAAAGACCGCGCCGAATCGCGCGCGGGCGACTTCTCCCCCGAGACTTCGGCCCGGCCCTCCAGGACCGCACGATGAGCAGTACGCAGCAGAAGAGCCAGCCGTCCCATCTCGAGCGGGCGCGATCCGCCCTCAAGCTCCGCGACTTCGAGACGGCCGAGCGCCACGCGCGCGCCTGCCTGATCGAGCAGCCCGAGTCCGACGACGCGCGCATCGCGCTGGGAACGGTCTACCTGCGCACGGACAGGCCGAGCGAGGCCCTCGCGGCGTTCACCAGCGTGCTCGGCCGCAAGCCTTCGCACGTCGACGCCCTCCTCAACGCCGGCGCCGCCTACCTCCGGTTGGGCAAGCCGAAGGACGCGATAGGGGCCCTGGAGCGGGCCCTCGTCGCCGATCCCTCCAATGCCGAGGCCTTCTTCACGCTGGGCAACGCGCACCGGCAGATGGGCAGTCTCAAGATGGCGGAGATGGCCTATTCGAAGGCGATAGAATTCGATCCCGAGCACGTCCTCGCCTACAACAACCTCGGCGCCGTGTACCGCGCGATGGGGGATGCCGAGAAGGCCGTCCGCGTCTTCTGGAAGGGCCTGCAGGTCGACCCGAACTATCCTTCCTTCCATTACAACCTCGGCTTGGCCTACGACTCTCTCGGCGAGCACGAGAAGGCCCTCAAGGAATACGAGCAGGCGGTGAAGGCCCGGCCCGGATGGGTCGAGGCGATGAACAGGTACGGCCTCTCCCTCCTCCATACGGGCAGGCACAAGCGCGCGATCGACCTCTTCCAGCAGGTGCTCGCGGTGGAGCCCCTCAACGCCGAGGCGCGGAACGACATCGGCCTCGTCTACGCCGACGAGAGCAGGGTCGACGACGCGGTCCATTGGTTCCGCCAAGCCCTCGAGGCCGATCCGTCCTTCGTGAAGGCCGCCCTCAACATCGAGCAGCTCCTGGAGAAGTCGGGCCGGTGGGACGCGGCCCTCCAGGAGATCACTCGCCTGGTCGAGATGATGCCCGAGAACGTCGATCTGCGCGTCCGCCTGGCCGCGCTCTACTCGAACCTGGGCAGGCACGACGAGGCCAAGGCCGCCCTCGAGGAGATCCTGAGGCGGACGCCCGACGATCTCAAGGCGCTCAAGCCCTACGCCTTCGCGCTCGAGAGGCTCGGCGACTCCGAGCGCGCCCGAAAGGTCTACGAAAAGATCGTCCGCCTGGACCCGAAGGAGGTCGGCTTCAGGGTGGACCTGGCGCGGATCGCGGCGGATCGCGGCGACTTCGAGCGCGCCGAGTCCGAGCTCATCGAGTACCTTCGGGCGAGGCCGGGCGACAAGAAGGCCCGATTGGAACTGGCCAAGGCCCGCGCGGGGAAAGGCGACTGGGCGGGCGCCAGGGCCACCCTGGTCGAGCTGGAGCGCGACTTCCCCGACGACGCCGACGTGCAGCACGAGCTTTCGGCCGCCTATCGCGTCCTCGGCGAGAAGGATAAGTCGGTCGGGGCCGCCGAGCGGCTCGTCACTCTCCGGGGCTCCGCCGGAGAGGAAGACCCGAACGCCCTCCTCGCGAGCCTGGACGTGCTCGAAGGGGCGGTCAAGAACTACTCTTCGGACGTGCGGGAGGCGTGGGACAAGAACCTGCGCATCCTTCGCGCCTCGCTGTCGAGCGAGCGGGAAGGCGATCGCGAGACCGAGCGGGCGCGCGCCGAGACGGCCGCCGCATCCGCAGCGGACGCGGATTTCCTCATGCCCTACTCGGCCGCGGCGGCCCCGGAGCCCATATCCGTCGACGAACAGGAGGAGCTCCTCTTCCTCGACGAGCGCGAGGAGAATTTCGAGGCCGAGCCCCTCGACGAAATAGAGGAGCCTTCCTTCGAGGAGGCCGCCGAGGCGATCGAGGAGCCGAAGCACGAGCTCGACGGGCTCATCGAGCTGGGCGAGGGCGATTCCGGCGGGGGCGGGGGCAGGGGTTCCGGCGGCGACGGCCCCGAGCCCAGGGCCCCCGAGCAGCCGAGATATAATCAGGAACCGCCGCAATATCCGTCGCCTCCTCCTCCTTCGTACCCTCAATATCCTCCGCAATACGTCCAGCCCTATCCTCCTCAGTATCCGCAGTATCCTCAGTATCCCCAATATCCTCAGCAGCCGCCTCCGCCGCCCCCGCAATATCCGACGCAGGTCCCTCCCCCGTATCCGCAGGCGTATCCGCGACAGGCTCCGCCGACCTATCGGGAACCGCCTCCGTCTCCTCCGCGACGCGAGCGGCCAGCCGAGCCTGCGCCTCGGGAGCCGGAAGCGCCGCCTGAGGCGGGCGCCCAGGCAGAACCCTATTACCCGGAGGATCCGATCGAGGCGGAAGGGCCCGCCGCCGCGGAGGAGGCGCCGGCCGCCGAGCCCGAAGCGGCGCCCTCCGAGGATGAAGGCCTCGAATACATCGAGGAGCCCGAGCTCGGTGACGACCTCGAAGACGACCTCGAGCTCTCGCCCGAGGTGGACGCGATGGGCGAAATCGAGTCGCCCGCCGACGGGGAGGAGAATGGGGCCGATGAGCTCGAGCTCGCGGAAGTCCCCGAGGACCTCTGGGGCGACGGCAACGCCGAAGAGGCTCCCCGCTTCGACGAGCCGGCCGCGGCTCGGGAGGACGGCGCCGCCGCGCCCCAAGGCGGCGCGACCGCTCCGGAAGGCGGCACCTCGCCCGGAGGGGCGGCTCCGGGGCAAGCGGAGCCGCCGGCGGCCGAGGAGCCCCTATTAGGCGAACCGACCGCCCGGCTCCTCGAGTACCTGAAGGGCCTGGCCGACGAGCTTCCGCCCGAGAAGAGGGAAGAGTTCGACGTATCGGGCTTCAAGAGCAAGATCGACGACCTTATCGGCAAGATCAAGCGCGAGGCCGAGCTGTCGCGCGAGCCGCCGCCGGTCCTGCCGCACGAGAGCGGCTTCGGCCTCCTCTCGGCGGGCCAGGCCATGCGCGCGTCGGACCCGCGGCGAGGCGCGGAAGGGCGCCGCGCGCTCGCCGAGCGGCGCGCCGAGAGGGATCGGCGGGAGCGGGAAGAGAGACGCAAGAGGGGCGAGCGCCGCGAGAGCGTCGACAGGCGCGCGGGAGAGCGTCGCGCGCCGGTGCCCGAGATTGACCTCAGCGAGCCTATTCCCAAGGAGGCGGCGCAGGTGACGGTCGCTCCCGACGGGACTCCGACCGAGATAGCGGGCGTCGCGATTTCGCCGCGCATGGCGAAGCTCATCCAGATCATGAGGCGGGAGAAGGACAATGCCAGATAGCGACAGCGCGCGCCGCGTGCGCGAGTACGTGGGCGGGATGCCGAGCCTCCCCACGACGGTCTCGAAGGTGCTCGAGGTATGCAACAATCCCAAGACCAGCCCCATAGACTTGGACCGCGTGATACAGCTCGATCCGGTGCTCATGGGGCGCGTGCTGAAGCTCATCAATTCGGCCTATTACAGCATGGGCACGCAGGTGACCAGCCTCGTCCGCGCGATAATCATGCTCGGCGTGAACACGGTCAAGAACCTCGCGCTGTCCAGCGCGGTCCTCGACCGCGTGTCGAGCAAGAAGGATTTCCGGGCCCTCAACATGGAAGGATTCTGGCGTCATTCCCTATGCGTCGGCGTCACCGCGAAGCTCATCGCCAAGCGGCGGGGCATCGACGCCAAGGGCCTCGAGGAGTACTTCGCGGCGGGGCTGCTCCACGACATCGGCAAGATCCCCCTCAACACCGCGCTGGCCGACGAGTACGTATTGACGATGTCCCTCGCGGACCGGGAGCGGATATCCCTCTTCGCTTCGGAGCGCCGGTCCCTCGGCCTTGACCACTGCGAGGCGGGAGGCGTCGTCGCCGAGAACTGGAAGCTCACCGGCGCCATAGCCGATACCGTCCGCTGGCACCACGACCTCGAGGCCTACTCGGGCGAGTACGGGGACGTGCTCAGGACCGTCGCCGTGGCAGATTTCTTCGCGAACCGCGAAGGGATCGGCTTCTCGGGAAACCGCTATCCCGATAAAGTCTCGCCGGAGACCTTCAGCCTGCTCGACATCGAGAAGTCGATGTTCGAGGATCTCGAGGAGCCCGTGAACGCCGAGATCGAGAAGGCCAAAGTCTTCCTCAAGCTCGGAGGCTAGAAATGTTCACCGTGAAGATCTGGGGCGACCGGGGCTCGATGCCGACGCCCGGCCCCGATACCGCCTTATTCGGCGGCAACACTTCCTGCCTCGAGGTGCGCTGCGGCTCCCGTCTGATAATCATAGACGCGGGCTCGGGCATCAGGCCTCTCGGCGAGAAGCTCATGCGCGAGGATATAAGGAAGGGGCCAATCGACTCGGATCTCTTCATAACCCATACGCACTGGGATCATATCCTGGGCTTCCCCATGTTCACTCCCATCTACGTGCCCGGAACGAAGCTCCGCCTCCGGGGCCCCATCAGCTACGAGGACGACAGCCTCGAGAAGGTCATAGGCAGCCAGCTCTCCTACCGCTACTGGCCCGTCAGGCAGGACGAGCTCGCGGCCGAGATCGAGTACGAGCAGATCAAGGAGACGACGATCGACCTCGGCGACGGGATCTTCGTGACCACGAAATACCTCAACCACCCGATCCTCTGCCTGGGCTACCGCATCGAGTACGAGGGGAGGGCCTTCGTCACCGTCTACGACAACGAGCCCTTCCGCAACGTCTTCCCGACCGACCCGGCCGACCCGAGCTACGACGAGGACGCCGCGCGCGAGGGCGAGGTGGCCGCGGCCGAGGAGAACGAGAAGGTGCAGCGCTTCTGCGAGGGAGCCGACCTCCTGATCCACGATACGCAGTATACCGCGAAGGAATACCTGAAGGGAAAGATCGGCTTCGGCCATTCGTCCTACGAATACGCGATCAACGCCTGTCACAGGGCCCGGGTGAAGCGCCTCGTCATGTTCCATCACGATCCCAACCGCACCGACGCGGAGCTCCAGGAGCTCGAGCTCTTCTACCAGGGAAAGGTGGCGGGCCGGACTTCCCTCGAGATCGAGATGGCCCGCGAGGGGCGGAGCTTCACGCTATGAGCAAGGCCAGGAAACCCAAGCCCAGCGCCAGGACGAGCGCATATGTGAGCGCCGCGAAGGCGGTCCCGCCCCTCGCCTACGCCTGGATCGGGCTGATTCTCGCCTCCGCCGCGGCCACGCCCTGCCCCAGGGTCACGGTGTTCTACGCCGTCTACCTTCTCGCCACCCTCGGCCTGGCGGCCGGAGCGCTCGCCTTCCTGCGGGCGATCTACGGGAAGAAGAGGATCCGCCTGCATGCCGCCTTCAGGAAATTCCTGGGCTACGGTCTCGTCGCGCACTACGCGGCGGCGTCACTGCCCCGCGTCGACTGGGCCGCCGACGGCGCGATCGGCCAGAGTCGCGTAGTCTACCTCTTCGTCCTCGCGATGGTCTGCCTCGCGGCCGGCGTCGCAGTCTTCGCGGCCTCGGGCAGGCCTGCCGCCCGCGCCGGCCTGGGCCTCATAGCCGACGAGGAAGTCGCGGACCGGGCCTTGCGCAAGAAGCGCTCCCGCGAGAAGAAAAGCAAGGGCCTCCTCCGCGGCGCCCTCGAATGGGTCGATGCGCTCGGCTTCGCGGCCATACTCGTGATACTCATCCAGACCTTCGTGTTCCAGCTCTACGAGATACCTTCGGAATCGATGGTCCCCGCGTTCCTGGACAAGGACAGGCCCTTTACCTCGAAGTTCAACGCCGGGCCGCGCGTGCCCCTCACCGACTGGCGCCTGCCCTTCCTCAGGCTGCCCTCTCGCGGCGACATCGTCACCCTCGCCAACCCCCGCTATCCTGAGAATCAGGGTGTCAATCTCAAGAAATACCTCTCCCAGTTCGTGTCCATGGTCACGTTCACCGCCGTCAATATCGACAAATACCTTCCCGACGGCTCGCCCAAGGCCGATCCCCTGGTCAAGCGCATCGTGGGCCTGCCCGGTGAGAAGCTCATGATGGTCGACGATACGCTCTACGCCAAGCGCGCGGGCGATGCGGCCTTCGCGCCTCTCGAGGCCGACAAGGTCTGGGCGCGCACCGATCTCTGGAAGGAAGACGCCGACATATTGACGCGCGTCGAGATCGTGCCCATCGACGAGGAGCACCGGCGGATCCTGGACGCGTGGGACGCGAGGAAGCGCGAGGCCGATCCGGCCTCCCTCGCCGCCTCCATCGCAGCGAGCGCCCGCCTGCTCGAAGCCTCGGCCTCGGCCCCGGCGTCCGCGGCTTTCATCGCGGGACTCGCGAAGGCGAAGCCGGAAGCCTACAAGATCATCGCCGCCGACGTCTCGGCCTTCGAGAAGGCGGATGCCGTGTCGGGAAACGCGATAGCCGACGCCGGCGCGGGAGCCGACGACCTCGCCCTCGCGCTGGCCGTCGCGGGCTCGGCCCGGGCGCGCTCGGCGCTCGCCGACTACGCCGAGGCCCGGGCGGCCGCCGTCCCCTCCTCCGGCGCCTACGAGCGCGGCGGGCGGCTCCTCAACCTCCTGATCAAGGACGGCATCCTCAGGCGGGCCGCCCGCGAAGCCGCGCTAATCGCGGCGGGCGCCTCCTATGACGCGCTCCGGGGCGACTCGACCCTCGTCTCCCTGAAGAAGGACGGGACCGAGCTCGACTATTACGTGAACGGCCAGAACGGAGGCCTCTACGACCAGCGCAACTTCCCCGAGTTCCCGGCGGGGAATTCCTACCTCGGGCCGCAGGAGTACTTCGCGATGGGCGACAACCGCTACAACTCGACGGACTTCCGCTACAGGACCGAGCGCTACTCGATCAAGCCTCTAGATCCGGCCGATCCTTCGTCGGTCGCCTACTACTCGAACGTCGATCCCTTCGCCCTGGACCTCCGCTTCATCGAGGGCTACGCCCTGTTCAGGCTCTGGCCGCCCTCCCGCGTCGGCGCCATCCGTTGACGTCGGCGGCTTGACCGCCTGGCCCCCGCCTGAGGATACTGGTGCGAATGAGCAAGAGCAGAAATGTCCGCGCTTCGGCGCGCGACGCGAAGGCCAAGGGCGGCGCGAGCGACTATGCCGGCGCGGCCCGCGCGTTGCCCGTCATGGCCCTCGTCTGGACGGGCCTCCTTCCGATCACCGCGCTCGCGTCCCTATGCCCGCGCTTCACGGCCTACTACGCGGTCTATCTCTTCGTCACGATCGGCCTCGCGGCGGGCTCCCTGGCCTTCCTGGACGCGATCTATCGCGGCAAGAAAGCCGCCCTCCACCCGGCCTTCAAGAAGTTCCTCGGCTACGGCCTGGTCCTGCATTACGCCGCCGCGGCGATGCCGCGAGTCGATTGGGCGGGCGACGGACTCATAGGTCCGGGACGGGTAGCCTACCTCTTCGCCCTGGCGTCGCTCTGCCTCGCGGCCGGGATCGTCCTCTTCGTCGCCTCGGGCCGGCCGGCCGCGTACGCCGCCCTCGGACTCATCGCGGACGAGGAAGTCCGGGACAAGGCCTTGCGCAAGAAGCGCTTCTCCGAGCATCGGAAGAAAGGCCTCCTCTACGGCGTCCTCGAATGGGCGGACGCCCTGGGTTTCGCCGCGATACTCGTCATCCTCATCAACACCTTCGTGTTCCAGCTCTACGAGATTCCCTCCGAATCCATGGTCCCGGCATTCCTCATGAAGGACAGGCCCTTCACGGGCAAATTCGAGGCGGGTCCCCGCGTGCCCCTCACCGACTGGCGCCTGCCCTTCCTGAGGCTCCCGCGGCGCGGCGACATAATCACGCTGGCCAATCCGCGCTATCCGGAGAACCGGACCGTCAATCTCAAGAAGTATCTCGCGCAGCTCGTGTCCATGGTCACCTTCACCGCCGTAAATATCGACAAATACCTTCCCGACGGCTCCCAAAAGGCCGACCCCCTCGTCAAGCGGATAGTCGGCGTTCCCGGGGAGAAGCTGATGATGATCGACGATGTGCTGTATTCGAGGCGAAAAGGCGACGCGGCCTTCGCGCC
>CAZBGA010000076.1:0-17092 GCA_964491385.1 uncultured Treponemataceae bacterium | reverse complement strand
ATAGCCGTCGAGGCGCGTTTCATGAGGATCATGATCGTACCCATCACGATAGCACGCTCTCCATCTCCTCGTCATTATCGGCTTAGCGACGTCGAAACGCGCTTGCGCTCCCCGGTCCACAGAGGCTAACCTCGAGCCCATGACCCTTGCAGGACATGAGCCCCTCCGCCGATTCGTCGTACTGGAAGGCGTCGACGGCGCAGGCACGACCACCCAGCTCAGACTCGTTGGCGAGGCCTTGGAAAGGGCCGGCGCGCCTTATTGGACGACCAGCGAGCCGACGGACGAGCCCGAGGGCCGCCTGATACGCCGCATCCTCTCGGGAGAGCTCCGCCGCGATCCAGGCACCCTCGCCCGCCTCTTCGCCGCCGACCGGAACGAGCACCTTCGCGGCTCAGGCGGAATACTCGAGCGGCTCGCCCTGGGAGAGATCGTCGTCTGCGACCGGTACGTCCTTTCGAGCCTCGCCTACCAAGGGGTGGCCTGCGGTCCGGAGCTGCCGGCCGAGCTTAACGCCGGCTTTCCCCTCCCCGAGCTCCTCTTCTATTTCGACCTGCCTCCGGCGCAGTCCCTGCGGAGGCTCGGCGATCGTGAGCGCCTCGACATATTCGAGGAACTGCCCTTCCAGGAGCGAGTCGGCGCCGCGTACAATGCCGCCCTCGCTTCCTGCGAGGGCTCAGGCATGAGGATCGTGAGAATCGACGCGTCGCGCTCCGTCGAGGAAGTGAATCGCGGGATCTTGGATACGATAAGCGCCTCCCTCCGCCTGTCCCTCGCGGATGACGTGGAGTAAACAACCGTAAAAGGCGGAGGTTTCGCCCTTCCGGCCCCTGAACTCCGGCCGCCGGAATGCCGATACTCGAAACGTATGGGAAATCGCCTCGCCCTGGCCGCGGTATTGCTCGCCTGCGCCGTCTACGGGGCGTCGGCATATCCCGTCTATTATAAGGAACAATATTACCGCCTCTACCACGTCCACTATATCGAGTACCCCGACGACGCCATCGAGAACATATATTGGCTCGAGAGGGCGAAGCAGGCGGATTTCTGCAACCCCCTCTACGCTTTGGCGAAGATCGAGGACGAGCGACACTGGGAGCGCTACCGCTACCTTCTCGACATGCACCTCGACCTCAAGCTCATCGAGCAGCACCTCGTCCTGGGCTCGAAATTCGACAAGCGAGTCGCATACTTCTTCAACGCGCCGTGGAAGGACCAGAATCTCGACAGCCTCAAGACCGCCGAGACAGCCTACGAGGCCGCGCTGAGCTACTGGAACGAAGCGAAGGAGCTCGCGGAGAAGGCCATGGCGATGCGCTGGGTCCTTCTCGACGATGCGGAGAATTGGACGGACGAGGCCTATAGGATCGACCAGGGCGAGCTCGATTACGCCCAGATAATCGGGAACCAGCTGACTCGCCTCAGGAAGGTCCGCGCCGATTTCGAGAAGATGGACGGAAGCACGTATTAGAAGGCCGACAAAGGACAATGAACGATACCTCGCGAGGGGTATGAGGCCCTCCTCCGAATCACCGAATCAGCATCGCGTCGCCGTAGCTGAAAAAGCGGTAGCGCTCGCGCACGGCCTCCGCGTAGGCGCCGATCACGGCCTCCCGCCCGGCGAAGGCGGAGGCCAGCATGAGCAGAGTCGATCTCGGCGTGTGGAAATTGGTGAAAAGCATGTCGACGGCCTTGAAGCCATAGCCCGGATATATGAATATCCTCGTGCTTCCCCGTCCCGCCCTGAGGCCCTTCCCCTCTTCCCAGGCCGCTTCGAGGCTGCGCAGACTCGTGGTCCCCACCGCGAGCACGGGCCTGCCCTCGGCCTTGGCCGACATGACCTCGCCGGCCGTGGCCTCGGGTATGGAATACTCTTCCTCGTGCATCGCGTGCCCTTCGACGGTCTCCGTCCGGACGGGGAGGAAGGTGCCGAGGCCCACGTGCAGGGTGACGACCGCCCGCCGGATCCCCTTCGCGTCGAGCGAAGCCAGGATGCCCTCGGTGAAGTGGAGACCGGCCGTCGGACAGGCGGCCGAGCCCAGCTCCCGCGAGTACACGGTCTGATATCGCTCATCGTCCTCCGGCCCGTCTTCCCGTTTGATATAGGGAGGCAGTGGCACGTGGCCGACGCGCTCGAGGTAGTCCTCCGTCACGGGCGGGTCGAAGGAGACGAGGACCGTGTCGGGCCCGGCCTCTCGCGAGGCGCCGGGCCCGAGAATCTCCGCACCGACTCCCTCCGGGAAGGAATACCGCCTGCCCGGACGCTGCCGCCTCAGCTTCGACGCGACCGCCTCCCAGACGCCGGCCTCCCTCCTCCTCAATAGGAGGAATTCGGCCCTGGACCCCGTGTCGACGGCCTTGCCGTAGATGCGCGCCTTGCGGACTCGGGAATCGTTGAAGACCATGAGGGTCCCGGGCTCGAGGCAGTCAACCAGGCGTGCTACCGTCGAGTGCGCGCGCTCGCCCGTGGCCCTGTCGAGGATCATGAGGCGGGACTCGCCGCGGCGCTCGGAAGGATGCTGGGCTATCAGGTCCTCGGGAAGGTCAAAAGAGAAATCGTCCGTCCTCACTGGGGGGCTCCATGTCGAGATGGCGGTAGGCGGCCGCCGTCGCGATGCGTCCGCGCGAGGTGCGGGCCACGAGGCCCGCCTGGATGAGATAGGGCTCGTAGAAGTCCTCGAGGCTGTCGACGCCCTCCCCCACGGTTATCGCGAGGGTCTCGGCCCCGACGGGCCCGCCCGCGTACTTCTGGATGATCGCCCGGAGGATCTCGCGGTCGAGCCGCTCGAGCCCGAGGGCGTCTATCTCGAGCCTGTCGAGGCCGCCGCGCACGGTGGCGAGGGTTATTCGGCCCTTCCCGTCGACCTGGGCGAAGTCCCGCATCCTGCGCAGGAGCCTGTTCGCGATCCGCGGAGTGCCCCTGCTCGACGCGGCGAGGAGGGCCGCGGCGTCCTCGTCCACCTCCACTCCGAGTATCGCCGAAGAGCGGTGGACTATGGACTCGAGCTCGACCGCGTCGTAGTAGCCGAAGCGCAGGGAAATCCCGAAGCGGCTCGCGAGGGGCGCCGATACCGTGCCCGCCTTGGTCGTGGCTCCGACGAGGGTAAAGGGCGGCACGGGGATGCGCACCGTCCTGGCCGCGGGCCCCTGCCCGATCACCCAGTCGAGCTCGAAGTCCTCCATGGCGATGTAGAGCATCTCCTCGATCGCCGGCTTGAGCCGGTGTATCTCGTCGATGAAGAAGACCGAGCGCTCCCGGAGAGTCGTGAGGATGCCCGCGAGGTCCTTGGGCTTGTCGAGGGCTGGCGCGCTCGTCGGCTTGAAGTCGGCGCCGAGCTCGTTCGCCACTATGAGGGCCAAGGTGGTCTTGCCGAGGCCGGGCGGCCCCATCAGGAAGAGATGGTCGAGGGCCTCCCCGCGGTCGCGCGCCGCCCGTATGAATACCTCGAGGTTCTTCTTGAGCGCCTCCTGACCCTGGAATTCCGAGAGAAGCCTGGGCCTGAGGGAGAGCTCGCGCGCGTCCTCCTCGGGCTCGAAGGATGGATCCGTGGCGCGCGTCATCCGTCAAGCTCCCGCGGAGAGGTCGAGCAGAGCGACCCGAAAGACTTCACGCTCGCGCTCGCCGCGAGCGGAGCCATCGCCTTGCGCGGACACGGAGGCGGCGGCCTCGAGCACGGCCTTCTCCGCCGCCTTGCGGTCGAAACCCATGTCGGCGAGCGCCCTGACCACGTCGGCCCACTCGCTTGCCTTCCCCTTCCCGCCCCTCGTCCCGAGATCCGGCGCACCGACGAGCTTTCCCTTGAGCGCGAGCATCATCTTCTGCGCGAGCTTGGGGCCCACACCGGGTATCCTCTGCAGCGCCGCGAGGTCCTCGGCGTCGAGGGCGGCGCCGAGGGCCCCGGGCTCGATGCCCGAGAGGATGCGCAGCGCCTGCTTGGGGCCGATGCCCTCGACCTTCATGAGCTCGCGGAAGACGGCCCGGTCCGACTCGGTAGGGAAGCCGTAGAGCCGCATCCCGTCCTCGTAGTGATGGAGCCACGCGAAGGCTCGAGCCTCGTCTCCGATGCGGCCGAAGTCGTCAACGGATCGCGCCGGAACTGCAAGCTCCCACTCCACCCCGCCCGTGTCGATGCAGATCGTATCGGACCGCTTCTCGCTGAGCCTGCCGGATATGCTGTTGAACATGTCGGGGGAGTATAGAACGCATCGCGGCGAATCGCAATTGCCTTGACGGGACGCCCAGACGCGGTAAAACCGCTCGGGACATCCCGCCCGTCCCGGTTCAGGAAGGGGCCTCGGCCGAGCCTCCTTCGGCCGCTTCCGGATCGTCAGTCTTGAAGTTGTCCGTCTCGCTTCTCAGGTCCTCCGTAGCGGCGCCGAGTTTCTGAGCCACGTTCTGCAGGAAAATCGAAGCTGAAGCGATTTCCTGGACGCCGATCGCGATCTCGTCCATTCCTCGGTTGACTTCGGCGGAGATGTCCGATACCTGCCTCGCCGACTTGGTGACGAGCTCGACCGTCCGACTCATTTCTCCGGCCGCGTTCTTTACGGTGGCCGTTACTTCGTTCAAATCCGTCGTGGCGCCGACTATCTGCTCGCCGCCCAGGACCAGCTCCTGCGTATTATCGTTGATCTCCTCGAGCGCCCCGATCGTGGACCTTATCCCCTCCCGGAGGTATTCGAAGGACTTCTCGCTATTGGTCGAGGCGCTCGCCGCGATCTCGACCTTCTTGAGGATATCCTTGATGACCGTATTGATCTCCTTGGCGGACCGCGCGGAAGTCTCGGCCAACTTGCGGATCTCGTCGGCGACGACCGCGAAGCCTCGGCCGTATTCCCCCGCGTGCGCGGCCTCGATCGCCGCGTTCATGGCGAGGAGATTCGTCTGCGCGGCTATTTGGTTGATCGTCGCGGAGGCCGCGACGATGCCTTCGGCGAGAGACTGTATCCCGCCGCTGGCCTCTGTGGCCTCCTCGATCGCCCGGCCGCTCTTATCGATCGTAGCGGTCAGCGCCTCCGCGGCGTCCTTCTTCGCGTTTATCACCGCGGCGACATTCCGGAGCTGCGCTATCATCTCCACGACCGAGGCGGAGGTCTGCTCGACGGCGGCGGCCTGAGTGCTGGCAGTGCCTTCGAGGCCTCGGACCGTTGCGTCGATCTCCTCCATCGCGGATGACACGGAGGCGGCTTCCTCGTCGAGACGGCCGATCCGCTTCGTGATCGACTGTACGTTGGAGGAGATCTGCGTCGCGGCGGACGCCGTCTCCTCCACGTTCGCGACCAGGTCCTGCTTTTGGGCAGCGACATCGGCAGTGGAAGCCTTCACCCTGGTTACGATCTCTCGAAGCTTCCCGACGAACTTGTTGAAATGATCGGCCAGATCGCCTATCTCGTCATTCGCCCGCGCGCTGAGGCGCGCATTGAGGTCTCCTTCCCCTTCGGCAAGATCTTTAAGAGTGAATGTAATGCGGCGTATGGGCTTCACGATGATCCTCGACAAGAGAAGCGCGGCGAGGATGGTGAGGATCACGCCGGCGACGAGGAGGGAGAGGAGGTTGGCCAGGAGGGAGTCCCTGGTCGCGTCGACCTCCTTGAGCGGGACGGCGAGGCTTATATTCCAGCCGGGACTGTTCGGGACGGGCGCGAAATATGCCGTAACCTCGCCGCCGTCGGGCCTGAAGTACGATATGGCGCCCGGCTGACCCGACTGCATCGCCTTGCCCGCGGCGTCGAGGCCCTTCCACCCCGCCTGCGCCGATTCGAGGAGGTTCAGATTGAGGACGATGTCCTTGCTCGGGTGGGCTATGACGATTGATCTGGCGTCGACGAGGTAGGCGTAGCCCGTACTGCCGATCTTGACCGTCGATACGATCGCGCTCAGCGCATCGGCCCTCATCTGGAAGGCCACGAGCCCGATCCGCCTTCCGTCCCGCCCGATCACCGCCTTGGCGAGAACGACGACAGGCACGCCGAGGGATTTGGATATCGCCTCGTCGGCGACGACGTAGTCCTGCCCGTTCTTCATTATTTGGCTGAAGTAGCCCCGGTCCCCGATATTGCCTCGTCCGCCGATCGTCGTGAAATAGGATCCATCCGGATATGCGAAAATCAAGGCGCCGCCCTCGGCCGAGGTGAGCTTGGCATAGTCCTTCAGCGCCGACTCCAGGCTCTCCCTGTCGCCCGAGACCACCCGGGGGGCCACGGATACGAGGTTGAGCTGAGAATGGAGCTTATCCAGGAGCTGGCCGATCTCGGCCGCCCGCGCGTTCGAGATCTGCAGATTCTCGCTCTTTACCAGCTCGGCGATGGCGGCAGAGAGCCTGAGCCCGATCACTACGGTGATCAGACCGAGCAGAAGGCCGACCAGAATGCTGAAGATAAGGGTGATGCGGACCGAAAGCGAGACGCGACGTGCCATAAGATCTCCCGGAGACGATACTACAACGTTATCATAGTATAAACGATCGAAACAAAAGTATCAAAAGCGTCGCGCCCGCGACGGGCGCGCCCGGTTTGACAGACTCCGGCGCGGCGGGTCATGATCGCCGTCGTGGCCACCATGATTCTCGTCCTGATCGGCTTCCTGCTCGCGCTCCTCGCGATCGGGATCGCCCTCTACCTGGCTACGCCTCGTCCCTACAGGTCGGCGGGCACCGTCGTCGATTCCTACGATAGATGGACGGAAGACGGGATCCTGGAGTTCTATTGGGGCGAGCACATCCATTTGGGTCATTACGGCTCTCCCCCGCGACGCAAGGATTTCCTAGAGGCGAAGGAGGACTTCGTGCGCGAGATGGCGCGCTGGGGCCGTCTCGATCGATACCCTCCCGGAACGAGTGTCCTGGACGTGGGTTGCGGCATCGGGGGCGCGAGTCGCATCCTGGCGCGGGATTACGGATTCGCGGTGACCGGCGTCACCATCAGCCCCAACCAGGTCCGACGCGCCCTGGAGCTTACTCCGCCGGGCCTCCCCGTGCGGTTTCAGATCGACGACGCGATGGCGCTGTCGTTTCCCGACGCCAGCTTCGACGTAGTCTGGTCGATCGAGGCGGGGCCCCACATGCCTGACAAGGCGGTCTTCGCGAAAGAGATGCTGCGCGTACTCAAGCCCGGGGGCGCGCTGGTGGTCGCCGATTGGAATCAAAGAGACGATCGCCGGATACCGCTGGGATTCTGGGAGAAGGCGGTGATGCGGCAGCTCCTCGATCAGTGGTCGCACCCTGCCTTCGCCAGTATCGAGGGTTTTTCCGAGTTGCTGGAAGCGACCGGCCTGGTCGAAGGAAAGGTGGCGACGGAGGACTGGACGGAACAGACCCTCCCGTCCTGGATGGAGTCGATCCTGCAAGGCATCCGCCGACCGGAGGGCCTCGTGCGCTTCGGACTCCGGGGTTTCGTGAAATCCATGAGGGAGGTCCCGACTTTCCTGCTGATGCGGCTCGCCTTCGGCGCGGGACTCTGCCGCTTCGGGATGTTCCGCGCCCGACGAGGCGACCGCGGGGGTCATCCGGCCGGATAGGCGCCGTCTTCGGGGCGCTGTTACTTATCCTTGCGTGCTTTGTTGTTCTCGTAATATAGTATTTTATATATGGAGGACATCTTATAAATGGCAGACCAGTCCGTCGGAATCAGCGACATCGGCCTATACGTCCCCGGCCCCGAGATTGAGATCCAAACGATCGTCGACGAGCGGAGCAGGCGCGAGCCCGGGATCGAGAAGCACATGCGGCGCGCTCAGGCGACGACGGGACAGCGGAAGATGCGCTATACCGATCCCTGGGAAGATACGACGACCCTCGCGGCCCAATCGGCGATCGGCCTGTTGCGGCGGGACCCCGAGATGGACCCCTCGCGCCTCCGCTACCTCGCCGTCGGCACGGAGACGGGGGTCGACCATTCCAAGGCCGTGGCCGCCTACGTGGAGGGTATGCTCCAGAGGGCCGGCGTCGCGATCCCGAGGACGATCTCGACCTTCCAGGTCCAGCACGCCTGCGCCGGCGGCGCCCTCGGGGCGATAGGCGTGGCGGCCCTCCTCTCCCTGAGCAATCGCCGGGGCGAATCCGGGCTCGTGCTGTGCTCGGACATCGCCCGCTACCAGAGCTCGACGACGGCCGAGATCACGCAAGGCGCCGGCTCCGCCGCCCTCCTTATCGAGAGCGATCCCGCCCTCGTCGAGCTCGATCTCTCCGACATGGGCTTCGCGTCGAGCGACGTCGACGACTTCTTCCGGCCCCTGGGATCCGCTGTCGCGATGGTGCGCGGCGGATATTCGAGCCAATGCTACATCGACAGCCTCGATCTCGCGTTCTCCGACCACTGCGATCGCCGCGGCATGAGCCCGGAAGCCGTCATCGAGGCCACCGATTATTTCGTCCTTCACGTCCCGTTCAGGAACATGGCGTTCAGGGCCATGAGGAAGCTGCTCGCGTCGCGCCTCCGCCTCAGCGAAGAGGAGGCCGACGCGATGCTCGAGGCCAAGAGCCTGCGGGCCGGCATCGATCCGATCGCGGACATCGGGAACACCTACACCGCCTCGATCTTCATGTCGCTCGCCTTCCTTCTCGACGCCCAATTCAAGCTGATCGGGGACCGGATCGTCGGCAAGCGGATACTCCTGGCCTCCTACGGCTCGGGCAACACGATGGCCGTGATCTCGGCGAAGGTCGCCCGGAAGGCTCCGGCCGTGCTCGCCCGATGGAAGTCCGACGCGGTGTGGAGCGGCGCGCGGAGGACGGGCTGGGAGGAATACTCGGATTGGCTCGGCCGCTCGAACGGAGGCGCCGGAAGGCCTTCCCCGGGAGACGGCTCCGACCCTCCGAGCGGATCCTTCTATCTCGCCGGCATCCGGGAAGACGGGTATCGTGAGTACGGGTTTCGATAGCGGCATCTCCCGCCGGAAGGCGAAGCACCTGCAGATCTGCGTCGAGCCCGAGCGCTATCCGGTCGAGAGCGGCAGCGGCCGCTTCAACGGCGTGGGCTTCGTCCACAGGGCGCTGCCCGAGCTGGACGCCGGCGCCGTCGACGCCTCTCTCGAGTTCCTCGGCCATCGCATCGCCCTTCCCATCCTCATCTCGTGCATGACCGGCGGCTCGGAAGGGAGCGGCCCCGTGAATCGCGCCCTGGCCGAGGCGGCCCAGGCCGCGCGCATCCCCGTCGGCACGGGATCGATCCGGATCCTCTTCACCGAGAGCGAGCTCTTCGATCAGTTCAGGTTGAAGGCCCTGGCCCCCGACGTCCCCGTGATCGCGAACCTCGGCGCCGTGCAGCTGCGCGAGCTCGGCCGCGACCGCGTCATCGAGACCGTGAAGCGCCTCGAGGTCCAGGCGCTCGCGCTGCATCTGAACGCGGGCCAGGAGCTTTTCCAGCCCGACGGGGATCGGGATTTCCGCGGGCTCAAGGAGGCCATCGCCGGGCTCTGCGAGGTTTCCCCGATGCCTATCATCGTCAAGGAAACCGGCTTCGGGATCAGCCCCGCGGACGTAGATTCCCTGCTGGACCTCGGAGTCTCGTACGTCGACCTCGCCGCGGCCGGCGGCACCAATTGGGTACTCGTCGAATCCTACCGCATTCCCGAGGAAGAGGCGGCGGTCGCCCGCGAGTTCGAGGGCTGGGGCCTGCCCACGGCCCTCCTCCTCCTCGCCCTCTCCAAGCGGCGGAGCGGAGCGAGGAGGAGCGCCGGCGGCGATCCTCCCGGCTCTCGCATCATCGCCTCGGGCGGGCTTCGCTCGGGCCTGGACATCGCCAAGGCCGTCGCTCTCGGCGCCGATCTCGGCGCCCTCGCCCTCCCCTTCGCCCGAGCGGCGCACGCCGGAGGCGCCGAGGGCGCGCTTCGCCTCGTCCGAAGCCTGGAACTCTCGCTGAAGGCGGCCATGACCATGACCGGCAGCGCGGACCTCTCCGCGCTGCGCGCCGCTCCCCTGCTGATCGATCCGGCGCTGGCCGACGCCGCCGAGGAGCTCCTCCGCGCGGAAGACCATCTCCGCACTGCGGGAAACCATCTCCGCTCCGCGGCAGAAGGCCGCGCATGACGGTCCCCGGCGACGCCGCGCTTCCCCTCAAGTTCCGCAAACTCGACATGGCCGCCCGCCGCGCGGCCATGGAATCCGTCTACGGAGTGAAAGGATTCGAGCTCGGAGAATTCCCGGGAAGCGATGCCAGCCTCGCCGACTCCATGGTCGAGTCGGCGGTGGGCTATCTGCCGGTCCCGCTCGGAATCGCCACCGGCTTCCTCATCGACGGCCGGTCCTACGATATCCCCATGGCCGTCGAGGAACCCTCGGTGCTGGCGGCCGTCACCTTCGCGGCGCAGCTCGTGCGGGCGGACGGCGGCTTCTCCACATGGGCGACGGAGCCGATCATGACCGCCCAGGTATTCCTCGAGGACGTGCCGCCCGGCCGCGAGCGGGAGATCCTGCGCCGTAAAAGCGAGATCGAGGCGGACCTCGAGCGCTTCCTCGATTCGATGCGTCGCCGCGGCGGAGGCTACCGCGGCCTCGAGGTGACACGGAACGCGGAGACGGGCGTGGTGCGCGTCTCTCTGTGCATTGACGTGAGGGACGCCATGGGCGCCAACGTCCTCAACGGCGCGGCGGAGCGCGTCGCGGGCGCTCTCGAGGCGATGAGCGGCGGCAGGCGCCTGATGTGCGTCCTCACGAACGACGCGGGCGAGCGCCGGGCGGGGGCGAGGTTCGAAGTAGCCGCCCATCGCCTCGCCCGCGGGGACTTCTCGGGAGAAGAAACCGCCAGGCGCATAGAGCTCGCCGCCCGAGTCGCCGGAACCGATCCGACGCGGGCGATCACGCACAACAAGGGAGTGATGAACGGCATATCCGCCCTCGCCCTGGCCACGGGCAACGACCTTCGGGCCCTCGAGGCGGGTGTCCATTACTGGGCCGCCCGAGACGGGCGATACCGCGGCGTCACGGACTTCCGGCGCGTCGGGGAGGCGCTCGAGGGGACGATCGAGCTTCCCCTCGCGCTCGGCGCGGTCGGAGGCTCGGTCGGAATCCATCCCGCGACCGCCCTCGCCCTCAGGATACTGCGCGAGCCCGACGGACGAGGCCTGTCCAGGATCGCCGCCGCCCTCGGCCTGGCCCAGAATTTCGCCGCGCTCTTCGCGCTCGTGACCGAAGGCATACAGGCAGGGCACATGAAGCTCCACGCCCGGAAGCGCGAGAGAGGAGCATGAGCGAGAGGCCGCTTCGCGGCCGCGCGGCCTTCGTCTGCACGGCCTCCCCTTCCCTCGCCCTCCTCAAGTATTGGGGCAAGACCGCCGGAGGCGGCAACCTGCCGGCCACTCCGAGCCTCGCTCTCTCCTTGGGAAGCCTGAGGACCACGACCACGGTCGAGGCCTCCTTCGACGGCGCCGACGAGGTGCGCGTGGGCGGCGAGCGGCAGCCCGAAGCGCGCTACTCCGACTTCTTCGACGCCGTCCGCCGCGCCCTTCGGGCCGAGCTCCGATTCAAGGCCGCGAGCCGAAACGACTTTCCCACCGCATCCGGCCTGGCGAGCTCCTCCTCCGGATTCGCCGCCCTCGCCTTCGCCTGCGCCCGCTCGGGGGAAGCGGTCCTCGAGGAAAAGGAGGGCCTTTCGCCGGCCGAGATATCCGCTCTCGCGCGCATCGGCTCGGTCTCCGCGGCGCGAGCGGTCTTCGGCGGCTTCAGCCTCCTGCCCGCGGGGGCCACCGAGGCGAGGCCCCTCTACGGAGAGGAGCATTGGCCCGACCTGCGCGTCCTCGTCGCCCTGGTCTCGCTCGAGGAGAAAGCCGTCTCGTCGCGCGAGGGGATGGAGCGCAGCCGCTCGACCTCCGTCTTCTACCGGAGCTGGGTCGAGAGCGCCGGAGCCGAGCTCGAGGAAGCCGTCGAGGCGGTCGGGCGGCGCGATCTCGAGCTACTCGGCGCCGCCATGAGGCGAAGCTACCTCAGGATGTTCGGCTCGATGCTCGCCTGCGATCCGCCGCTGATCTACTGGCTGCCCGCGAGCCTCGCCCTCATCCGCGAATGCGAGGCGATGCGCCGGGAGGGGATCGGAGTCTGGGAGACCATGGACGCGGGACCGCAGGTGAAGATGCTCTGCCTGGCCGCCGACGCGCCGCGGGTCGCCGACCGCATCCGCTCCACGAAGGCGGCCGCCTCGGTCATCGAGAGCCGCATAGGCGGGGCTCCCGAGCTCCGCGCCGCGTCGGGCGGCGCGGTAGGACGAGCCTGGAGCCTCGGGCGATGAATGCCGCGGCGGTCGGCTCCGCCACGCTGACGGTGCCGGGCAATCTCCTCCTCCTCGGCGAGTACGCGGTCCTGGAGGAAGGAGGCATCGGCATCGCGATCGCGGTCGAGAGGCGCGTCGTCCTCGTCGTCGAGCCGGCCGGCGAGCTGACGATCGCGGGCGCGGGAGGCGGATTCTCGGAAACGTGGAGAGAATCGGATCGCGGCTCTCCGAGCCTCCTGGGCGCGGTCGTCGCCGCGGCGGTACGGGAGCTCGAGGCTCGGGGCATACAAGGTAAGATGCCTCACCTGCGCCTCCACGTCGACTCCTCCGCCTTCTTCGGCCCCGACGGGGCGAAGCTTGGCCTCGGATCGAGCGCGGCCGTCGCCGTGGGGACCGCCCAGGCCCTTCTGCGATACTCGGGCCTCGAGCCCGGCGCGCTCGAGGACTCGACCCTCCGCGCCGCGCTCGACGGCCACCGCTCGCGCCAGGGCGGGATCGGGAGCGGCTACGACATCGCCGCCTCGCTCTACGGAGGCTGCGGCCTCTTCACCGGCGGAGCGACCCCGTCCTTCGAGCCCATCGTCCTCCCCTGGATGCCTCCCTTCTCCCTCGTCCGGGGAGCCGCCCCCGTCGATACTTCCGGCGCCGTCGGGCGCTACATGGAGTGGAAGAAGCGGAACCCTCAGGCGGCGAGGGACTTCCTCGAGGCCTCGAACGAAGTCGCGCGCTCCTTCGCCGGCGCCGGGAACTGGACCGAGGCCTCCTCGCTATTAATGGAAGGCGCCCGCCTCGGCGTCGAGCTCGGCGAGGCGATCGGCGTGAGCGCGAGAATCGCCGGGCTCGACGGCCGCGAGGGCAAGGCGCTCGGCGCGGGAAACGAGGTCGGGGCGCTGTGGCGAGAAGACTCGGAGACGAAGGCCGGAGGCTTCGAGGACCTCGCGATCGCGACGGCGGGGCCGCTATGGAGAGAGTAGGCGTCGGCCGCGAGAAGCTCCTCCTGTTCGGGGAGCATGCGGCCGTGTACGGCTTTCCGTCGATAGGCCTCGGCCTCCCCGCCTCGACCGAGATCAGGGTCCGCTCGAGCCGGGAGAAGGGTTGGCGCTTCCCCGACCTCTCCGGCGAAGAGGGGACGCGCTTCGGCGACTTCCTCGCCCGCGCCGCTGGCATCCTTCCCGCGATAGCGTGCGAAGGCGGGGAGATCCGCATATCGTCGACCATCCCCATGGCGCTCGGCTTCGGCTCCTCCGCGGCCCTGTGCGTGGCCTTGGCCGAGTCCTTCGCCGCCGAAGGGAGCTCCCCGGCCGAGATCTGGTCGATCGCGCATCGCGCCGAAGGGTATTTTCACGGCAAGCCCTCCGGCGTCGACACGGGCATGTCGCTGCTCGGAGGGCTTCGATCCTTCAGATCGTCGGCTCGCGGGCTTCCCGAGACCAGGCTCCTGCAAGGCATCCCCCTCCACCTCGTCGTCGGAGCGGTGCGACGCCGCGGCTCGACCGCGGCCCTCGTGGCCGAGCTCCATGCGCGGATCGGCTCGGGAGAGAAAGGCCCGGGCGCCCTCGTCGAGGAACTCGGCGGGATCGCGGACCGGGCGATAGCGCTGATCGAGGGGACGGACGCCGAATACTCCGACTCGGTGGCCGGCCTGGGCGCCCTCCTCGGAGCCGCCCACGAGGCGCTCAGGCGGCTCGGGCTCGGCGATGCGGGAATCGACCGCCTCATCAGCGCGGGGTTGGAGTCGGGAGCCTCGGGCGGCAAACCCAGCGGCGCGGGCCGAGGCGGCGCTTTCTTCCTGGCCTATCCTTCGGAGAGCTCGGCGAAGGCCTCGGCGCTCTCGCTCGCCGAGTTCGCGCGCCGGGAAGGCATAGACCTCGCGACGCCGCTGCGGGTATTCAATTTGCCATGATTGAAAGGAAGGAAAAGTCATGAAAGTATCCATACTCGACGACTATCAGGACGCGGTCCGGACACTGGCATGTTTCAAGAAGCTCGACGGACATGATGTCACGGTCTGGACGGATCATACCCAGGACCTCGATACGCTCGCCGAGCGTCTTCGCGACACAGAGGCCCTCGTCCTGATCCGGGAGCGGACCAAGATCGCGGCGCCGCTGCTCGATCGACTGCCCAAGCTCAGGATGATCAGTCAACGCAGCGTGTACCCGCACATCGATGTCGACGCCTGCACGAGGCGAGGCGTGGTCCTGTCCTCGAACCTGCGCTCCGACACCCTTTCGTACGGCACGGCGGAGCTGACCTGGGCCCTGGCGCTCGCGGCCATGCGGCAAATACCCCAGCAGGTATCCGCCCTCAAGTCGGGGAAATGGCAGGTCGGCCTCGGCGCTACGATCCGCGGCAAGACCCTGGGGATCTACGGCTACGGCCGAATCGGCGGCGTAGTCGCCGGCTATGGGAAAGCTTTCGGCATGAACGTGCTCGTATGGGCGCGCGAGGCCTCCCTCGCTCGGGCTCGCTCCGACGGCTATTCGATCGCGCCCGGCAAGGAGGCCTTCTTCGAGCGCTGCGACGTCCTCTCTCTCCACATGCGTCTGGTCGCCGAGACCCGCGGCATCGTCTCCGCCGCCGACCTCGCGCGCATGAAGCCGACGGCGCTATTGGTCAACACCAGCCGCGCCGGGCTGATCGAGCCGGGCGCGCTCGAGGCCGCGCTGCGGGCGGGCCGCCCGGGAATGGCGGCGGTGGATGTCTACGAGTCCGAGCCCTTGTCGGACGGGAACCATCCCCTGCTGACCCTGGGAAACGCCGTCTGCACGCCGCACATCGGCTACGTCACCCGCGACGAATACGAGATCCAGTTCACCGACATTTTCGACCAGATCGTCGCCTTCGCGGGCGGCGCGCCGATCAACGTAGTGAATCCCGAGGCGCTCGGTCGCTGAAATTCGCGCGAGCCCGCCGCTCGCCCGTCTTTTTCCATCATGGGCGGTCCACGTCGAGCCTGAAGCCTTTCCGCAATTGGCTCTCGAACATCGATGCGGGCGTCCAGCGCTTGAGCGAAGTGAAGAGCGCGGCCTCCTTCGTCACCGTCGTGCGCAGCGGCGGCCGCTTCGCGCGCGCCAAGGCGGCGACGACGTCGGCTACGACGCCGGGTCCCGGGGCGGCTATCTCGAACTCCTTCATCCGTCTCGCGAACCGCCTTCTCCAGGGCGAGTACGCGGGCAGGGGCGCGGCTTCGACTTCGGCCGAATAAAGTTTCGTCTTGATTGCGCCGGGCTCGACGGCACTGACACGGATCCCGAAAGGCATGAGCTCGAAGCGGAGGGTTTCGGTGAGAGACTCGAGCGCCGCCTTGCTCGCGTTGTAGAAGCCCCAGAACGGCAGAGGCACGATGCCGGCGAGCGAGGTAAGATTGATGATCCTGCCTGAGCCGCGCTCGCGCATCGCCGGTATGACGGCCTGAAGCATCCGCACCGAGCCGAAGAAGTTGGTCTCGAACTCCGCCCTGGCCGAATCGAGCGACACCTCTTCGACGGCGCCGACCAAGAGGAAGCCGGCGTTGTTTACGAGGAGATCGATGCGCCCGGTTTCGCTCATCACTCTGTCGACGCAGCCGCGTACGCTCTCGTCGGAATGCAGGTCCAGCGCGAGCATGCGCACCGCGCCCACATCGCCGGTAGGCGCGCGGCAGGTCCCGAATACGACCATGCCGTCTTCGGCGAGCCGTCCCGCGATCGCTTTGCCGATCCCCGAAGACGCGCCCGTAACGAGGGCCGTCATCGCTTTTCGCTCTTCCATGGAAGCCTCGCTTTCGTAGATCCGGCGGGTCGATGCCTACCGGATCTTTCCGCCTACCAGCTCAACCAGCCCTTGTCCTCGAAGACCTTGATTTCAGGCATTCCCTCGAAGAGTTCGCCCATCGCCTTGGCCATACCGGGATCGGAGAAGAATTTCTTCAACCCGGCCTGATCGTCGTTCCAGACGTCCACGTCGAAGAATTCCCGCGGATTCTCCGGATTCAGATAGGGCTGGTGATGGAGGTTACCCAGTGTCTTGCCGAGCGTCCTGACCTGCCCCGCGGCCGAATCGTGCGCCTTCCTCGCGGCCTGCTCGTCCGCGCTCTTGAGCGTGCCGCGCACCGTAACTATGAAGCCCATGATTCCCTCCTATGATAGAAACTGGATTCACCATGTAAGACGGCAGGAAGGATCGAAAATGTTCGGTCGCCGACGATTAAAATAATGTATACTGCCCGCATAGTTCCGAACGATCCAAACGTCTGACTGACGGAGGCGTTCCATGGATGCGACATTACTGCTCGAAGCGGCGCGCGCCGGAGACCGGTCAGGCTTCGGTCAGCTCGTAGAGCCGCATAGGCGCGAACTCCTCGTCCATTGCTATCGGATGCTCGGATCCTTGCAAGACGCGGAGGATCTGGTGCAGGAAAGCCTCTTGCGCGCGTGGCAGAAGCTCGGGACCTACGAAGGCCGGGCATCGTTCCGCTCGTGGCTGTACAAAATAGCGACGAATGCCTGCCTCGACGCGCTTGATCGCCGTCCGCGCCGGACCCTGCCGCCCGGTCGCGCGCTCTCCGCGGATCCGGGCGCGCCGCCCGCCCAACCGGTCACCGAGCCGATCTGGCTCGAGCCCTTCCCCGACGATTTTTTGGACGAGGCGAGCCCGACTCCCGAGGCGCGATACGACGCCCACGAAAGCATCACGCTCGCCTTCCTGTCCGCGCTGCAGGCTCTGCCGCCCCGTCAACGCGCCGTCCTGATCTTGTGCGACGTGCTGGAATGGCGGGCCGACGAGGCCGCCCAAACGCTGGGCATTACGAGCGGCTCGGTGAGCAGCGCGCTGCACCGCGCTCGGGTCACGCTGGCGAAATCGTATCGCTCGGGCGACCTCGTTTCGATGTCGCCCGAGCCGACGGACG
>CAZBGA010000075.1:0-17371 GCA_964491385.1 uncultured Treponemataceae bacterium | reverse complement strand
ATCGGCGGCGATCTGGGCGGCCACCGTGTCGGAGCCCTGGCCCATGTCGGCGGCGCCCGTGCGCACGGAGACTCGCCCCTCGGCCGTGAGCTCCGCTATCGCGCCGGCGCCGTCCGCGAGTCCCGTGCCCATGCCGACGTTCTTGTACGAGCTCGCTATGCCGAAGCCGACGCGCCTGCCGGGCGGCGGCGCGGAGGAGCCGAAATCGGCGCGCATGCGCCCGAGGGCGACGGCCGCAGCCTCGAGGGTGCCCAGATAGCCCACGCCCTCGTCCAGGACCTGCCCGGTCCCGGTGCGCTTGCCGGGAGCGAAGCCGTTCCTCCGCCTCAGCTCGACGGGATCCATTCCGATGGCGCGCGCGATCTCGTCCATCTGTATCTCGCAGGCGAAGCTCGCCTGCGTGCTGCCGAAGCCGCGGAAGGCGCCGCTCGGGTTCTTATGGGTGTAGATCCCGTAGGAGTCCGCGACGACCGACTCGACGGCGTAGGGCCCCGTCGCGGTGACCGCGGAGCGGAAGACGACCGGTCCCGTCTGGGAGACGTAGGCTCCCGCGTCGGCGACGACCCGCGATTCCACGGCGAGTATCGTCCCGTCCCTCGAGGCCGCATGGCGCATGTGGATGCGCATGGGATGCCGCTTGGTGCTCGTCCGGATCGACTCTTCCCGTGTCAGGGCGATGCGCACGGGCCTCCCGGTCAAGCGGGCGCCGAGCGCGGCCTGTATCTGGACGGTGGGTTCTTCCTTGCCGCCGAAGCCTCCGCCGCAGGCGGCGAGGACCACGCGGACCTTGTCCACGGGAAGGGCCAGGCTCGCCGCGATCATGTCCCGGTAGTCGACCGAGCCCTGGTTCCCGGTGTATACGGTCACTCCGCCGTCCGCATCCGGAACCGCCAGGCAGGCCTCGGGTTCCATGTACGCGTGCTCGACCGCCTGAGTCTCGTAGTCGTTCTCGATCACGACGTCCGCACGGGCGAAGGCCGCGCCCGGGTCGCCCTTTCGCACATGGGTCTCGTGGACGATGTTGCTCCCCGTATCGGGGTGAAGGAGGGGCGCCCCCTCCTCCATGTTCTCCTCGGGCGAGGACAGGACGGGCAGGTCCTCGTAGTCGACCGCGACGAGGGATCTCGCCGCCTCGGCCTCCTCGCGCGTCTCGGCCAGCACGACCGCGACGACGTCGCCCAGGTAGAGGACCTCGTCGCCCGCGATGACGGGCTGCTGCGGCACGAAGAGGCCGAAGGCGTTGCGGCCAGGAACGTCCTTGGCCGTGAGCACCAGCGCGACGCCCTGGGCGCCCGAGGCCCTCGCGACATCGACCGACCTCAGGCGGGCGTGGCTGCGCTCGCTGAACAGCATCTTCCCGACGAGGGCCCTCGCCGCTCCGGGGACCCCCCGATCCGCGAGATCCTCGCTGAAGAGGGCCTCGCCGCGGGCCTTGGCCGGGGCGTACTTGCGGGGCAGCGCCGCGCCGACTGAGCTGGCCGGCGGGGGGAGGGCGTCGTCGTCGCGGGTCGGCGCCTCGCCCGCCCGTCGCATCTCTTCCGCGGCCCGCGAGATCGCCCGCCGTATGGCCGCGTAGCCGGTGCAGCGGCACATATTGTCCCGCATCGCCTCCGCGATTTCGGGCTCGGAAGGATCGGGCACCCGATCGAGCAGGGCTTTGGCAGCCAGTATCATGCCGGGGGTGCAGAAGCCGCACTGCACCGCGCCCTCGAGGACGAAGGCGCGCTGAAGGGGGTGGGGGGCGCCGTCGGGCCCGGTCAGGCCTTCGATGGTCTGGACCGAGGAGCCGACCATCCGCGAAGCCTTGAGGAGGCAGGATCGCCTCGCCGCGCCGTCGACGATGACCGTGCACGCGCCGCAATGGCCTTTCTCGCAGCCGTTCTTCGCGCCGACCAGGCCCAGATCCTCGCGGAGGAAGCGGAGAAGCGACAGCGCGGAGTCGACTTCGCGGTCGACCCGCTCGCCGTTGATCGTGAGCGAAATGCGGACTTTCTCGGACAAGATGCGGCTCCCGTACGCGGTCCGGCTATTTCTTCCTGCGGGAGTTGACGAAGCGGATGAAGTCGTTGATGTTCTTGACGACTATCTTGTCCGGGAAGAGCTCGAGGCGGCGCTGGTTGGCGAAATGGCCGATGAGGGTCTGGGCCTCGGTCGGCGACATTCCGGCCCAATGGGCCACGTCGTCCATGGTCACCCTGAACTCGCGCTTCTCGCCTTCGAGCTCGCCCCCGCGGACCGCGGCGTTGGTCTCGTCCAGCATGAGGAAGACGTCCGCTATCTTGGCCTGCGGGTCGTCGAGCGTCAAGATCATGAAGCGCCGCTTCTGGTCCCAGATTCGCTTGGTGAAGAGCTTGAGGAGCCTCAGGGCGATCTGAGGGTTGCCCATCATCAGCACCTCGAAGTTGGCCCTGTTGAACTCGAGCACCTTGACCGTGTCGATGGCCTGCGCGGTGGCCGAGCGGGGGGCTCCCTCGAGTATGGCCATCTCGCCGAAGATCTCTGGGAGCTGGAGGATGTCGAGGGTCTTCTCGATGTCGCCGACTATCTTGGTGATCTTCACCTTCCCGGCCTGGATGAGGTAGAAGCTGTCCCCGGGCTCGTACTCGGCGAAGATGATCTCGCCCGGGTGGTAGGTCCGCGCGAAGCGGGTAAAAGCGGCCAGGTCAGCCATGTCCGGCCTCCTCGAGACGGCGCAGGGCCTTGGCGGCCTTGATCCGTATCGACGCGTCCTCGTCGGACTCCATCGACAATATCTTCTTGAAGAATCCCTTGGCCCGCTCGGCGTCGCCCTTCTTCTCGTAGGATTGCCCGAGGTAGAACAGCGTGTCGACGAGGTCGGGGTGCTTCGGATAGGTCTGGACCATCTGGGTGAAGTGCTTGATCGTGAGGTCGAACTGCTGGAGCATGAACAGACAGCGGCCCATCTCGTAGAGGGCCTTCGTGACGTATTCGGTGTCGGCGTTGGCCTCGACGATGCGCTTGAAGCCGGCGAGCGCCTCCTTGTACTTCTCGGAGCTGAAGAGGCTCACGGCGTCGTAGTAGCCCTTGGCCGAGTCGGAGAGGCCCTCCCCCGGGGCTGCCCGCGCGGGCTGCCCGCCGTCGCGATCGCCCGAGACCCGCGCCTCGGCCTCGCGCGCCGCCTCGCGCTCCGCGGAACCGTCGCGGGACGTCGGTCCCTGCCGCGTCGCCTCGACCATGAGGGGCGCCGGTCCCTTGCCGTCCCCGTACTTGACCGAGCCGCCCTCCGCCGCCTCGAGGTAGCGGCTCGCCTGCTCGGCGAGCCTGCCGGCGGGGTAGTAGGTGAGGTAGCGGCTGAATATGTACTTGGCCTGCGAGTACTGCCTCGCCTTGAGGTAGTACTCGCCCGCCTTGAAGAGGCCGGCCTCGGGGCTCTCGGCCTCGTTCTTCTCGAGGAGGTTGTCGACCTGCTTGTGCACGCGCCTGAGCTGGTTCGAGAAGACCTTGAGCATCTTCATGATGATGCGGGTCTGCGCCTGTGCGAAGACCTCGAATTCCGGGACGGTGAAGATGAGGACCTGCGCGTCGGAGAGCACGACCGCGTTCTCCTCGCGCGGGTATTTCCCGAGGGCGCTCTTGACCCCGAAGAACTCGCCCGTCTGTATCGTCTCCCGTATTTCCTTCGCCGTCTCGATGTCCGTGTAGTTCAGGCTCACTTTCCCCTGCTGGAGGACGAAGACCTTGTCGCTCACGACGTCCCCCTGGAAATAGATCACCGAATTGGCGCGGTAGTTCCCTACCTTTGGCATCCTCTTTTGGCTCCTTAAGTCCGTTCTCGTTTCGGCGCTTTACTAGTGTAGGCCTCTTGGCCGCCCAATTCCAGCCCTCGAACCGCCATTCTTCGCCTCATACGACCTCGAAGGGCAGGTATTCGAGCCTCTTCGCGAAGCCGACCGCCGACCTTATGCCGCGGTACAGGCCGGCGGGGTCTCCCTTCACGAACATGGTCCTGCCTCCGACGGCGACGCGGCCGTACGACGCTGTCTCGGCCCCGGCGACCGCCTCGAAGGCCGTCCCGTACTTGACCTCGTCGCCGTAGACCGGGACGCCCTCGACCGTGAGGAGCTCCAGGTCTTCGCTCTCGGCCAGGGCGAGGCTCTCGAAGGGATCGTCGGCCCTGGCCCTGAATATCGCGGCGTCCGCCCAGGCCCCGGGCTCGAGCTGGCCCGCGCGGCCTTCCAGGCCGAGGGCGCGCGCCGCGTTGATCGTCACCATGTCGAAGAGGGTCTTGGCCGGGAGCTCCTCGCCGTAGATCTCGCGGTAGACCTTGCGGGCGAATTTCATCTCCGCGAGGAGATTCACGGAGCCGGAATGAGTCGAGTCCGTGCCGAGCGCCACATTGATCCCGGCGCGAAGCAGTTTCCGCACCTTGCAGGTCAGGTTGAACATGAAATAATTCGAGGCCGGGCACCAGGCGACGCTCGCCCCCGCCCGCTTCACCTTCTTGATGTCCTCCTCCGAGAAGCCGATGCAGTGCACGAGGACGTCCCGGTCGTCGAGGGCCCCGGCGCGCTCGAGGATGCCTATCCCGTCCATGCTCTCGGCGTCGAAGCCCTCCTCGAGGTGGGTGATGAAGGGCCAGCCCCGCTCGAGGGCGCGCGCGTGCTCGATCTCGATGCCGTCTCCCCATTTGAGGTCGAAGGAGGAGCACTCGTGGGCGAGACAGTACTCCCGTATGGCGCGGATGGGCAGGGTCCCGAGGTAGTCGTCGTTGAGCTCGTGGGGGAAGTGGTCGTTCACCGTGGCGACGCCCGAGAAGAGGTTCTTGTAGCCGCCCAGGAGGTACATCTGCGCGACGCTGAGGGCCGCGCGCTCGGCGTAGACGGGCGCAGCCTTGAGGTCGGCGTCCCATGGCGACCAATTGGGGTAGAAACTTCCCTCGGCCGGGCCGACGCGCGGCAGGTAATTTCCCCGCAGGTGGTCGTGGACGTTGACGAGGGCCGGGTATACGTAGGCTCCGCTCCCTATCCGCACTTCCCGGCGCGCGCCCAGGCCGAAGCCCGCGACTCTGCCACCCTCCACGAGGAGGGACGCGGATCCGCGTATCTTGCGGGGCGTCACCACGATTGCATCGGTGAAGGCGTATGCGTCCAAGCTACCTACCTCGGCCAATACTTGTCTTCGGTTGATTTTCGGCGGGAATCGGGAGGATGTTGAACTTGAAATGGGAGGCGGGGGGCGCCTTCAGTCCGCGCAGCAGCGCAGGGCGATGGCGGCGGCGCCGAAGAGGCCCGCCTCCGCTCCGAGCCGGGGCCGGGTCACGAAGGCCGAGAGCCGCTCGCCGTCGTCGAGGATGGGCAGGTAGCCGCCGAGCTCCTCTCCGAGGCAGACAGCGACGCGCTCGGCGAGGCCGGGCCGGAGGCCGACGCCGCCGCCCATCACGATCCGCTCCGGCGACAGGACGAAGGCGTAGGACGCGAAAGCCTTCGCCAGGTAGCGCGCCTCGAGCTCCCAGGCCTCGTGGCCGGACCCGAGATCCTCCGCGCGCGTCTTCCAGCGCAGCCCGATGGCGGGCCCCGAGGCCATGCCCTCGAGGCAGTCCCGATGGAAGGGGCAGGCGCCGGGGAAGCCGTCGGAGGCCTCGCGCCGGATCTTGATATGGCCGAGCTCGGGATGGGTGAGGCCGTGGACGAGGTCGCCGTTGACGAAGACCCCCCCGCCGATGCCGGTCCCCACGGTCATGTAGATGAAATCCTTGAGACCCTTCGCGGCGCCCCAGAGGTATTCGCCGTAGGCCGCGGCATTGACGTCGGTATCGAAGGCGACGGGAACGCCCAGCCGGTCGCGGAAGAATCCGGCGACCTGGGTATCCCGCCAGAGCGGCTTGGGAGTATTGGTGATGTAGCCCCAGGTGGGGCTGGAGAGGCGGAGGTCCACGGGGCCGAAGCTGCCGATTCCGACTCCGTCCAGCTTCGACAGACCCTTATCCTCCGCCGACCTCGCGAAGAAGTCCAGGGCGGCTTCGAGCGTGGGGCCCGGCTCGGTGGTCGGGATGCTCGCCCTCGCGATGACGCTCGGTTTGGCGCAATCCTGGTAGTCGGCGTCGAAGAGGCCGCAGACGAACTTGGTGCCTCCCGCCTCGATCGCTCCGATGATCATCGCCCCTCCTCCGTTTCCGCACCCTCTTCTGCCGAGCCGCGGCGCAGATGCTTCGCGTACATGTAATAATCGTCGCCGGTAGCGTAAAAGTCCGGGATATGGCCGATGAGGGCGAAACCCCGCTCCGCCAGGATTCCCGAGCCCATGGCCGCTTCCTTTCGCTTCGACGTCTCGAAGCGGAGGATGGCCGAGCTCTCCGTACTCAGGATCTCGTCCTCGACCATGCCCAGGAGACCGGCCGTCACCCCCTTGTCGACGTAGGAAGGCTCGATGCAGAGCGCCTGAAGATCGAAGGTGTGATCGGTGCTGCCCTCGCGGCACAGGACGGCGAAGCCGGCGAGGATTTTTCCGTCCCTGAGCTCCAGGGAGGAATAGGGGGCGCCGGGCCGCCGCTGCCACGCCAAGAGCGATTCCTTGAGAATCTCGAGCTCGATATCCTTAAAGGCTCCCGTCTCCCGGGCCAGGCTTTCGTATTCGCTCAAGTCGATCATTGGCGGGGTCGCTTCCCTGTTTCATCGAATCGTTTTCGCCCTCGAGTATACCCGGTCTCCGGCCCTTTGTATACGAAAAAGGGGGAGGCGCAGCCTCCCCCTTCCATCCGCGAAGCAGGGGCCTATCGCACGTTGAGGCCGATGAAGGGCTCGAAATTCAGGGCCTGCCCGGCCTGCACGTCGATCTGAGTCTCTGTGGACAGGCCCCCGGCGACCAGCCGGATGACATGCCTGCCGGGAGTCAGCTGGCCCGACGCGATGATCGGACCCGGAGCGGTGTCCTGGCGGACTCCGTCGATCCATATCTGGATCCCTTCCCTGAACTGTTCCGGTCTGAAGTCCCGGTTCCGGATAGTGTCGGGGAGACTGAGCTGCCATGTGGCTATCATGGACTGGAGGAAGGCGTTGACCTGGGCGGGCCCGTTGCCGACGACGACGTTCTGGTTGAAGTCGAGGAAACCGGGAGCCCGTACCAGGACCGTATACGATCCCGCGGGCACCTGGGCCGTCAGCGGAGTCTGGCCGGCCTGGTTGCCGTTGATGAAGACCGCGGCGCCGTTGACGTTCGAGGACACGGTGAGGTTGTAATTGAAGATCTGCGGCGGCGGGGGCGGGATGGTATTGGGCACGGGTATGGTGTTCGGGGCGGAAATCCCTCCCGGCGGCACCAAATTGGCCTGGACCGCGGCGCCGCCCTGGCCGACGGTCACCACGGTGTCGAACCTCATGAAGCCCTGCTTGACCACCGTAAGCTGATAAGTCCCCATCCTGACGTTGAGAATGAGATTCGGATTCGTGTTGCCGATGAGCTGACCCGCCAGATACACCTGCGCGCCGCTCATGTTGCAGTATATCTGCAAGGGCGCCCTGTCTTGAGCCGAGGCGGTGGCTCCGATAGCGAACAGGGCCAGGAAGATGGCTACAAATCTTTTCATTGCGGCTCCTTGCGTTTTGCGGTCTGGCTCGCGGAATCGGAAGCCCGCGGCCAAAGAGTACATACAGTATAATCAATACCCTGCGCCATTTCCAACCGGAGAAGGGGTCGGCTCGAATACTGGATAAACTTGATTATATATGGAGGCGCGCTATACTGTAGACGTACGCGGCGCTTGGAACGTCCACAGGAGGTTTTGGCAATGAACAAGAAGGTTTTTATCGTATTGGCCCTCGTCGCGCTCGTGGGCGGCGGCGCCTTCGCCCAGCTCGCCTTCGGAGTATCCGGGGCCCTGCACTCGGACCAGCAGCTGAGCGCCTCGGGCATCTCGAACGCCTTCAGGACCGGCGACGACATCTACTACGGTGGCTTCATTGAGATCCTGGGCAAGCACTTCGGCTTCGGTATTTCGTTCAATTACTCGCCCAATGCAAACGCCAGCGACCTGACCGGCACAAATTTGATCAATTGGGACGGCGACATCTATCTTTCCTACCATATATTCAAGGCGACCTCCTTCATCGATCCCTTCCTCGAACTCGGCGTCGGGATTCTGGCTCTCGATTATGCCGGCAACAGCAAGCCGCAGGACTATAGCGGCACGACTCCGATCGCGGCTTCTCCCTATTGGTACGGGGCCCTGGGTTTGGGCATCAATCTCGGCCATCACCTGGGTTTGTTCGGCAAGCTGGCCTACAACTTCCAAATCCAAGACCAGCTGTCGCAGGGCGGCCAGAAGATACCCTACTATGGCTCTTATGGAGGGTATGACCCGGTTACCGGAGTTCCGATAATCAACGAGTACGTGCCCGCATACCGCTTCACCCTCGGGGTGAAGCTGATCCTCTAGCCGAAAGAATCGCTGTGGACGAACGAGGCCGCCTCCGGGCGGCCTCGATGATTTTTATCGATAAATATTCCCGAAGCGATCGCGAAATATATTGACGCCTACAAAGCCCAGAGCTGGACGAGCTCGATCAGCGTCTCGACCGCGAGGGACATCTCGGCGAGAGAGGCCCACTCGTAGCGACTGTGATAATTGTATCCCCCCGTGAACATGTTGGGAGTGGGGACGCCCATCTCGGTGAGGCGGGCGCCGTCGGTGCCGCCGCGGATGGGCTTGACCAGCGGATCGGCGCCCGCGCGGCGCGCCGCTTCCAGGAGCCGCTCCAGCACCTCCGGTCTCTCGTCGAGCTTCTCGCGCATGTTCACGTACTGCTTGGTCACCGTGAGGGCCACGGAGCCGAGGGGGAACTGCGCCTCGACGGCCGCGGCGATGGCGCGGACCGCGGCGATCCGCGATTCCATCCCGGCTCGGCTGAAGTCGCGCAGGAAGACCTCGACCCGGGCGCTCTCGAGCGAGCCCGATATCTCGAGGGGGCAGTAGTAGCCGTACCAGCCGTCCGTGGACTCGGGCGCCTCGCTGCGGGGGAGCATGGACACGAAGCTTCCCGCCATGGCGACGGCGTTGGCGAGCTTCCCCCTCGCTGAGCCTATGTGGATGGCCTTGCCCTTGAAATCGGCCTTGACGGAGTAGGCGGTGAAGCACTCGGCCTCGATCTCCCCGGCCTTGCCTCCGTCGACAGTGTAGCAGGCTTTGGACCGCAGCCGCTCGAGGGGGAAGAGGTTCATGCCCTTTCCCGTCTCCTCGTCGGGCGTGAAGATCAGCTCGACGGGGCCGTGTCTGATTTCGGGGCGGGACAAGAGCTTGGCCGCCGCCGTCATCACCTCGGCCAGGCCGGCCTTGTCGTCGGCGCCGAGCAGGGTCGAGCCGTCGGTCACGACGATGCTGTCGCCGACGTGCTCGGAGAGCTCGGGGTTGTCCGCGGGGTCGAGCACCAGGCTCTCGCCGAGGACGATGGGCCGGCCGTCGTAGCCTCGGATCACGCGGGGCCGGACGCCGGAGCCCGAGACGTCGCTCGCGGTGTCCATGTGCGCCATCAGACCGATCGAAGGCGCTCCTTCCAGACCCGGAGACGCGGGCAGGCGGGCGAAGAGGTAGCAGTGCCCGTCCAGGCTGGAGTCGGCGACGCCGAGGGCCGAGAGCTCTTCCATGAGGACCCGCGCGAGGTTCCACTGCGTCTTCGTGGACGGAATGTCGTCGATGTGCCGGTCGCTGGTCGTTTCGATCCCGGCGTAGCGCAGGAAGCGGGCCTCGAGCTCCGGGGCATGGGGGAGGGAAAGGAGTTCCGCGAATGTTCTCATGGGATTCCGAGTATGCGCTTCGACCCGCCGGCAAGACAAGGGCTATCCATATGGGGCGCCGACTTATATCATTTCCCCCATGCGCCACGCGCCGGGGAGCCTTCCCCGCTTCGCCGCCCTCCTTTCCGCCGCGATCGCCTCGGCCGCCTCCCTCCACGCTCTCGCGTCGCCCTTCTTCTCCGAGCTGGGGACGCGGGACGGGCTGCCCGACGCCTCGGTCTCGGCGATGGCGCAGGACGGCCAGGGCTTCATCTGGTTCGGCACGCAGGGCGGGCTCGCGCGCTACGACGGCCGTTCGTTCAGGCTTTTCCGCCACGATCCCTTCGACGACGACAGTCTCCCGAACGATCAGGTGGAGGCCGTTTACCCCGACGGGGACCTGCTCTGGGCGGGCACCCGCGGCGGTCTCGCCCGGCTCGACCTCAAGACCGAGCGCTTCGTCGCCTACTTCGAGGATGACTCGCGCCGGGACTCCCTGTCCGACGACGAGGTCACCTGCGTTGCGAGAGACTCGCGAGGCGGGCTCTGGGCCGGGACCATGTCCGGCCTCGACCTCCTCGACGAGGCGACGGGCCGCTTCACGCGTTTTCGCCACGATTCCGCGGACCCGGCGAGCCTTCCCGCCGATGAAGTGCGCGCGCTCAAGACGGATCGCCAGGGGCGTCTATGGATAGGCACTTCGGGAGGCCTCGCGCTTTTCGACTACGCGACGAAGAGCTTCCGCCGCTATCGGAACGCCATGTCGGACTGCGTGACGGCCTTGGACCTCGATCCCACGGGCAGGCTTTGGGTCGGCACCTGGCGCGGCGGGCTGTCGCTCTTCGATTCTTCCGCGGGCCGATTCGAGAACCACCCGATCGCCGACGGCCGAGTCACCTCCGTATTCGCGGGCGGGGAGGGCCCGGTGTACGCCGGCACGGCCGGGGGTGGATTGTTCGCCTACGACCTCGCCTCCGGAGTTTTCATGCGCTACCGAGCCGCGCTCTCTCCGGGCTCGCTGTCCTCCGACCTCGTCTCCTGCGCGATGGAGGACGGCTCAGGTCTGCTGTGGATAGGCACGGACGGAGGCGGAGTATGCAGGATGGACGGGACGGGCGGGGGCCTCGAGATCATCGCCGCGGGTCCCGACTCCTTCCCGCCCGGCAGAGTCTCCTCGGTCCTCGTGGATCGCCGGGGAAGTCTCTGGGTAGGCGTGTACGGCGAAGGTCTGGCGAGGCGGGACCCCTCGACCGGCGCATGGCGCCGCTATCGCAACCTGCCCGGGGACCCTCGCTCCCTCCCGGGCGACGTCGTCAACTTCCTCCTCGAGGACTCGCGAGGCGAGGTCTGGGCGGGCACCGACGGCGGCCTCGCCCGCTACGACCGCGGCGGCGATTCCTTCTCGGCCTTCCGCCCTCTTCCCGGCGGGGACGAATCCCCTTCCGCTCGGGAAGTGCTCGCGATGGCCGCCGATCCCGCCGGCGGAGCCTGGATCGGCACCTTCCGCTCGGGTCTGTATCGCTGGGACGAGGGGAGGGGAGGAGGCTCCGGAACCCTCGCCCGCTATGGCGGCGGCTCGCAAGGCGCCCCGCTTTCAGGCGAGGTCGTGAACGCCTTGAGCTACGACGATAGCGGCAGGCTCTGGATCGGGACGGAGAGGGGCCTCGCCCGTCTCGAAGACGGAGCCATCGTCCGCCGCCCCTCGGACTCCACAGCTCCCATTCGGACGATGTTCCTGGATTCGCACAGGGTCCTTTGGATCGGTTCGGACGGAGGGGGCCTCATGCGCTACGAGCCCGCGACCGACACTTTTATGACCTATACGACGAGGGACGGCCTGCCGAGCGACTCGGTCCGGCGCATCCTGGAGGATTCCTCGGGGAAGCTCTGGATCGCGACTCAGACTGGCCTCGCGGTCTACGACCGAGCCTACGGGCGCTTCCGCCCTCTCCATGTGCGCGACGAGCGGCGAAGCTACGAGCTTTTCTCCGGCGCCTTCGAGGCCCCCGACGGCTCCCTGTATTTCGGGGCGCTCGACCGGCTTTACCGCTTCGATCCCGCGCGCTACGCCTTCAACGGCCGCAGGCCGCCGGTCGTCATAAGCTCGATAGCCGTCGCGGGAAGGCCGGCCATCGGCGCCGCGGCGGCGCTGCGCCTCGGGCGGCTCGATCTCCCGTGGCGGGAGAATTCCGTCGTCTTCGATTTCGCCGTCCTCGATTTCCGCGATCCCGACCGCAACCGCTTTTCCTACCGGCTCGAAGGCTACGACGCCGAGTGGTCGCCCGCCGGACCCGGGCATTCCGCCGCCTACGCGCGCCTGCCGGGAGGCGACTACACCTTCCGCGTAAAGGCGTCGAACGGCGACGGTCTCTGGAACGAGGAAGGGCTGGCTCTTCCCCTGCGAGTCGGCTACGCCCCGTGGAAGAGTCCCTGGACGCTCGCCGCTTTCGCCGTCCTCCTCGCGGGAGGAGGCTTCGCCTTTCTCTCCTCGCGCTCGTCGCTGCGGGCCGCGCAGGCGGAGACCGATGTCCTCCTCTCGAAGCTCGTCGATGCCACCGCTTTTATGGAGAACGCGGCGGTCGTCGACCCCCTGACGGGGCTGCCGAACCCGCGAAAGGCCGCGGAGCACCTCGAGCTCGCCTTCGAGCGGGCGGTCCGCATGAAGCTCGACCTCGCCGTCCTAGCGGTGGACATCGACCATTTCAAGGCCTTCAACGACCGCTGCGGGAAGGCGGCGGGCGACGAGTGTCTGCGATCGGTCGCCGACGCCCTGTCGGGCGTCGCGAGACGCTCCTCCGACTTCGTCGCGAGGTACGGGGGCGAGGAATTCATCTTCGTGCTGGAAGAGACGGGCCTCGAGGGAGCCTTGGCCAAGGGCGAGGAAGCGCGAAGCGCCGTGGAGGCGCTCGATATACCCGTCTCCGGCGCCGGGCTTCAGGGACCCGCCGTCACCGTCAGCGTCGGCTGCGCCTCCGTGCAGCCCGAGGCCGGGCAGACGCCCGCGTATCTCCTGGCCGCGGCGGAGAAGGCTCTCGTGGCCGCCAAGCAGAGGGGTCGCAACAGATCCTCCGCCTAGCCTTGCCTCGGGCACCGGGCATTACGTATCATTGAGGCCATGCCTACATCCACAGCGAAGACAGTGCCCGTGTATCCCGAGTTCGCTCCCGTGTCTCTCGAGATGCGCGACGCCCTCTATCCGGCGCTCAACCTCATCAAGGACGGGATCTCCGAGTTCACCTTCTCCAATCTCTACCTGTTCCGCGGAACCTACGGCTATCGCGTATCGCGCATCCCGGGCAAGACCTTCGTCATCGAGGGCGCCAAGGCCGGCAAGTCCTTTTTCTACGCGCCCTGCGCCCTCCCCGAGAAGGCGATCCTCGACGAGCTCATGGCGAGCCACGATTATCTCAAGAACCTGTCCGAGTCCCAGGCCGACGCGCACCGAGTCTCGCTCGAGCAGTGGGGCTATGCCGTCGTCGAGGACAGGGACAACTTCGACTACCTCTATCATCGGACCGATCTAGCCGAGCTGTCCGGCAGGACCTATCACAAGAAGCGCAACCTCGTCAACGCCTTCATCAACTCCTACGACTACGAGCAGAAGCCCCTCAAGAAGGAAAACGTGGGCGACGCGGTCCGGGTCCTCGAGAAGTGGCGCGAGGGCAAGGGCGAGGACGGCGACTATGCCGCCTCGCGCGAAGCCCTCGAGCTTTTCGAGGTCCTGGGGATGCGCGGCTGCGTGTACTACGTCGACGGCGTCCCGGCCGGTTGGTGCCTGGGCGAGCCCCTCTCTCGCGGCCGCATGTTCGCCGTGCATTTCGAGAAGGGGATCGAGAGCTACAAGGGCATCTACCAGTTCATCAACCAGGCCTTCGCACAGGCCCTGCCCTCCTACTTCAAATCCATCAACCGTGAGCAGGATCTCGGCAACGAAGGACTCAGGCAGGCGAAGATGACCTACCGGCCCTCGAGCTTCGTCAACAAATACCGGGTCGTCAAGCCGTGAAGCCAAGGCTATACTGCGCGCGATGGAATCCAGACTCCTCTACCTGACGGGCCGGGGCTTCGCGGAGGCCGGGCCCCACCGGCGCGAGCTGGCCGGCCTGGCCCTCGCCGAGCGCAACGCCGCAGTCGTCGGCCCCTCCTTCCCCTCGATCGCCGAGTACGCCGCCGACCTCTCGCGCAGGACGGTCTGCCTCACCCTCCTCGCGGGATCGGGCTCGCGCTGGGTCAAATCCCTCGCCGCCGAAGGCCCAGGGCGGACCGGTCCGCGCTTCGATCCCGCCCGCCCTCGCGGCCTCTACCCCGTCCGCGACTTCCTGCACGGATCCGGAGCCATTCCCGTCGCGGCCTACGCCCTGGCCGCGACCCGGGGCCTGGGTCGCCACCTCCTCGTCGTGCGCGGCTGGGAAGCCGAGATCGACGAGGAGATCCTCGCGCCCCTCGGCATAGCCCCCGGCGACAGGGACTTCTTCACGCAAGACGCCCCCTACGGGAAGCCGCTGGGACACGGCGACGCCGCCTGGCAGGCCAGGTCCCTGTGGCGCGGCTCGGACTACGTGGTGACGAATTTCGGCGGCGACGCGAACTCGCGGCGCACGATCCTCTCCTCGCTCCTCGCGCTCGACGCGCTGCGGGCGATCGGCGCCGAGGCGGACATGCTCATGCCGGCGGCCCCGCTCGACTCGCCCGCCTATCCGATCGGCGTCGAGAAGGACGGCCTTCCCCGATCCTTCGGGCATTCCAAGCTCCAAGGCGAAACATCGGCCGCTCGGCGGAGCGGGCCCGGCTACACCAATGTCGGCGTTCGGGTATATTCGGCTCGGGCCCTCCTCGAGAAGGCGGAGCATTTCCGCGCCCGATACTGGATCGAAGGCAAGGGCTACTCGATACCGGGGAACGACCCCGAGGGCGGAGAGTTCGCGCTCGACAATGTCGACGCCGCGCTCGCGGAGGAGGGCCGGGCCCGAATCCTCGCCGCGGCTCGGCCGGAGGAGCTGACGCCCGCCAAGACTCTGGGCGACGTGCCGGCTTTCGAGCGGGCTGTCGAGTCGGTGGTCGCGGAGGATGGGGAGCTGCGAGCTAGGCTTCCATAAAGACCCTTCCCGATCAAAGACCAAGAGCATTTTCCGTACTACCGAAGGAGGTCCTGTCAGCTGACACCCACCGCCCTACGATAGTGGGCGAAAGGGTCGCTGCATTCAACCGTTTGGGCGGGTCCGTATTATAGACATGCTGTCGAAGGACCGATCCTCCAAGGCCGATGAGTCGCTTGAACGCAATTGTCGCTATTCGCGGGCAACAAGCCCAAACGGTTGAACCCCATGGCAGCTCGAGAGCTCACAGTCCTTGACAGCGCTCGCGGGGCGCGTTTAGGGTAAGCGCATGAACGCCCTCGCGGAAGAACTCAACGAAGCATTGGCCGGCAGCGTCGCGGAACGCCTCCTTTCCGAGCTGGGGAGACGCATGTACTTCCCGAAGGGGATCGTCTCCCAAAGCGCCGAGGCCGACGAGAGGGCTCACAGGTTCAACGCGACCATCGGCATGGCCTACGACAGCGGAGAGCCGATGATCCTCGACTCGATCCGCGCCGGACTCCCCACCCTGAGCCCCAAGGAGGCCGTCGCCTACGCGCCGACCGCTGGTACGGCCGCGTTGCGCGAGCGCTGGCGCGCCGAGCTCGACCGGAAGAATCCCTCGATGGCCGGCAAGGCCTGCTCGCTGCCCCTCGTCGCGCCCGGGCTCACCGCGGCCGTGTCGACGGTCGCCGATCTCTTCCTCGACGCGGGCGACGAGATGGTCCTCCCCGATCTCTCCTGGCCCAACTACCGCCTGATAGTCGAGGAGCGCAAGGCCGCGAAGTGCTCGACCTATCCGACCTTCTCGGCGTCGGCCGCGTCGCCGGCGCAGGGCTTCAACGTCGCCGGCCTCGAGGCCGCGCTCCGCTCCGCCGCCGGCCGCGCGAGGGCGGCGGGGAAGGGCGCGAAGGCTTCCTGCATCCTCAACTTCCCCAACAATCCCACGGGTTATACCCCCACGCTCGCCGAGGCCGAGGCCATCGTCGCCGCCCTCGCCCGCGTGGCCTCGGAAGGCGTCGCCCTCCTCGTCGTCGTCGACGACGCCTATTTCGGCCTCCAATACGAGGAGGGCCTCCTGCGCGAGTCGATCTTCGCCCGCGTCGCCTGGGCCCATCCCAACATCCTCGCGGTCAAAGTCGACGGGCCCACGAAGGAAGACTACGTCTGGGGATTCCGCCTGGGTTTCATCACCCTGGGCTCGGCCTCGCTCGGGCCCAAGGGCTACGACGCCCTCGTCAAGAAGCTCATGGGCCTCGTCCGGTCCTCGGTCTCCAACTCCTCGGCTCCCGCGCAGAGCCTCATGCTGAAGTCCCTCGACTATCCCGGCGTCGAGGAGCAGAAGGCCCGATACCGCGGCCTGCTCGCGGCGCGCTACTCGAGCGTCAAGCGCTGCCTCGCCGAGCGCCCCCTGCCGCGCTGCCTGGACGTCCTGCCCTTCAATTCGGGCTACTTCATGAGCATAGCCTGCGAGGGGCTGTCGGCGGAGGCGCTGCGCAGGAAGCTCTTGGACGAAAAGGGCATAGGCACAGTCTCGATCCTGGACCGCTACCTCCGGGTCGCGTACTCGAGCGTCGAGGCCGAGGACATGGACGAGCTGTTCGCGGAGATCGCCGGCTCCGCCGCGGAGCTCGCCGCAGCCCGCGTCGCACCGGCCTCCGCATAGGCCGGCGGCCCGGCGCATGAAGGCGGCGCGAAGCCTGATGATCCTCGCCGCGGGCCTAGCCCTCGCGGCGACCGCCGCTTCCCAGGCGCCCGAGTCGGCCGCCGAGACGGGGATCGCCTCGTGGTACGGGCCCGAATTCGACGGCAGGCGGACCTCCGACGGCGAAGTGTACGACAAGGAGAAGCTTACGGCCGCGCACCGGACCCTGCCCTTCGGGACCTACCTCCGCGTCCTGAACCTCGACAACGGCTCGGGCGTCGTCGTTCGCGTCAACGACAGGGGGCCCTTCGCGAAGGATCGCGTCATCGACTTGTCCGAGGCCGCCGCGAGGATAATCGGTATGATCCCGACCGGGACCGCTCGAGTCCAACTGACGCCGATACCCAAGGACGAGGCCCTAGCCTGGAAAGGCGGCGCCCTCGAGGGCCAGGGCAGGGCCGATGCCTCTGACGAGGCGCCGGCGAGCGCTCCGGCGCCGGCGGTCGAAGCCCCTGGTGCGCGGGTGAGGATCCAGGTGGCCTCCTACGCGAGCGAGGCCAACGCGAAGGCGACGGTCCAAAGGCTCGCCATGTCCGGGCTGAGCGCGACGATCGAGATCGCGGGGGCTCGATTCCGCGTGGTCTTCCCCGATCTCTCGCCGGAGGAATCGCGCCTCGTGTCCCAAAAGCTCGACGGACTAGGCTACCGCGGCTACGCGGTCACGACTATCCGCCCCTACGCCAATCCTTAATTGAAGACTTTTCAGCCTGAAAACTCGGCATGGACAGGCTGAAAAGTTCTCCGAAACAGGCTGAAAAGACCTCCGGGACAGACTGAAAAGTCCTCCGGGACAGACTGAAAAGACCTCCGGGACAGGCTGAAAAGACCTCCGGGACAGGCTGAAAAGACCTCCGGGACAGGCTGA
>CAZBGA010000074.1:0-17452 GCA_964491385.1 uncultured Treponemataceae bacterium | reverse complement strand
AATGAGGCATGATCCCCACCAACGGCGAACCCGCGCTGGACGAGGCTCCCGAACTTGCGCTCGCAGCGGTTTCAGATTGTCGGTATAGCGATCCGGCCCAGGCGGGCACGCTCTTCCTCGACGATAGCTACGACGATTACGAAGACGACGATTTCGAGGAGGAGGAGGAATTCGACGATGTCGAAGAAGACGGCTTCGACGATGCCGACGAGGATTTCGACGACGACGACGACTTCGAGGACGAGGATGACGACTCCGGCGACGATTTTGAGGATGGCGAGTCTGAGGAAGAGGAAGAAGACTTCGACTACGAGGACGATATCGACTACGACGACTTCGACGAATGATCGCAGCTTCCGCCCGAGCGATCGATGAGGCCGCCGGCGAGCGGCCTCTGTTCTTGTCCGGCGATGCGCCTGGGCCGCTAGGTCCGGCCGGGACCGGAAGGCGCCACCTTCTCCGCCGGCGACTGGAACCAGAGCTTCTCCAGTTCGTAGAAGGATCTGGCTCGCTCGGTCATTATATGTACGATAATCTCTCCCAAGTCGATGAGGAGCCACTCGTCGTCGTCGGCGACCCGTCCTCGGCTTAGCCTCTGGAGCCCCAGTCGGGCGATTTCTTCGTCCATGAAGCGGGCGAGGCCGCGGAGATGGGCGGAGCTGGTGGCCGTTGCGATCACGAAGCGATCCGTCCAGCCGGCCTGCGCGGCCACGTCGAGGACGACTACGTCGCCCCCGCTGTGGTCGGCGAGCGTCGAGGCGAGCGCGGTCGCCGCGTCTCCGCTATTGGGAACAGTACCTGCCATTGAAGTCCTTTCCCAGGATGATGGTGAAGTCGGCCAGCGCCTCGCCCTGGGCAACCGGCTGCTGGCTCGTAGAGGCGCAGCGTATGACGTTCGCTATGTTCTTCGCCGCGTCCGGATTGGAGAAGCGGTCGAGCACTTGCGTCTTGTCGTAGTCTTCGCGGTCCGCGTTGTCGACGGATACGACGTCGTAGCCGAAGCTCTGGAAGATCTCGGCCGCCTTCTTGGCCAGTCCTTTAATCGGCGTGCCGTTCTCGACCTCTATCGTGAAGATCTTGTCGGCGGGGGATGAGGAGCTCGAATTGGCCAATGCGTTGAGCGTCTGCTTGACGATGTCCCTCACCAGCTCTCCGTCGTAATGGGGAAAGAGCAGCCTTTTCTCGTCGACGGTGCGGTAGACGCCGGTGACCCTCTGCAGGACGAGCCGATCGGCGTCGAGCTTGGAGAGCTCGGATACCAATCGGCGCAGGCTGTCGTCGTTGATGTTCGTTTTTACGCTTTTCCTGAACGCGGTGAAAACGTCCGGCCTGGTTATCCAGCCGGCTTTCTCCCCTAGCCTGCGGACGAGGGACTGGAAGAGCCTCTGCCGCCTCGCTACGGCGTCGGAATCCGTTTCGTCCGGGTCCTTGTAGAACGCGAACTGCGCCGTCTTGTCCCCGTCGAGGAGGGTGGCTCCCGACGGCAGGTAGGCTCGGGGAGGGCCGGGGATGCTGACCTTCGCCGGCATGAACACTTCAAGCCCCTCGAGAAGGTCCACGGCCGAGGAGAGTCCCCGCTCGTCCATCACGATCCAGTACGGAACGCTCGCGTCGAGGAGCCCGGCGATCTCGTCGATATAGGCTTTCGGCCTTCGCTTGTCGTAGAGCACGTCTATTCGATCGACGCGGTTCAGCGACTTGATTATGAGGCCGGTCTCGCCGGGAACGTCGAGGAGGGCGCCCCTGCCGTTCGAGGGGTAGAAGAAGAACAGCTGCGTGGAGACGGGCTTCCCCTCCCGCTCGATCACGACCGCCAGGTCCAGGATGCGGTCCGACTTGAGCGCTTGATCCACCGCGTCGGAGCGGAGCGAGAAGTACAGGAAGACGAGCATCGCGGCTAGGATTCCGAGAATGCAGAAGAGGAGGATAGAGCTCTTGTCGATCGAGAATCGCTTCATCGCTGGTCGGCCTCGCGAACGATGGTACTGTATAGGATCAGGGTCTCGGGCGCAACGGCCTTGCCCTGGGCGCGCATCCAGCCGACGACACCTTCGACCACGGCGATGAACATCCTGTCCGACGGCATCGCGAGGCACCGCCGGCGAAAGCCGTCGTCGGGGCGCTCGCGCGCCGGTTCCAGCTTGTCGGCGCAGTAGAGCAGCCTGGCCAGGCCGCCCATCCCCGGCCTGCCCACCGTGTGCAGCGCCACCGCCTCCAATATCTCTTCGTCCGCCAGGCCGTAATCCTTCGCGAGGAGGGCCGCGGCGGCGGGGCCGTGGACGACCTTGTCGGCCATCATGGCGCTCGAAGGGGGGGAGCCGGGCCTGGAGGCCGCGTAGACGGCGGCTAGATCGCGCTGAACTTTCTTCGGCATGTCCTTGCACATGTCGTGCGCCAGACCCGCCGCCTTCCCTCTCAAGGGGTCGAAGCCCTCGCGCGCGCACAGCGCGGCGGAAAGCTCGGCGACCCTCCTCGAGTGGGCCGCCCGCTCCGGCGAAATGAGTCCGTCGAGGCGCGCGTCGATCGCGAGGCAGAGCTCAGCGTAATCCATAGAGCCCGTTCTCGACGATGTACCTGAAGACGGCGGGATCGACGAGCCTCCTGAACGGCCTGCCCGCGGCGATGCGCTCGCGGATATCGCTGCTCGATATCCGTACGATGCTGTTGTGGGCGTAACGGTGCGGGAATCGGAACGGAAGCTCTTCGGCGCTCCAGCGGTGCGCGCAGATTATGTCGGCCGCCTCCGCGAGCTCGTCCGGCCGGCGCCAGGACGGGAAGCCGGGGACCAGGTCGTCGCCGATGAGCAGGCCCAGCTTCCCGTCAACCGGATGGCGCGAGCGCAGATCGCCGAGAGTGTCGATCGTGTAGGAAGTGCCGCCCCTTTCTATGTCGCAAAGGTCGATCGCCAAGGACTCGTCGTCGCCGACGGCCAGGCGGAGCATCTCGACTCGCCTATCCGCGCCCGGCTCCTCGGAGACGCTCTTATGCGGGGGCCGAAGGGATGGCACGAGCACCGCGCGGTCGTAGCCGAATTCGCCGCGTACTTCCTCGGCCATGGCCAAATGGCCCAGGTGGACGGGATTGAAGCTGCCGCCGAGGACGAGGAGTCTCAATCCGAGGCCTCCGCGGCTTCAGATCCGCCGCGGGCCTCCCGCCCGTCCCGGCCCGCGGCTCCGAGGCCGAAGAGGTCTTCGTCTTCCGCGGGCGCGGCCTTCGCCGACGATTCCGCCTCGACGACCAGCGAGAGGAAAGCCTCGCGCAGATCGTCGAGCCCTTCTCCCGAGAAGACCGATATCCCGAACACTGACTCGCCCGGATTCGAGGCCCGGAAGGCATCGAATCGCTCGACTGACTCGGGCAAATCGAGCTTCGTGGCGACGAGCACCCTCCGTTTGTCGGCCATCGCCGGCGCGAAGGAGGATAGCTCGCCCAATAGGACGCCGAAGGCGCCCTCCCAATTCTCGTCGGACAGATCGACGAGGAAGGCGAGCGCGCTTGTGCGCGAGATGTGCCTGAGGAAACGAAGCCCGAGACCGGCGCCGTCGTGGGCGCCTTCGATGATCCCGGGTATGTCGGCGAGCACGAGATCCCGCTCGCGGATCGTCAGCATCCCGAGGTTGGGAATCTTGGTCGTAAAGGGGTAGGGCGCGATCTTGGGCCGGGCATTCGTGAAATGGTCGAGGAGGGAGGACTTGCCGGCGTTGGGGAAGCCCACGAAGCCGATGTCGGCGATGAGCTGAAGCTCGACGCGCAGCCTCGCTGCCTTGGCTGGCTGCCCCGGCTGGAAGATCCTCGGCGCCTGGTTTACGGAATTCTTGAAATGAGTGTTGCCCCAACCTCCCTTCCCGCCCTTGAGGTAGAGCCAGCGCTCGCCCTCCTTGATCTGGGGAGAGCTCTTGTCGTTTACGCCGAAGTCCTTGAGCATCGCGCCAGTGTCGGCGTCCCAGATGATCGTACCCGGCGGGACCGGGATAAGGACGTCGGCGCCGTCGCGGCCGTGCATGTTCTTGCCCATCCCCGGCTGGCCGTTCTCCGCCTTGAAGCTCTGATGGTAGCGCAGCTGCGCCAGCGTGCGCAGGTTCCTGCGCACTTCGAAAATTACATCGCCCCCGCGGCCCCCGTCGCCTCCCGCGGGCCCGCCGAAGGGAATGAATTTCTCCCTGCGGAATGCCACGCAACCGTCACCGCCCTTGCCGGAAGAAACTGAGATGGTCGCTTCGTCGGCGAACTTGATCACTCCTGCTCCTGCAAACGAAAGAGCCGCCCCATGGCCCTGGGCCGGGGGCGGCTCTCGACGACGGGCCGCATGCCCATCGCGCCGCGGCTATTCTATCGGCTTCGTCTCGACGCCCGCGTACTTGCGGCCGCGGAATTCCTTGAAGAACACCTTGCCGGTCACGAGCGCGAAGAGGGTATCATCCTTGCCGATGCCGACGTTGACGCCCGGGTGGATCTTGGTGCCTCGCTGCCTCACTATGATCGACCCGGCCGCGACGACCTCGTTGCCGTAGGCCTTGACTCCGAGATGCTGCGGGTTCGAATCGCGTCCGTTTACGCCCTTGTGTGCCATATATCATTCCCTCCAATCTCGTTCCAGTACGAATTGCACCGCCCCCGGATAGTCCCGAGCCAAGTCGCCGATGCCGGCGACCAGGAAATCGGCGATGCCGGCCGCCCTCTCGACGCTGGCCGCAGCCTTGACGACATGGAAGCTCAAGCTGCCGGGCTCCGGCGCGGAACCTTGAAGCTCTATACCCGGCAAGGCCTCGAGCGCCCTGTATGCCGTGCGCGCCAACGTGGAGAAGGCGGCGCAGACTATGTCATAACCCCTGTCGCCGCGCGCCGCGTGCCCCGCAGCCGTGAAGCTGCGAAGATTTGCTCCGGCGTCCAGGACGGCGATCGCGCGAATCATTCAAGTCTCGCGAAAACCTCGACCTTCGCGGCCTCAGCCCTGGATATCCTCTACCTTGAGTAACGTATATCTCTGCCTATGCCCCTGGGTGCGGCGGTAATCCTTCTTGGGCTTGTATTTGAATACAACGACCTTCTCGCCTTTGATCTCTTCCTGGACGGTCGTCTTCACCGCCGCTCCGGCTACGTATGGAGAGCCTACTCTCACGCCGTCTCCGGACAATAGGAGTACCTTATCCAGCGACACGGTGGCGCCTTTTTCGGCGTCGAAGCGGTCGACCTTGAGAATGGCGCCTACATCGGCGCGGTATTGCTTGCCCTTGAACTCGACGACTGCGTACATCTCGGCTCACCTCGACAATGGCGATAGTTTGGATGGCCTTTATACACCGCAACTTATCACGATGTCAATCGGCGAGGGGCGCCGTGGTCGCCCCGATGCCCGGCCGGAAGGAGGGGAACTCGCGGCGCCTTACATCGCCTCGAGGAAAGGCAGGCAGACGAGATCCGCGGCCGCCTCGAAGCTGCGCTTGACCGCCCTGACGAGTTCGAGGCGGCTCGCCGCGAGGTCGGCGTTCGGATTGTTGAGGACGGGGTTGTCCCTGTACCAGGACGAGAAGCCCGCCGCGAGATCGTGGAGGTAGGCCGCCAGGATTGAAGGCTCCATGCTGGAGGCCGCCGCCTCCGCCGCCTCGGGGAAGGCGGCGATGCGCTTGACGAGCTCCCAGTCGGCGTCCGAGACGAGAAGCGCGGGCGAAGCGACGCCTTTTACCGCGTTGCCCTCCCCCGCCTCGTGCTTTCGGATGATCGAGGAGGCCCTTGCGCCCATGTACTGGATATAGGGACCGGTGTCGCCCGAGAAGGATAGGGACTGCTCCGGGTCGTACAGCATGTCCTTTTGGGGCCCGGTCTGCAGGAGGTAGTAATGAAGGGCACCGATGGCGATCTTCTCGGAGACGGCGCCCGAGTCGCCCACCGCGTCCTCCCGACCCTTCTCCTCGATCTCACTGGCCGCGAGGGATGCGAGCTCGTCGATGAGATCGTCCGCGTCCACGACCGTGCCTTCCCTGGTCTTCATGCGGCCCGAGGGAAGGTTGACCATCCCGTAGGCGAGATGGTGGAGGTCGTCCGCCCAGTCGTAGCCCAGGCGGCGGAGGGTCTCGAAGAGTATCTTGAAATGATATTGCTGCTCGCTGCCGACGACGTAGATGAGGCGGTCGTAGGGCCAGGCGTCGTGGCGCAGAATGGCCGTCCCGATATCCTGCGTGATGTAGAGGCTCGTGCCGTCCTTGCGGAGGAAGACCTTCCTGTCGAGGTCTATATCCTCGAAGTCCGCCCAGACTGAGCCGTCCTCCTCGCGGTAGAATACGCCCCTCGCGAGTCCCGCGAGGACGTTCTCGACGCCGAGCGCGTAGGTGTCGCTCTCGAAATCGTACAGGTCGAAGCTCACGCCCGTGCGCGCGTAAGTGACCTTGATCCCCTCGAGGACCCATGCCCTCATCTGCCGCCAGAGGGCCCGCACTTCCGGATCACCGGCCTCCCATCGTACGAGGAGCTCCTGCGCCTTCCCGTCGGCCGCGGGATCCTCCTCCTTCAGCTTGTTAAAGAGGACATAGTACTTGCCGACGAAGTGATCTCCCTTGAGCCCCTCATCGGCGGGCGTCCGCCCCCCGCCGTAGGCTCGGTAGGCGAGCATGGACTTGCAGATGTGCGCGCCCCTGTCGTTGGGATGATTGATCTTCCGCACTTCCGCGCCGGCGGCCGCGAGTATCCGGGAAAGCGACTCGCCGAGGACGTCGTTGCGCAGGTGCCCGAGGTGTAGGGGCTTGTTCGTATTCGGGCTCGAGAACTCCACCATGACTTTCTTCCCCGCGAGGAGCGAGCCCTTGCCCCAGCCCGGAGAGGCCGCCTCCTTCAGCGCCTCGGCCGCTATCGCGGCTCGACGGAGCCGGATGTTCAGGTAGGGGCCCTCCGCCGCGGCGCTGCCGAGAGCGGCGGTTCCCGGATCGCGCGCGATCGAGGCCGCGAGAGCCGCCGCCAACTGCGCGGGCGCCGCGCGGAGAAGCTTCGCGTAGGGGAACATGGGAAAGCCGAAGTCGCCGAGCTCGGGCTTCGGAGGCCGCTCGAGGACCACCGCTTCCGCGCCCGGCAACTGCGCCTGGAGACCTTTTTCGGCTGCCAGGGCGGCGATGGCCCCCGCGATTATCCTTTTCCATGCGGACTTGGTCTCGACCATGCCTTGCTCCCCTCCGACGCGTTTCGGAGGAGGAGTGTAGCGTCGAGCGAGCGCGACGATCAACGGGTCGGGGGGCGACCGGGCTTCACGGGATCGGGCGAATCGTCCGCAAGCCTCCTCAGCGCCCCCTCGGCCGACCTGGGCAGGGAGAGCCTCTTCCTCCTCGAGGCCGCTCCTGAAACGAAGACGATCTCGGATTTGGCGAGGCCGAGTTCCCGGGCGAGGAGGGAGCGAAGCTCGTCGTTGGCCTTGCCTCTCTCGGGCGGGGCAGCGATGCGCACCAGGAGCGCTCCGTCGCGGAGCCCGTCTATCGCGGACCGCGAGGCTCCGGGAATGGCCTTGACGTCGAGGAGGAGTCTACCCGACGAGGGCCGGAGCCATTCGGCGTCGTCCATGCGGCCCGGATCTCAGAAGGAAGCGGCGTCCTTCACGCTGAGCCCGCCCGACTGCTCGACCCATACCGTGAAGTCGTCTCCCGTCTTGACGGCGCGATGGACCGCGTCGCCGTAGAGGCTGCGGACGATGCCGGCTCCCCGCGCGGCCTCCTCGCTCCGGATCGAGCCCATGAGCTCGGCGAGGCGCGCGTCGTAGGCCTCGGGGTCGATACCGTAGAGTTCATCGGCGGAGCGACGGTACATGAGCGGCACGCCCTTGTCGTCCAGCAGCGAGAGGGCGACGCCATCGGCTTCGGGGACCTCGTCGCTGAAGACCTTGAACGGGATCGCGAGATTGACCGTCTTGCCCGCGGATATCTCGGAGTAGTCGAAATTGCAGACTATGGCGTCTATGAAGAGTTCCTTGCCGCCGATGTCGATGGTTTGGGTCTTCGCCGCCGCGTCCGGTTTCCGGTAATCGTAGAAGGACAGGGTCGCTTTAATGCGCCCGTCCCTGACGTCGTCGATCCGCGCTTCCACCGCCTTGTACCTTCGCTCGAGGTTCCGCACCGTGGCCGTCAGCTCCGCGATCCGCTTGCGCCCGGCGACGTACTCGTCTACCGCTCGCGTCGCGTCCGCGACCCCGACGAGGAGCACCAGCGCGGCGCCGATAGCTGCCAGCGCGGGCAAGGCTCCCGCCGCCTTGACGCTCAGGCCTACGAGCTCTCGCAAGGCGGTACCGGCCGCGGCCGGCATTCCGAAGCCCTCCCCCGCCGCCTTGGCGGCCAATCGCCTGTCGGAAAGGACCGACCAAAGCCTTGCCCCCGCCGCGAGGAGGAGTGTCGCGCCGAGCAGCAGGATGCCCAAGGGCCTCGTGAAGAGAAACACCGCGGCGTCGGACAGCGCGAAGAGAATCGATTTGAGAGCGTTAAGCCTTTCGTCCATGCTCGTCAGTCCTCCATGATCTCGACTCCGCCCTTGATTCGGCAGACAACCCTGTAGACTATTCCCACCTCGAATCTCGAAAGCTCCGATACCTCGTGGACGGCCGAGCCGAATGCGCCTTTTGCGCCTTCGGTCGCCGGGCTTCCCCCACCCGCGCTCTTCCGCGCGGCGGCGAACGCGGAGATCACCGCCGCCCTCTCCCCGGCGCTCAAATCCATCCCGTCCAGCACTTCGGGGAAGCCTCCGCCGTCGTAGGCGTCGAAAAGGACGCTGCCCGACGCGGCCGGCAGCTTGTCGGTGAAGATCCTATAGGGGAAGGCGAGCCAGGAATCGGCATGCCCCGCGTCCTTTCCCGAACGGATGGGGAAGAGGAGGATGTCTATATACAGCTCGGAGCCGGGCCAGGCTTTCTCCAAGGCGGCGACTTCTCGGCCGGCGAGGTCGTACATCCTGACCCTCGCCCTGATCTCGCCGCCGTCTCGCGAGACGACCATGAACTTGAGCGGTACAGTCTCCGCGCGCAAGCGACTCGATAAGTCCTCCAGGTAGGTGATCCGCTGCCTCTGCGAGGAGACGCCGCCTCGGAACCAGAAATAGCCCGCCGCGGCGAAGCTGGCGAGTATGATGAGGGCTCCGACGAGAGGGGAGCCCCGCCTTCCGCCCTGCCTCCTCATGGATTTTTCCCGACGAGGGAGAGGAAGGCCGTCTCGTCCAGTATCTCGACACCGAATGCGGCCGCCTTCCTGCTCTTCTCCGATCCCGAGGTGGGGTCGTTGGTCACGAGATACGAAAGCCCCTTTGTGACCGTCGATTTCGCCTGGCCGCCCAGCGACCGCACGATCGCTTCCGCCTCGGGCCGCTTCATCGAGGACAGCTCGCCGGTGAAGCAGAAGCTCCTGCCGGACAGCGGCCCCGAGGAGGAGGGCGGGAGAATCCGCACCGCTCCGGTCGCGAGGAGCCGGTCCATCTCGGGTCCGAGCGTCTTGAGACCCTCGAACAGGGAATTCGCGGTGATCTCGCCTAGGCCGTCTACGACCGCGAGCTCGGCCGCGGTCGCGTCTCGGAGCTTCTGCAGGCTGTCGAAGCCTGCGCTTACCGCCTTTTCCGCATTGAGCTCGCCTATGCCCTCGATGTCGAAGCCCGCTACGAAGCGTGCGAGGCTCACGTCGCTCCGGGAGGCGAGGTTGCGGAGGATTTTACGGGCGAGCGTCTCGCCCATACGCTCGTACTCCGCGAGCTCGGCCGGCCTGAGTCCGTAGAGATCGGGGATGGAGCTAACGCGCCCCGAGGAGAGCAGCTTGCCGACGATGACGGAGCCGAAGTCCCTGACGTCGAGGACGGACAGCCATTTCTCGAGTCGGTGTCGGGTTTTCTTGGGGCAGTCCGGGTTGGGGCAATATAGCCGCGTGCCCTCGTCGACCAGCGCGGTTCCGCACGAGCAGGTCGAGGGCACGACGATCTCCGACGTACCCGGCGGGTTCTCCACGAGGCCCTCGATCTTGGGGATGATCTCGCCGCGCTTCGTCACGATGACGCGGGAGCCGATCTTGAGGTCCATGGCCCGAAGCATATTCGTATTCGCGAGGTTGGCGCGCTGGACGGTGGTGCCGGCGAGACGGACCGGATCTATGATGCCGATCGGCGTGTAGCTGGCGCCCGACTCGCTCCATTCGACGGACCGGAGCGTCGAGACGGCCTCCTCAAGGCTGAACTTGAAGGCGATCTGTTTCTCCGGGCGCGCGCGCGCCATGTCCCCGCGGTCTATGGCCTTTCCCTTGACGACGAGGCCGTCGATGTCGTAGGGAAGCCCGGACCTCCCGTCCATGACGCGCGCGCGGTATTCCACGACCTCCTCGGGCTTCTGGAGGAGGACCTGAGGCACGGTCTCGAAGCCCATCCGGGCGAGCCATTCGGTCTTCTCGGCCTCGTCCCCGAAGGGCTCCGATCCGTCGGCCAGGACTCCGCTCGCGTCGTAACAGACGATGCGGAGATCCCCGCTGCCGACGCCGTCCTTGCGCTTCATCAGGCCGTTGGCCGCGTTGCGGCAATTGGCCTTGTCGGCGTACTTGCGCGCGTGGACCTCCCGCGTCATGAGGACTTCGCCGCGCACGCCCCCCGTAAAGGCGGTCCGCAGACCGGCGAGGGCGCCGACCATGCGCGAGGCATTGGGCGTGATATCGTCGCCGACTTCGCCGTCGCCGCGGGTCACCGCCCTGGCGAGGCGTCCCGCCTCGTATTGGAGTTCGAGGCTCGCCCCGTCCAGCTTATACTGGACTATGAACTCAGCATGCCCGGTTTTGGCGCACCACGCAAGAAAGGCCTCGGGATCGGACGCCTTCTCCTGGCTGCCCATGGGCATGAGGTGACGAGCCTTGGGCCAGCCGTCGGCCGAATCCTCGCCTACGCCCGAGAATACGGCATTTTCCGGATCGAGCCGGAGAAGCTCGTCCCAGAGCGCGTCGAACTCGGCATCGGACAATTCCGGCTGGTCGTTGTAATAGAGGTTCTGGTGCTTCTTGATCAGGCGCGCAAGCTCGTCTATCCTCGCGTCGGCTTCTTTCGGCATTGCCCGAATATAGTACGCCGACGCGTTCGGCGCTGTCAAACCGGAGCGCGGCGATTGACCCTTCGCGCTTTTTGCCTCTAGTCTCGTGTCGTGAGACTTTTCACAACGCGCAAGGCGTCGACCATCATGACATGCGCTTTGGCCCTGGCGGTGCTCGCCGAGTCCTGTGTCGTACGGGGCCCGATCGGGGGGACGCTGACCTTGGAAGCGGAGCCGGAATTGATGCCGCGGCTCGAGGCGATTGTCGCCGGATATCCGCTTCCCGCGGGCTGGCGGCTCCCGACGCCGAGCGAGTCGACCACTTCGCGACCGATCGTTTCCATATCACTCCTCGCCGCATCCCGGAGCGAACCGCTTCCCCGCGGAGCCTTTCCCTGCGGGACGCGCTATCTGGCCGCTCAGGCGGACATCGCCCAGGACCTGTATTCCGTCAGTCCGCGCCGCGCCGAGGAGATCGGGCTTTCGCCCCTCGAATCGATAGTCCCGCCTCGCCGGGCTCTCGCCGTCGACGGTATCTGGCCGGGGAAAGCGGGCTATCCTTTCGTCCAAAGGCTCATCCTGTCGTTGCGTGCCCCGGCCGGGGACTCCGGAGGCGCGATAGTCAAATGGCTGGCGGCGGCGGCAGCGGCGGCGGCAGCGCGGGACCCGAGACCGATCGACTTGGCCACAGCCGGCGATATCCAAGTCGGCGAGAGCGAATGGCCGCTGCTCTCCGGCAGCGAGGAGGGCCTGTCCTCCCTTTTGCGAGGAGGAGTCCTCGATCTATTGAGGAGGCCCGACATCGCAGTGGCGAATCTCGAGTCGACGATCTCCGCGCGAGGCTTCCCGAACCCGAGGAAGCGCTTCCGATTCCGAATGCCGCCGGGGAGCGCCGCCGCGCTCCGCAAGGCCGGTCTCGGGCTTGTCCTTCTCGGCAACAATCACAGTCTCGACTTCGGTTCCGACGCTTTCGAGGATACGATAGCCGATCTCGATGAGTCCGGCCTTGCGATGGTCGGGGCCGGCCGCACCCTCTCGGAGGCCGCTGCGGCGCGGTACATCGGGGCGGGCCCCGACCGTATCGCATTCATCGGCTATGCCTTCTTCCCGGACGAGATGCTGGGCTTCACCTTGTCGGAAGCCGCGGCCGGCCCGACCAAGGCGGGAGTCTCGGCCGACGAGGCGGAGGCGATGGGCAGGGTGCGCGAGGCCGCGGTTTCCGGGGCGACGGTCGTCGTGCTCGCCCATGGCGGCGTCGAGTACCTGGAGGCGCCGAGCAGCGCCGCGAGGGCACTGTACGCCCGCTTCGCCGACGCGGGGGCGGCCCTCGTCGTGGGTACGCATCCCCATCTCCTGCAGGGTTGCGAAGCCCGAAACGGATCGCTTATTGCCTACTCTCTCGGGAACTTCCTATTCACCGGGGAGGCCGAGCCGCCTGCCGCCTGGAAAAGCGCGGTCCTCGACTTTCTCATATATGGCGGCAAGGTAAGGGGAATCATGGTTCATCCGATAGTGGCAGGGTTCGACTATACCGAGATCGATCAGGATCAAAAAACGGCGGAAACTCGCTTTTCCGGGCTATGCGCCGATTTACTGGTTAGTAAATGATTCGCAAGCGGGTCCATACCAAACGCTTCGCTCGACTTCGTTCGAAGCTCTGCTCCGGGGTTCATCCATTTTATACGATGAGACTACTTTTCGTAAGAAGAAATAGACCAATAACGAAGTTAGGCAATCATCGTAACTATGTTAGGCAACCGTCATTACCAAGTTGGGCAACAGTCGGCACCAAATTAAGCAAGAGTCGCGACTAAGTTGGAGAATAGTCGCGACTAAGCCAGTCAGCCGAAAGGATTCACAGGAACTAGACTGCCTAATTACTGTTTATCTCTCGATATATCTCTGCTAGCTTCCCTGCCGAATATACGCGTCCCTGAATCCGAGAGAACGAATCATGATGAGTACGACTCCGCTTTCATCCCTTCCCAGAGGGCCGGCGAAGAGACGATAAGCCGCGCCGCCGGACTTCGTCGTTACTCGCTCGACGGCGAGCGGATAGGTCGGTTTGAATCCGTTTATCGCGGTTTGCAGCGACTCGTTCGTCCCGTACACGCCGATCTGAACGTAGAAGGACCCCTTGGCGAGACCCTTTATGCGCGGGATCGAGGCGGGTGGCTCGGCCGCCCCTGCTGGTGCCGCTCCTTTTACGGTTGCGACGGCCGCCGGGTGGACGGGTTTCGATGGAGGCTGGGGGGCGGCGTTCGCGGCTTGAGGAGTTTGAGGAGGACGCGGTTCCGCCGGTTCCAAAGTTACCATGGCCTCTGACGGTTGGACCGCCGAGGGCTTCCCCAGGCTTTCCTGAGGAGTAGGAATGGCGGGTTCGCCGAGTTCGGCCGATGGTCCCGGCCCCGGGCTCGGCTGCGTATCGGCGATCGCGACCGGGCCCGTGGGGTTCGGCGACGGAGAGACTGCGTTGGGCTCGTCGAGCGCGACAGCCGGGGCTTCTTCAGTGCCTTGCGGCTTGAGAGCGGCGAGACTCTCGCTCGCCGTCGGCACATCGGGATCGCTGAGCTCCGTTACAGCTTCGCTTGATCCCACCGATCTTCTGTACGCGATGGCTTCCGGCGATCCCGGAGGGAGGGCCTCGTCCAGGGAGACCGAGGTCGCGGGCCCTCCGACAGCGGATGGCCGCTGCCCGCCTATAGCCTCGGGATATCCCGGCAATGACGCTTCATCGAGGGAAAAGGCGGCGGAGCTTCCTCCGACAGGAGAAGGCCGCTCCTCGCCGAGAGCTTCGGGCGATCCGGGAGGAACCGCTTCCTCCAATTCGGCCGTCACGGCTTCGGCGCCGGACTTCGCCGGGCGCTCGGCCGAATACTCCTCCGAAGGCGACACGGGAGCCGCCTCCGCCAATTCCGCGGCCTCTACGGAGGCCGCGTAGCTCGGGCGCTCGAGGGCTATCGCCTCGAGGCCAGGCTCGGCGGCGACCGTGGCGGGAGGCCGGGCCTCGGCAAGCGCCGGAACCGGCTCGACTTTCGACGGAGCGATCACGCGACTGAGGATCGCATCGGGTAGTTGATCGGGGGCGATCTCCGGCGCGGTCAGGGCTGGTGCCTTCGACTGCGATGAGAGCTCCGGACGTGCTAGGGCATTTATCGAAGCCTGCTCGGGCGTATTGGCCTGGGCCGTCGCGACTGTCGGGAGCGCCGGTTCCGAGACGGAAAGCCTGGGAACGGCGGGCTTCCTCGGCTGGGGCGGAGCGCCTCCCAGTATCTCGGGAGCCTGGGCCTGATAGCCGCTCCTGGGCGTCGGAGAGGCGGCGGTCGGGATCGAAGGAAGGTCGGGAGCGGGTAGACTCATCCCGATTGGGGCTGGCTTCGGCGAGCCGGGAAAGGCGGGCGAAGCTTCGGTCAATGGCGGCAGGTCGGCCGGGATCTTCGACGGCGCCCCTTCGGCGGCCGGGGGCTCGGACGCGGTCTCGGGTTCCCCCAGAGAGGGCGGCGCGGCCGGAGCTTGAGTCGAGGGCTCGCTGGGTCTGGCAATCACTTCGGCCTTTTCGGGCGCTATGGTCTCCGGGCCTGCCGCAGCGCGCGGAGTCTCAGGCATGGGAGCCGGTACGGGACTTGCCGCAGGCACCGCCGCCACGGTGGCCGGAGAAGTCTCGGCGGCTGCAGCCTTGACCGCCTCCTTTTCCCGCTCCACGTATACCTGGGGGTTGTAATCCGGATCGGCCGTCTCTCCCGCGCGCGCGGGCGGCAGGCTCATCTCCGCCTCCGAGGCGGTCTGGGCGACGGCCCGGACCCTGGCTGCGGATCCGGCGCGCATATCGAGAGCCGCGGCAGCCTTGGGCGACAGCGCGATGAAGACGCTGGGATTGTCTACGCCGTTAGTGATGGTTATCGTGACTGTCTTGCCGTTCTCGAGGTTGGTCACCGTCACCGAGGTGTCGTGAGGGAAGGAATTGCAGGCCCCGTAGAGATCGTCGCCGGGAAAGTCTCCCGCGACGCCCGCGACTGCGCTTCCATCCCAGACGGCGGCGACGAGACCGAAGGCTACGAGGACGAGCATTCCGGCGGAAGCCGCGAATCGTTTCATCATTCCCCTCCCATGGCAAGGGCCGATAGCTTTTTTACGCAGGCGTCGATCGCCGAGGCTCCCGCCAGAGACGCCGTCCTGCCCTCGTGCGAGGACGCGTCCTCGGAATCGGCGCGTCCGGGGACCGAACCCTCGACGAGGACCTTTCCGTCGCGGACTCGCACGAGGCGATACGCGACGGAAGCGGGCAGCAGGACGTCCTTATGGATGGACGAGGGCACCCACTCGACGTACAGCGCGACCACGAAATCCACCGAGCCTTCCTTCGCCCCGGTCAGGCCGTAGTCGCGGGCACCCCACTCGCCTCGCGGCACCCTCGCGGCGTTTTCGTTCGTCGCCACGTAGCCCGCGTCGAAGAGTCCGCCCATCGAACCCGAGACTAGGTAGCCCATAGGCGAGCCGACTCCGTCCGGCCCGGGCGCATAGGCTTCCCCTTCAGAGGGCGCGACGCAGACGGTCAGGGCGCAGGCGCAGGTCGCCAGACAGGCGAAGAGCGCTACGAGCGAGAGTCTTCGAACCACGCTACCCGCCATCATGGCCGCGCTTTCCCATTCATTTACACTATCGGAATCATCGAGGCCACTCCTTAGCGACTTCCATTGCGCCCCGGCGGGCCCACGTGCTAGTATCCGGCGGTCCTACGATGCAGTACTACACTATCCATGTGCTGACCTCCTCCGAGGACGATTTCGCCCGAAGGCTCCAGCCGGTCCTCGGGCAAGGCCGCCTCATAGTGCCCAAGAAGATGATGCCGATCCGCCGGCGCGGCAAGACGACGCAGCAGCTCTCGCCCGTCTTTCCCGGCTACATCTTCATCGAGTCGGAGAGCATCTTGGGCGAGCTCGACGCCTATTGGACCATCAGGAGGACGCCCGGCTTCGTGCGCTTCCTCCGCGAGAGCTCCTCGCCCACCCCTCTCTCCCCCCGCGACGTCCTCCTGCTAAGGCACTTCATATCCTTCGGGGATTACGCCGATACATCGAAGGTGATCTTCGACGAGGACGACCGCATAGTCGTGCTCGAAGGGCCGCTCAAGGGTTTGGAAGGCCGTATCGTCAAGGTGAATCGCCGCAAGGGCAGGGCGAAGGTACTCCTCGACATGTACGGGGAACAGTTCCCCATCGACCTGGGGTTCGAGGTCGTCGAGCGGGTAAAGGACGGAGGCGATGCCGGCAATGAGGAATCCGGAGCGGGACGGCGGTAGGATATACATCATCGGCGCGGGTTTCGCGGGAAGGGCTTTGGCCCGCGAGATAGAGGACAAGGCCGTCTTCGGCACCGTGGTCGCCTTCCTCGACGACGACGCGGCCAAGATAGGCGGCAAGGTCGAGGGCGTCCCCGTCCTCGGTCCCATCAGGGACGTCGTCAGCCTCCTCAGGCGTACGCCGGCCGACGAAGCCATCATCGCCATACCGAGCGCGACCAAGGAATTCCTCCGCGAGCTCTATTTCCTCCTTAAGCGCGCGGGCTTCGTCCGCATCAGGATCGTCCCCGGCATCGCGCAGATCGTCGAGGGAGACGCCCATCTTATCCAAGCGAGGGAGATAGAGAGCCAGGACCTCCTCGGCCGCAGCCCCATCGCCATCGGCCTCAGGGAAAGCCTTTCCTATCTCAGGGGCAAGCGCGTCCTCATCACGGGGGCCGGAGGCTCGATCGGCTCCGAGCTCGCGCGCCAGCTCCTCTCCGCGGGCGTCGCGCGGCTCTACCTGTTCGGCCATGGCGAGAATTCCATATACCAGATCGACCGCGAGCTCAGGATGCTGAGGGAGGGGGGGGTGGGCGAGAAGACGACGATAGTCCCGCTCATTGGCGACCTCAAGGATACCGATTATACGGCCTTCGTTCTCAAGCGGCTGAACGCGGAGGTGCTCTTCCACGCCGCCGCGTATAAACACGTCCCTATGATGGAGGACAATCCCGTCGCCGCGGTGCACAACAACGTGCTGGGCACGCGCAACATAGTCTCGGCGGCCCTCGACGCGGGCGTCCGGCGCTTCGTCCTGGTCTCGACCGACAAGGCCGTCGACCCGGTTTCGGTGTACGGAGCCTCCAAGCTCCTCGCGGAGCGCATAGTCGTCGATGCCGCCGCCCGCGCCGCTCCGGGCCGCGAGTTCATGGTCGTGCGCTTCGGCAACGTGCTGGGATCCCGCGGCTCGATCGTCCCCCTGTTCCGCCGCCAAATCGAAAAAGGCGGCCCGGTCACAGTCACCCATCCCGAGGCTAGCCGCTATTTCATGACCATTCCAGAAGCCTGCTCCCTGGTCCTGAAGACGGGCGGCGTAGGCCGCTCCGGCCAGACCTACCTCCTCGACATGGGCGAGCCCGTGCGCATCCGCGACCTCGCCG
>CAZBGA010000073.1:0-18129 GCA_964491385.1 uncultured Treponemataceae bacterium | reverse complement strand
CTGTCCATAGCCATGGCCGTCCTTCCCCTGATCCTCCTCCCCGGAAGGAGCGGCGGCGATATCTTCACGCTGGGCGTCATGTACGCCGAGACCCTGGAGCTCACGTACAGCGTCGATTCGCTGCTGAAGTCGGTCATCGTACGCTATCGTCCCTATGCCTATTCCACGTCGACGCCTGCCGATTTCTCGAACCCCTATATTTCCGCATCCTTCCCGTCCAGCAATGCGAGTCTCGCTTTCTCCGCGGCCGTGTTCACGGGCTATGTCTTCGACGAGCTGAATCCGGACTCGAGAATGAAGGCTGTGGTCTGGGCCTCCGGACTCGGCCTCGCGACGGCGGTATCGACCCTGCTCGTCGCGGGGGACAATCACTTCGTGAGCGACGTCGTCGCGGGAGCGGCGATCGGCGCGGCGAGCGCCCTCCTCGTGCCCTTCCTGCACGAGCGCATCCGCGCGATCAAGACGAGGGCGGGAAGCGCGGTTTCGAGCATCAGGATCGAGCCGAGCCTGGGCGGGATCGCGGCGAAGCTGACCTTCGCGCCTTGACCCGAAGGATCGAATGAGGACGGACGGTCAGGCGGGCGGGAGCGCCTCCAGGAGGGCGTGCCAGGCGAGGGTCGCGCATTTGACGCGGACCGGGAACCTGACGACGCCCTTGAAAGCCGCGAGATCGCCCATCCCGTCGAGGGCTTCGACGGGATCGTCGCCGCGGAGGGCGCGGATGAAGGACCAGGCGATGGCGCGGACCTCCTCGAGACTGTGGTCCGCGACGGCGAGGGTCATGAGGGAGGCCGAGGCGGTGCTGATGGCGCAACCCTTGGCCTCGAACCGCGCGCCGAGGAAAAAGCCGTCCGGGGACAGCGAGACTTCGACTTTGATGGAGTCGCCGCAGGTCGGGTTCTCGAGGATCGCCGAATCGGGTACGTGATCCAGCCGCGCGGCGCCGCGCGGCCTGCGATAATGGTCGAGGATGACCTCCTGGTAGAGCTCGTCGAAGTCGCTCACCCGTAGAACCTCGCCGCTTCGGCCAGACTCCCGACGAGACGATCGATCTCCTCCTCGGTGTTATAGAAGGCGAAACTCGCGCGGACCGCGGCAGGTATCCCGAGCCTGCGCATCAGGGGCTGGGCGCAGTGGTGGCCCGCCCGGACCGCTATGCCGTCGCGGTCGAGGTACTGGGCCAGGTCGTGGGCGTGTATGCGCCCGAGGTTGAAGGAGAATACCGGACAGCGGCGCGGGGCCGTCCCGTAGAGGACGAGCCCCTCCACTTCGCCCAGCCGCTCGAGCGCGCAGTCGGACAGCGCCTCCTCGCGCTCGCCGATGGCGTCCATGCCGATTCCCTCGACGTAGTCGATGGCGGCGCCCAGGCCGACTGCCCCGGCGACATTCGGCGTGCCGGCCTCGAACTTCCACGGCAAGTCGTTCCAGGTCGAGCCCTCGAAGGCGACCGAGCGGATCATGTCCCCGCCGCCCATCCAGGGCGGCATGGCCTCGAGGAGCCTCTCCTTGCCGTAGAGGACGCCGATGCCCGTGGGACCGTAGGCCTTGTGCCCCGAGAAGGCCAGGAAATCGCAGTCGAGGTCGCGGACGTCGACGGCAAAATGCGGTACGGACTGGGCCGCGTCGACGAGGACCAGGGCCCCCCGCTCGTGCGCGATGGAGGTTATCGCCTTTACGTCGTTGACCGTGCCCAGGACGTTCGAGGCCTGCGCGACCGCGACGATGCGCGTCCCCGGGTCCCATTCGCGCTCGATGCGCGAGAGGTCGAGGCTGCCGTCGGCCTCCAGCCGGGCGACAAGGATGCGGCAGCCGCGGCGGGCCGCTACCATCTGCCAGGGCACGATATCGCTGTGGTGCTCCATCTCGGTGAGGAGAATCGCGTCCCCCGGGAGGAGCTCCGCGCAGCCCCACGAGGCGGCGACCAGATTGATCGATTCGGTCGCCCCGCGCGTGAAGACGATCTCCGAGTCCTTTTCCGCGCCTATGAACCGCCCGACCTTGGCGCGCGCCTCCTCGAAGGCGGCCGTGGCCTCCTCGCCGAGGGCGTGGATCGCGCGATGGACATTGGCGTTGCTCCGCGAATAGAAGCGGGACGTCGCCTCGACGACGGCGCGCGGCTTCTGCGAGGTGGCCGCGTTGTCCAGATAGGCGAGGGGGAAGTCCCCGATGCGCCGCGAAAGTATCGGAAAGTCGGCGCGGAGCTCCGCTATTCCGCGGCCTACTCGGATCGCCTCGCTACCCATATCCAGCCTCCCTCCGCCTTCACGGCCCAAGTCCCGACCGGCCTGGTCGCGGGGAACCCCGCCGCTTCCCCCGTCCGCAGTGAAAAGCGGGAGCCGTGCTTGGCGCAGGCTACCTGTCCATCTTCGACCTCGCCCTCGGAGAGGCGGGAATACTCGTGGGAGCAGATGTCGTCCAGGGCGAAGATGCCCTCCTCGGTCCTGAACAGGGCCACGGGCTCCCCTCCGGCCTGGGCGCCGAGACTGACCTTCAGCTGTTCCTCGGCGGCCACGCGCAGCCATTCCATCTAGGCCGCGGCCGGAAGCCGCCGGCGAAGATGCCCCAGACTCTCCTCGCGGAAGGACTCGGGAGCGCCCGCGAGCAGGTCCTCGAAGAAGCCGAGAACGAGGATCTCCCGCGCCTCACCCTCCGACAGTCCGCGGCTCCGGAGGTAGAACAGCTCCTCATCGCCGAGACGCCCGGTCGCCGATCCGTGACTGCAGCGTACGTCGTCGTTACCGATCCTCAGCGTCGGGATAGAGTCGGCGCGGGCGGCTTCACCCAGGAGGAGGTTGCGATTGGAGAGGTAGGCGTCGGTCCCCGAGGCGCCTTCGCCGACGTCGATCCTGCCCTGGAATACGGCGCGGCCGCCGCCCGCCACCGCGCCCTTGTAATAGGCCTTGCTGGTTGCGCCGGGCGACACGTGGCGCAGGGACACCCCAACGTCCGCTTCCTGCCCCGGACCGCAATAGTACAGCCCATCGAGGCGGGCCCCCGCTCCGCGCCCTTCGAGCAGGCAGTCCACCCTGGTCCTGGCGAGACGGCCCCCGAGCTGGACCTCCAGCCGGTCCAGAGAGCTGGCTTCGGCCAGGCGGGCCCTCGCATCCTCGAAATGGAGCGAATTCGGTCCCATCAGCCGGTTGTCGAAGAGTCGAAGCGCGGAGCCCGTGCCGAGAGAGATGTCCGTCCGCGCATTGCAGAGCACGCTGGATCCCGGCGACTCCCGAATTCGCGAGACCACCGTCGCGGAGGCCCCTTCGCCGAGCACGATCGCGATCTGGGGAGCGGCGAAGCGACCGGTCCCGGACTCCTCGATGTCCACGAAGAAGGGCTCGTCGACCCTGACCCCGGGAGGCACGTACAGCAAGGCGCCGTACTCCAGCATTGCGAAGTGCCAGACCGCGACCCGATCCGCCGCGGTCGCGAAGGCTTCTCGAAGGAGACCGGAAGCGAGGCTCCGGTCCGGACCCTTTCCCAGAGCCTCAAGCCCGACTCCGCGCGACTGCAGTCTCGCGGCGAGGGCGAGCTCCGCGCAGGCGCCCGCGTCGAAGCGGATGTAGCCGGCCGACCCGGCGGGCTCGCCCTGCCAAGGACAGCCACCCTCGCCCGCCCGCCCTGGGACGGAGAGGAAAGGCGACAGGTCGAAGCGGCCGATATCGGTCCTCCGCCACTCCTCGTCCTCGGTCGTCGGCCAGGCCATCTCCTCGAAACGCTCCCCGGCCTCGTTTCGGAGATCGCCCAGCCATCCTGGCGAAAGCGCGGCCCTCATCCCACGGATCCTTCCATCTCGAGCTCGATCAGCCTGTTGAGCTCGACCGCGTACTCCATCGGGAGCTGTTTTACGAGGGGATCGAGAAAGCCCGAGACGATCATGAAGGAGGCCTCGGCCTCGCTCATGCCTCTCGACATGAGGTAGAAGACCTGGTCTTCGCCGATCCTGCTGACGCGCGCCTCATGCTCGATGGAAACGTGGTCGGATTCGATCTCCATCACTGGGAAGGTGTTCGTGCGCGAGTTCTCGTCCAGAAGGAGAGCGTCGCAGACGACTCGCGAGCGGACGTCGCGGAGCCCAGGATTCACCTTGACGAGGCCGCGATAGGTCGCGATGCCGCCCGCCCTGCTTATGGACTTGGCCGTGATCACCGATGAGGTATGGCTCGCCGCGTGGACGGCCTTCCCTCCAGTATCCTGTTCCTGGCCCTTGCCCGCGAAGGCTATCGAGAGGATCTCTCCGCGGGCTCCCTCCCCGATCAAGTAGACGGAAGGATACTTCATCGTCCGCTTGGAGCCGATGTTTCCGTCCACCCACTCCACGACGGCGTCGCGATGGACCGCGGCTCTCTTCGTGACGAGGTTGTACACATCGTTCGACCAGTTCTGGATCGTCGTATAGCGCACGCGGGACCCGGGCAGGGCGATGATCTCGACTACGGCGCTGTGGAGCGACTCCGTCGCGTAGATGGGCGCCGTGCAGCCTTCGATATAGTGGACGAAGCTGCCCTCGTCCGCGATGATGAGGGTCCGCTCGAACTGCCCGAAGCTGCGCGCGTTGATCCTGAAATAGGCCTGGAGGGGCACGTCCACTCGCACGCCCTTCGGGACGTAGACGAAACTCCCCCCCGACCAGACCGCGCTGTTCAGAGCCGCGAATTTGTTGTCGAGGTAGGGGATCACCGTGCCGAAGTACCTGCGCACCAGGTCCGGATGCTCGCGGACGGCCGTCTCGGGATCGGTGAAGATCACGCCGAGCCGGCTCAGATCTTCCTTGATGCTGTGGTAGACCATCTCCGAGTCGTACTGCGCCCCCACGCCGGCCAGGAACTTGCGCTCCGCCTCTGGAATCCCTATCCGCTCGAAAGTCTCCTTGATCGAGGCCGGGACCTCGTCCCAGGTTCGGGATTGGGCATCCTGGGGGCGAACGTAGTAGCAGAGCGAATCGAAGTCGAGGCTGGAGAGGTCGGCGCCCCAGGACGGCATGGGCTTCTTTCGGAAGGCCCCGAGGGCGCGAAGGCGGTACTGCCGCATCCATTCGGGCTCGCCCTTCCGCTCTGAGATGGCGTTCACGACCCCCTCGTCGAGACCCGTGCGCGTTCTGAAGACCGACTCGTCCGGAAAGTGGTAGCCGTGCGAGTATTCCGCTATTTCAAGCTCGGGCGACGATGCCTTCATCGGCTTCCTCCTCGATTCCGTACTGCTCCTTGATCCAGTCGTAGCCCTTCTCCTCGAGTTTCTCGACGAGCTCCCGGCCGCCCGATACGGCGATCCGGCCCTTGTACATGACGTGCACGAAGTCGGGGACTATCCGCTCGAGGATGCGGCGGTAGTGGGTTATCACCAAGGCGCCGAAGCCATCTCCCCGGAGGCGGTTCACCCCATCGGCGACGACCCTGAGGGCGTCGATGTCGAGACCCGAGTCGGTCTCGTCGAGAATGGCGATCGAAGGCTTCAGCATGAGCATCTGGAGGACTTCCATGCGCTTCTTCTCGCCGCCGGAGAAGCCCTGGTTCAGGTAGCGATTTATGAAAGCCTGGTCCATCTCCATGAAATCCATGGCTTCGCGGAGCTCCTTGACGTAGGCCGACACGCTCATGCCGCCCGCGCCGGCTCGGAGCTCGGTCGCCCGCTTGAGGAATTTGCCCACAGTCACCCCGGGTATCTCGACCGGATACTGGAATGCGAGGAAGACGCCTCGGAGGGCCCGCTCGCTCGTACTGAGAGCGAGGAAATCCTCGCCGTCGAGAAGGACCGTCCCGCCCCTGACCGCATAGGAGGGGCTCCCCATGAGAACGTTCGCGAGAGTGCTCTTTCCCGAGCCGTTCGGACCCATGAGGGCGTGTATCTCGCCGGCCCGAATGTCGAGGTCCACTCCCTCGAGGATCGACTTGCCCTCGATCCCGGCCTCCAGTCCCCGTATAGCCATATGCTCAGCCATCGCGCCGCCTTTATATGGGATAGCCCAGCGAGACCCTGGCGCCCTCGCTCATGCGCTCGGGGCCCCAAAGCGGGCTCCACACTGTCCGTATCCTCGATTCGACCCCGAAGAAGCGCTTCAGGCACGAAGCTATCTCTCCTCGGATGTAGGCCTCCGCCGGGCATCCCGGGTAGGTCAGGGTGAAATCCACTTCTATGCCGCCATCGACGGATTCGGCCCGATATACCAGACCCAAGTCCACGATGTTCCAGTCGAGCTCCGGATCGTCGACGTCCCTCAGGGCGTCGAAAATCTCCTCATTTGAAACCATGCGACAAAACCCCACTGTAAAACTTGATAATGATTATTATTATAGTCAAGTTTATTCCATGAAGATCCTCGAGCTTCTATGCAATCCCCGCCCGGCGTCTTTCAACCGGGCACTGGCCGACCTGGCGAGGGCAAGCCTCTCCGTCGCCGGGCATGAGGTCCTTTTTCACGACCTCTATGCCGAGAACTTCGATCCCGTCCTGGACTCGGCCGAGCTCGCACGCGGATTCAGCCTCGATCCGCTGGTCCAAAGCCATTGCAGGCAGCTCGCCGAAGCCGACGGCCTCTTTATCGTCCATCCCGACTGGTGGGGCCAACCCCCCGCCCTCCTGAAAGGCTGGATCGACCGCGTTCTGCGGCAAGGAATCGCCTATGATCTCGACGGGGCCGAGTTCTCCGAAAAGGCTTGGACTCCCCTCCTCTCCGGGAAGGAAGCCCTGGTCTGCGTCACCAGCGATTCGGGGGACACCGAATCGGCCCTCGCCATCGAGAGACTCTGGACTAAGACGATTTTGGGTAGATGCGGGATGGTCGGCGAGTGCCGCGTGCTTCCCAACCTCAGGAAGACCGGGCAGGGGGAGCTGGCATCGTGGATGGCGGGTATGGAATCGAGGCTGGCCGAGAAATTCCCCGCCGGAGACGAAGTCCGGCGGGGCGCCCTCTCCTAGCCGTCGTTGCCTATGGCCTCTACAGGGCAGTCGATCATGGCGGAAGAAGCTTCGTCCGACTCCGCTCCTCCCGCCGGCTGCTTGAAAACGTAAGCGGTCGATCCGTCGTCCGCCATCTTGAAATTCGAAGCGGCAAGACTCGCGCACAGGCCGCAGGCGATGCATGAGCTGTCGACGTACCAGGCCCCGGCGGGATTGAGTGAATTCCTTTGGGTGGGCTTCGCCATAACTACCTCCCGATCTTAATATAAGCATAGGGGCCCGGTGTCCGAGGAGAAGAGATGAAAAGATACGAGTACCTGATCGCGGGCGGCGGCATGGCCGCGGCCGCGGCCATAAAGGGCATTCGCGAACTCGATCGCGAAGGCTCCATAGGAGTCGTCGGGGCGGAGCTCGACCCGCCCTACGATAGGCCTCCCCTGTCGAAGGGGCTGTGGAGGGGAAAGCCCATCGACGCCATCTGGATGGATACCGGGAGCGCGGACCTGAGGCTCGGCCTGGCCGTCGAGGAGCTCCGGCCCTCGAGGCACGCCGTCCTCTGCGGGAACGGGGAGCTCCTTGAGTACGGCAAACTCCTCGTCGCGACGGGGGGAAGGCCGCGGCGGCTGTCCGCGGCCGAAGATCCGGCCATCTACCTCAGGGAGCTCCGCGACTATCGGGACCTGCGGGCCCGATGCGAGGAAGCCGAGCGTTTCCTCGTCGTCGGCGGGGGACTCGTCGCGTCGGAAATAGCCGCCGCTCTCGCTACGGCCGGCAAAAAAGTGGCCATGGCCTTCCCGGAAGAGGGCATCGCGGCCCGGCTGCTGCCGCGCGACCTCTCCCTCTACCTCAACGAGTTCTATCGCGGCAAAGGCGTCGAGCTGTTCCCGGGCGAGAGCGTCCGAACGCTCGAGGACCGAGGAGCGGTGAAAGTCGCCCGGACGCGCTCAGGCAGGGAGCTGGAGGCCGAGGTCGTCGTCGCCGGCCTCGGCATACGCCCGAACGCGGAGATCGCCGCCGCGGCGGGGCTCCTCGTCGACGACGGGATCGCCGTCGGGCCCGAGCTCCGCTCGAGCGACCCCGACGTCTTCGCGGCAGGGGACGTCGCCTCCTATTTTTGCGAGCCCCTGGGTAAGCGGATCCGGCCCGAGCACGAGGACAACGCGCTCGCGATGGGCCTCGCCGCCGGGCGGAACATGGCCGGCGCGGCCGAGCCCTATGACCGCATTCCCTACTTCTATTCCGATCTCTTCGAGCTCGGCTACGAGGCGGTCGGGGAGCTGGACCCGGGCCGGGAGATGTTCCTGGACCGAAAAGGCGAGGACGACAAGGCGGTCGCCTACTACCTCGACGGAGGCCGAGTCCGCGGAATCCTCCTGTGGAACGTCCGCAAGCGCTCCGAGGCCGCGCGCGGGCTCGTGGCCGAGGCCGGGCCTTTCAGGCCGGAGGAGCTCGCGGGAAGGCTCTAGATGAAGTCGCCGCCGGGGCTATTGCCCCGCTAGCGGGAAAAAACAGTAGATTCTCCTCGGTTGGAGGTTATGCACCATGGGTTTTCGCTGCGCGACTCTTGCTCTTATGCTGTCGATCCTCGGCCCGGCGGCGGGGCTTCCCGCCCAAGTCGTCACCTTGCGGATAGCGGCGAACGTGCCGACCAACAGCCCTTGGGACCTAGGCCTTAAGCGTCTGGCCGCCGAGTTCGATCGAATATCGGGCGGCAAGGTGAGAATAGAGTTTCCGCCCAGCGCCCACGTCGAGACCGAGGACGAAATCCTGCAACAGATGCGACTCGGCATCGACGGGGCCATGATCTCGTCGCAGGGCCTCGCCGAGCTGTACCCCGACAGCCTCGCGCTTTCCATGCCCAGCTTCATAAACAACGACGAGGAATTCGACGCCGTCCTGGATGCAGTAGGGCCTCTGATCAAATCGAAGCTCGCGGGCCGATACGTCGTCTTGGCCCTCTCGAAGGGCGGATGGGTCCGCTACTTCTCGAAGTCGCCCATCGTATATCCTTCCGACCTCGACAGGCTCCGCATCTCCATCAACCAGAGCAACGACAAGGAGACTAGCCTTCTGCAGAGCGTCGGCGCCCGGTTGGTCCCCGGCACGATCTCGGACTTTCTTCTCCAGGTCAGCACCAACGAGGTCGATGCCATCTTGGACAGCCCCATCTATATCGCGACCCTGTGGTTCCAGCTCAGGGGCAAGATCTCCTACATGTCCTCGTTCAAGGTCGCCCCCTTCATGGGCGCGATGATCGTCAACGAGTCCAGCTGGGAGAAAGTGCCCGCCGATCTCAGGCCCCAGCTCCAACGGGCGGTCCAGGAGGAGGCCGACAAGATCGGCATCGACAGCGCGAAGCTCGAGGACGACGCCATCGCCTCGCTCGACGGGATCACGGTCCCCCCCGAACCCGCCGACGCCGCAGCGAAGTGGGCCGAGGTAATCGCCCAGCGGCGCGACGGCCTCATCGCGCAGATGTTCTCTCCCGACATCCTGGACACCATGGACGCAGCCCTGGCGAAGGTCCGTCGACCCGGGCGTGAGTAGTGGCCACGCGTGCCTCGTCAAGGATCCTCCTCGCGATGGCCGCATTACTCTTCGCGCGCTCCTCTTGCCCCGTCTCGCCCGAGGGGGATGGCCCCCTCGAAGCGGACCGGGCCGACGGGAGTCCGATCATCGCATACCAGGTCGGGGCCTTCCTCGAGCGGAAAAACGCCGATCGTCTCGTCGAGAAGCTCGGCGCAAAGGATATCGTCGGCGATATCGGCGAGAAAACCGTCGGGGGGAGGACATTCTGGATAGTGACCGTCGCCGTCTCTGGGATCCCCTTCGAGAACCTCCAGCAGGAGCTCCTCGACGCCGGCTACGCGTCCTTCCCCATCTTCAGGCCCTCCCCTCCCGCCTCGCGACCCGCATCCGAATCGGCTGCATCTTTTCGTTGACAATCCCGACGAGCATCAGGTAGCCTTGCGCGAGAAGGTAAGTGCCGATGCAGCCGCCATGGACCAAGAGCGTGGACTATTCCGCGAAACCGATATTCGTCTGCTGGGAGACCACGAAATCCTGCCTCCTGTCCTGCAGGCACTGCAGGGCGACGGCGATAAAGGGAAAAGTACCTGGGGAGCTCGACCGCGAATCGGGGCTGCGGCTCATCGACCAGATCGTCGAGTTCGGCGAGCCCTACCCGGCCCTGCTGTTGACGGGGGGGGACCCTCTCATGCGGTCCGATATCTTCGACCTTATCGGCCACGCGCGGGACCTCGGCATCTATACTGCCGTGGCGGCGAGCGTCACGCCTCTGCTCGACCGCGGGCGGATGGAGCGCTTGCGGGACCTGGGGGTGGAGATCATCTCCGTCAGCCTCGACGGAGCGACCGCCGAGATCCACGACAGGATACGCAACATTCCCGGCACCTACGACGCGACTCTACGGGCCATCGAGACGGCCAGGTCCTGCGGGATGAGGCTCCAGGTCAATACGACGGTGATGAAGAGCAACCTGCGGGGCTTGGCGGACATCTTCCACCTGGCCAAGGAGAGAGGAGCGGTCGCCTGGGAAGCCTTCTTCCTGATCCGAACCGGGAGGGGCTCGGCCCTCGAGAGCCCCGAGCCTTCGGAATGCGAAGAGGTGACGCATTTCCTCTACGACGCGACGCGATACGGCATCCCGGTAAGGACCTCCGAGGGTCCTCACTTCAGGCGCGTCTTCATCCAGCGCCGCGATGGGGCGGAGCCGCCCGGCGGAGAATTGTACGAGCATCTTCATGACAGGCTGCTCGAGCTCGAAGGCGAGCCTAAGAACCCGGCCTCTCTGAGACTGAACGCTACGGGGGACGGAAGGGGAATCGTCTTCGTCGCCCACGACGGCGAGGTCTACCCGAGCGGCTTCCTGCCTCTGTCCCTGGGAAACGTCGAAGCGGGGAATCTCAGATCGATCTACGCGACCCATCCCCTCCTCGTCGGGCTGCGGGCCCCGTCGAGCCTCAAGGGACGCTGCGGGCTCTGCGAGCATAAGGTCATATGCGGCGGCTCGAGGTCCCGGGCCTACGCGGAGTTCCAAGACCCCTTCCAGGAGGACCCGGCCTGCGCCTATATTCCATCCGGCGCGAGGACGCCGGCGGCGCAAATGGCCGCCGATCCCGTCTGAACGGGGGAAAGCATGGCTCCGGGCTCGCATATTCTCTGCCTCGGGATTTCCCATCGCGAGGCTCCCGTCGAGCTGCGCGAGAGAATGACGCTTTCGCCCGACAGGCTCAAGTCCCTTCTCCCCGGCTCGCGCGTCGGCGACGGCGGCTCCGGTTCCGCGAGGCTTTCCGAGATCGCCGTGCTCTCGACCTGCAACAGGCTCGAAGTCTATGCCGTCTCGAGCGGGGACGGCTTCCGGGACCTCGTCGCCTTCGCGAGCGAGTCCACTGGCGTACGGGAGTCGGAGATCCTCTCCCTGGCGGTGCGCCGAGAGGACGGGGAGGCGATAAAGCACCTATTTCGCGTGAGCTCGGGGCTCGACTCCATGGTCCTGGGCGAGACCCAGGTCCTCGGCCAGGTGACGGACGCCTACGATCTCGCGCGCGAATACGGCGGCATCGGGCCCCTCCTCTCGGCCCTGTTCCGCGCGGCCATCCACGCGGGCAAGCGCGCCCACTCGGAGACGGCCATAAGCCGCAACGCCGGCAGCCTGAGCTCGGTCGCCGCCCGGCTCGCCGCCGAGAAGATAGGCGACATCTCCGACGCGAGCATCGTCGTGATAGGCGCGGGCGAAATGGCGGAGCTGGCCGTCGAGGCGCTCAGGCACCGGGACGCCGGGCGCATCACCGTCCTCAACAGGACGCGCGAGCGCGCCGAGGAACTCGCGGCCCGATGGCAGGCCCAGGCTCTCGGATTCGACCGTATCTCCGAGGCCCTGCGCGCCGCCGACATCGTCGTCACCTCGACCGGCGCGCCCCATCTCGTCATCTCGCGCGAGCTGGTCAGGGAAGCCATGGAGTCCCGGCCCGAGCGTCCCCTCATCATCATCGACATCGCCGTCCCCCGCGACGTCGATCCGCGCGTCAACGAGCTCGGGAACGCCCACTGCTACGACATCGACGACCTCGAATCGAGGCTCGGCGAATCGATGACCGAGAGGAGCGAGGCCGTACCCGAGGTCGAGGCCATCCTGGAGGCCGAGACCGGCGACTTCATGGCCTACCTGCGCTCCCTCGACGTCGTCCCGATCGTCACCGCCCTGCGGGCCCAGGCCGAGGAGATACGGCGCGTCGAGACCGAGAAGAGCCTCCGGCAGCTCGCTCACCTCGCCAAGGAGGACAGGGACCGCGTCGAATTCCTCACGAAGTCCATCCTCGACCGCTTCCTCCATAAACCGACCCTCCGCATCAAGGCCGCGGCGGAGTCGGGCTCGGCGGCCGAGTATGCGGCCGCCATCAGCTACGTGTTCGACCTCCCCGGAGACAAGCCCGATGGGGCGTGAGCGCAGGACGATAAGGATCGGCACGAGGGAATCGGAGCTCGCCCGCCGTCAGGCCGACTGGGTGCGGGAAAGGCTCGTCCTTTCGAATCCGGATATCGCGTGCGAGATCCTTCCATTCACGACTACGGGCGACAGGATCCTCGACAGGCCCCTCCCCGAGATCGGGGGCAAGGGCCTGTTCACGGAAGAGCTCGAGCGCGCCCTCCTCGAGGGCGTCATAGACCTGGCCGCCCACTCGCTGAAGGACTTGCCGGTCGACAATCCGCCGGGCTTGGCCCTGGGCGCCGTCGCCGAGCGCGAAGATCCGCGGGACGTTCTGGTCTCGGCTCGCTACAGGACCCTGGACGAGCTTCCCCGAGGCGCCCGCGTCGGAACCTCGAGCCTGCGCCGCGGGGCCCAGCTTCTCGCGATCCGTCCCGACCTCGCCCTCCTCCCGCTGCGAGGCAACGTGGGCACGCGAGTCGGGAAGGCGATGGACGGGGACTACGAGGCGATCGTGCTCGCGGCCGCCGGGCTCCTGCGCCTCGGGCGCGCTTCGGCGATTTCCTCCTACCTCGGCTTCGACGAGATGCTCCCCGCGCCGGGCCAGGGCGCCCTGGCGGTCCAGTGCCGTAGGGACGACGAGACCGCGCTCGGACTCCTCGCGGACATCGAGCACGCCTCCACCCGCGCCGCCGTCGCCGCGGAAAGGGCCTTCCTGAAGGGTCTCGGAGGCGGATGCTCGGCGCCCATCGCCGCTCTCGGAAGGCTCGAAGGCCGCTCGCTCGTACTCGAGGGGCTCGTCGCAGCCAGGAACGGTTCTAAGCTTATCCGAGTACGCGGGAGGGGCGGCGACCCCGAAGAGCTCGGGCAGCGTCTCGCCGACGAGGCTATCGCCTCCGGCGCAGGGGAGCTCCTCGCGTGACGCCCCTTGGAGGCAAGCGCATCCTCGTGACGCGCCCCCGCGCGCAGGCCGGGGACCTCTGCTCGGCGATAGGCGCCGCCGGCGGCGAGGCCGTCCTCATCCCCGCGATAGAGATCGGGGACGACTTCGACCATGGCGGCCTCGACCGCGCGATCGGGGAGCTGGATCGCTACGACTGGATCGTCTTTACGAGCGCGAACGCCGTCGAGACCTTCTTCTCCCGAGTCGAAGCGCTCGAGGCGTCGGGCCGCGTCGGCGAAGGGAGACGCGCCGCCGCCGCGGGCAAGCGCATCGCGGCGATAGGCCCCGCGACCGAGCGCGCCCTGCGCGAGCGCTCGGCGGGAGCCGTCGCGGTACCGGGAGAATCCGTCTCCCAGGCGATAGCGGAGAGCCTGGGCGAAATCGCGGGCATGCGCATTCTGATACCTCGCTCGGACCTGGCGAGGAAGAGCCTCGGCGAGGATCTCCGCGCCCGCGGCGCATCCGTCGACGAGGTGCTGGCCTACGTCACCTCGCGCGCCGAGATGGCCCCGGAATCCGCGAAGGAGATCGAGCGCGGTTTCGACGCTGTTCTTTTCGCGAGCCCTTCGGCGGCCCGCTGTTTTGCCGCCATCTCCGGAGGGCCGGCGAGACTTCGCGACGCCCTCGTCGCCTGCATCGGGCCGGCGACGGCGGAGGAAGCCGAGAAAATCGGGTATCGCGTCGAGCTCGTCGCGGAGCGCCACTCCGCCGAAGGGCTCGTCGAGGCGCTCATACGCCACTACAAGGAGACAGAGATGGAGAGTCCGAGCGAGGTCGGCGCGACGAGCGCGGGAAAGGGCGCGATTCCCGGTCCGAGGCGGCCGAGAAGGCTCCGGCTCAATGCCGGGATCAGGCGCATGGTCCGGGAGACGAGCCTCTCCGCGGACGATTTCATCTATCCGCTTTTCGTGACCCACGGGAAGGAGGTCCGGGACGAGATAGCCTCGATGCCCGGCGTCTTCCAATGGTCGATCGACAATCTCGCCCGAGAGGCGGAGTCCATCGCGAGAGCGGGCATCCCCGCGGTCCTCCTCTTCGGCCTCCCCGCGGTAAAGGACGCTATAGGCTCGGAGAACTTCGACGAGGACGGCATCGTCCAACGCGCGATACGCGAGCTCAAGCGGAGCGTGCCGGAACTCGCGGTAGTCACCGACGTCTGCCTCTGCGAGTACACCGAGTCCGGGCATTGCGGGCTCCTCAACCACGGCGAGGCTCCCGGCCTCCCCGAAGCCTACGTCCTCAACGACGAGACCCTCCCCGTCCTGGCGCGCGTCGCCCTCTCGCACGCGGAAGCCGGCGCCGACATCGTCGCGCCCTCGGGGATGATCGACGGCATGGTCGCCTCCATCCGGTCCGCCCTCGACGCGAAGGGCTGGAGCCACGTCCCCATCCTCTCCTACGCCGTGAAATACGCCTCGGCCTTCTACGGCCCCTTCCGCGACGCCGCCGATGGCGCCCCGGCCTTTGGGGACAGGACGAGCCACCAGATGGATCCGGCCAACGCCCGCGAGGCGCTCCGCGAGGCCGCCCTCGACGTCGAGGAGGGAGCGGACATGCTGATGGTCAAGCCTGCCCTCGCCTACCTCGACGTGATCAGGCAGACCCGCGAGCGCTTTCCCGAGATGCCCCTCGGGGCCTACAACGTCTCGGGCGAGTACGCCATGGTCAAGGCGGGGGCGCGGAACGGCTGGATCGACGAGCGCCGCGTGGTCATGGAGGTCCTGACGGGCATAAAGCGCGCGGGCGCGGATTTCATCATCACCTACCACGCGAAAGACGCGGCGCAGTGGCTGCGATGAAGGACGGAGAGGGGGCGCCTGCGGCGAATGACACGCCCGACCAGGAAGAGCACAGGAAATTCCACGATAAGCGGATGGTCGAGGCCGATTTCGACCAGTCGCCCTTCACCATCGCCTGGGAGATAACACGGGCTTGCGCCTACGCCTGCGTCCATTGCCGCGCCGACGCCCAGCATCACCGCGATCCGCAAGAGCTCTCGACCGAGGAAGCCAAGGCCCTCGTCGACAGGATCAAGGCCTTCGGGAGCCCCATCCTGGTCTTCACGGGCGGCGACCCGATGATGCGGCCCGATCTATTCGAGATCATACGCTACGCGACGGACAAGGGCCTCCGCTGCTCCCTCACGCCGACGGCGACGGAGCTCGCGACGGCCCAGCGGCTCACCCTCGCCAAGGAGGCGGGCATTAGGCGCATAGCCCTCAGCCTCGACGCGCCGACGCCCGAGCTGCACGACGCTTTCCGCCAGGTTTCCGGTTCCTGGGAACGCACGATGGCCATACTCCGAAGCGCCCTCTCGATGGGCCTCGCCGCCCAGATCAACACGACCGTCACCAGACGCAATCTCGCCCTCCTTCCCGAGATGGTGAAGTTCGTGAAAGAGGCCGGCGCCGTCCAGTGGAGCCTCTTCTTCCTCGTGCCGACGGGAAGGGCCCAGGCGTCCGACATGATCAGTCCCGAGGAGCACGAGATTGCCTTCAATTGGCTCTACGATCTCTCTCTCGAAGGAGACTTCGACGTCAAGACCACCGCCGCCCCCATGTACCGACGCGTGGCCATCGAGCGCAAGCGGGCCGAGGCCGGCCCCGTCCCGGGACCCGGGACGGGAAGGATCAACGAGACCTTCCGGGGCGCGGGTTTCCAGTACGCCGACGGCCTCGATCGGCCGGTGAAGGGCGTGAACGACGGACGCGGCTTTCTGTTCATATCCCACCGCGCGGAGATCATGCCCTCGGGATTCCTCCCGATCGCCGCCGCCAAGGTCCGCGAGGCCGACATCGTCGATGTCTATCGAAACCACAGACTCTTCAAGGAACTCCGCGATCCCGGCCTCCTCAAAGGACGCTGCGGCATCTGCGAGTACCGGGTGGTCTGCGGCGGCCAGCGCGGCCGCGCCTACGCGATGACGGGAGATTGGCTCGAGACCGATCCGGCCTGCGCCTACCAGCCTTCGGGCGGGCGGGAATCGGAGTGAAGGACCGCTTTCTTCGAGCCTGCAGGCGCGAAGAAGTCGACGCCACTCCCGTCTGGTTCATGCGCCAGGCGGGGCGCTATATGCCCGAGTACCGCGCCCTGCGCGCGAGGCACGGCTTCCTCGAGATCTGCGCCCGGAGCGAGCTCGCGGCCGAGGCGACGCTCCAGCCCCTCCGCGCCTTCGATCTCGACGCCGCCATCCTCTTCTCGGACATCCTGGTGCCCCTCGTCCCCATGGGCATCGACCTCGAGTTCTCGGAGAGCGAGGGCCCGATGATCCGCAACCCGATCGCCTCCGAGGCCGACATCTCGGCTTTACGCCGCATCGAACCCCGCGTGGAGCTCGGCGGCGTCATGGCCGCGCTCGGGCTAGTCAAGCGGGAGCTCGCGGGGAAGGCTGCCCTCATCGGTTTCGCGGGTGCCCCTTTCACGCTCGCGAGCTACGTGATAGAGGGGGGCTCCTCGCGGAATTTCACGAAGACCAAGCGCCTCATGTACGGCGAGCCCCGCCTGTGGCATGAGCTCCTCGGGAAACTCTCGGCCATGATCGCGGACTACCTCGTCTGCCAGGCGGATGCCGGAGCCGACGCCGTCCAGCTCTTCGATTCCTGGGTCGGCTGCCTCGGCCCCGAGGACTACCGCGAGTATGTGCTGCCGCATTCGAAGCCGATCTTCGACGCCTTGAAGGAGCGCGGCGTCCCCTCGATACACTTCGGCACCGACTCGGGAGGGCTCCTCTCCGCGATGAGGGATGCGGGGGGCGACGTAATCGGCCTCGACTGGCGAATCGACCTCGCCGAAGGCTGGGAGAAGATCGGACTCGATCGGGGCATCCAAGGGAACCTCGACCCCGCCGTCCTCTTCGCCCCCCGCGGCGAAATCGAGCGCCGGGTGAGGTCCATACTCGACAAGGCCGCGGGCCGACCCGGTCATATCTTCAATCTCGGCCACGGCATTCTCCCCGACACTCCCCTCGAGAGCGTGAAGGCCGTCGTCGAGCTGGTCCACGAGTACTCGAGGCGCGGATGATCGCGCGAGCGGAATGGACGGGAATCGTCGCCGCCTTCGCCGTCTTCGGGGGCGTCTGGGCGGGCCACGTCGGCGTACGGGCTATCGAGTTCCGATCGCTCAGGCTGGCCCCGGCCATGGCCGTCCTCGCCGCGGCTGGATTGGCGCTCGAAGTCCTCGCCTCGCTCTCGGGAGCCGGTCTTCTCGCCGTCGCCGAAGGTATCGTGGGCATGACCCTTCTCTTCGACGCCCTCGAGCTTCGCAGGCAGTTCCGCAGGGTACGCGAGGGGAGAGCTCGGGCGAATCCCCGCAATCCTCGGCATAGACCCTATATCGAATCGGGCGTCGCCCTCGTCGCGGACCCGCTCGATCCGGACCGCCCTTGCGGAGGGGAAAGGCGATGAGCCTCTTCGGTCCCTTTATGGGTTTGCTCGCGCTCATCATCATCGGCCTGGGCTTCCTCTGGGTCATCCACGCCGAGCGCGTCCTCGGCTGGCAATGGTGGTACGTCTTCATGGGCGCGGGCCTTGTCCTCGTCCTCTCGTCGATTCTGTCGTCCTCGTCCTTCTTTTCCGGCCTCCTCGGAATCGCGGGGGCCTGCCTCGTCTGGGGCTCGACTGAGCTCAAGGCGCAGGCGGCGAGAGTCGAGCTCGGGTGGTATGCCGCCAATCCGAAGCCGAAGCGGCTGCCCCCGCTGTGGAAGCTCTTCTCGAGGTTTCACCCGCCGAGACTCTGAAGCCGCTCTCGTGAGTCCCTAACCGTGCATCAAGGAGAGTTATGAAAATGAATATCGAGAAATCGCGGCGGCTCTTCGCCGAGGCGCAGACCCTGATGCCGGGCGGCGTCA
>CAZBGA010000072.1:0-18418 GCA_964491385.1 uncultured Treponemataceae bacterium | reverse complement strand
ACAGACCGGCGCGCGTCCCCGGGTCCGGCGAGTGGAACCTGCGGGGAAAGTGGACCATTACCGGGCAATACATCGCGCCGGTCAGCTCGGGAAGCCTATGGCTGGGCTTCGAGGCGAAAGACGTGTACCTGGTCGCGGAGCCTTCGGGCGAGGGCGGTAGCATCGCGGCCCTCGTGGACGGCGCGCCCGCAGCCGACACGAGCGACCTCAGGGCCGGGGTAGTAAAGCCCGATTCGAGCAGGCTCTATCACGTGGTCTCCTTGGGCACGGGCGGCGCTCATGTACTCAAACTCGACGTGAAGGGGAAAGTCAGGCTTTTCTCCTTCACTTTCGGATGAATGAACGAACCCCGGAGCAGAGCTCCGAGGTATCGTTCGTTCTGCAAGGAAATTGATTTTATGCGGGTCCGTACCCTGCAGCGTAAAGACGAAAAAAGCGCGAAGCAAGCTTCGAGGTATGGACCCGCGTGCGAATCATAGGCGCCGGAGGGCGCCGGAGGATCGTGAAATGGCAAAGCGCATTGCGATAGCGGCGGCTCTGACCGCCATTGTCTTGACGGGCGCGATGGGTGCGACGGGAGCGACGAAGAACGAGACGTCGCGCGTCGAGAGCGCCCTTTTCGCGGGAGGCTGCTTCTGGAGTCTCGAATCGGCCTTCGATAAGACCTACGGCGTGGTCACGGCCACCTCAGGCTATGCCGGAGGAAGGAACGCGAACCCGACCTACGACAACTACGAGATGAACGGCCACGTCGAGGCGGTCCTCGTCGCCTTCGATACCTCGAGGATCAGCTATGACCAGATCCTCGACGTCTATTGGCACCATACGGATCCCACCGACCCCGACGGCGCCTTCGTCGACCGCGGAGCCCAGTATCGGCCCATCGTGTTTTACATGGACGAGGCCCAGAAGGCGGCCGCGGAGGCCTCCAAGGCGGCCCTCGACAAATCGAAGGTATTCGGCAGGCCCATCGCCGCGCAGATCAGCCCCGCGCCCAAGTTCTGGCCCGCCGAGGAATACCACCAGCATTTCTCCCTCAAGAACCCCGCCTACTACGAGAACTACCGCGTCAACTCTGGACGGGACCAGTTCTTTGCGCGGGTTTGGGGAGTCGCCGCCCTCGCCGACCCGGGGGCGCCGCCCTCTGCCGCCAATGGGGAATATATGAAGCCTTCCAAGCCCGAGCTTCAGAAGACCCTGACCGCGATGCAGTTCGACGTTACCCAGCAGGACGGCACCGAGCCTCCGTTCCAGAACGAATACTTCGACGATCATCGCGAGGGCATCTACGTCGACGTGGTGTCCGGCGAGCCGCTTTTCAGTTCCCGCGATAAATTCGAGTCCGGCACCGGCTGGCCCAGCTTTACGCGTCCCCTCGTGCCGTCGAACGTAGTCGTCAGGATGGACACGAGTTTCGGCATGGTGCGGGACGAAGTGCGCAGCCGCTACGCCGATTCGCACCTCGGCCACGTATTCGACGACGGGCCCGCTCCGACGGGCCTGCGCTACTGCATGGACTCGGCCGCGATGCGCTTCATCCCGGTCGCCGACATGGAGCGCGATGGCTACGGGAGATTCCTGAAGTACTTCGACTAAGAGTCGGCCGCGCGATCGAGAGCTCACGGTCGCGCGGGCCCGGGTCTCTCGAGGATCGCTCGCGCCGCGGCGACGGTGTCGAGGAGGAGGGCGTCCAGTCCCTCCATGGCCTGCGCGACGGTTTCGAAGAAGGCGTCGGAGTCCGCGCCGCCGCGGTTCGCCTTCACGCAGTCGAGCTCGACGGCCGCGGCCGCGGCCGCGATCGGATCGGCCCGTAGGGAGAGCGAGCTGCCCTTGAGCGCGTGGCAGAGCCGCTGCAGGCGGTCGAGGTCGCGCGCAGCCAGGGCATCCGAGAAGGCTCCGCGGCGCCCGGCGGCCTCCTCGACGAAATAGCCCAGGAGCTCGCGCATGAAAGCGGCGTCGCCGTCGAGGCGCTCAAGGAGGGCGTCTTCGTCGATGAGGGGCGTCCCGGGCGCGAGCGGAGGCTGACCGCCCTCCTTCGCCCCGACGCGGGACGCCTGCACCGACCCCGCGGCCCGCGGCCCCAGCTCGCGAAGGCTCTCCGAGATCCGATGGAGGAGCTTGCCGAGGGCCTCGGGATCGAGGGGCTTGGAAAGGCAGTCGGCCATTCCCGCGGAGGCGCAGGCGGTCCTGATGCCCGATTCCGCGCGGGCCGTCATCGCCGCTATCTGCGGCTCGCCGCCCTGCATCGCCGACGCCCTCGACATGATCAGCCTGCAGGCCTCGAATCCGTCCATGTCCGGCAGGCCGAGATCGAGGAGGACGAGGTCGAACTCTCCCCGGGCCAGCCGGTCGATCGCCTCGGCGCCGGTGCCCACGGAGACGACGGAATGCCTTTGACGCTCGAGGTAGCGCCTGGCGACGGCGCCGTTGATCGGGTCGTCGTCCACGACCAGTACGCGGAGCCTCGTCCCGCTCTCCGTCTCGGTCCTCGGCGCGGACTGTACCTTCGACTCCTCGCTCGGCTCGAAGCGCGCCGTGAACGAGAAGGCGCTCCCCTTGCCCTCGATCGACCTCGCCTCGATCTCGCCTCCGAACAGGCCGACGAGCCGCTTGCTGATCGAGAGGCCGAGGCCGGTCCCGCCGAAGCGCCGCCCTACGCTCTGGTCGGCTTGCGAGAATTCCTTGAAGAGCCGCGGCATCTGGTCGGGGGCGATGCCCATCCCCGAATCGCGGACCGTCGTGAGCACGCGGATGCTGCGCGGATCCTCCCCGGCGTTTCCCGGCTCGAGCGCCGACAGATTCACCGTGACGGCTCCGCGCTCGGTGAACTTGACCGCGTTGCTGACGAGGTTCATGAGCACCTGTCCGTAGCGCAGGGGGTCGCCCTTGACGTAGCGCGGCGTGCCCTCCTCGATCGCGATATCCAGGAAGATTCCCTTCGCCTCCACGGCGGGCCTGAAAGATTTAAGCAGGGACGATGCCTTTTCGTGGAGGTCGAAGTCGACGCGCTCGAGCTCCATCTTGCCGGCCTCGATCTTGGAAAGGTCGAGGAGATCGTTGACGAGGCCGAGAAGGATCTTGCCCGAAGATAGGATTACCTCCAGGTCGTCCCTGATGTCGGGCGGCGGGCCGGCGCGGAGGTCCAGGTCGGCGAGGCCGATGATCGCGTTGAGGGGATTGCGCAGCTCGTGGCTCACGGTGGCGACGAAGGCGCTCTTGGCCGCGCTGAAGGCGTCGGCCTTGGCCCGCTCCTCCTCGATCCCGCGCCTCGCCCTCACGAGGGCGCTGACGTCCCGGAATAGGTAGAACCTTCCGCTCCATGTCTTGCCGTTCCGCTTCACGTCGTAGCACGTGATCTGGTAATCGACGCCCCCGAAGGACCAATCCCTCGCGTCTCCCTCCTTCTCCGATCCGGCGAGGACCGGGACGATCTCGACTATCGGCCTTCCCTCGAGCCTATCGATCATCGGGGAGATGCGCCCGGCCTCCTCGTTCGAGCCGACGACGAGACCCTCGGCATCGACCACGATGAGGGGCGAATCGATCGACTCCAGGAGCGCGCTCTTCGCGTATGGCACGGCATCCAGGATATCGAATCGCCTCAACACGACCGCCATGAGGATGCTGGTGAGAGCGTAGACGATCGGCGTCGGGTCGTAGCCCGTCCTCGTGAAGAAGAAGGAAATGAAGACGGCGTTCGTCACGCAGGGCAAGATGAGGAGGACGGTCAGGTACCGCATCCAGCGCGCGACGATGCCCCGCGCGCGGAGGCAGGCCCTGACGAGGATCACGACCGCGACGAGGACTACGAGATATGCATAGGCTATGAACGCCCAGAAACCCCAGGCGCCCTCGGGATTTATCGGCAGCGACGACAGCAGATCGCCTTTCCAGAAGAAATGATGGACCCGATCGGTAACGACGAGGGCGAGGGCTCCGAGACCAGGAAGGAATACGAGGGGGATCTCGATTCCCCCTACCGGCGTCTTCGCCAGGGCCCTCGCGACCATGTAATAGGCGGCGGGAAGGAAGGCGATCCCCAGGTATTGCAGCTTGAGCGCCTCTAGCTGGCTCTCCGGCGCGATTACCTCCCATTGGACCAGCCTGAACAGGCTCCAGAGGAATATCGTCGCCTGACAGAAGGCGAAACTGCGGGAGAGGGCCTTCCTCGTCCCGAACCAGGCGCGCGCGCTGAGCAGGAGCGCCATGAAGGCGCACAGGATCATCGCCGCGGCATAGGGATGTATCGGAAAACTGGAGCTCATGTGATAATTATAGTAGTTTTTCCCCAGGCGCCCAGGCCGCCGCCCGGGCGACGACTCCTATCTGACCAAATGCTCCTCGTCCGCGCTCTCGATCAGGCAGCAGCCTTCGCGGTAATCGATCACGCGCACTTTGGCGCCGCGGGCGAATGCCTGGGCCGAGTCCATCGCCCGAGCGCGGAGGGACAGGGGTTTCGCCCCCCGCTTCCGCAGCTCGGCCTTTCCTTCCATGCCGGGGGCAATCGGTTCCGTGACTACGGCCTCTTCCAAAAGGAGGGCCTCCGGAGCCGGAGAGGCGCCTTTAGCGCCCGCGCGAAGGGCGCGGACCGAGAAGAAGGCCGCGAGCCCCGCGGCGAGGGCGATAATGACGATATACGGGGCGGACATGGTTCTTGAGCCGATTATACGGATACCTACGACGCTATGTCCACAGTTTTCGTATATGGGAAGGCCTTAGTGCAGAAGCTCGGCCTCGAAAGCCGTGTTCTTCCTGACTTCGATGAACATGCGCCGGCCGTATAGGACCCCTACCAGGCCCGTCAGCGTATCCGAGAGCGGGCCCGCCCAAAGGACCCCGTCGAATCCGAAGATCGGAGGGAGGACGATCATCCCGGCGATGAAGCTGAAGCATCGCAGAGTCATCGCCGTAGCCGCGGGCATTGCCCGGCCGGTCGATTGGAAATAGGAGACGGGCCCGAGCTCGAGAGGGATCAGGATAAAGGCGCAGGTGAAGATGCGAAGCGAGCGCGCCCCGAGGCCCGCGAGGGAGGCGTCGCCCGAGAACAGTCGCACGAAAAAGGCGGGCGCGGCCACCATCGCGACTTCGGAGAGGGCCGCGAAAGCGAGGGTCCACGCGAAAGTCAATGCGCTTATCCGTCCGATCCGACGCCACTTGCCGGCTCCGTAATTGTATCCCCAGAGCGGCTGGGCCCCGGTGATGATGCCGAAGAGGGGAAAGCCCAGGAACTGGGCGACGGTGACGATAATCCCCACTACGGCGAGGCCGAGCTCGCCGCCATAGGGCCTGACCGCCATGTTGGCGACTACGAAGGTGGCGCAGGTGAGGAGCTGGAAGAGGAAGAGGGGCATCCCGACCCTCGTCATGCTCGCGTAGATCCTGGCATCGGGCAGGAGGTAGCGGAGCCTGATCCTCAGGACGCTTTTCTTCTGAAGCGTATAGCCCAAGGTCAGGACGAGGGACAATGTCCAGGATATCGCGACCGCGAGCCCCGCTCCTCCGACGCCCAAGCCGAGGGCGAATATGAAGATCGGGGCGAGTATCGCGTTCACGAGCGTGCCGGCGAGCTGGACCATGAAGCTCGCCTTCGGCCTGCCCCCGGCGGCGAGCGAGGAGCCTGCGGCCATCCCGGCCGCTTGGCCCGGCGCCCCGAGGAGAATCCAGCCCGTATAGGCCTTGGCCTCGGTCATGATGGCACCCGTCGCGCCGAAGACGCGCAGGACGGGCTCGGAGGCGATCCAGATCACGCCGGAAGTCAAGGCCGCGAGTATGAATGCCGCGCCGACGGCTCGAGAGAGATATTCCTCGGCCTTGTCCCTGTCGCCCGTGCCTATTGTGACTGAGGCGAGGGTCCTCGCTCCGGTTTGAAAGAGCACGCCGATGGCCAGGCTGCCGATCATTATCGGCCAGGCGGCCGTGACGGCGGCCATGCCGTTGACTCCCGTACCTTGGCCGATGAACACCCTGTCCACGACGTTGTAAAGCGAGGATACGAGCAATCCCCCGATCGCGGGGATGCTGAATTCCGCCAGGAGGCGGCCCGCGGGCCGCGTGCCCATCGTCTCGGTACTATCCATGGGGGCCCCAGTATAGCGCCGAGAAAGCGACGCAACTATGCCGGGACGGGTCCGCGCTCATGAACAAACGATGAAATATATTCGGACTAGGGTCTTAAAGCCGCTCGGATGGGCTTAACCGAGCGGGCGGGCGCGGAGCGCGCGTACAGATTTCCTTCCCCATCGCCCATTCGCCCTGATGCCGCGAAGCTTCGTTTTTTAGTACTATCTGGATATGGAATACAGAAGGCTCGGAAGCGCGGGACTCAAAGTCTCCGCATTGTCGCTGGGTTCTTGGGTCACCTACGGTCCGCAGGTGAACGTCGACTCGGCCGCCTCTATAATGAAGGCGGCCTACGAAAAGGGCGTCAACTTCTTCGACAACGCCGAGGCCTACGCGGCCGGCAAGTCGGAGGAGATCATGGGCGCGGCCTTCCGCAAGCTGGGGCTTAGGCGGGAGAGCTACATAGTCTCGAGCAAGTTCTTCTGGGGCCTCAACGAGGGCCCGAATCAGAAGAACACCCTAAACCGCAAATACCTCATGCAGGCGGTCGAAGGCTCGCTCAAGCGCTTCGGCTTCGACTTCATCGACCTCGTCTTCTGCCACAGGCCGGACCCCGAGACGCCTGTCGAGGAAGTCGTGTGGGCGATGAGCGACATCGTCGCCTCGGGCAAGGCGCTCTACTGGGGAACCTCGATGTGGAGCGCGGACCAGATCCGCGAGGCCTGGGAAATCGCGGACAGGCGAAACCTCCGCAAGCCCCAGATGGAGCAGCCCCAGTACAACCTCCTGGACAGGACCAAGGTAGAGCTGGAATTCGAAAGGCTCTACGACGGCATCGGCCTGGGCCTCACTACCTGGAGCCCCCTCGCCTCGGGCGTGCTTTCGGGCAAGTACGCGAAGGGCGTCCCCGAGGGCTCGCGGCTGTCCCTCCCCGGCTACGAGGGACTCAAAGGCAAGGTCCTCAAGCTCGAGTCCGTGAAGGCCGCGGGCGACCTGAAGGAACTCGCGGCCGGGATCGGCGCCACGGCGTCCCAGCTCGCGATCGCCTGGTGCGCCCGGAACAGGCGCGTGAGCACGGTCATCACGGGGGCCAGCAGAGTGGAACAGCTCGAGGAGAACTTGAAGGCCCTCGACCTCCTGCCCAAGCTCACCCCGGATTTCCTCGCCCGCGTCGACGCCGCGGTCGCGCCCGCGATGGGATTCGTGGCGGATTGAGACACCTTGCCTAATTCCATGGCCGAGCGTAGGCTCGGGCCATGGTGCTCGATTTTTCCGAAGAGTGGCGGATCGTCCGCGCGGGCGCGATCGGGGGCCCGGAAGGGCCGGAGGCCTTCGCGGCTTCCGAGCTGGCCTCGATAATCGGCAGGATGGGCTGCCAGGTCCCCGTCCTCGGCGACGGGGGCGCCTCGGAGCGGATCATCATCCTGAACGCCGGGAAGGGCAGGCCCGGCCCGGGCCCCGGCGGCAGGCTTCGCGCTCCCGGCTTTTCCTGGCGCGCGGCGCCCGGCCGCGTCGAGATCCGCGGCGAGGACGGCGGCGGCCTCCTGCGCGGCGTCTACGATTTTCTCGAGGCCCTCGGGGCGCGATGGGTGGCGCCGGGCGAGCGCGGCGAGCGCTTGCCGCGCGGCCCGGTCCTTCACCTCGCGGCGCCGCTTTCGGAATCTTCCGTGGACCCCTCACCCCTCGGCGATGCCGCGGTCCCGGCGACGACCCTCATCCTCGGCCATGGGGCCTATCTCGAGCGCTGGGAGGATTACCTGCTATGGGCGGCGCGAGCGGGCTACGCCTCGATCTTCGTCCACACCACGCCCGACGCTCTCGCCATGGGCGCCGCGCCCCGGAGCCTCTACGAAGCGCTGCGCGTCTCAATCGCCGGGACCGCGCGCCGCCTAGGCCTCGGCCTCGAGCTGGGCGGGCACGGTCTCTCGGCCCTCGTCCCGCGGTCGCTCTTCAAGGCGGAGCCCGAGCTCTTCCGCGAGTCGGGCGGCAAGCGCGTAAGCGACCGCAACTTCTGCCCCTCCAGCGGGAGGGCCCTCGCCCTGGCCTCCGAGGCCTTTGCCGCCGGCGCGGCCAGCCATCCCGAGATCTCGGTCTTCCACGTGTGGCCCGACGACCTGCCGGATGGCGGATGGTGTTCCTGCGCCGCGTGCGCCTCCCTCTCGCCGGCGGCGCAGTCGCTCAAAGCCGCTCGCTCGCTCGCCGCCGCGCTGGCCGGATCGCGGCCTGACGCGGCGCTGTCCTACCTCGCCTACCATGACACCGAGGATGTCGCTTCCGCCCTCGAGGCCTCGCCGGAGGGCGGAACGGCTCTTCCGCCAAACCTCGAGCTTCTCTGGGCCCCGCGCCTGCGTTCATGGGGAACGCCGTTGAACGATGCCCGGAACGAATTGAACGCAGCCTCCCTCTCCTCGTTCCGCAGGGCGGCGCGGGCCTGGCGCGCCTCGGGCGGCGGCAGGGTCGCCGTATTCGAGTACTGGGAGGACGCCTTCCTCTTCAAGTCGGCGGTGCCTCCCCTGGCCGCCGTCATCGAAGGCGACCTCGCCGCGTACGGGGGCGGCTCCGGCGAAGGCTGCGCCCCGGAAGAAGCCGCCGACGCGGTAGGCATCCTGTGCACCGGCGGCCGTCTCCCCCTCGCGCCGAGGCCGAACGTCTACCTCCTGCCCCGACTCGCGGCCTCCAGGCGAAATCCGTCTCGACCCGGCGTCCAGGACCTCCTCTCCGATTGGACGGACGCCGCGTACGGCCCGATGGCCGCGCCGATGCTCGAGTACTGGCGCGAGCTCGGTTCGGCCTGGAGCATCGATCTCGATGTAGAGGAAGGCGATTGCGCCGTGCATCGGCCCGAGTCGATGTCCCGACGCGCATCCGACCCTCCCGCCGACTGGGGCGATCCCTGGATGGCGGGGCCGGAGCGGCTCGCGCGCAAGCGCGGACGGTGCGAGGAGCTCTTCGATCACCTCCGCCTCGCCGAGGCGAAGCTTTCGGAGGCCATGTCCATGGTCCCGTCGGCGGAGCTGGCCGAAGCGAAGAGAGCCGTCGGCGGCGAGGCCTCGGAATACGCCATCTCCGGCTCGGTCCTCGAGCTCGATTGCGCCAGACTTTCCTCCTATCACGAGCTCGCCGCCGGCGATAGCCGGGCGGCCGCCGATATAGCCAACCTGGCCCTCTCCGCTTCGAGCGCTGTCAGGAAGGCCCTCGCGCGCCTTCCCGATCGCCGGGCCCGCCGCGAGATGGGCTTGATCATCGAGATCTTCTACGATCTCAGGCTGAGGGCGATCCGGCGCGCCAACGCGAGGAGCGGCCTCCGGCGCCTCGCGGACCTCTGGTACACGACGGCCCGCTCCCTCATCGCCGCCCTGCCCGTGATGCGCGCCTACGAGGCGAAGGGTATTGCGAGCCCGACTCGAAGTCATTAGCTTAAGACCAGTATGGAAAGCGGCGTCCTCGGCAAGAAGATATTCTTCCTGTATCCTCCCCCGGTGCTTTCGGAGGTAGCCGACGAGCTCGCCAGGCAGGAGTACGAGGTCTACTTCGCGCGCGACCACGAGAAGCTGAAGCGCGCGATCGCCTCCTTCCCCGACGCGATCGTCTTCGTTAACCTCGACGACGGGCTCGACGAGGCGGGATGGCTCTCCTTCGTCCGGTCGCTCCGAGAGGAAGTCCCGACCGTGGGAGTCGGAATAATCACCCTCAACGACGACCCCGAGCTCCGCGAGCACTACCTGATGAACGCGGAAGCCCAGTGCGGCTTCGTCATCCTCAAGATCGGGGCGGCCAAGACGGCCGAGATACTGGCGAAGACCCTCGAGGCGAACGAGGCGAGGGGACGCCGAAAATTCGTCCGGGCGCTGTGCCCGCCCGGATCGGGCCAATGCGTCGTGGACTACGAAGGCGCGACTCTCAGGGCGGAGCTCACGGACTTGAGCTCGGCAGGGATGGCGATTCGCTTCGAGGGCGGAGCGAGCCTGAAGGTAGGCTCGGTGCTGCGCGACATGTCCTTGACGATCAAAGGCCAGCGCCTCCCGGCCTCTGGCGTCGTCGTAGCCAAGCGCGCGGGAGAGGACGGCTCCGAGAGCGTGCATGTCGTCATGTTCGACCCCAATTCGCTGGACGAGCCGCGAAAGGCGAAACTCAAGACTCTCGTGTCGAGATTGAACCAGGCGACGATGGAATCGATCCTCGAGCGCGCCTGACGCCTCGCGGCGCGCAACCTATGCCCGGAGGCCTTGTCTGTCCTATTGCGGCCGCAGGCCGCGACGGGAGAATCCATGTCGACGATCATGCCCGCCCTGGGCCGGGCGCCGAGTCCCGGCGAGGAGGCGGCCAATGCCCTGACTCACGGCTTCGGGGCCCTCGCCGCGTTGGTCGCCCTTCCCTTCCTGACATCGGCGGCGTCGCGCGGGAGCCGCGCCGTATGGCCCTACCTGCTGTTCGGCCTCTCCCTCGTCGCGCTTTTCCTGTCATCGGCGGTTTACCACGCCTCCGTCGACCCGAGCGTCAAGCGCCGGTTGCGCGTCCTCGACCATTCCTCCATATACGTCCTCATCGCCGGGACCTATAGCGCCTATTCGATATGCTTTCTCGTCGGCGCGAAGGGCTGGATACTCTTCGGCCTCGAATGGGCCATCGCCGCGGGCGGCATCGCCCTCAGCGCGCGGCGCATCGACCGCTTCCGCGTAGCGGGCGCCTTCATCTATCTCGGGATGGGCTGGCTCATCGCGCCCGTATTCGGCGACATGCGCGCGGCCCTGCCCGCGTCCGCCTTCGCCCTCCTCGCCGCGGGAGGCCTGGCCTATACTTTAGGGGTCGTATTCTATGCGATAAGGAAAGTGCCCTATTTCCATGCGCTGTGGCACCTCTTCGTGCTCGCCGGGGCCGCCTGCCACGTCGCCTCGCTTCTCGTCGCGGCGGGCGGATGATCTTCAGCCGCCGAGCGCGGCCTTTATCGCGGCGATGGCCAGCCCGACCAGGCCGCCCACCACCGAGCCGTTCACGCGGATGTACTGCAGGTCGTTCCATACCGAATCCTCGATCCTATCCACGAACTCGCGCTCGTCCGTCGACCTCAGGAGCCCCGCGAGATACTCGGTGACCCCCTCCACGATCCGGCCGCGTTCGATGACGCCGGCGATCAGCGAGGCGACCGTGGCGTTGAACCGCGCGCGCATCGGGCCGTCCCCCGAGAGCCTCGCGGCTAGCGCCTCCTCGGCGCGCTCGAGCGTAGGGATCAGGCTTCCGTCCGTCCTTGAAAGGTCCTCGCCGAGACGCGAGAGCATCTGCGCGGCGAAGAGCGCGAAGCCGCGGCGGAATTCCTCGCTCGCCAGCGCGCCCCTGAAGGCCTCCCCCAAGCCGACCCGCTCGGCGGAGGGACCTTCGCCCGAGCCGGGCCTCGGGGGAGCGAGCTTAGCCCCATAGGCCGATAGCGCGGACAGGAGGTACAGCCTGAACTCGTTCGTCTTGTCGGCCTTGATGTCCGAAAGCTCCTCTTGGATGCCGGCGAGGAAGCGCTCGACGGTGCCCGCGCCGATGAAGAGGCCCTGCCAGCCCGCGTTGCGCTTGACGATCGGCGTGAGGATGGCGACGAGCCGATGCCGGCTCCGCCCCATCTCATCGCGGGCGTACTCGGCGATAGCCTCCAGCGCCTTCTGGTCGAGGCGTTCCCTCCTCGCCCACAGGAGGAAGGCGGAGGCGCCGGATGCCGCGTCGACGCGGTCCGACGCGAAGGCGAGGACGTCGTCGACGAAGCGGCGGAGAGCGGCCGCCTTCTCCTCGCCCCCGCCGCCGTAGGCCGCGAGAAGCTCCGCGGCCTGCGACCTCAGGAAGGAATGCAGCTCATCGCGCGTCCCGCCGCCCGAAAAGGCCTCGGAGGCCGCGGACGCGTAGTCGATCCTCCCGAGCTCCTCCCGTATCGCGCTCTGGCTGACGAACCCGGTAAGAAAGCGCGGTATCGCGTCGGCTATCGCGTCCTTGTTCTTGGCGAGAATATTCGTGTGGGGCAGCCGTATGCCGAGGGGATCCTTGAAGAGAGCGGAAACCGCAAACCAATCGGCGAAGGCTCCGGCCAAAGAGGCCTCGAAGAAGGCCTCGAGCAGGGCCTTGAGATTCAGCTTCCCGATAAGGCCGATGGACGCGAGGGGCAGCCAAGGCTGGAACTCAACCGCGAGGAACCCCGAAACGGCGGCGAGAAGGAATATACTGCCGAGCCGATTGCGCTTCCCTTCCGCCATTGCCGCTCCTTCCCGCGCCCCGCGCGCGAAAGATACCCAGATACCCCGACGAATGACAAGGGCGATCGCACCTTGCCTACGGGCTTCGGACGAGGCATAGTCCTATTGGAGGGAAGATGCCCGAAAAAACCGGCGATACGGACATGGAAGAGCTCATCCGCCTCTCGGTCTTCTCGGCGATAGGCACGAGCATCGTCGCGGAGAATAGCATCCGCGGAGTCCTCGACCGCGTCATGGAGCACGTGGGTTCCTTTTTCGGCCCCCTCAATTGGTCCCTCCTCCTCGTGGACTCCGCCAAGGGTGAGCTCGTGTTCGCCCGCGTGGTGGGGCGAGCGGCCGAGGCGCTGACGGGCATGCGCATACGGATCGACGAGGGGGTGGCCGGATGGGTGGCGCAGCGGGGCGTCAGCGCGGTCGTCGAGAATCCGTACGAGGACTCGCGCTGGTCCGACCGCCTCGACCTCCTGACCGGCTTCAAGACCGACTCCATCGTAGCCGTGCCACTGCGCTCGGGCGACAAGGTCTTCGGCGTCATCGAGCTGCTCAACCGCCTCGACGGCCGGCCCTTCTCGGCCTACGACATGCGCGTGCTCTCCACCATCGCCGATTTCGCCGCGATCGCAGTGGAAAAGGCGTACTACCTCGCCGAGTCCCGCCGAGTCTCCGAGCGCGACCCCCTCACCGGCGCCCTCAACCGCCGCGGTCTCGATCGGGCCATAGACCGCGAGGCGGCCAGGCGGGCGCGCTACGGCGGCGACCTCTCAATCGTACTCGCCGACGTCGACCGGTTCAAGGCGATAAACGACAGTTTCGGCCACGCGGCCGGCGACGAGGTCCTCAAGGTGGTGGCGCGGACGCTCGCGGGCGCGATGCGCGCCGCCGATTCCCTCGCGCGCTACGGCGGCGACGAATTCCTCCTCCTCATGCCCGCGACGGGCCCCGAGGACGCCGAGATCGCCCGCACGAGGCTTCAAGAGGTGATGGCGAAGGCGGGAGCGGCGCACGACCCGCCCTTCTCGGTCTCGCTGGGCGTCCACACGTCGGGACAGGCCGATTTCGACGAGCTGTTCCGCGAGTCGGACAAGGACCTCTACCGTCGGAAGGTCGGCCCTCTCGCGATAGGAGAGAATCTCCTCGCGGCGCTGGACGACGAAGGGAAGCAGTGATGCACGTGGACATATTCACGCTATGCGATTTCGCTCAGGAGAGCGGCGGCAAGCTCACCGTGGTGGGCGCCTTCGACACCGTCTTCGCGCGGCAGTTCCCTGCCGTCCACCCCTTCATGTGCCTCGCGATGCGACTGCGCTTCTACATCCACGAAGAGGGCTCCCATCCCATGAAGATAGAATTCGCCGGCCCCGACGGCTCGGAGATCCTGCGCCCGATAGAGGGAGAGCTGACCGTCGGCGACTTCTCCGGATCGTCGCGCGTCGTCCACAGCGTCTTCAACTTCGTGAGCACACCGATCGGCCGCGAAGGCACGATCGGCATCACCCTGTCGGTGGACGGGCGCGAGGCGCTCACCTCCCCCCTCTACGTCCGCAAGACTTAGCCCGGCGCCGGCCCGCTCGCGATCCCCTGATCGGCGGTGGGATCGCGCCTGAAGAAAAGCGCGAGCTGCTCGTAGACCCGAGGGTATTCCGACCGGAGGAGCGCGGGCTTCTCGTAGAAGTACTCGCAGGCGACCGCGAAGAATTCGTCGGGCGATTCGGCCGCGTAGGAATCGATGCGCGGAGCCCGCTTCGAGCGCGGAGCCCGCCTCGAACGGGGCGCAGGCCGCTCGAGGGACGCGCGAAGGGACTCGTAGGCCTCGCGGAAAGCGTCGCGCCATTCGCCGTAATCCATGTTCCCGTGCAGCGGAGGGCAACCGTCGTAGGAACCGTCCCTCCCGTCCAGCTTGTGCGCCATCTCGTGGATGACGACGTTGTAGCCGTCTCCCCAGCCCGAAGCCTCCACGTCGACGCGGGAGAGGGCGACGGGCCCGAGATCGAAGGCCTCGCCCGAGAACTCGTCGTCGTACTCGTGGACGACGCCGGCAGCGTCGACATCGCGCTTCCGCACGTCGTACTCCCTCGGCGTGACGATGATGGTGGACCAATCCGAATACCAGTCCAGATCGAGTCCGAGGAGGGGGAGGCAGGCCTGGGCGGCGATCGATACCTTCAGCTCTTCGCTCAGCTCGACGCCGCCTACCGGATCGAACAGCTTCTCCGCGAGGAAGAGGGTGGAAAGCTCGCGCAGTCTCGCGCGGTCGGCCCGCCCGAGCCACCGGAATATCTTATGCTCCCTGACGGCCCAGTCCCACAGCTCGTCGTCTATGGGAAAGCGCTCCAGTATGCGTCTCCTGCGCGCCGACCGAAAAGGCGAAAAAAAGCCCATGAACCCAGGATACCTTCCGCATGGTGACAGATCAACCACGGCACGGGGTTGCATTAGGGCGAATTCGACCTCGCCTCAAGGGGAGAAACCATGAAACGAATCTTTTCCATCGTCGCGGCGGCGGCGCTGCTCTGCGAGGGCGCGATCGTATCCGCCCAGGAACCCGGCGGACCCTCCGATGTTCCCTATACGCCCGTCCTGGTATCGCTCGTGCCGGGGATTTCCTTCCCCTTCGGTTATTATGACTCCTCCCTCGCGGGCGGAGCGATCGGCAATCTCGTACGGGACGTCTCGGGAGCGGAGGGCGCGGGAGTGTTCAACATCTCGAGGGACGTCAGGGGGACTCAAGGGGCCGGGGTCTTCAATGTCTCCCGGAGAATCCTCGGCTTCCAGGGCGCGGGCGTCTTCAACATTGCTGACGGCGACGTCGACGGCTTCCAGGGAGCCGGCGTATTCAACATCGCGGACCGCGTCGACGGAGGCCAGGCGGCGGGCTTGTTCAACCGGGCCGACCGCGTGACCGGGATCCAGGTCGGCCTCGTCAACGTCGCCGGCTATATCGACGGAGTGCAGATCGGCCTCGTCAATATCGCGGGCAACGGCGTCGGCTCGATCGGCCTCACCTACGAGCCGGTCGACGAATTCACCTACGTCCACCTGCAGGAGGGCACGCCCGCGCTGTACACGGTTTTCGGGATCGGCGCCCCGACGGGCGATTGGCTTCGCGACTGCTCCGGCTTCGTGGCCAGCATCGGCCTCGGCTCGCGGACCCGCTGCTTCGGCCTCGACTTCGACCTGGATGTATCCGCCGAGCAGGCGATAGGCGACCTGCCTTTCGACAGCTTCGAATGGTACGGAAACTGGAGGGCCTGGCAAGGCTGGTCCATGATGCGGCCATATCCCAGCGTCAGGCTCATGGCGGGCCTGCCCTTGGGCGGCCATTTCCAGATCGTCGGCGGGCTGAAGGCGGATTTCGACCTTGACTCGCTGGGCGGCCGGGTCCCTGAGGCCCTCAAGCAGGGCTCGAGCTGGCGGGGGAGGCTCTTCGGCGAGGGCTTCACGGTCTGGCCCAAATGGTTCTTCGGCGTAAAGATATAGAGATGCCTCTCGAAAGCCTCGGACGGGCGCGGTATATTTGACGAAGCGGTCCCCGCGCGGGGATCCCGCCCAAGGAGCGACCTACATATGAAACGCCTCTTTCTCGCCGCCATGCTCGTCGTAACGGCCGTCGCGGTCACCGCATTATCCGCCGCCAAAGTCGGCGACATCGATTACGCGGAAGGGGGCGTCTCGATCGGCCGCGGCGGCAGGACCATATCGGCTCCCGATATCGGCGACCCGGTTTTCTCGGGCGATCTCATCAAGACCCAGAGCGACGGCTTGCTGGTGATAGCGTTAGACAAGAACACCGGCATGAGCGGCAAGCTCAACATCAAGGCCAGGTCCTCGCTCTACATAAACCTCGACGAATTCAAAGGCGAGCCGCGGACGCAGATCCAGATTCTGACCGGGGCCATCGGCTCGAAGGTAAGCAAGCTCGCGGGCAGCCCGACCGTCACGGTCACCTCGAGCAGCGCCGTAATGGCGGTACGCGGGACGGAGTTCGAGGTCGCAGTCTCGATCAACGCCGACGACGCGAGCCCGAAGGCCGAGCAGGCGACTCTGGTCACCTGCTCGGAGAGCGAGGTCTCGGTGAGCGACGGCCAGGAAGAAGTCGAGGTGCCCGCGGGCAAGGTTCTCGAGAAGCGTCCCGGGGAGCGCCTCCGCTTCATCCCCGTGGCCGTATCTTCGGTCAAAGGCTTCAGCGACAGGTGGATCGCCGACGAGATCGCCGCCTTCAAGGCCGACGCGCCGCGCGCCCTCGGAGATTACGCCAAGCGCTATGACCACCTATCGGCCGAATTCGAGGCGGCCTACGATCCTTTCCAGAAGTCTCCGACGCCCAAGAAATGGGCCGACGAGGACCGCGCCGGGACCAGGATAGATCCCCTCGACCCGACGGCCCTGCGCGAGAACAAGGAAATAGCGGGCTACCTCCTCAACATCAGGAAGGTCCTGTTCCTGTTCGAGCGCGTCTATTACAGGCTGGACGAGATCTCCGACGCCATCGCGGGCACGGCCGACGGGAAGCTGGAGATTCGGCCCGGCCAGACGGCCGACGACTTCATAGCGGCCGTCAGGACGGATCGCGACAGGCTCGCCGCCGAGGTCGCGCGCTTCCGCTATATCGAGGCCCTGTACCAGGCGAGGAACCCCGAGGGCGACGTCTTCTCGAGCGACGAGGGTTTCTTCGCCTCTCCCGACGGATTCTAGGGATTCCCGCGGCGCCGCCACGCCTCGGGGGCTCGCTTGCCCGGCATGCTCCGTGACGATAATCTTAATGTAAGGACGCCACGGTGGAGGCTCGATGCCCGGTAAAAGCGCTTACCTAAGACCGCGTCGACGCCTCGCGGCCGCGGTCGCGGGGATAAGCCTCGCCATCATCGCCGTGCTCGGGGCGGACCTGAGCGACTCTCGGCGGCAGGCCGTCGAGAAGGCCCGAGCCGTTTCCGACAACATCAGCCAGCTCCTGACCGAACGCCTCGACGGTTCGATCCGCGAGGCCGATTTCGTGCTCAGGGACGTGGTCGACAGGATCGAGTCCGCGCCGCCGGCGGGCGGGCAGCGCGGCCCGATCCTCGACCGCTTCGTCGCGGCCAAGCGCGCCACTCTTCCCCAGGCAACGTCGCTCTCCATCCTCGATCCGTGGGGCAGGACGATCGCCTTCAGCTCCTCGGGTTCGGAGGGCGAGGGCGATACCTCCTATGTCCGCGCGTTCGTCGCCGACGGCTCCCTCGACGACTCCACGTTGACGACCTTCGGCGGGACGGGCGCGGCCCTCATCCGCGCCCGCGCCATCCGCGACCCGAGCGGCGCCCTGGTCGCCGTCGTCGCCGCCCGGATCGACGTGTCCCTCCTCCAGAGCGAGCTCGGGGACCTCGAGCTCGGCGAGCACAGGATAATCGCAGTGACCGATCCCGACCTCAGGCTCATCGCTCGCAGGCCCGTGATGAAGGACGCGGTAGGCGTCGAGGTCGTCGACGCGGCGATGCGCAGCCTGCTGCGCTCGCTCAAAGAGTCGGGAACCGGGCCGGGAGCGATGCGGTCGGAGAGGGGGCCCTACTTCTATTACGCCCGAGTCGGGGAATTCCCCTTCTTCATCGCCATCGGCGAGGCCAGGGCCGACATAATGGGCGAATGGAACAAGCGCCTCATCGTGTACGTGGCGGCCATCGCCGCGATCGCGGCCCTGATGATCCTGCTGTCGCGGCTCGTGGGCAAGAACCTCGCCGAAGGCGCCGAACTGGCCGCCAGGCTCGTGGCCATGGAGTCGACTTCGGACATGATCGTGATCGCCGACCTTGACGGCAAGGCCGAGTACGTGAACCCCTCCTTCGAGCGCACGACGGGCTTGTCCAAGGACCGGGCCATCGGCTCGAGGCAGGCCATCTTCGGCCTGGAGGAGGCCGACGCCGACGCCGCCCTGGCTTCGGCCGCGGCGGGCGAGGGCTGGCGAGGAGAGATCGCCGCCGTCCGCGCCGACGGCGCATCGCTCGTCGAGGAGGTCACGATAGCCCCCGTGCCCGGCCCGGGCGGCGAGCCCGTTCGCATCGTCGCCGTCCTCCGCGACGTTACCGAGCGGCGCAGGCTCCAGGAGCGCCTCGAGCGCCTCGCCCACTACGATTCCCTGACGGCCCTGCCCAATCGCGCCC
>CAZBGA010000071.1:0-19036 GCA_964491385.1 uncultured Treponemataceae bacterium | reverse complement strand
CACGACCCGGGCCTTGTCCTCTTTGGTCAACGCCATCTTCTCTATCTCCTTCTAAACTCTTGATACCCTGCGAAATAGGCGCAGGCCGATCGGAGCGTGTGCCCGGGTCCCCGACGATTCCTCGGCGGTATACGACCACGACCCGTCGACCTCCAGCCGGGCTGTCAGCCCACGGCCGAACTCCTCGACGCCCGAGGAACTCTCTGCGCCGAAACGAACCGAAGACTCGTAAAGGCCCGGCGGAGGGCTGACCTGCCCCCCCGTCGGCGCGACCCTGCCCGAGGACGAATCGCTCGCGCCTCGGAGATCTATCTCGTACGGCCGGCCGAGCATCTGCGCGGCGTCTTCCAGGTGGCCGGCGATGATCGATTTCCTTATCCGACTCGAGCTTACTGAACGCCCGGCCCAATGCACCGCGCTCAACAGCTCGACTTCGATCGAGCGACCGCGACAAAATTCGCGAATATCCTCCGCGTCGGTATCGAGGTTGTGACCGCAGCGGAAATCGCTGCCCACCGCGAGGTAGCGGAGCTCTGCGCTATCGCTAAGCATCGACAGGAATTGCCTGCCTGGCAGTTTACTGAAATCGCCGGAAAAGTCAATCAGCACGCAGAGATCCGCGCCTGCCGAATCGATGAGCGCCAGCTTCTGATCGAGGGTCGAGAGCGCTCCGCGGAAGCTTTCCGGCGAGAGCATTCGCTTGGGATTGTCCTCGAAGGTCACCACGGTCGACTCCAGCCCCGCCTTTCCCAGTACCCGTCCTACCAGCTCCCTGTGCCCGATGTGGAGGCCATCGAAGACGCCGATCGCAGCCGCGATAGGCGAGGCGGCTCGTCCCGAACGGAACTCGTGCCAGGTGAGGACTTTCACGTGGCCCTCCCCGCGGGGACGGGACCGGCGGGAGCCGATATGACTACCTTATATTTCGGCCCCTGCTCCGCAAGCAGGATTATCCCGAGCAGCTTGCCGCCTGAGCCGAATACGGCCGCTTCGCTCCCCACGGCGATCGGACCGCCGTCCAGGAAGGAAAAGGCCTCCAGATCGATCTTCCGGCCGTTCCGGAATCGCGCTTCCAGTCCGGGATCTTCGAGGCCTATCGCCCTGAGCCCAAAAGCTTCAGCGTCCTCTCGACGGAAATCGCGAAGATCGACCAGGGGATCGAAAGCTTCGGGATCGACGGCCTCCTCGACGCGAAAACTCCCGATCGCCAAGCGCTCCAGGGCGCGAAGATGGCCCCTGGATCCGCAGGCGGCGGCTATGTCGCGGGCAAGGGAGCGGATGTACGTGCCGCTCGAGCAGCGGACTTCGACGAGGGCCTCGCATCCTTCATAGGATAGGAGGTCGAGGGAGACTATCTCGACTCGTCGTTCCTTGACCTCCGGCTTCCCGCCCTCAAGGGCTATCTTGTAGGCGCGCCTGCCTCCGATATGGACGGCCGAGTAAGCCGGCGGCCGCTGCAGTATGGGCCCCCTGAACGCCGGCAGCGCTTCCAGCAGGCACTGGGCCGAAGGAGGCGGTCCGACGGCGATCACCTTGCCTTCGGGATCGAGAGTGTCCGTCTCCGAACCGAAGACGATCAGCCCGCGATAGAGCTTCTCCCCGGACATCACGTAGGATGCGATACGGGAATATGAGCCGGTGAGCGCCACCAGGAGGCCGCGCGCGAAGCGATCGAGGGTCCCCGCATGCCCGACCCTGCCCGAGCCGACGGCACGCTTGACCGGAGAAAGCGCGCTGAAGGAAGTTACGCCCTGGGGCTTGCGCAGGAGCGCCAGTCCCGAAGGGGGCCGGTTTCCCGCGGCGGGCATCACGAAAAGAGTCCCTTCATCCTCTCGTTGAGCTCGAAGCCCTCTTTGATGCCCTTGTCGGCTATGAAGGTCAAATGCGGAGTCAGCCTCGTCTTCATCCTTCTCGCGACTTGGGACTGGATGAAGCCCGCTGCGTTCGCGAGGCCGGAGACAGCCAGCTCGAGAGAGGCCTCGCCGCCTTCGGCGCCCGGGTATGCCGAGACGAACACCTTCGCGACCGATAGATCGCGCGCCGCCTCGACCCTGGTGATCGAGATGAAGGGGCCCACCCGCGGATCCTTTACCTGGCCACCGAGGATGAGGGCCGCTATCACGTCGCGGAGCTGCTCCTCGACGCGCCTACGCCTTATCTCGTCCATTCTCGCTCCCCTGCGCGCCTTCGGCCGCGTTTACCGGCGAGCCCAATGTGCGAGCGACCTCGACTGTCTCGTATACTTCGAGGATGTCGCCGACTTTGAGGTCGGTGCAATCCTCTATGCCGATGCCGCACTCGAACCCGGCGAGCACTTCCTTGGCGTCGTCCTTGAAGCGTTTGAGCGAGTTGAGCTTGCCGTGGAACACTTCCACCGAATCCCGTATGACGCGTACCTGGCAGTTGCGCCTGACCGCGCCTTCCAGGACGAAGGAGCCCGCGACGACCCCGATCTTCGGCACTTTGAAGATCTCGCGCACCTCGACCTTGCCTATATCCTGTTCCTTCAGATCGGGCGCCAGCATGCCCTCCATCGCCTTGCGGATTTCCTCTTCCGCGCGGTAGATGACGTTGTACTTCCGGATATCCACCTTTTCGCGGTCGGCGAGGAGCTTGGCGGCCGGACTGGGCCTGACGTTGAACGCGATGACTATCGCTTCCGAGGTCGAAGCGAGCATGACATCGTCTTCGGTTATCGCGCCGGCCGCGGCGCGGAGCACGTTGAGGCGCACCTCGCTCGTGGACAGCTTTTCCAGCAATCCCCTGAGGGCCTCCGCCGAGCCCTGGACGTCGGACTTTATGACGACCTTGAGCTCCTGGACGTCGCCGGCCTTTATGGTGCTGTAGAGATTATCGAGCGTGACCTTCTTGACGTTCTTGGCCTCCTCGTACTTCTTGAGCTCCTGCCTCTTGTCCGAGATGGCCCGGGCGAACTTCTCGTCCTCCACCGCCTCGAAGGGATCGCCGGCGTTGGGCATGCCCTCGAATCCGATGACTTCTACGGGCATCGAAGGCGGGGCCTCGTCTATCCTCTCGCCCTTGTCGTTGAAGAGGGCGCGCACCTTGCCGGGGAATATGCCGGCGACGAAGGAATCGCCGATTCGGAGCGTGCCGCGCTGGGGGATGATCGTGGCGACGATGCCCCGTCCCTGGTCGATGCGCGACTCGATTACCTTGCCCTCAGCCCTGCGCGTGTGGTTCGCGGTGAGCTCGAGCACCTCGGCCTGGAGGAGGATGGCGTCGAGGAGCTCCGCGATGCCCAGCTTCTTGAGGGCTGATATCTCGCAGAAGATGGTCGTGCCTCCCCATTCCTCGGGCTGGAGTCCGAGCTCCGACAGCTGCGTCTTCACCCGGTCGACGTTCGCCTCGGGGAGATCGACCTTGTTGACCGCGACTATGATAGGGACCTTGGCCGCCTTCGCGTGGTCTATCGCCTCGCGAGTCTGGGGCATCACGCCGTCGTTCGCCGCGACGACGAGCACTACTATGTCGGTGATGTCGGCGCCGCGCGCCCGCATCTTGGTGAAGGCGGCGTGGCCCGGCGTATCCAGGAACGTGATCCTGCCCTTGGGCGTCTCGACCTGATAGGCGCCGATGTGCTGAGTGATGCCTCCGAACTCGCCGGCGACTACGTCCGTCTTGCGCACCGCGTCGAGGAGCTTGGTCTTGCCGTGGTCGACGTGGCCCATCACCGTGACGATCGGGGCGCGATGGATCAAATCCTCGGGCTTGTCGTCGGCTTTCTCTATCACGGTCTCGTCGTACAGGGAGACGATGTGCACCGCGCAACCGTACTCCTCCGCCAGGATGGTGGCGGTGTCCGCGTCTATCTTCTGGTTGATCGTCGCCATGACGCCTAGAGCCATGAGCTTCGCGATGAGCTCCGCCGGCTTGATGTTCATCTTCTTCGCCAGCTCGGAGACTGATATAGCCTCCATGATGTCGATCTCCTTTGGGATCGCCATCGCCCTGGCTTCGGCCTTCTTCTTGAGCTGCAAGGCCTTCTCGGCCTCGTCCTCGCGCTTGTTGAAGGACGGCTTGCGTCTCGAAAGGGGCTTCCTCGCGGCCGTCTTGCCCGATCCGATCGGGGGCGGCCCGGAGCCCGGTCTGCCGCCGGGTCCTCCGCGTCCGGGTCCGCCGTAGCCTCCCGGCCGCCCGGGACCGCCGCCGTAGCGCTGGGCTCCGTAGCCGCCGGGGCGCTGGGCCCCATATCCCCCGCTCTGCCCATAGCCGCCGGGGCGCTGGCCTCCAGGCGGGCCGCCATAGCCTCCGCCTTGCCCCTGGTATCCGCCGGGACGCGGGCCGCCGTAGCCTCCGCCTTGTCCCTGATATCCTCCGCCCTGGTACCCGCCGGGACGTCCTCCGCCCGGAGCGCCGTAACCGCCTTGCCCTTGGTATCCGCCGGGGCGCTGACCGCCGCCATAGCCCCCTTGGCCTTGGTATCCTCCGCCCTGGTACCCGCCCGGCCGTCCCCCTCCGGGAGGACCATAGCCGCCGCCCTGGCCCTGATAACCGCCGGGACGTCCGCCGCCGGCGCCTCCTCCGTACGATCTATCAGAGGACGGATAGCGGGAATCCCCGTATCCGCCCGGTCGCTGACTCGAGGGCGAGCCCCCCGGACCGTAGGTTCGGTCCGAGCCGTTGCCGAGAGGAGGGCGAGGAGGCCTGGGAGCCGATTGCCTATCCCCTGACGCCGAAACCTGTCCGGCAGGGCGCGGCGACATAGGGCGAGGCGACTCGGAGCGCGGCGCGGCGCCGCGGAGAGCCTCCACGCGCGGCGCGTCGGCCCGCGGCGCCTCTATTTTCCTCGCCTCCGGCTCTGCGGGTTGCGGGCGTTCCGCCGCTGACGGCGCGGCTTTCTCCTCCGCCGCGGGAGCCACCCCTTCCTCGTGATGCGCGACCACTCGCGCCTGGGGCTTCTTAACGACGATCTTCTTCTTTACGACGAGAACCTTGCGCTTCTCCCCGGATGCGTCGCGATCGGCGGTCCCGGGCGCGCCCGTTCCCGCGGGCGCGGCAAGCGCCGCATCGTCCGACTCCTGGGGGACAGCCTGAGGCCCCGCAAGGGGACGGGCCTTAGGCTGTTTTATGAGATTCGCCTTCTTCTGCGGATTCTCGGTATTTTCCGTCATACGCTCCCTTTACGCTTCCTAGTCGTCCTCGTACTCGAAACTCAGCTCTACGCCGCAATTCGGGCAGCGCGTCATCTCCGGAGTCACTCGCGATCCGCAATCGGGGCATTCATACACGTCGGCAGAATCGGGAGCGGCCTCCGCGGGCTCCTCCCTCTCGTCCTCGACCACCTCGACGTTCTCGTCGACGATCGCCTGTATCTTTTCGGCCGTTTCGGCGGAGAAGCCCTCGACGGCGGCAAGGGCTTCCTTGGAGAGCGCCAGGAAATCCTCCACGGTGGCCACGCCGGCCGCGCCGAGCGCGGCCGCCCACTCGGGCTCGATCCCCGGAAGGTCCGCGATCCGCGCGGGCTCTTCGGGCTCCGTCTCGCCGAACAGCTCGGATACCGCGCGCTTCAGGTCGGCGCCGCGATCCATCTGGAGGAACTGCTCTTCGGTCTTGACGTCGATGCTCCAGTCGCAGAGGCGGTTGGCGAGGCGGACATTAAGCCCTTGCTTGCCGATGGCCACCGAGAGCTGGCTGTCGGCGACCACCGCCAGGGCCTGATGCTTGGCCTCGTCGAGGACGTAGACGTCCTTGACCTCGGCCGGCGAGAGCGCGTTGCGGATGAAGCGCTTGGAGTCGATCTCGTACTTGAGGATGTCGACCTTCTCTCCCTCGAGCTCGCGTATTATCGCCTGGATGCGGATCCCCTTGAGGCCGACGCAGGCCCCCACGGGATCTATGTCCTCGCGATTCGAGTATACGGCTATCTTCGTGCGATAGCCGGGCTCGCGGACGATCTTGAAGACGTCCACGGCCTTGTCGTATATCTCGGGGACCTCGAGCTCGAGGATCTTCCTCACGAACTCCGCATGGGTGCGCGACAGGATGATGAGGGGTCCCATCCGACCCTTCTCGACCTCGACGATCATCGCCTTGATCCTGTCGTTCGGGTGGTAGGTCTCGCGGGGCGACTGGTACTTCTTCGGGAAGAGGCCCTCGATCTTGCCCAGGTCGACGAAGATGTTCCCGTTCTTCTCCCTCTGATAGTACCCGATGATTATCTCGCCGACCTTCGATTTGTATTCCGCGTACTGCGTGTCGCGGGAGATCTCGCGGAGAGACTGGCGAGTCGTCTGCTTGGCGAGCATGACCGATTGGAGATCGAATTCGTGCGGATCCACCGGCAGCTCGAGAATATCGCCGACCTCGGCGCCGTCCGCCATCTCCTGGGCCTCTTCGAGGGAAATCTCGAGCACAGGATCGTCGACGTCTTCGACGATGGTCTTCTTCGCGTAGACGTCGACTCCCTCGTAATTGTCCTTGAACCGGACGACGGCGTTCTCGTTCGTGCCGTATTTCTTCTTATATGCGGCCATGAGGGCATCCTCGACCGTCTTGACGATGAGGTCCTCGGATATGCCCTTCTCGTTGATGAGCTGCCGTATCGCTTCTGCCATTTCGGAAGCCATATGACTTAGTCTCCCTCCTGTGAAGAATCGAGCCTGGCCTCGGAAACGGCCTCGAGCCCGATGACGCGCGGGCCTCCCGGGCAGGCGAGCCCCACTTCCCCGGCGCCGACGCTCTCGATGCGACCGCGCAGCCATTCCCCCTCGCCGCGGAGCAGGACGCGAACGCCCTTCCCCAAGAAAATCGACCACTCCCTGCCTGAGCGCAGGGCCCTGTCTATGCCGGGGCTCGAGACCTCGAGGGCCGGATCGGGATGGCCGAGAGCCTCCACGGCGCACGGATAGGCGATCCTGTAGGCCTTCGAGCACTCGTCCGTCCCCGTACCCTTCGAAGAATAGACGCTCATCCTCACCTGTACGGAGCCGCGATGGCGACTCACGCTCAGGTCGACGAGGGACAAACCGGCCTCCGAGAGAAGAGGCTCGAGCTCGGCGAACAGCTTCTCGCTCTCCTGCATACCTATAAAAAAAGAGTCGCGCGAACGACTCTTCTTATTCCTAAGGAGAATCTTTGTTGTTTTACATTATATGAATAGTACAGCTTAAGCACCAGTGCGTCAATACGCGCGCCGCCATGCCGAGGGGGCGCTAGTCGGCGGCGAAGACGAGAGCGTCGACGGAGCTCGCGCCGCCTTCTTTCAAGGCTCTCGCGCACGCGTCGAGGGTGGCTCCCGTGGTGACGACGTCGTCGATGAGGAGGACGAGCCGAGGCGAGGACGCCCCCGGCCTAAGGAAGTAGGCCCGCCCCGCGTTCGCCCCGCGCTCGCCCCGCCCCAGACGCTTCTGCTCGTCGGATGGTCTCCGATCGAGAGGCCTCGCGACGGCGCATCCGCGCCTCTCGAGAAGCCGGGCTATTTCCTCGACCTGGTCCCAACCCCGGCTCCGCGTCTTTCCCGGACGCGGGGGGACGGGCACTACGGTCCTTCCGGGCCATTCCCGCTCGAGGGCCTCCGCGAAAAGCACGGCGAAAAAGGGCGCGAGGCTGCGCCTTCGCTTCGTCTTATACGCCGCCATCAGGTCCTTCGCCGGTCCGGCATAGGAGAAAAGGGGATGGATCGAGTCGAAGGCCCATCGCGTGTCCCGGCAGCGCATGCACAGCCTCTCCTCGGAGATGAGGGGAAGGCCGCAGCGTTCGCATCTCTCTCCACCCAGGGGCCTCAGCCCGGACGAGCATCTCGCGCAGAGGGGCCAGGGTATGCAGCTTCCCGGCTCGATGGGGGCCCCGCAGAGGACGCAGGCCCGAGGCAGCGCGATGTCGAGAAGGCAGGCGGCGATCCTCGAAATGGTCATAAGGAAGCAACGCGCCCGGCGAGGGCTGCGGCTTGAGCATCCTCGTCCTAGGATCGAAGCCGCTTCTTGAGCGCCGAGAGCCTTTTGAGCGCCTCGAGGGGCGTAAGCCGATCGGTGTCGATGGAGGACAATTCGGCGAGCACGAGGTCCCCGGGGCTGAAGAGGCCCTCCGGCGCGGCCCCGGCCTCCGGGCCGGCGCCGCGCTTCGGCTCCCTTGGCGCGGCCGGTTGCGAGAGCTCCTTCGCCTCCAGCCCGGACTGGATCGCCCGCGCCCTCTGGAGCACCGCGGGGGGCAGACCCGCGAGCTTGGCGACGTGGATGCCGTAGGAGCCCTCGGCCGGTTTCTCCTCAAGGCGCTTCAGGAAGACCACCTCGTCCGCCTCCTCGAGCACGGCGAGGGAGAAATTGCGCAGGCGCGGATGCCCGATCGCGGTGAGCTCGTGGTAGTGCGTGGCGAAGAGCGTCCGGCAGCGGATCGAGTCCAAGATGTTCTCGCTCACGGCCCAGGCGATGGCGAGTCCGTCTATCGTGCTCGTGCCTCGCCCGACCTCGTCCATCACGACAAGGCTCCTTTCGGTCGCCGTGTTGAGGATGAAGGCCGTCTCGTGCATCTCGACCAGGAAGGTGCTCTCGCCGCGGGCGAGGTTGTCCTGGGCGCCGACGCGGCAGTAGATCTTGTCTATCATCCCGATTTCCGCGTCGAGGGCCGGCACGAAGGAGCCCGCCTGGGCCATCAACGCTATGAGGGCCGTCTGCCTGAGGAAGGTCGACTTGCCCGCCATGTTCGGACCGGTGATCAGGGCGAAGGCGGGAGCGTCCGGCCTGCCGGCGGAGGAGTCCAGGGCGATGCCGTTGGGCACGAAGGACCGGTCCGGCAGGTGAGCCTCCACCACGGGATGACGCCCCTCCGCGATCCTGAGGACGGGCTCGTCCGCGAGGCGCGGCCGCGAGTACCCTCGCGCCGTGGCCGCCCACGCGAAGGAGGCGAGGCAATCGCGCGCCGCCCACGCGCGCCCCAGCGCGAGCATGGAAGCCACCTCGGCCTTGACCTTGTCCCGGACGTCGAGGAAAAGCCTTCGCTCGAGATCGACGATCCGCTCGGTGGCGCCGTTTATCTCGCTCTCCAATTCGGTGAGTCGGGCCGTCGTATAGCGCTCCCCGGCGACGAGGGATTGACGCCGGATGAAATGGGACGGCACCGCGTCGAGCTTGCCCTTGGACACCTCGAGGTAATACCCGATGATCCTGTTGAAGCGGACCCGAAGCGTCGGGATCCGGGTCGCCGCCTTCTCCTCCTCGATATAGGCGTCGAGGACCTCGCGCGAACCGGCCTTGAGGGAACGCAGCCTGTCGAGCTCCTCATCGTAGCCCTCCCTTATGAGGTCCCCCTCGGTGAGGAGGACGGACGGCTCGTCCTTTATGGCCGACTCGACGAGGGCGGCGACCTCGCTCGCGCGGGCGAGCGCCTCGAGCTCGTCCTCTCCCGGCGCGAGAGACGGCGGCGGCCCGCCGGTACGCGGCTCGATCTGCCGCGACGCGCCGGCGGGCGGGGCTTGAAGGATGGATCCGCAGCGGGCGCAGGCGCGGATGGATTCGGCCGCGGCGAGGAGGTCCTTGGCGTGGGCTTTGTCCATCGCGACCCTCGAGGCGAGGCGCTCGATATCCCGCACCGAGCCGAGCGATTCCCGCAGCGAGGCGAGGAGGCGCTGGTCGCGGTACAGGAAGTCCACCGCGTCGAGACGCGCCTCCGCGCCTTCGCGGGAGCGCAGGGGCTGGAGGAGCCAGTTCCTCAGGAGCCTCGCGCCGGGCGCGGTCTTCGTATAGTCCAAAACCGCGATCAAGCTGAAGGCGCGTCCGGAATCGCTCAAGTTCCGGACTATCTCGAGGTTCCTGCGGCTCCCCTCGTCGATGGCTACGTACTCGTCGTCCCGATAGGGCAAGGGCGGCGCGAGATGGGGCAGGCCCGAACGGGCGGTTTCGTCCACGTAGCGCAGGAGGGCTCCGGCCGCCGCCATCTCCGGCGCAGCCTCATCGAAGCCGAAGCCTTTGAGGGAATCGACGCCGAAGCGCCTGGCGATGTCCTTGGAGGCGGCGGAGGGATCGAAGCTCCAATCCGGGTATTTCCCGACCACGAGACCTTCGAGCTCGCCGATCGCATCGGCGATCGCCTTGTCCTCGAGGAGAGATTGCTGCACGAGCATCTCGCGGGGCGACAGCCGGTACAGCTCCGCCCGGAGGGCCTGCGCCTGACCCGCGGAGTCCTCTTCCGGTCGGGCGAAGGCCCGGAATTCGCCGGTGGAAACGTCGAGGTAGGCGATGCAGAGGCGCGCCGAGCTTCGCTCGGCGAGGCGAGAAACGGGGAGGCGGCAGGCGGCGACGAGGTAGTTGTTCGAGGATTGGTCTAGGAAGTCCTCCTCCACGGTGGTTCCGGGCGTAACGACTTCGACCACGTCGCGATCGACGATGCCCTTGCCCGCTCCGGGCTCGGAGAGCTGCTCGCAGACGGCGATCTTCCTGCCGTGCCTGAGGAGGCGCGCGATGTAAGACCTCGCTGCATGGTAGGGCACGCCGCACATCGGCTCTCCCTGCCTGTGCGTGAGCGTCAGGTCGAGGAGGGAGCTCGCCTCGATCGCGTCCTCGAAGAACATCTCGTAGAAGTCCCCGAGCCTGAAGAACAGGATCGCGTCCCGATGCCGCGCCTTGATAGCCCGGTATTGATCCATCATAGGGCTGCGCTCGGCCATGGCGTTGCATTATAGCCGCGAAAAAGGTAGGCTTCAAGGCGAGGCTTTCGCGAGGAGGGTAGGTGGAAGAAGCGGTTTTATACAAATCGGAGGATGCCACGATCTACATGAAGGCGACGGGCCACGTGACCGCCCTCGTCTGCCCTCCCCTGAAGGCTGCCGTATTCGGCCGACTCGACTCGCCCCCTCGGGTGGAAAAGGTCTACCTCGACCTCACCGACTGCGAATACATGGATTCGACCTTTCTCGGCCTCATAGTCGGGACGCAGAAGCGCTTTTCGCGCCTTGCGGGCGGCCTCCGGGGCGCGTGCGGGACGATCGTCCTGTTCGGCGTGAACGAGGCATGCAAAGGACTATTGCGAACGATCGGCGTGCTCGGGATGGTGGAGATCGCGGAGGCCCCTCCACCCTTCCCGAGCGACCTTGAGCGCCTCTCCGGGGAGGCCCCGGCGAGCGCCCGCTTCCTCCTGGAAGCCCATGAGGAGCTATCCGAGCTCTCGGCCGAGAACCGCAAACGATTCTCCGTCCTCTCGTCGGTGCTCAAAAAGGCCGCGGACGCGGAAGGTAGCAAGGACTGACGCAGCGCAGCCGGCATCCCGCCGGCGAGGCCGCCGCCGCGGACTCCCGATCCGCCCGCGCTACTGCGTTTGGGCCGTTCCGGTGAGGGCCTGTATCACGTCGGCCGTTATATCGATCATCGGACTGTACCAGAGTACGGAGTTCATCACCGAGTCGCTGCTCTTCAGGTTGATCACGAGCGAATAGCCCTCGGTCTCGGCCACATTCTGGATCTGCTTGTACAGTCCCTGCGAGAAGAGATCGGTCGTCGCCAGCTTTTTTGCCTGGTCGTCGAGCTCGACTTGCTTGGCGCTTACGAAATCCGTCAATGCCTTCGTCTTCCTGTCGATGTCGTCCCTGAGCTTGAGCGACGCGGCCTTGTCCCCGGCCTTGTCGGCGTCGGCCTTCTGCGTCATGAGCCGCATGATTTCGGCGCTCATCGCGTCGATGTCGGTCTGGACCTGAGACTTCTTCTTCTCGAAATCCTTGACCGCCTGCGCGTCCTTCGAATAGGCCGCGATCACCTTCGAGAGGTCGACGACGGCTATCCTCGTTATCTGCTGCCCCGAGACCGCCGTCGGCCCGACGGCGAACGCCAGCGCGAGCAAGCCGATCATCGCAGCCGTCTTCTTAGCGTCCATCGCCACCTCCTTCCTTCAATTCAAGGGCTGCGTGATGCTGATCACCGGCACCGGCGTCCCGCCAGCCAGCCAATTTATCTTGGAACCGTCGAAGAAGAATCGCCATGCGAAATAGAATCGGAATGGGAACTGCTGGATGGAGAACCGGAAGCCGAAGCCGAGGCTCATCGCGACATTGGTCCATCCCAGGTTCGCGAACGAGGGCCTGCTGTCGTCCGCGGTCGGGTTCGGCAGGCTCATGTCGACGAGGCCGCCTTGAGTCAGGAGCGCAGCCGCGTCGTAGAATCCGTCGATCCAGATATACTGCTCCAGGATAGGCATCCTGAGCTCGACCCAGTTCTCCCACATTCCAACGCCCTCGAAGCCGAGCAGCTCCGTCCAGCCGCGCGCGTTGAAGGTACCGTCCAGCGAAAGCCAGTCGGTCGTGACTTGGGGCTCGCTCATCCCCGGCCACGCCCCGAGAGTGGAATAGCTCGAATGCGCGCCAAGGACCATTTTCCAACTCCACTTTTCGAACATGGGAATGTTGAACAAGGTTGTATACGCCTCGAGCCTGCTCTCGGTCTTGAAATACTGCTGGGCCTCCCAGGGATCGGGGAAACCGGCCCAGGTAAGGCGCTCGCTCGCATAGAAGCCCCTGCTGGGATTGTAGGACAGGTCGAGGTCGTTGAGATAGGCGCGCCCGACCAGCTTATTGTTGAGCCTCCACACGTCATTGTACTCGCGCAGTGTCTCCAAGGCGGGGCGGTAGCGCGTCGCGTCGTACGATTGGTTCTCGACGCCCAAGCCGAGGATGCCGCCGATCCCGAGATCCCCGACGGGCGTCCGGAACACGTAGCCGGTCGAGAAGCCGAGGGAGATTTCCCAATCCTCATAGGGCATCAGATAGGCCACGGGTATGGAATAGAGCGAATATCCGCCGGGCACGGGAACCGTGTAGGGATCGGGAACTCCAGAGTCGAATAGAGGAGGAAGGCTGTCTTGGCCGGTCGAGAGCTGCCTGTGCGCGACAGTGAGGTTCACCCCTCCGGAAAAGAGGGGGCCGAAAAAATACCGGTCGGTGTAGCCGAAGGTGAGCGACTGATCGGTGAACGAGAAAGTCGTATCTATCGAAAAATCGGTCCCGTTGCCGAAGAAGTCGCGATCGTCCCATTTAATCATGCCAGAGAGCGGGAACGCATTGGGGTCGCCGCCCAGGCCGCTCAGGGTCAAGCCGAACTGGATATCCGAGGTGCTCTGCTCCTCCACGGATATTACGAGATCCATGAGGTTCTCGGCCGAGCCCGGGAACATCTGCGGATCGACCGCCGTGAAGTACTGGAGGTTGTAAAGATTGCGCAGCCCCTCCATGATCTTCGCCTTGGAGAAGATATCGCCCACTTCCAGGGGAAGCTCTCGGTACAGCACGAAGTCCTTGGTTTTCTTATTGCCCTTGAAGCTGATGCTCTCGATGTGCGCCCTGTCCTGCTCGACTATCTTCAACTTATACGAAATGCTGTATTTGTCCTGGTCCCGGGTCTCCTCGAGGTTGCTGGTATTGTAGATGTAGCCCGACTCGTAATAGAGGTCGTCGATCTTGGATTTCTCCTGCATGAGCCTGGTCAGGTTCAGGATCATGCCCGGCTTGTCGCTCACGAAGCCGGCGAGCTTCTCGGTGGAGAAAATGGTGTTGCCCTCGAAGCTTATCCCGCCGAAGAGCCACTGCTTGCCCTCTTTCACCACGATGGTGAGGATGAGCCAGTTCTTCGAAGTCTTGGCGTCCTTCACGTAGCTCCGCACGACGTCCTCGACGGCCGCGTCGACATAGCCCCTGCTCTTGTAGTAGTCGACGATCGTCTTCTTGTCGTCCTCGAGCTTGGATTCCTGGAAGGCCCCGTTCTGGAGGAAGCCGCTCTCTTTTATGCTCAGCTTGCTCTTGAGCGTCTGCGTGGAAACGGCCGTGTTGCCGCTGAAGCGGATCTCCTTCACCGCCACCTGCGAGCCCTCCGAGACGCTGAAGGTGAGGACGATCGAATTCCTGCCCTTCCCCTTTGAAGCGCTCGAGGACACGGTCGCGTCCGGATAGCCGTGTTCCAGGTAAACCCGCCGGACCGCGAGCTCGTCGACTCGGGATTTGGCCTGGCTGTATATTTCACCCGCCTTCTCGGTCACCGCGTCGAGTATGTCGGAAGTCTTGAGGCCCGAGTTACCCGTCGCCCGCACCGCCTCGATCGCCGGTTTCTCAGAGACGATGATCTTTATCGTGACGTGACTCTTGGTCGCGTCCGTTGGGAGGGCGGACGGATCGATCTTCTCGAACCAATCGAGTTCGTAAACCTTCGACTGAATCTCCATCCAGAGATCCTCGGTGAAGTCCTTGCCGATATAGGCCTTGGTGGCCGAATCGAGCTCGTGCTTGTCCGCGTGCACGACGCCCTGCCACTCTATCGAGGCTATCGGCTTGCCCCAGAACCAATCTGAGCCGGTTTGAGTCGCGGCCGGCTCGGAAGCCGTCCCGGCGGCAGGCGTTGCGATCTCCGGTGACGGCGCCGGTACGAGCGCGGGAGCAACGGGAGCTTCGGGAGCAACGGGAGCTTCGGGAGCGGCGGGACTTTCAGGAGCCGCGGGAAGCGCTGGATTTGTGGGAGCCGGAGGCGGAGGAGTCTCCCCGGCGTTCGGCGGCGAGACGGAAGGGACGGCGACCGTTGAATCCGCCGCTTGCGGGGCGGCGGGAGCGGCGCTCGTGTCGGCTGCCTGGGCCGAGAGCGCCGCGGCAAAAAGAAAGAGGGAGGTCAGTATCGCGAGTCGCTTCATGGTACTCCTCATCTTCAATAGGAGAGCCGCCAGCTCAGGCTGAGGCTTTGTTCAATGATAAATTGGCCGTTCCAGCTCGTCGGATTCACGTTCCATTGGAATATTCCGAAAGGCGAATCCATCTCCACGCCGACCTCTAAGTCGACGCCGAGATCCGAGTTTAATGTCAAGGTATTGGCGCCAGCAAGAGGGTTGCTGATCAGGCTCACCGACGCGTGCGAGAAGATCGAATCGGCCAGGTACTTCCCGGCGAAGAGCTCGGTCTGATCGAAATAGCGGCTGAGCGGGTCGCCTGTCACCGTTTGGGAATTTCCCGAGAGATCTATCAGCCAGTTCTGGAGCACTTGAGTCCTGAAATAGAACATGTCCAGTCCGAACGCGTCGCGTACCTTGTCCTCGAACAACCTCGTGACGTTGAGCTGGGGTACGAACAGGTCGCTCACGGAGATCACCGCGTTCTTGATGGAATCCGGGCTGGCGACGGTGTAGGTGCCGTTCGGAGAGGCGCCTACGAGGTTCTGTCCCATCAGCAGGGCGATCTGCGGTTCGGTCATGGGAGGATCTGAGCTGAGCTTCGGCTGGAAGCTCGAAATCGGCGAGTCATCCGCCTGAAGCGTGATGAGGACGGGAGCCTCGTTGATCCTGTCGCGCAGCTCGGCCAGAAGGGTGACTCTGGGATCGAAGTGGTCCCTGCCTTCGTTGAATACGATCTTGCCGTTTTTAAGGAAGAAATCCCTCTGGATATAGAAGACCTCGCCGCCCCGCAGGGCCACGTTCCCCTTGAGAGTGTAGTCGTCGCTGGCCTGATCGTATCGTATCGCCAAGAGGCTCGAGGGATCCGAATAGCCCATGACGGCCGGGACGTTGAGGGAGGGAAAGAATACCTGGACGCCTCTTCCGAAGCGCACGTTGGCGCCTACCGACAGGAAGGGCTGGGGCCGCCCGGAATCGGCGGAGCCCTGGGCCCACGTGGCCGGAGTGACGACGACTGTGCCTTTGTCGAGGAAGACGGCGCAATCGATGGCCAGCACATCGCCCTCCAGGGCGAATTTGAGGTCGGCGGCGGCCTCTCCCTGCGCATGGATACCGAGAATAACCGAGTCCGCACGCACCTTCGTCCCTTCGAGGGTCCGCAACGAGGCCCTGAGGCCCGCCGGAATCCAATGGTCGAAGGTGGCTTGGCACTCCAGGGCTATCGCGGCCTTGCCCGCCGGTATCGACGGGACGGTGATGCTCACCTTCCTGCCCTCCGCGATTATCGCGCCGCTGAATGGGCCTGCGGCGTCGGCGAGCCAGCCCAGGACCTTGAGCGACGCGTCCGCGAGATCCACCTCGCCCGAGATCTCCGGATCGTTCGCCAGACCTGACGCGCGGAATCCCCCTTTGGCCTTTCCCGAGACGATCTTTATCAGCGAGGACGGCATCAGGGGCTCGAGCAGCCCCAGGTCGAATTCCAATCCCTGCACCGACAGGTCGATGTTCCTTCCATCGTAAAGGCAGGAGACCTCCGCGCGCACGGGGAAGGGCGCGCGAAGGCTCGCGGAAAAGGAGCCCCCGGCCGCGTACTTGAACCGCAGCTCCCCCGAATTGCCTCCGACGAAGGAGACCGAGCGTCGATCGGCGGACGCCGAGAAAGGCCAGACCGCCGGACTCGCCGAGCCGACGGCGAAGCCGATCAGGCTCCCTTTGGCCTCGTAGTTCGCCAGCATCTCCCCGAGAGGGGCGCCCGCCTTGGTCGAAGCGCCCTGCGCGGCGAGCGAGAACTTGAGGCTGTCCCCGCCCAGGGTGCCGGCGAAGTCGAGCGAGACGATCGCCGCGGCGTCGGCGAAGGCGAAGGTCGCGGCCCCGTTGGAAATCGTCTGACCTTGATAAGCGGCCTTCAGGTCGTGGAGCGATAGTCCCTTCGCGTTATAGCTGCCCGCGGCCGAGAGGGCGAGAGTCTGGTCGAGGTAGCGGCCGTCCCTCAAGGTCAGATCGAATTCGACCGACGGATCCGCCAAGTCGCCCTCGACGGCTATTCTTCCGTCGGCCGAGCCGTCGACCGGCAGCTTCCCGAGGCGCGCGAGAGGCGAAGCCACCATATCGACGACGCCTTCGAATTTGCCCCCAGTGTAGCTCGCGTCGATCGCGTAGGATTCCGGCGGCGCGGCGGCCTTCACCCCTCCGGGGGCGGAAAGCCTGGCGGAGATACGCACTGTCGGTGAACTCGCGAGAGAATAGGCGATAGTCGCGCTCCCGAAAAGCGTGGAGAATTTATCCGCGATTCGCAGCTTTCCGAGCTCGGCGTCGGTCGGCCCGAAATCCCCGGCCAGGGATATTTCGGGCAGGACGGCCAGCTTTTCCCCGGTCGGCACGAGGGAGAAGTCGGCCATCGAGAGATGCCAGTCCTGGAGCGAGGCGAATCGGCCCTCCGCGTCGACCGTCGCCAGGAAGAGTCCGCCGCCGAGCGGGATCGGAAGGCCCCTGGCCTTGGCCGATACATAGGTATCCTTATCCGCGGTCCGAGCCGAGACCTCGAGGCCGTAGTCGCCCGTAACGGAAAGGGTCGGGCCCGAAATGGTTCCCCTCATCGCGTAGGGAATGTCCTTGAGGGAGAGATTCGCGTCAAAGGCGAGCCTTCCTGCCTCGGAAAGATCGATTTTCCCCGAGCCTTCCACCGAATAGCCGGCGACGGAAACCATGGCCCGCTTTACGGATATCGTCGCGGAAGTGCCCGAGAGGGAGAGGAGGGCGAAGGCGCCGGGCGCGGAGCTGGACACGACGGTGAGGTCGGGAGCGGACCACGAGAAGCGCCGAAAATCGCTCGACGCGAAAAGGCTCCCTCCGAGCTTGAGGCTCGAGACGATGGCCAGAGCCTGGGGGGAGTCCAAGAGGACCGCGATTATCGGCCGCAGGGGCTCCATATCGAGCGCCTCGAAGTCGACGGAAAGCTCGAGATCCGGATTGGGTCCGAACGAGACCGAGCCTTCGCAGCCTATGAGGGACGTGTCAGTCCCGGCCCCCGCCTCCCCCGAGAAGAGGGGTACCGACGGGTCCGTTCCGCCGCCCTCGGAACTCGGAGGCCTGAGCGACAGCTTGAAATCGGCGTGCTCTCCCTTCCTGGACGCGGTGAGGGCGATATCCTTGAAGACCGTGCCGCCGATCAGGGCCTGATCGGCGAAAGCCGCGTACTCGCCTCCGTGGCCGATGAGCTTCACGGAAGACGAGACGCCGAGGCTCCCGTCGGCCAGCGAAAGCTTAACGTCGAGGATGCCGTCCGGCGAGAGATCATCGAAGCGGAATGAGCCCGCGTACTCGACACTGTCGCCGCCGAGCTCGACGCGCGCCTTCTCGACCTCCATGGAAATGGCATCCCCGCGGACGGCGAGCTCCGCCCGCGCGCCCGTCCGATGCCCGGGCAGGAAGCCCGGAGGGAGATAGCCCGAAAGCCGCGCCTCGAAGCGGACTTTCGAGAGGTCCGAGCCCGGAGCCCGTATCGATAGACTGCCTTCATACGGCATCTCGAGCCAGGGCTCGAGCGAGGCGTAGCGCCCGAACAGTCTAAGGCTGCTCGAGGGCGCGAAGCCGTCCATCAGGAGCGCGACCGAGGATTCCCCGCCCCCGAAATCGACGCGGACGGCCGCATCCACGGGGGCCCTGTCCTTCACCTTCGTCAGCGCGAGTACCCCGTCCCCGAAAACGAGCTCGAAGCGCTGCATGGACAGGGAGAAATCGTTCGACTCCGCCGCCACCGACAGGGCTAGCCTCGCCTTCTTGAAGTCCCGCGAGAGCGAGCCCGACACCGAGATCGGGCCCGAGATCGGACCGGGCCCCGGAACGGCGCTTTCGAACGAGAACGAGCCGTCAAGAGAGACCGACGGCTCGCTCCTGGCCGTCGAGAAGCTCGCCGAGCGCGCTTGGAAGGCCAGGGTTCCGCTATTCTCGAGGGACAGCCTCAACGCCAGGTTCTTCCCTGAAATGCTTATCTTGGGCATGCCGCCGCCGCCCCCTCCCACGCCGAAGAAGGCGGCCAGCCTATCCATCACGGCCTCATCCTCCGGAAGGCTCAGGTCGATCGTGGCATCCTCGAGCTCGAGCCCGGAAAAAGCCTCCAAGCCCTTGCCGCGAAGGACGGCGAGGATATCGTAGACGACCCGTACCTTGCGCGCGGTCAGGATCTTCCTCCCACGGGGAGACGAAATCGCGAGCTGGGTGAAGGAGACGGAGCGGAGGATGGAAGGAGACAGGGCATCGAAGGAGAGGGACAGACCGAGGACGCCCTCGACCCGAGCCCTAAGCGACCCTATGCTCGCCGAAACCACGCGGCCGGTCGCCTCGTTGAGCCTGGGGACAAGTACGAATACGGCGAGGGCCACGAGTAGAAGTGCCGCTATAGCCGTCGAGGCGCGTTTCATGAGGATCATGATCGTACCCATCACGATAGCAC
>CAZBGA010000070.1:0-19199 GCA_964491385.1 uncultured Treponemataceae bacterium | reverse complement strand
GCCGGCGGCCTCGTACGGATAGTAGGCCATCGCATGAAGTTCGATCCCACGAACGAGCGCCTGGGCCTATTTTTCAAGGATGAAGCGGGAGAGGAGACGCGCGCCACTGTATATGCCCAGATCCAACCCTCGTCGCTGATAGCCGTAGTGCCCGCGACACTAGGCGAGGGCGGTTATCGCCTCGTCGTCAGGACGCAATCGAAGGGCGGCGAGACGCTCGCGGGCGTAGCCGAGGAGCGGATGGCCATAAAGGTCGGTCGCGGTTTCCCATACGGAAACCGTCGTTTTCCGGGCCCCGAGATTTCAGTATTCTCGAACTATTGAGAGGACCCTAAGGAGGACGGGATGAAACGAAAGCTCGCCGGGATCGTCATGTTCTTTCTCGGTCTATTCGCCTACGCCGAGGACGCCACCATCGTCGACGAATGGAGCTCGGTTCAGGCCCCGCCTCCGCCTGCGCTTCAGCCTGTCAAGGTGGATCCGGCGACGACGGCCCTCCTCCTCCTCGATTTCGAGGAGAGGACGGTCGGCCCCCGCCCGAGGGCAGTCGCTACGCTGCCGCGAGTCGCCAAGCTCCTCGAGTTCGCGCGGGCCTCCGGCGTGCTGGTGGCCTACAGCACCACCCTGGCCGGCAGTCGGGAGACGATCCTGCCCGATGTCGGGCCCCTGCCTTCGGAGCACGTGGTCAAGGCGAGCGTCGACAAGTTCTTCGGCACCGACCTCGAGTCCTTCCTGAAAGGCAAAGGCATCAAGCAGGTTATCATCGCCGGCATAGTGGCCGAGGGAGCCGTGCTCGGCACGAGCATCGGGGCCTCGCTGCGGGGATTCAAAGTCGTCGTCCCGGTGGACGGCACCGCGTCGTCGGATCCCTACGCCGAGCAATACGTCGCCTGGCACCTGATGAACGCTCCCGCGGTGCGCGGCAACGTCGTCCTGACGCGGACCGACATGATCGGCCCGTAGCGCGAGGCCCCGCCGGAAGCCCGAGGCGAGCTAGACCCTGTCGTAGCGGACGTCGACGAGGCAAAGCCCGAAGGGGCCGAGGGCTCCGGGAGCGGCGGCGCGGTCGCGACCCTCCAGGATCGCGCCCACGCGCTCGGGAGCCAGGGAGCCCTTCCCCGCCTCGAGCACGAGGGCGGCCATGATCCTCGCCTGATTGTAGATAAAGCCCGGGCCGACGAAGACGAGATCGACGATGCGGCCGGAGGCCTCGATCCTCGCCTCGTCGAGGCGGCGCCTGGTATCTTCGCCCTCGGCGTTGGAGACGGCGCGGAAGTCGCGCTCGCCGACCAGAGCCGAAGCCGCGGCCGTCATGGCGGCGAGGTCGAGGGGCTCGGAAACGCGGAGGCTGTAGCGCCGCAGGAAGGGATCGGGCTCGGTCGAGGCCAGGAAGCGGTAGCGGTAGGCCTTCGCCTTCGCGTGGAGGCGGGCATGGAAGCGCGGGTCGACTTCGACGCAGGACTTGCAGGCGAGGTCCGGCGGGAAGCGGGCGTTGAGCGCGTCCTTGAGGGCGTCGCAGCCCAGGGCGGTGAAGGCGTGGAAGCTGGCGGCCTGTCCTTCGGCGTGGACGCCGGCATCGGTCCGCCCGGCTCCTATCGTCTCGATCGCGGCGTCGGGCGGCAACCCAAGAACGCCCGCGAGGCATTCCTCGAGCTCGCCCTGGACGCTCCGTCCGGAACCGCGCGCGGTCCCGCCGAGGCGCTGCCAACCCGAGAAATCGGTGCCGTCGTAGGCGAGCCTGACCAGGAAGTTGCGTCGGGCCATGGGCGATGATGGGCCGGGCGCCGCCGACAGGTCAAGGCCGGCGCCGGTCAGCTCTTCCCTCGGGGGTCCTCCTCGAGCCTCTTTCTTTCGGCAATGTCGACATGGGTACCGATCAGCCGGGTGGCTCGACCATCGGGCCCCCTGCCGACCGCCTTGCCCCGGCTTCTTATCCATTTCCATGAGCCGTCCTTCGCCTTCATGCGGAATGCCAGGTCGAAGCCCTCGCAGCGGTTCTCGGCGCAGTCCGTATTCTTTTCCAGGACGAACGCGCGGTCGTCGGGGTGGATATGGTCGGTCCATTCATAGCCGTCGGCGTGGAACTCCTTCGCCTCGTACCCGAGCATGCTATAGTAGGCGGGACTGTAATAGACGACGCCCGACCCGACCTGCCGGTCCCATATTCCGTCGGAGCTTGCTTCCATGGCCAGCCTGAATCGCTCCTCGGACTCCCGCAATCGCTCCTCGGTGCGCTTACGCTCGGTGATGTCCCTCGTGATGGAAATAAGGCATTTTTCTCCGTCGACTTCTATGATATGGGCGGACATCAAGCCGATGATGACTTCCCCGTCCTTTCGCCTGAATTCAGCCTCAAGACTCGCCACTTCCCCGATTTCAAGGAGCCCTCGAACGAGCCGTTCCCGGTCTTCCACGCGAACCCAGATGCCCAGATCCCCCGGAAGGGAAGAACGGCCGATCACGTCTTCGCGCGTATAGCCCGTCATGAGCGTGAAGCCGAGGTTTACATCGACGTAGACTCCGTCGGAAAGGCGATTGATGTTTATCGAATCGGGATTCACGTGAAATGCCTTCGAGAACTTGTCCTCGGAAAGCGCGAGGTCGTCATGGGTCTTCCGCAAGGCGGCTAGGCTCGCCCGAAGCTCCTCGTTCTTGGTTTCGATCTCCAGGCTGTCGAGATCCAGCTGCCTCTTGGCGGAGAAGAGCTTCAGGGCCATCTTTATGGAGGCATCGAGGACGGTAAAGACCGATGACTTTACGACGTAGCCATAGTTGGTTATCTCTTCCGTCTTCTTGACTATAGCCGTTTCCATGTGGGATGAAAGGAATAGGATGGGGATGTCGTTTGTCTCGAGGATCCGCTGCGCCGCTTCCGTACCATCCATTCCCTCGCCGAGGTCGATATCCATGAGGATGAGGTCGATGCCGCTCGAATTCGCTTCGACTATCTCGATGGACTCCTCGCCGGTCGATGAAAGGATGATGTCATACCCGGCCTTCTCGAGCTGCCTCGTCTCCTGAAGGGCTATTATGGCTTCATCCTCCACGAGCAATATGGTCTTGGGGGAACTCGCCATGAAGCCTCCGATGCTAATGCTACCTTCAGTGTAATGTAATTATGGAGCTTTTTGACATGCGAACGCTCGTCGGGCCGGATTTCCCTCATCGTCCGGCCGAGCGACGAAGCGGAACGGGGTTTCAGGCGGAGACCGCATTGTTTTGCATTTTCGCCCCGGGGAAACCGAGGCTCATGCCGATAAAAACATATACGAACCTAGGCGCGGCTCGCCTCGAAGAGGCAATCGCGGCGTGACAGGGAGTTGAGCCTTACATGAAAGACATCAATGGAAAGCCCGAGTCCGCCGCTCGCGACGAAGATATCACCAGGCTGAGCAACGAGAACGCCAGACTGACCAGCCGCGTCGCCCAGCTCGAGCGCATGATCACGCTCCAGCCCCAGTCGGGCCTTCCGACCCACTTCCGCCTCGAGCTCGAGCTGGAGGAGACCATCGAGGAATTCAGGCGAAGCGGCAACAGGGAAGGCTTCAGCCTCCTCATCGTGCAGCTGGGCGAGAATTACGCGACCGTGCGCAAGACTCTGAAGTCCAGCATCAGCGAATGGATACTCTACGAGACCGGCTGCCGCATCCAAAGCCTGCTCCAGCCGGGGGACAAGCTTTTCCACACGCACGAGAGCGAGTTCGTGCTGATACTCCCCGGGCGCAAGGGCAAGAGCCTCGAGGACTTCCTGCGCAGGCTTCTCGCCCAGCTCGACGAGCCGCACATATTCTCGGGCTTCAACATCGCCATCAAGGCGGCTACGGGAGCGTCGTATTGGCCGGAGCACGGCGAGGAGAAATCCAAGATCCTGCACCGCGCGGACATCGCCGCCGGCGCCGCCGTCGAGGGACGCAAGAGCTTCATCCTGTTCACGCCCGATCTGCTGCGTCGCGCGGTGGAGAAAGTGGAGCTGCAGAACTCGATCGTGAAGGCCCTGGAGACCGCGGGCATCGACCGGCTGGGGGATCAATTCACAATCTACTTCCAGCCCAAGCTCTTCCTCTCGTCGGTGGGCGAGAGCTTCATCGGGGTGGAGAAGATCGAGGCCGAGGCCCTGATCAGGTGGCGCCACCCCCAGAAAGGCTTCCTCGGCCCGGACACCTTCATCCCCCTCGCCGAGGAGACGGGCCTCATCCTTCCGCTCGGCAAGTGGCTGATCTACCAGTGCGCGAGGCGCCTCGCCGCATGGGACGCCGCGGGCTGGGGCGGCCTGGGCATCTCGCTCAACCTCTCGGTAAACCTCTCGGCCAGGCAGTTCAGCTCGCTGGACGCCGCGGATATCATCGCGTCCGCGCTCTCCGGCAACGGGCTCGCGGGAGAGCGCCTCACCGTGGAGCTCACCGAAACGGCCCTCTTCGAGGATCCCGAGCTCACGAAGAGGACGCTCGAGCGGTTCTCCGCCCTGGGCGTGAAGATATCGGTAGACGACTTCGGAACGGGATACTCCTCCCTGAGCCACCTGCATCGCTTCCCCCTCGACGAGATCAAGATCGACAGGCTATTCATAGAGAACCTCGACTCGAACCATCAGGACAGGATCATCGTGAGCTCTCTCGTCTCGATCGCGAAGGGCCTCGGCCTGACCCTCGTCGCCGAGGGCGTAGAGAAGCCCGCGGCCCTCAGGATACTATGGGAGATGGGATGCAGGGGCTTCCAGGGATTCCTGATATCGAGGCCCCTTCCCGCCGAAGACTTCATCGCTTTCTGCGAGAAGGTCAAGGCCGACGGCATGAGGCTGAGGGTACTGTGAGGCAGGCATGAAGAAGCTCGGATTGGACCAGGGCAAGATCATCAAGGACGATTCGGGCGTGCTCGCCCGGGCCGTATACTCGTCTCCGGAGGCGCTGATAGTCCATATAGCCGTGGCGCCGGGAGGCTTCGTGAAGCCCCACGTCACGCCGGTCGACATGGAGTTCCTCGTGCTCGAGGGCAAGGGGACCTTCTCTCTCGGCGAGGAATCGACCGAGGCGGGCGTCGGGACCCTGCTGCCGAGCCCGCGGGGCGTGCCCCATGGGATGAAGAACGCCGGGCCCGGGGTCCTCAGGGTCCTCGCGATCAAGAATCCCCGCCCCGAAGGCGAGTAGGGCGGATCAGAACAGGTCGAAGGAAGCCAGGAAGAACCGCGCTATCGAAGGGTCGAACTGGCTGCCCGCGCCGCCGGCGACGATCCGGAGCGACTCCTCCTCCCCCATCGCCTTGCGGTAGGGCCTGTCGTGGGTCAGGGCGTCGAAGACGTCGACGACGGCGAACACCCTGGCCGACAGGGGGATGTCCTCGCCCGAGAGGCCGCGCGGATAGCCCCGGCCGTCCCAGCGCTCGTGATGGCACCACGGCACGTCGATCGCGTCTCGGAGGAAGGGAAGGTCCAGGAAGAGCTCGCGGGCGATGACGGGGTGGCGCCGCATCACCTCGATCTCCCGCTCGTCCAGGGGACCCGCCTTGAGGAGGATCGCGTCGGGTATGCCGATCTTGCCGATATCGTGGAGGAGGGCGCCGCGGCGCATGAGGGCGACCGCGTCCCCGTCCATCCCGAGCACCCGCGCGAGGTCGGTGGACATCTTCGCGACCCGGAGCGAGTGGCCCTCGGTCTCGTGGTCGCGAAGGTCGAGGGTCTTGGACAGTATCTCGATGCAGGATTCATAGGATGCCAGCAGCTCGCCGTCCGCCCGCCTGAGGTCCTCGAAGAGCGAGGCGTTCCGCAGCGCGGCCGCGGCCTGCCCCGCGAAAGCCTCGGCCTCGCGTATCTCCTCCTCGTCGAAGGCCCTCCCTCCTTCCCGCACGATCACGGCGCCGCCGAGCGGACCGTCCGGGCCGCGGAGGGGGAGGTACAGGAGCCGACCCGCGCCGCGCTCCTCGGCCAAGGTCCTGCCTCCCGCCCTGCGGGCCAGGTCCTCGGCCTCCGGGCCGAGGGGCGTCCGCGCCCCCGCGCGCCATTCGCGCTCGGCCCGCGGCTCGAGGCGGCCCGCCGCGCCCGTCTCCGGCCCCGAGAGAAAGACCTGGGCGGCGTCGTAGGCGACGATCCAGTTGAGGTAGTCGAGGAGCTCCTCGAGGAGGGCTCCCGAGTCCGGGCTGCGGCTGAGCGCGAGGCTCGCGGCGCGGAAGGAGGCCGCGGCCTGCCTCGCGCGCCGCTCCCTGGCCGCGAGGTCGCGGGCTCTCGCCTCGAGCGCGCGCAGGGCCGACGCCAGGCGGTCGTCGTCGAGGGGGCCGTCCGCGGAAGCGGCGTCGGCGCCCAATGCGTCGGCCAAAGCGGCGAAGGCCGCGGGGACTCCGCGATCGGACCCGCCGGCAACGCCGATGCGGCAGGGGCGAGGGCTCAGTCCTCCGTCCATACCGACTCGCCCTTGAGTATCCTGCGCAGGAGCTCGGAGAAGCGCCGGCCGTCGATCGGCTTGCCGATGAAGCCGTCGAAGCCGGCCTCGCGGCAGCGCTCGACCTCGCGCCTGGTCACGTTGGCGGTGAGCGCCACGACGCGGGTAGCCGCCCGCCTCGAGTCGGAGCGTATCTCGGCGAGGACCGCGTAGCCGTCCTTCTTGGGAAGCTGGAGGTCGAGGAACACCAGGTCGAACTCCCGGCCCGCGCGCGCGAGGAAATCGCCGGCGTCCCCCTCGATGGCCGCGACGGATTCCGGCTGCGCCCCCGCCATCAGGAGGAGGCGTGATATGACTATCCTGTTGTCGGGATCGTCCTCGACGACGAGGATCCTGGCGGAGGAGGGCTCGAGGACCTTCACGCCGGACGCTCCCCTCTCGCCGGCTCGGCATCGGCGGCGTCGGCCCGGAGCAGGGTGAAGCGAAACACCGAGCCGACGCCTTTTCGCGATTCGGCCCAGAGCCGTCCGCCCTGGAGCTCGACGAGGTGCCGGGACAGCGGCAGGCCGAGGCCCGATCCTCCCACCCTCCGGTCCATGTCGTCGTCGAGCTGCACGAATTCGGCGAAGGCCTTGGGCAGGTCGGCCTTATCCATCCCGATCCCGGTGTCCTCGACCTCCACGACGATCTCGCGCCCGGAGACCGAGGCGCGGAGGGCGATGAAGCCGCCGGGGGTGAACTTGACCGCGTTGGCCAGGAGGTTGAAGAGGACCTGCCTCAGCCTCGTCCGGTCGGCGAGCACCGGCGGGAGGACGTCCGGCAGCTCGTCGCGGAGCTCCACGCCCGGAGCGCGCTCGAGCCCCGAAGCCGCCGAGAGGACGGCGCGCGCGATGGCGCGGAGGTCGGACTCCTCCAGCCTCACGTCCATGCGCCCGGCCTCGATCTTGGCCATGTCCAGGACGTCGTTTATGAGGCCGAGGAGATGGCGGCCCGCTACCTCTATCCGCGCGGCCGCGTCGCGTATGCCCGGCGGAGCCGCCTCCTCGCGCCCTTCCTGGATGAGGTAGGCGAGATTGATGATCGAGTTCAAGGGAGTGCGGAGCTCGTGGGTCATGTTGGCCAGGAAGCGCGACTTGAGCCTGTTGGCTTCCTCGGCCTCGGCGCGGGCGGCGCTGGCCGCCTCGTAGAGCGCCGCGGCGCGCCTGGCCTCGTCCTTCGCCCGCCTATGCAGGCGGGCGTTCTCCAGCGCGACGGCCGCCTGCCGCGCCAGGGCCGTCAGGAAGACGAGATCGTCCGGCCTGAAAGGAGGCTCGAGGCCTCCGCGCCAGACGGCCATCACGCCGCTCACCCTGCCCGATACCGCGAGAGGGGCGGCGATGAGCTTCCCGCCCGGCTCCTCGGGCGTCCCCGGGATGCCCATCGCCTCGGGATCGCCGAGGACGTCGTTCGCGATCAGGCCCTCGCCCGAGGAAACGACGCGCCCGACTATCCCGGCTCCCTTTCGGATGCGGATATCCCGCAGCTCGGCGGCGTGCCGGCCGACCGCCACCACGGCGCGCAGGGATTCGTCGCTCTCGACGAGGAAAAGGGCGGCGCTGTCGCGGGAGAGAAGGGCGTTCGCCCGCATCGCGATCCTCCGCAGGACCACGTCGGGATCGAGGCTCTCGGATATCTCCCGCCCCGCGTCCGCGAGGGCCGAGGCCTCGTCGGCATTGCGGCGGGCCTCTTCGAAGAGGCGCGCGTTGCGGATCCCGGCCCCGACGGTCGAGGCGATGGTCGAGAGCAGGCGGAGGTCGTCCGCGGAGAACGCGTTCTCCCGCTCGCAGGACTGGACGCAGAGGACGCCGAGGGCGCGGCGCCCGGAGAATATCGGCACGCCGAGCCAGCTCAGGGCTTCGCGCCCCGGCAGGGGGCGACCGCCCATTGCCCGCGCCTTCGCGGCGAGGCCCTCGCCGATGCAGAGGCTCTCGCGGCTGCGCAGGACATAGGACGTAAGCCCCTCGCCGAACCGGAAGGGAGGATAGCTCTCGCGCGTGCCGTCGTGGGAGTAGAAGGGCAAGCTTATCGTCCCGGCATCCTCGTTCCAGATCGAGACGTAGACCACCCCGACGCGGAATATCTCCACCAGATTCTGCCCCACGACCTCGCAGAGCCGATCCACCTCGAGGCGAGAGGCGACGGCGGCGCCGATCCTGTTGACGGCGTCGAGCTCGTCGATCTTGCGCCTCGCCGTGGTGAAGATCCGCGCGTTGCGGACGGCCGCGGCCGCGAGGTCCGCGAAGGCGTCGGCGACTTCCCGATCCTCATCCGAATAGGCGCCCGCCTTCCAGGAATCGATGGCGAGCATGCCGATCACCTCGCCGGAGGCGCGAAGCGGAATGCCCATCCAGGACAGGATGGGATGGACGCCGGCTCCGGGGCTCCATCGCGGGTCGCGGCTGACGTCGTCGACCACCATCGGAGTCCCGCTCTCCACGACGAAGCGGTTGAGGGGATAGCGCTCGAGGTCCATACGCAAGCCCAGGACGCTCGACGCCTCCTGGAAGCCGATCGCCGCGCGAATCTCCAGGCTCCGGTCCCGCAGGAGGAGGAGCGAGCATGAATCCATCGGGATGACCACCCTGATCGATTCGAGGATGCGGACCAAAACTTCGTCGAGGTCGTGGGTCGACGCGAGAGTCTTGGATAAGCCGAGGATGACCTTCGCCGCGGTGTCGAAATCTCGCCTGTGTAGAGCCGTCATTCGCGGTGGATTGTATAGGACTCCGCGGGGCTCCGCAACGTCGAATCAGGGCTTCCCGCGAAAAAGAAACGGCGATCCGTCCTTGACAACGCGCCGAATCCCCTCGATATACTCGTTCCAGCCTCGGCGGGGAAGATTCCCCGCGATACTCGACCGTACGCGAGGAAGCCTATGCCGTTCTTTTCCTTCCGGCCGATCCCGGAATCGTCTCCGATGTATCTCGAGCCCTTCAGCCCGCCCCACCTCATCGCGATCGCGGCCCTCCTCATCCTGTCGGCCCTCATCATCGCCTTCAGGAAGCGCCTCGCGGACTGGAAGGGCGAGCCGCGCCTCAGGCTCGTAGCGACGATCGTCGCGATCGCCTTCGAGGCCTCCTTCCACGTGCTGCAATACTTCACCCAGGGCTACTACGAATTCCTCCGCGGCCTCATTCCCTTCGAGCTCTGCGCGGTCGCGCTGTGGCTGGCGGTCGCCCTGAACGCCTCGAAGAGCCGCGGCGTCTGGGACCTACTCTATTTCTGGGGCATGGGCGCGGCGGCGTCCTACATGTTCGCCAATACCGACGGCGCAAACTACGACACCTTCCACTTCTACGATTACTTCATCGTCCACGGCTACATCCTCCTCACGATGGTCTGGTTCGGGGCGGTCCACGGCTACGCGATCCGCTTCGCGACCTTCCTCAAGGCGGTGGGCATCCTCTTCCCCATCACGATAGCCTTGAGGCTCTTCGACTCGGCCTTCGCGGCCGAGCCGCTTAAATTCAATTTCATGTTCCTCATCAGCCCGCCCGACGTCCCCACCCCCCTCGACGGCTTCGGCCACGGCTGGGGCTATTACTTCGCCTTCTGCGCGCTCTGCGTAGCCGTCCTCGCGGTCGCCTGGCTGCCCTGGGGCGTCGCGGCCGGCCTCAGGCGCTTGAGGACGGCGCGCGCGGCGGCGGCCTAGGCGCGCCGGATGCGAGCCCCGTCCGCCTCGTCGGGGACCACGCGCCAGCTGGCCCTGAGGGGCTCGGCCGCCCGGACGAAGGCGGGAAGGCCGGATGCGGCCGCGCCCAGCGCCTCCTCGGGATCGTAGGTCAGGGCGAGAAGGCTCTCCGCGCCGTCGGCGAGGGCGCGCCCCCAGGCGCCGTGCAGGCGCACGAGGTCCCGCAGCGCGGGCAGGAGGGCGGCCAGGCCGGAGGCCCCGTAGGCCTCGTCGAGGAAGCCGAGCTGCTCGGCTTCGATCGCCCGCGACGCTTCACGTCGGGAAGCTTCCCGGCCGGGCGCCCCGCGCGCCGCGAGCCAGGACCAATAGTCCCGAAGGAAGGCCGAGGGACGGGCCCGCAAGGGGCCCAGCGCCGCGCGGAACCAGCCGACGGCCCGACCCTCCGTATAGAAGCGGTCGCAGGCCGCCGCGAGGTCGGCCGCGCGCGCAATGCCCTCCGGCGGAAGCTCGCGCGTCGCGCGGACGAGGTAGGGCGGTCCACGGTCGGCCTCGATGCCGAGCTCGGCCGCTCGCTCCGCGAGCTCGGTGCCGGGCAGGATGGCGAGGGGAAAGAGGTCGAGGTGGTTCGGCTCGAGGCCGAGGGCGAAGTCGACGGCCTCCTCGAAGTCCCGGAGGCCGTCGCCCGGCAGGCCGTAGATGAGGTCCAGGCCGAAAGTCACTCCCGCCCGGGCCAGCATGGCGATCCTGCGCGCGAACTCGCGGCGATCGAAGCCGGGCCTCCCCACTGCCTCGAGAGTCTCGCGTCTCGCGCTCTGCAGGCCGATCTGGAGGCTGCAGTCGAGGGCGGCGAAGCGCCTTACCAGGCTTTTATCCAGCAGCTCCGCGCGGACCTCGAACTTCCAGCGCATGCCCGGCGCCTTCGCGCGAAAGAGGTCGAGGAGGGCCGAGGCCCTCCCCGCGTCGGCATCGAAGGTCGGGTCGAGGACGAAGGCGTAGCGCACGCCGGAGTCGACGAACAGAGCGAGTTCCGCCTCTATCCGCTCCATGGGGAAGGGCCGCGCGCCGCTCGCGCCCTTGGATTCGTAGCAATAGGCGCATCGGAAGGGGCAGCCGCGGGAAAGCTCCCACACTACGTCCCCGGCGCAGGCCTCGGGATCCATGACCCCGAGGAGCCAAGGCGACGGAAGCGCGGCGGGATCCTCCGGCGGCGCGCACGAAGGCAGGGCCGGGGCCTCCAAACCGCCCGCGCCGGCGGGTACCGGGAGCACGACGCCCGGGATATCGCTCAACGCGTCGCCCGACAGTATCGCGGCGAGGGCTCGCGCGGTCGGGCCTTCTCCCTCGCCGGCGATCGCGAAATCAAGGCCCGCCTCGGCGATAAGGCCATACGGGTCAGCCGTAGCCTCCGGACCGCCCGCGAACAGGATCATGCCCCCAACGGCCGCGCGCAGCCGGGCGGAAGCCGCGGCCAATGCGGGCCGATTCCACGAATAGACGGAAAAGCCGACCAGGCCGGCGCCTGACGACGCGATGCGCGACGCCAGCTCGTCGGGACTCTCGCCGAGGGTCGCCTGGAGGAGGAAGGGCTCTACCGAGGCGATGCCTCGGTTCGAGGCATCGCCTCGGTACGGGGCCGGTGCGGCCGCCTTTACCGCTGCGGCAACGCACGCGGCCCCCAGAGGCAGCGCCTCAGGGGACTCTCGAGCCGCCAGGGAAACGAGGGCGAGCCTCATCCGACGGCCGCTAATGGAGCGGCAGGGACCAGGGTCCCGGCCTGCGCGAGGCTACAAGGCGCCTTTGCGCATCGGTCTGGGGAGAAGCCAGAGTCGGCGTGTCGGTCGACGCGCGGAGGGCGGCAACAAGGGCCGACGCCTCCTCGGCCGGCGCGAGTCCCGTCTCGACGAGGTAGGACCCGACGACCGTGCCGGTCCGGCCCAGACCGCCCAGGCAATGGACGTACACGGTCTTTCCGGCGGCGAGCAGCGAGACGAGCTCGCTCAACGCGCCTTGGACCTTCGCCGATTCCGCCGACATGTCCCGCAACTGCGCGGATCGAATCTCCACCGGAAGACCACGGACGGAGCGTCGCCCTTCGAGGAGCGGCGCGTAAGACTCGGCGCCGATCGCCTCGCCCTCCTCCGTCAGGTCGAGGAAGGCGTCGACCCCCGCGCCCAGGATCCTCTCGATGGCCTCCTTCTGCGCCGCCTTTCCCGCCTGGACAGTCGCGAAGCCGCGGCCCGGGAATCCGCCCGCGAGGAGCTTCCCGGGCAGCACCCAGTATGACCTGGGCAAGGGCGCAGGCGCCTCGACGAGGGCGGCGAGACGCATCGCCATCGATCCGATCTCGTCCGAGCGTGCAAGGACCGAGGTCCATTCGGCGGGTACCGCGTCCCTCCCGTATGCGAGGCCGGCCAGTCCGCCGGCGACGGCGCCCGTCGTATCCGCGTCCTCGCCGAGATTTACCGCGGCAAGGACGCAGGACGGGAAGTCGCGCGTCGTAACGAGGCTCCAAAGCGAAGCCTCGAGGCAATGCACGACGTAGCCCGAGCCTCTGATCGCCTGCCGCGCCAGGGACGGCAGGCTGCCGTCCAGGACTCGCGAGTAGGCGCCGGCTTCGGCGCGCGCGGCGGCCGGCAGCCCGCCCATGATCGACCGGGCATCGGCCATCGCATCGGCATAGGCTTCTCTCGGAGCCTCGCCCAGGAGAAGCCTTCCGGACACCAGGCAATGGAGCCAACAGGCCAGGATGCTCCGGGGATGGGCGTGGGTGGTGGCGGAGAAGGCGGCGATCGCGCGGTAGCGCCCAGGCTCGGGAAGGCCGGCGAGCCAGATCGAAGCGGGGAGAATGCGCATGAGGGAACCGTTGCCGTTGTCGTTCTCGCCCCTACCGCCGGCGAGCACGGCCGGCAGACCGGCGCGAATCCTGTCCAGGGCGCGCCTGGTGGCGCCGCCTACGTCGAAGGCATCGCCCTTCGCGGTCCACCGGCCTTCGTCCAGCCAGGCGAGGGAGCGCCTTCCCGAGTCTTCCGGATCGAAGCCCCGCTCCACGATGCTCTCGGCGAGGCAGAGGGCGAGCGAAGTATCGTCGGACCATGTGCCGGGCTCGACCTTCCAGGCGCCGCCGCCCCTCATCCCGCGCACCGGATCGGCCTCGCGCGCGGAGCGCGGCTCGAACTCGCCGGGCACGCCCAAGGCGTCCCCGGCCGCCAGTCCGGCAAAGGCTCCGGAGATTCGCCCGCGAAGGTCATTCGCTACGCTCACTTAGGTCCCTCTCAGGATCCACGGCCCGAATCCGACGCGAAAGCCGCCATTCGGGCGCCGTCGTACAGCGCGCCCGGCGACCGCCTGCCCATGTCGGTCCAGGCCATCAAGAGACTGGGCCTGCCGGAACCGGCCCCGGGAGCCGGCCATGGCGGTGGCGGAGCTATCCAGCTACCGTCGGTACGCCGCATGTGCGAGCGATCGGAGACGAAGGAAGCCACGTACTCGCGGCCTCTCACCACGCGGAAACGGGGAGCGAAGGCGCGTTGGACGTCCGGGGGGAAGGTCGCGCCGAGGTAGCGCGACAACGGGCAGGGAAAGGGGAGGTCGCTGTCCATGTCCATGGCCAGCCGGCCCTGCACAGGATCGGTCGCGACGGCGAGGACGTGATAGTCCCAGCGGACCAGGCCGTCGACGAGCCTGCCCGAGCGCTGGCGCAGGCATATGACCTCGCGCGAGGCATTGGATACGATGACGGCCCAGGTCGCGGCGTCGCCGAACTCGGGTCTCGCGAGGAGACGCCAGACATTCTCCTCGCAATAATAGGGCTGGTAGTCCAAAACGGCCCTGTCGATCCTGTTCACGAGTCGAGTATACCATCCGGAACCATCGCGAGCTAAGCCTGAGTCCTTCGGTCGTTCTCCTTCACGAAGTCCTTCGGCAGCACGAGGTTCTCCTTCGTCCTGGCGCTCGTAGGGGCCCAGGCGATGGTCCCGTCCTTGAGAAGCCGGTAGATCGCCGCCTCGATCTCGTCCTGGGCGGCTCCGAGATGGGTATTGACCCACATCTTCATGGCCTCGACGTTGACCTTGATTCCGCCTTCATGTATGGGCTCCCCGCGCCGGAGGGCGAAATCGGTCATCCCGCGGGCTATCCTCTCCTTGGGCATAGTCTCGATGAGCTCGGAGACCTGGTCGTTTGACCTCCTGATGCGGGCCGCGAGGACCTTGATGATCTTGAGGGCGAACTTTCCGTTGGCGAGGATCATGGATTCGAAGGTCGGGCCGTCGACGGCGAGGACCTTGGTCTTCTTGACCGCGACGGCGGAGGCCGAGCGGGGTCTCTCGTCGAGAAGAGTCATCTCGCCGAAGAAATCGTTGGGCGTGTCCACGGTCTTGAGCACCGTCTCCCCTCTCTCGACCTTCATCTTGAGCTCGACCGCACCTTCGAGAAGTACGTACATGAGATCGCCCTTCTCGCCTTCCTTGAATATTATGTCGCCTGGCTCGAAGAGCTTCACGTTGTCGTTGGCCATGAGTCCAAGTGTAGGCCTGGTATGCCGGCCTAACAAGCGGCCATACCAGTCGTATTATCTTGACATATATTATTTTGATATATACCATAGTGGAATGCCGAAGGAAAACCGCAGCAAGTACGCGATACTCGGAATGCTTGACTTCTGTCCTATGTCCGGCTACGACCTCCGCAAATATGCCGCATCGAGCATAAGTCATTTTTGGAAAGAGGATTACGGTCACATCTACCCGACGCTCAAGCTCCTCCTCGAAGAGGGCCTCGCGAAAATGGACGAGCTTCCGGGCAAAGGGAAGCCGCTGCGGCATCTGTATTCGATAACGAGCGAAGGCCGGGGAGAGTTGTCGCGCTGGCTCGAGGAAATGCCGAATCCGCCCAACCTCAGGATCGAGCTCCTGCTGAAAGTCTTCCTGGGCCGCAGGGCCGAACCGGAGCGCCTGGTTCTCATGCTCGAGAGGCAGGCGAAGGAATGCGAATCGGCCAACGCCGAACTGCTGGCTACGGAAAAGCACTTGAAATCCGAGATCGACGCGGGAGGGGAGGGAGGCCGCGAGGCGAGCTTCCAGCTGATGACCCTCCGCTATGGCAAAAGCTATTACGAGAGCCTCGGGACCTGGTGCCGGGAGACTCTCGAAGAGCTCCGCAAGCCGGAATGAACCGGTTGCGGAATATCGCGGCATTCGGGCGCGCCGCGGGCGGCCCGAGAGGAGTACTCTATGCGAATTCTGGTTTTAGGCGGCAGCCCGAAGGGCGAGACGAGCGTCACGATGCAGTACGTCCGATGGATCAGGGAGAACCTCGGAGGCCATGAGGTCGAGACTATCCAGATCGCGTCCCGCATCGCCTTCCTGGAACGGGACGAGTCGGCCTTCGCCGCGGCGGTCGAAAGGGTCAGGCAGGCCGACGCGGTGCTCTGGGCCTTCCCCCTCTACGTTTTCACCGTTTGCTCGCAGTACAAGCGATTCATCGAGCTCGTCTGGGAAAGAGGCGCGGATGGGGCCTTCCGAGGGAAATACGCTTCGTCCCTGTCGACGTCGATACATTTCTTCGATCATGCGGCGCACGAATACATCCGAGGCGTGTCCGAAGACCTCGGCATGGCCTTCGTAGGCTCTTTCTCGCCCAAGATGGACGACCTGCGGAAGCCCGAGTGCAGGAGGCAGCTCCTGAACTTCGCCCGCGAGCTCGTCGAGGCTGCCGGGACGAAGCCGCCCCTGCCCCGCCGGACTGCCGTCCTCCCTCGACGCGACGGCGCCGTCCCCCGCGCCTCCGAGCCCGCCCCCGCCGCGCCGGCCTCGACGGCTTCGGGCAGGCGCGTCCTCGTGCTCGTCGACTACCCCGAGTCGGCCATCGGCGCCATGGCGCGTCGCTTCGCGGCCGCGTCGCGCGCCGCGGGCGAGGAGGTCGAGACGCTAGGACTCGAGGATATGGGCATAAAAGGCGGCTGCCTCGGATGCCTCAAGTGCGGCCAGGCGAACCATTGCGCCTACGAGGGCAAGGACGGATTCATCGAGGCCTACAAGTCCAAAGTAATGGGGGCCGACCTCCTCGTCCTGGCGGGCACGATCAAGGATCGCGCCCTGTCGGCGCGGTGGAAAGTTTTCTTCGACCGCTCCTTCTTCAACACGCATCAAAGGACTCTCGTAGGCAAGCAGGTCCTCGTCCTCGTCGCGGGGCCTCTGTCGCTCCTCGGGAACCTTCGCGAGACCCTACAGGCCTATGCCGAATGGCAGGGCGCGAACCTCGTGGACCTGGTGTCCGACGAGGCGGAGTCGAGGCCGAGGCTGGACGCGCTCATAGACGCCGCCGCCGCCCGATCGACCGCGGCCCTGGCCGCTGGCGCGATGATGCCCACGACCTTCCTCGGTGTCGGGGGCATGAAGATCTTCCGCGACGATATCTTCGACGAGCTCAGGATAGTCTTCAAGGCCGACCACCGCGCCTATGCGAGAGACGGAATCTACGATTTCCCGCAAAGGAAGCGGATAAAGCGTCTCGCTATCTGGCTCGGCTACTGGATCACCTCCATCCCCCCGGTCTACAGAGGAATGATCCGGATTTTTCCAGCCCTGATGATCAGGCAGTTCGAGCCGCTCTTCGCCCGGAGCGCCGTACCGGCTACGACCCGCTCGAGGACCTGAGGTATCGCCCGCCCCCTCCCAGGGCTTATACTGCGGGGAAGGGGGCAAGCATGGGCGAACGCGGGATCGTCCGCGCCTTCAGGGGCGTGGAGACGATGGACGGGGCGGGCGTGCGGCTCGTCCGACTCTTCAGTAATCGGGAGGTCAAGCTTCTCGATCCCTTTCTCCTACTCGACCTGTTCGGCTCGGAGGACCCGGACCAATACCTGCCGGGCTTCCCCTGGCACCCTCACCGGGGAATCGAGACCGTGACCTACATGCTCGCTGGCAGCGTGCGCCATGGCGACAGCATGGGCAATTCGGGCTTCATAGGTCCGGGCGACGTCCAATGGATGACGGCGGGATCGGGGATCGTGCACGAAGAGATGCCTCAGCCCTCTCCGAGGGGAATACGCGGCTTCCAGCTCTGGGTCAACCTCTCCCGCTCCGAAAAGATGGTCGATCCCGCCTACCGCGGCTTCGCAGCCCCCGAGATTCCGGTCGAGCGGACGGAAGGAGGGGAGATACGGGCGATCGCGGGGGGCTTCGGCAGCGCGACAGGGCCCGTGCGGGGCCTCGCCCGCCAGCCCACCTATCTCGATGTCCGTCTGGGAGACGAGGGCTCCGTCGAGCTCGGCGCGCCCGAGGGCGAGACGGCCTTCGCCTGCCTCTACGAGGGTTCCCTCGAGAGCCCCTCCGGGGCCGAGTCCGGCCGACTTCCTCTCTGCTGCCTTTTCGGGCCGGGAGACCGCGTCAGGCTGAAGGCCGGCCGCGAGGGATGCTCCCTAGTATTCGTCCACGGCTCGCCCCTCGGCGAAGAAATAGCATGGCGGGGCCCGATCGTCATGAACACCGAATTCGAGCTCGCCGAAGCCTTCAGGGAGTACTCCGAAGGGACTTTCGTCAAGGCGAAGGCGAGATGACGGGAACGATGACTCCCGGCTCCCTTCCGTGCTAGCATAGGGAATCAAGGAGACGACCATGACCTACACCGCCGCCGAAGCGCGTTATGCGACCATGCAATATCGCCGCTGCGGGAACTCCGGTCTCATGCTCCCCGCGCTGTCCCTCGGTTTCTGGCACAACTTCGGCGCCGAGACGCCCCACGACCGCATTCGCTCCATGGCGCGCAAGGCCTTCGACCTCGGCATAACCCACTTCGACCTCGCCAACAACTACGGGCCGCCTCCCGGCTCGGCCGAGCTCGGCCTCGGGCGCCTGTTGAAAGAGGATTTCGCGCCCTACAGGGATGAGCTCGTCATTTCCACCAAGGCGGGCTACACGATGTGGCCGGGACCCTACGGGGACCACGGCTCGCGAAAGTACATCCTCGCCAGCCTCGACCAGGGCCTCCGGCGAATGGGCCTCGATTACGTCGACATCTTCTACCACCACCGCCCCGATCCCGACACTCCCCTCGAGGAGACGATGGGCGCCCTCGCGCAGGCCGTGCGCTCCGGCAAGGCCCTCTACGTGGGTTTGTCGAACTATCCCGCCGAAAGGACGCGGGAAGCGGTCTCCCTGCTCAACTCGATGGGCGTCAGGCCCCTGATACACCAACCGCGTTACCACATGTTCGACCGCGAGAAGGTCGAGGGCGGCCTCCTGGGCGCCTGCGCGGAGTCAGGTCTCGGCGTCATAGCCTTCATGCCCCTCGCCCAGGGACTCCTGACGACGAAGTACCTCGGCGGTACGCCCGCCGACTCGCGCGCGGCCTCGAATAGCCCTTTCCTCAAGGAGAGCGACATCACGCCGCAGAAAATCGCCAAGGTCGCCGCGCTGAACGAGATCGCCAAGGCGCGGGGCCAGAGCCTCGCCCAGATGGCGATAGCGTGGACGCTCCGCGACGCGAGGATCACCAGCGCCCTGATCGGCGCCTCTCGGCCCGAGCAGATCGAGGAGAACGTGGCCGCTCTCTCGGCCGGGCCCCTCTCCAAGGAAGAGCTCGCCGCGATAGATCGGGTCCTGGCCGACCGATAGGGCAGCGAGGACGGCGCCGTGACTCGAGGCCGCATGAGGAGGATCTGCCTCTCCCTCCCCGAGGCGACGAGCGACTTCCCCTTCGACGACGCGACGGAGGCCTTCCGCGTCCGCGGCAGGATATTCGCCCTCCATTTCGGGGCGCAGACGAGACTCGTCGAGGTCAACCTCAAATGCGACCCCGGCCTCGCCGCCGATCTCCGCGCCGCCTATCCCGACATTCGGCCCGGGTGGCACATGAACCACGAGCATTGGAATACGGTAGTCTTCGACGGGGCCGTCCCCGACGCCAAGCTCGAGTGGCTCGTCCGCCATTCCTACGAGCGGGTCGTCGCCGGCCTGCCGCGAGCCGCGCGCGATGCGCTCCTCGCCGGCGCGAAAAAAAGCTAGCCTGCCGCCCCTATAGTCTATATACTTAGGTTAACTATGGCGCAGCAGACTGCCTCGAGGGGCGGAGGACTCAGGTCGGCCTCCGCCCAGGAAACCGCGTCCTCCAAGAAGCCCAAGAACGTCAAGGACATGGCGGGGAGGCAGAAGGCGGCCGTC
>CAZBGA010000069.1:0-19340 GCA_964491385.1 uncultured Treponemataceae bacterium | reverse complement strand
TGGAACAAGGGAATGGGGTTGTCTTTGATTGCGGCTTGGCAACGGAGAATATGTATCTCGCTGCTCAAGCGCTCGGATTAGGTTCTCATATCTACACTGGGCCAATCGCCAACCTTAATCAAAACTACAAGAGTCTCATAGGCATACCTGTGGGCTATACGGGAGTTTCAATCATAAAGATTGGAAACATTAAGAATGACGTTGATTCAGTATCATCGGCTTCTCCCAGAAAATCAGACTCCGAGTTTGTCAATTATGAATAGTCAGTCCTGTTTTTCGCCTCGCTCGGTCGGCCGGAAGGTAATAGCGGGGCTGTTGGAAGGGATAAGATGGATAAAATATTCATTCCTCTCCTCATAATCTTTGCGGCTTTCGGAGCCTTCTGCTTCAATCTGGGGCATAGACGAGCGTACAGAGTCGTCCTTAAAGATCTGCTCAAAGGGCAGATTGGTTTTTTATCTGATCGGGTAACTTTTCTTGGTGAGAATCGAGGGATAGTATCGCAGGAAGAACTCAATAAGGCGCATAATTCCTATGAAACCATTGGGCAGCTCGTCATCGGCTGGTATAGATATTTTAAGATAGTCAGGGATGACAACGAGCTTATGATCCTCAAAGGACGAATTAGGCAGCTGCTCGGAGAGTACCTTGCATTGATCGAAAACGCAAATGTATAAAAGAGCTCTCGTTAGAATAAAAGCGAATCACATGGCTATTTCGCGAACCCGCCTCGTAGATTATCCATTTCCTTTTGAATTGCCTGCTTTCGCTTCTCGTCCTTCGTATTGTCGAGTTCACGCTGTAGTCTTGAAAGCATAGTGTTCGTGTGAGCATTCTTGTTCCCTTTCTCGTTCATTATGAGGCCTCCGTATATGCAAAGAATACTGCTCATCATTCCATAAAGGAAGGAAATAATGGTGTCGCAGTCGGCATTTGGAATACCGGTAAAAGGATCTTGTAATGCTGACACAATTTGATATAATCACTTGCAGGAGGAGGGTTTATGGCTATTAAAAAAGAGACGGTCGCTGAAATTTCGAAGAAATCATCGTCAGGGAATGCAAAGCCTGCGGTAATGGTTCCGAAGAAGGCCCTGTTAAAGAAGGATGTTGCCAAAAAGCCCGCGAAAAAGCGGGTTCCCATAAAGCCAAAAGAGGCGAAAGAGTCAGTAAAGATCGGTAGGACTTCAGCGCCCAAGGCACGAAAAGCAGTAGAAGTAAAAAAAATCCCCGCAAAACGGGCGGAGCCAAAGCCGATAACCATCGATGAAGTTCAAGCTTTCATCACTCAACATAATGAGGGCAAGGCAATTGACCTCCCTGGCAGAACGGCCAATACCATTGCAAGGATCCATGAGGCTTACAACCAAGTAAGTTTCAAAGATGCCGATAGTGTATTTAGGCTTTTGAGCAAGCAGAAATGAGGTGATTTGCTATACGGGAGTCGAAGGGCCCTCGCTCCGAAGCATTTTATGAATTTCCAATCGTCAAACAAAAAATTTTCAACTGTCGTATGAACATTTTACAAGTTATAAACGAAAATTATTCAATTGTCATTTCTTTTCAACGTAATCGATGAACAAGTCTCGCGTAATCGTCATTTGAGAATACCGTAATCGTCGCATTTAAAGTATTCAACTGTCGTATGAAAATTTTCCAGCTGTCAAAATGTCGCAGTCGGGCTTTTTTACAGAGAAGCGTCTTCTCCGAGGTAGGGTTCAAGGAATGTCGAGATCGGCCGCTCCGCGAGCAGGGCTTTCTGGGCGGCCCCGAAGGCTGCCTCGACGAGCGGGGCGGAAGGCGAGAAGGCGACATAAAGCTCTATCGGAGGGTCGGCTAGGTATATCGGGCACAGCTCTCCGGCGAGCCCCGCACTCCGGGCCATATAGACGAGCTCGGCCGCGATCACCGAGTATACCGCGTCCGCCCTGCCCTGCATGACGAGCCTCAAGCCCTCCGCGAGGGGCTCGGCGCCTCCCAAGTATTCCATGCGCGCGCCCGAGGCGGCCAGGCTGGGCGTAGAGGGCATGCCGACTTTCGTGCTTACGCGCAGGCTCGAAAGATCGTCGGCTTTTCGAGCCTCCCCTTTCCGCATCAGGAATCCCGCGCGCGGTCTCATGAAGGGCAGATCGGGTACCGAGAAGGACAGCTCGGGCCGCGCGTCGAAGCGCTTCGTAGCGAGGGCGTACGCGTCTATCGAGCCGCGGTCGAGAAGCTCGTACAGCCGCTCTAGCGACTGCACTTTCCTGAACGCTATCGGGCCCGCTCCCATCCGCGCCAGCACGGCCGCGAGGAACGCGTTGGCGGCTCCGGGAGTCGAGCCCCGGGCTTCGGTCATGCTGAAAGGAGGGACTTCGTTGTAGCCGATCACGAAGGCGCCGCTCTTCCTCCTCGTTTTGAAGCGCGCCAGGTCTCGGTCGATGCCCGCGATCTGCCGGGCATTGGACTTACCGTGCTCGAGCAGGACTGAAAAGGTCCTGTCCATCTCGCCGATCAGCGAGCCGGTTCTTTCCGCGCTCGTCAGGCTCTCGCGGGAAAGCCCGGAGATGGCGCTTAAGGCGCGATCCACTCCTTCGACGCCTTCGTGGGTCTCGGCGGAGAGACCGCGGACCCGTTCCGTCACTTCTACCAAGGTCTTCACGGCCCCGAGTATCTCGGTGCCGCCCTGCGACACCTCGCGCACGCCGTCGGAGATCTCGATCATGCCCCCGGCCAGATCCTTCGCTCCGTCGATCACGCGGCGAAGCGACGCGTCCGTGTCCTCGGTCGCTTTCTCGGCGACTCGCATTAGGCTTATCATCGACTTCAGTCTCGACGATATGTCCCTGGCCTGGCTGTTCGTCGCTTCTGCGAGCTTGCGTATCTCGTCTGCGACGACCGCGAAGCCTTTCCCCGATTCGCGCGCGTGGGCCGCCTCGATGGCTGCGTTCATGGCCAGGAGGTCGACGCGCTGGGCCACGTCCTCGATGACGCGGACGATGTCGAGGAGTCCCTCGGCCGCCTGGACGACGCCGCGTATCTCGCCGAGCGACCTGCCCATGCGCACGCTGCCGGACTCGGCCAGGGCGAGGAGCTCGTCCGTTCCGCGGCGCTTGGCATCCGCGACGGAGGAGATGCTCCCGATGGAGGCTACGATTTCCTCGATTGCCGCGGTCGACTGGGCGACGGAGGCGGCCTGGTCCTGCATGACCCGGCCCGCGAGCTCGTCCAGCCCCGCCTTGACCGTCGCGACGCTCGAGCGGCAGATCGCGATCTGCGCGTCGAGGGAAGCGACTTTTCCCTTGTCGCGCTCTATGCCCTCGCCGACTTCGCCCGATAGGCTCGCCGCTCCCCTCGTCGCCGCCTCGACGTCGTCGCCGATCTCCGTGCTGGCGTCGGCCAGGGACTTGAGGCCGCCCACCGTCTCGTCGAGACCGGCGAGGAAATCGGACCAAGCGAGCGCCACTTCGCGCGCCTCGCCCCGTCCGGCTTCCCGCCGGACGGGGCCGAGATCGGCCCGGTCGGAGCTCGCCGTTTCTTTTATCGCCGCGGCGAGCTTTCGCAGGGGATCCGCCGCGAAGCTTTCATATGCGATGGCGCCGACGCAGGAAGCGACCACGGCGGCGACGGCGCCTCCGGCAAGCGCCGCGAAGGAGGCTGAAGAGCCTGCCCCGAGGGCCGATGCGGCGAGTGCCGCGGCCGCGGCCGCCACGGCGCCGGAGCCTGCGCCGATGGCGGCGACGGATGGCGATATTCTCGCCATCAGGCTTGGAGAGATCGCACCGCTTCCTCGCGTTCCCGGAAGCAGGCGACGGTCTTGCGGACGAGCGCGTCCATGATTTCGACATTGCAGGGGCCGTTCGCGAGGACATAGGGATCGGGGTAGGGCCCGAGAGGCTCGGGCGTCAGGAATCGACCCTCGCGATTCATGCCGACGAGGTAGGACGCCATGATCACTGTGTCCAGATCGAGACTGCCCGTGCCGAGGGCATCCCGGTTCGTATCGGCGAGGTGAAGGTTCGCGAGCCTCTCCCCCGCCGACAGGATGGCTTCGCCGACATTGTCTTCTTCGAGGGTCATATGGTACACGTCGCCGTTGATATGGCCGATCGCGGGATGATCCACGGCCTCGATGTAGCGTATGGCGTCCGACACGGAGTGCACCAGGCTGACTTCGGCGGCCCTGATGGGTTCTATCGAGGCCTTGATCCCCGCTCGCGCGAAATCGTCGCCGCACTTGCGCAGCGAGTCGGCAGAGCGCGCGAGCTCCGAGGAATCCGACGCGAGGGGGCGCCCCACCGCGGTGGGAACGACGATGAGGTACGAAGCGGAGAGTCCGGCGAGGAGCTCGAGCTCGCGCCGTATGTAGTCGATGGCGTTTTGCCGCGCGTAGACGCTCGGGCTCGAGAGATCGTTCTCAGGCGAGAACATCCCGCAGGCGCCCGAGGCCGCGATGCCCGCCTCCGAGAGGGCCGAGCGGATCACGGGAAGAGGGATGCCCGAATCCGCCGTCCAGCGGTCCCCCTTGAGCTCTACGAAGCGGATGCCGTTACGCGCGAGGCGATCGAGGCTCGCTCCGATCGCCTCGAGCCCGAACATCCATATGCTCCACGAGAGGTCGATCCTTCGCTCGAAGCGGACCGGGTTCTCGGCCTTGGCTTTGAGGTAGGCCCTGCGGATGGCCTCGCTTCTGCGCTGCCAATTCTGCGGAGCGTCGGGCCTTGCGCCTGCTGTCGATTCCATGTGCATGATTTCCTTACGCGGTCGCCCGGCCGCGCTTCTGGCTCAGCGCGCTCACCGCGACCGAAACGATTATCAGGAGGCCGAAGGTGACGTCCTGGAAATAGGGGCTGACCTGCAGCATGTTGAGCGCGTTCGAGATGACCCCCATGAGGAGGACGCCGAAGAAGGTGCCGACTATGCGGCCCTTTCCGCCGTTCATCGGCGTACCGCCGATCACGACCGCGCCGATGGCCTGCAGCTCGATGCCCGTCCCGGTGGAGGGCTGGGCGGCGCCGATCCTCGAGAGGAGCATGGTCGCCGCGATGCCGATGAGGAGGCCGTTGATCGCGAAGAAGGCCAGCTTGTTAGCGTTGATCCCGATGCCGGAGAGGAAGGCCGCGCGCTCGTTGGAACCGATGGCGTAGACGCGCCGTCCGAGCCGAGAGTAGCGCAGGAGGAAGCCTACCGCCGCGTAGACTGTCAGGCTCAGCAGGAAGATCAGGGGCAGGACTCCGAAGAAGCGGGTGGAGCCGAGACCCTCGAACTTGCCGTAGATGGTCTGCAGCGTGGCCTGGGTCATGAAGAGGGCGATGCCCCTGAAGACGCCCGTGGCCGCGAGAGAGATTATGAAGGAGGGAGCTTTCCATAAAATAGAGTTCGCGCCGACGAAGAGGGCGCAGAGCAGCGATACGCAGAGACCCGCAGCGATCGCCTCGGCATAGGGCGCGCCGGCCTTCATCAGCATCGCCATCACGCAGGAGGAGAGGCCGACGTTCGCTCCCACCGAGATGTCGAAGTTCCCCGAGATGATGAGGATGGTCGCGCCCGAAGCCACCACTCCGAGCGTCGATATCTGCTCGAAGATGTTCACTATATTGTTCACCCTGAAGAAACGCGGGTTTATGGATCCCGTCACCGCCGAGATGATGATCACGACGAGGAGGAGGAGGAACCATTGGCTCCGCAGGATGCTCGCCTTCGCCCTTATTTCCGTGCCCATGGGGACTCCCTTCATATGCCGATGAATTCCTTGATGAGGTACTGCTCGTCGACATCCCTGTTCTCGACTATCTTGACCATCCTCCCGGCGCGCATGACGCCGATGCGGTCGCTCATCGACAGGAGCTCGGGCATGTCGGAGGAGATCATGACCACGCACTTGCCGCCGCGGGCGAATTCGACCATCAGCTTGTAGATCTCTTCCTTCGCGCCTACGTCCACTCCCTTGGTGGGCTCGTCGAAGATGTACAAGTCGGCGTCCTCGATCATCCAGCGCGCGATCACCGCTTTCTGCTGGTTGCCGCCCGAGAGCGACTCGATGGCCTGCTCCTGGCTCGAGACCGCGATATGGAGCCGGTCGATGAGCCCGGCTGCGAGGCGGGACTCCCCGGCCAGGTCGAGCACGGGGCCGCCGGAGATCTCGTTGTGGACGATGCCCACGTTCTCGGCGACGCTTCGCGGACCGAACATGGCGTACTTCTTCCTGTCCTCGGTTATGAGCCTCACGCCCTTGCGGATTGCGTCCGCGGGATCGCGCGGCGTAGCCTTCTTCCCGTCGATCAGAAGCTCGCCGCCGGAGCGTTCGTACATTCCGTACATCAGTCCGGCCAACTCGCTTCGTCCCGAGCCGACGAGGCCTCCGATCCCGAATACCTCGCCCGCGCGAATCTCGAAGCTCACGTCCTCGACGACTCCCGGCCAGAGCATTCCCTTCACCTCGACTCGGACCCGGCCTATGGCGACCTTCTCGCGCCGGAAGAACAGCGACGCGTCGCGACCGACCATGCTGCGGATGACGAAGTCCACGTCGACCTCTTCCCTGCCGTAGGCGCCGACCCGCTCCCCGTCCTTGAGTATGAGGATGGAGTCCCCGATCTCGAAGACCTCCTCGAGATAATGCGAGATGTAGATGATCGCGATGCCGCGCGACTTGAGGTCCTTCACCAAGGCCATCAGCGAGCGTTTCTCCTCGTAGCCGAGGGAGCTCGTGGGCTCGTCCATGATGAGGATGCGCGCGTCCTGGTGCAGGGCCTTCACGATCTGCAGATTCTGCTTCTGCGCGGCCGACAGCTTCTCAACGAGGGCGGCGGCGTCGATGTCCATGTGGAGCATCTCGAGGTAGCGCCGCGCCTCCTTCTCCTGGGTCCGGGAGTCGACGGTCAGCCCCAAGGCTCCTCCGCGCTCGGCCCCGAGGAAGATATTGTCCGCGACGCTGAGGGACTCGATGAGCTCGACATCCTGGTAGATCGTCGCTATGCCGAGCGCCATGGCCTCGCGGGGCTTCAGGGAAGGGCGCGCCTTGCCTCCCAGCGTTATGGTGCCCGATTCGGGCGCGACGGCCCCGGACAGAATCTTGATCAGGGTGGATTTGCCGGCCCCGTTCTCGCCTACGACGCAAAGCACCTCGCCGGCCTTGAGCTCGAAGGAGACTCCCGAGAGGGCGGGACGCTGGGCCCCGTAGGACTTGGTCAGGCCGCTCACTCCGAGGACGAGATCATTTTGCGTCATCGCTCCGCCGCTCCGATCGATAGCAAAGGACGGCCGCGCGCCGCGCGGCCGTCCGGACGATGCCCGGCTTCCTAGTAGAGGCCGTTGTACTGAGGGAAATACTGCTTGGTCAGATCGAGCCAGACGGAGTCGACTTCCCAGGGGATGACCTTGGTCTTGTCGTTCATCGTCTGCATGTTGACCGGGGTTATCGGCAGCATGATCTGCTGGTTCTTCGTGGCGACCTTGCCCGTCGCGTAGGCGTGGAGGGCGAGGGCGGATATCATGCCCTCCCATCCCGGGGAGGAGGAGACGGAGTACTTGATGCTCCCTTCCCTGACGAGGTCGATGCCGGGGGGCGAGCCGTTGGAGGCGATGACCTTGATCGGGTTGTTGAGGAGGTTGCGGGTCTTGAGGGTCCTGACGACGGCCGCGGCCATATCCTCGTTGAAGACGAAGAGCACGGAGAATTTCGTGCCGGACTCGACGAGGTCCTGCGCCTGGTTGACGGCGACGTTCGGGTCGTACTTGCCGTCGCGGATCGCGACTATCTTGTTCTTGCCGAGCCTGGCCACCTCGGGCTCGAAGGCCGCGCGGAACATCTGGACGGGTACGTGCTCGAACAGGCCCATGATCATGGCGACGTTCTCGCCGGGGTAGTTCTTCGCGATGTAGCCGGCGACGTCCTTGCCCATGGCTCCCCAATCGAAGTCGATGCAGCCTACGATGTCGTAGCCCGACTTGAGGGCGAGACCCGCGTTGTCCGTCACGACGAGGGGTATGCCCGCGGCCGCGCACTTCTTCGCGGCGATGTTGGCGCCGTTCTGGTTGAAGGTGAACACGCACATTCCGTCCACGCCCTGGTTGATTAGAGAGTCGATGTTGGCGATCTCCTTCTCGGGGTCGTAGTTGGAATTGAGGACGATGACCTTCGCCCCCGCCCTCTCGGCGGCGTAGACGAATCCGTCGACGTCACGCTTGTACCATGTGTCCGGCCCCGGCGTAACGTAGCCGTAGACGTACTGCTTGCCCGCCGGCGCCGCCGCCGCGGGGACGAGCCCGCCGGCCAGCATTAGGACGGCGAGGACCACGAACAGAAACCTGCTCTTCATATGCACCTCCTGGAGCCTGGTGGAACTAGCGCTCTTCCTGTATGTCGAGCGCCTTGAGGGTCTCGCGGAGCCATCCGAGCGAGCGCTCGATGAGGGGACCGCCTTGGCCCTCGCACTCGAGGCTGAGCGTCCCGGCATAGCCCGAGTCCCTCAGTATCGAGAGGATCTTCTTGATGTTGTCGGCGTTGACGCCGTCGCCTATCGCGCTGTGGCTTATGCCGATGCCGGTATCCTTGCCCCGGGCCGCCTCGGCGAGGCTCTTCGCGACGTCCTTGACGTGGACGTGCTTTATCCTCCCGACGAAGCGTTTGCAGAAGGCGACCGGATCGTTGCCCGCGATGAAGGAGTTGCCCGTGTCGAAATTGAGGCCGAGGCGCTCCGATTTCGTGAAATCGAGCATTTTCTCGATCATGTCGGGCTTGGTCGTAAAATAGCCGTGGATCTCGATATTGACGTTGATGCCGTAAGCTTCGGCCGTCTCGACGATGAGGCCGTAGCTCCTCTTCATCGCCTCCATGGCTTCGGCGTCCGACAAGCCCTCGGGCTTGTGGAGACCGTCGGTCGTCGCGATGTTCGGACAGCCGGCGAGCTTCGCCCAGGGGATGGTCTTGAGAACGTAGGGAACCCCGTAGGTAGGGCCGTCCTTGCCGGAGAGAGGATAGGCTGCGTCCACCTGCGAGAAGGATACCCCGTAGCGGGCCATCTTCTCGCGCAGGAGGAGGGGGTCCTCGATGAGGGATATATGGGGAAAGTAGCCGAGACCGTGAATCCACGCGACTCCTTCAATCACTCCGCATTCGATCGAGCGTACTTGGTTACGTTGAGCCCATTGGAGACACTTCTCGAAACTGAAGACCGCGGAATTGAAGGCATCGGTATGGAATCCTATCCTCATGAATTCTCCATCTTGTCCCAATAACTTGTACCAATATATTCCACCTTATAATATCCTTTTTGTCAATCCAGAATCCGCAACTCGCGCTTGGCTTAAGGACCGCTCTGGGCAATACTTCTGGCATGGCCACGAGCCCCAGGATCGCGATTGTCGGCGCAGGAAGCCTCAGTCACGGGAAGCGTCTCGTCGACGACCTTCTCACCGTTCGCGAGTTCGCCGGCGGGCGGCTGGCCCTTATGGGAGCCAATCTTCTGCGCCTCGAAGTCATCGGGCGCTATGCGAAACGGGCCGCCGCCGATCTTCGGCTATCCATCGAGGTCGAGGTCACTATCGATCGGAACCTTGCCTTGGAGGGAGCAGATCTCGTCTTCTCCCTGTTCGACGCCGGGGGCTTTCCCGCCTTCGACCTGGATTTCGGCATCGCCGCCCGCTACGGACTGGATATCTGCATAGGCGACAGCGTAGGCCCCCTCGGCGCGATGCGCGCCTTGCGCAACGGGAAAGTCATGCTCGGCCTCGCCGACGCGATGGCCAGAATCTGCCCGGAGGCCATTCTCGTGAACTACGTGAACCCCATGGCGCCGATGGTCGCCGCGGCCGCTTCCCGCGGCATCGCCTGCATCGGCATATGCGGGGGAATAGAAGCGACCCGAGGCTACCTGGCGGGAGTCCTGGGATTGAGAAGCGGCGCGCTCCGAACGGCCTTCGCCGGCGTAAACCACCTCGCATGGCTCCTTGAGATGGAGGGGCCGGGCGGCGATCTTTATCCTCGCTTCCGCGAGATCATGCGCGACCCGGAGCGCCGGGGAGACGAAGCGGTCCGCTTCGAGATCCTCCAGCAGTTCGGTTATTTCTCGACCGAGAGCTCGGGACAGGTCTCGGACTTCCTCCCCTGGTTCAGGCGCAGTCCCGAGCTTCGGAGCCGCTATTGCTACGCGCTCGGCTACTCGGGCGCCTCGGGCGCCTATCGCAAACTCTCGTCCTTCGCCCAGCGCCGTCTCGGCGACGCGGATTATCTCGAAGGGGAGACGGCCTCTCGGACGCGCAGCGACGACTACGGTCCCGCCATCGCCGAAGCCGTCCTCGGCGGGAGGAGCTGCCGGTTCCACGGCAACGTCATGAACGGGGAGGGCGCCCGCCCCCCGGCGCTCACGGGTCTCCCGGCCGACGCCTGCGTCGAGCTGCCCCTCCTCCTCGATGGGCGCCGCTTGAGCGTCCTGCCGTCTCCCGCCTTGCCCCCGGCCCTCGCGGCGCTCTGTATGCCGAGCGCGATCCAGCATCGCCTCGTCCTTCGATCCCTGCTGTCCGAGGACCCTGAGCTCCTCTTCGCCGCCATCGCCGCGGACCAGCTGACATCGGCGGTCCTGGACCTGCCCGCCATCAGGAGCCTCGCCTCCGAGCTCCTCGCCGCCAACGCCTCCTGGCTTCCGGCCGGCCTCGCGCTGCCGCTGCGCGCGACCGTGGACGCTTCGAGGCGGCCCTCGCGCAGGACAGGGGGAAAGGGGGACCCGATACTCGACTTGGTCAGGAGCTACGAGCGGAAGGCTCGGCCGGGGAGAGAAGGTTCCGAACCGAGTCTCGGCTCATGATGGTCGTATCGATCACGCTCCGCGTGCGGAGCCTGACCTCGGGATGGTAGATGCGGTCGAGGATGAGCTTGGCGGCGAACTCTCCCATGTACTCGCTCGGGTGGTCCAGCGAGGTCAGGCGGGGGAAGGAATAGCGGGCGAGGTCGGAGTTGTCGAAGGCGATCAGCGACAGATCCTCGGGTATCCGGATGCGATTGCGGCGGGCCTGGTGCATGAACATGAGGGCCTCGTCGTCGGAGGAGCAGATCATCGCCGTGGGCAGGCTCCCATGGGAAGCCAATAGCTCGCGGATCTGCCCGTAAGTGCCGAATGCCGAGGTTTGTCCGTGTATCCCGACGAGCCATTCCTCGCGGATAGACGCGCCGACCTTGTCGAGGAAGGTCGCGATTCCTTCCTTGCGAAGGACCTTGGGCCGATAGTTGGAGCTGTAGATCAGGCCGATGTCGCGGTGGCCCCGCTCCCAGAGATATTCCGCGGCGCGCCTGCCGGCAGCGATCTCGTCGATGACGATGCTCGTGAAGCCGTAGCCGGGATATTCGGCGTCGAGGAGGACGACGGGTATGCCCTCGGCCTCGAACTCGTTGAGGAGATCGGCGTTGCCCCTCCTCCCCTCCTCCTGCACGGGGGTGATTATGATCCCGTCGACGCCTCGCTTGCGCAGCGAGAGGAGGACCGAGCGTTCAAGGGCGGCGTCGTACCAGGACTCATTGAGCAGGAGAGTGTAGCCTTCTCTCTGGACCACTTGGTTGCAGGCCGAGACGATGCGCGGGAATATATAGGAAGAAATACGGAAGGAGACCATGCCGATCAGCATCGTGCGGCTCTGGGTCCGTTTGACGCAGAAGGTCCCGATCCCTTGCCTGCTCTCCACGAGCCGTTCCTTGGTGAGCTCGTTCACCGCCTGGCGCACCGCGTTCCGCGAAACGTCGAATTGAGCTATCAGCTCCGACTCCGAGGGCAGCTTCTCTCCTGGGACTATCAGTCCCGATTCGATCTTCGAGCGGAGGAAGGTCTGAATGGTCTCGTACTTCTTCATCGCGCGCTCGCTGCAGGCATCAGGCCGAAATTGTACGCGGATGCGCCATCGTCGACAAGCTATAGGCGTCAGCTGCCCAGGCCCCGCGCAAGGCCTATGGTCGGCGGGTCGCGATCATCTGGATCTCCGTGACGTAGTTCCTCGCGTCGCGCTCGACGAACTGGTCGATGATGTTCACGTTGACCGTCTCGTCGCCTACGTGGAGCCCCATGCCGGGAGCCTCGGTCCGGATCCTCGCGAAGCTTTCTTCTATCGTCTCGTAGGGACCGCGATGGTAGCCGACCAGGTAATCGCCGCCGGGTATCTCCCGCGGCTTCGGGCCGGGTCCCTCGTCGGAATAGTCGTCGGTCAGCATCGCTCCGAAGATCTTCGCCCTGCCTTGATAGAAGACGACGGTCGGATAGAAATAGAAGTCGTCCTGTCGGTATAGGTTGTCCTCGACGCCGAGCGGAATGTAGCGGCGCATGGGGAAGATCCGGAGCCGGATTTCGCCGAGGTCGAGGGAGGCGGTCTTCTCCTCGATGAATCGCAGCTTCCTGTCGATCCCTTCGCGTATCCTCGAGAATTCCTCGCATCGCCTCCGGAGCTCCGCGGACTGGGAGCGCATCTCCGCGATGGAGAAGGCCGGGCTGCGCGAGTCCAGGCTTTTCCGTATCCGTTCGAGGGGATAGCCGAGTTTCTTCAGGAAGCGGATCGCGGCCAGCCGGTATATCTGGTCGAATTGGTACCTGCGCGCGCCGCTGGCGCCCCGCTTCTGCGCGGGACTGAAGAGGCCTATGGCGTCGTAATAGCGCAGGGTCTGGACGTTCAGGTCGAAGAGCGAGGAGATCTCGCCGACGGTGAACCACTCCTTCACGGCGCCATCCTACCGTCGGCTCCGATCGAAGCTCTGCCCGAGGGCGCTCGGTTCCGAGGACCTGCCGATGGAGAAGAGGAGGACGAGGACGGTGGCCGCATAGGGGAACATTATGAACACCTGAGAGGGTATGTCGATACCCATGGTCTGAGCCCGGAACTGCAGCGCGTCCGCGGCCCCGAGGAGGAGGGCGGCGAAAAGGACGCCTAAGGGCTTGCGGCGTCCCAGGATGACTACCACGAGGGCGATGTAGCCCCTGCCCGATGTCACGTTCTCCATGAAGAAGCCCAGGCTTCCTAAAGTCAGGCAAGCGCCGGCGAGGCCGCCGAGGAGGCCGTTCGCCGCGGCCGCCGCGTACCGCGCGCGGGCGACGTCGATGCCGGCGCTGTCGGCGGCTCGAGGGTTCTCCCCGACTGCGTCCAGGCTCGTTCCCCACTCCGAGCGGCGAAAGAGGATCGCGGAGGCGGCTACGAGGACGAAGGCGGCGTAGACGAAGATGTTGTTCCGGAAGAGGACGGCGCCGAAGAAGGGGATGTCGCGGAGGACCGGGATGGGCAGGGGGGGCACTACCGGGCACTGCGCGAGCTTCGTGGTCTTGCCGAACCGGATGAGGAACGCGTAGCTCGTGATGCCCGAGGCCAGGAAGTTGAGGGCGAGGCCCGCGATGGTCTGGTCGGCTCCGCAGGCGACGGAAAGGAAGGCGTGGATGAGGCTGACGGTCAGGCCGGCCGCCGCGGCGGCCAGGATGCCCAGGGCCAGGTTCCCGCTCAGGTTGGCGACGATGAAGCCCGCGAAGGCCCCGCAGAGCATGATCGCCTCGAGTCCGATGTTGAGGATGCCGCTCCGCTCGGAATAGGTTTCCCCGAGCCCGGCGAGCGCGAGGGGCGTGGCCATGCGTACGGCCGCCGCGGCGAAGGCGGTCACTGCGGCTACGAAGCTCGGGTCGGTCATTGCCCCTCCTCGCCGGCCTCGGGGAGGAGGAAACGGAAAACGCGCTTCCTCGCGAGGATCAGGAGGACGATGAGCCCCATGACGATCCATGAAATCGATGTCGGCACTCCCGCCTGGCGCTGCATGGACATGGCGCCGACCTGCAGGGCCGCGATCCCAAGCGAAGAGACGACGATCCCCGCGGGCTCGTTCCTGCCGAGGAGGGACACGATGATCGCGAGGTAGCCGAAACCGGGCGATATGCCCTCGAGGAGTTTGTGGTGGAGGCCCGCGACTTCGCCTATCCCCGCCGTGCCCGCGAGGGCTCCGCTGAGGAAGGAGGCGAGGAGTACGTTGCCGTAGACCGATATGCCCGCGACGCGCGCGGCCCGCGGGTTCTTGCCGACCGCGCGCATCGAGAAGCCGATCTTCGTCTCGCGCATCAGGAAGTAGACGACGAGGGCGGCGAGGAGAGCCACGATCAAGCCGGCGTGGAGCCGCGTGCCCTGCGCGAGGATGGGCAGGGACATCGCCTCGGGCAGCTCGGGCGACATGGGCAGGGGATAGTTCGGGTCCTTGAGGACCGTCCTTACGAGTATGCCGATGACGTTGACGGCGATATAGTTGAACATGATCGTGTTGATCGTCTCGGAGAGGCCGAAGCGCGCCTTCAGGAAGCCGGGCACGGCCGACCAGAGTCCGCCGGCCGCGGCGCCGGCGAGAAGCGCGAGGGGAAGGAGGAGGAGAGCGGGGAGGCCGGGCAGGACGAGACCGACCGCGGTGCCGGCCGCGGCGCCCATGTATATCTGCCCCTCGGCGCCGATGTTGAAGAAGCCCGAGCTGAAGCCGATGGACACGCCGAGCCCCGCCAGGATGAGGGGCGTCGCGCGGACGAGGACCTCCGATACGCCGTAGGTCGAGCCGAAGGCCCCGCGGAAGAATCCGAGGGCGGCCTTCGGCAGGTCGCTTCCCACCGCCTTGATCGCGAGCGCCGAAGCCAAGGCCGCGGCGAGGGCGATGAGGATGTAGGAGGCGATATTCCTGAGCGCCTTCATGCTTCGCCCGGGGATCGCTGCCCCGCCATCAGGAGACCTATCCGCGTCATGTCGATGTCGGGGCAGTTTTCCATGGGCTCGCAGAGGCTTCCCCTGTACATCACCGCTATGCGGTCGCTCAATGCCAGTACCTCGTCGAGGTCCGCCGATATGAGCAGTATCGACGAGCCTCTGGACCTCGACTCGAGGAGGCGCCCGCGGACGAACTCGGCCGCGCCTATGTCCAGGCCCCTCGTCGGCTGAGACGCCACGATGACCGCGGGCTCGCGGGCGAGGCCGCGGGCGAGGATCAGCTTCTGCTGATTTCCCCCCGAGAGGAGCCTGGCCTGGGCCGCGGGCCCCGTCGTCCTGATTCCGTATGCCGCGATGGCCGCTTCCGTCGCGAGCCTGACCTTCCTTCGGCTGACGATGCCACATCTCGAGAAGGCCGGCAGGTCGAGGGTCTCGAGGAGATAGTTGTCGGAGAGATCCATCTCGAGGAGGAGGGCGTCGCGGTGGCGGTCGTCGGGTACGAATGCCAGGCCGAGCCGCTTGCGTCGCGCGACTCCCAGGTCGTCGACGCGGATCCCGGCGAAGAGGATGGAGCCCGAGCTCGGCCTCCGGAGGCCGAGTATGCACTCTGCCAGCTCTCTCTGCCCATTGCCGTCCACGCCGGCAATGCCGAGGATCTCCCCCGGAGGAATTTCGAGATTTATCTTGCGAAGCTTGGCATTGCCGTGCTGGATCAGATCTACGCCATCCAGCCGGAGGCCGGGAGCCTGCGCGTTCCCGCCCGCCCGCCTCGTTTCCTCCCTCGCGCTCCGCTGTACCCGTTCGAGCTCCCGTCCGATCATGAGCCGCGAGAGTTCCTCCGCCGACGTCCCGCCGGCCCTCATGGTCGCGACGAGCTTGCCGTCTCGCAGCACGGTGATCCTGTCCGCGACCGATAGGACCTCCGGGATGCGGTGGGTGATGAGGATGACGGAGCGGCCTTCTTCCCTTATGCGACGGAGTATGCCGAAGAGGCTCTCGCTCTCGACGGGAGTGAGTACGGCGGTCGGCTCATCGAGGATCAGGAGTTCGGCCCTGCGGTAGAGCAGCTTCATGATCTCCACCCGCTGCTGCTCTCCTACCGATAGACTCGATACCTTCGCGGACGGATCGAGGTCGAGACCGTAGCCGCGGGAGATATCCAGGATGATCCGATCCAGGCGCCGCCGGTTCGGGAAGGGGTGGCCCTCCGATTTCAAGCCCAGGGTGATGTTCTTCGAGACGCTCAGAGTGGGCACGAGCATGAAGTGCTGATGGACCATGCCGATTCCGCGCTCGATCGCCTCGCGCGGCTCGTGGGGGCCCAGTTCCGCGCCTTTCCAGGCGACGACGCCCGAGTCCGCGGCGTAGATCCCGTAGAGGATGTTCATCAAGGTAGTCTTGCCCGCGCCGTTCTCCCCGAGTAGGGCGTGGATCTCGCCCGCGTCGACCTCCAGGGAGACATCGTCGTTCGCCGGCGTTCCGGCGAAGGACTTGCGGATATTGCGCATGGAGAGCAGGGCCATGTCGACTGCCTCGTGCGAGAGCGCCGCCAGCTGGCGGCGCTCTCGGCTTCGGTACTATGCTGCCGCGGCCTCCAAAGGGCTAGTGGGAGCTGCTCTTCTCGATCAGAGGCACGACGAAGGCGCCGGACGCGATCTTCCGCTTGAGATCGGCGATCATGTCCTTGGCCTTCTTCGGGATCTTGGCATCGAAGTCGTGATACGACGCGATGTCGACGACGCCTTCCTTCATGCCCATGTTGTAGATCCCTCCCGTGAAAGTGCCGCTCTTGACTTTTTCCACGGCGATGGTGACGAGGGTCGGCACGTTGTAGACCGTGCTGCATACGACCGTCTTGGGCGCGATGAAGCTCTGGTCGAAGGAGTCGCCCGTGGAGAGAAGGCCTCGCTCCTCGGCGGCCTTTATGACGCCCGTGCCCGCCTGGTTCGCGATGTGGGAGAGGACGTCGGCGCCCTTGTCCGCCATGGCGAGGGCGGCTTCCTTGCCGAGCGAGACGTCGGTGAAGGATCCGATGTACACGTCGTAGACCGTGACTTTCGGATCGTATGCCTTCGCGCCGAGCTTGTACGCCTCGACGACCTTGACTATCGAAGGCTGCTCTATGCCGCCCACCATCCCGATCTTCCCGGTCTTGGACATGGAGGCGGAGAGGATGCCCATGAGGTAGCCGGCCTGCTCGCAGGCGATATCGTAGGACGCGACGTTCGCGTCCGAGGAGTGGGCCTCGATGGCCATGAACTTGGCCTTGGGGAACTTCTTCCCGACTCGAACGGCCGGATCGCCGTATTGGTAGCCGTGCCCGATGATCAAGTCGTAGCCCTGGGCGGCGTAGTCCATGAAGGCCGCCTCGCTGTCGGCTATCCCGACGTTCTCGGAATACGCGGACTGGATACCGTCTTTCGCTTCGGCGTCCTTGAGCCCCTGGAGAGCCACGGCGTTCCAGCCCTGGTCGTTGGCGGGCCCGGAGAGAATGAGCGCGACCTTGAGGCCCTTCCCGGCATTCTGGGCGAGGGCCGGGGCGAGCGCGCAGGCCAGGGCGAGTGCTACGAGCAGCATTCTTTTCATGATCGCATCCTCCATCGTATGTCTACAGGATTCCCGAGGGCCGCGCGGGCGCGGCTCATTCGGCTCCCTTGAGGGGACTATAGGCGCCGCTCTTCGAACGGATCGCGCGCGTACAGGCCGCGTCGGCCTCCCGCGCCAGGGCCCTCTCGTCGATGCCCGTCAAGCTGCCGTCCTCGTACACGACCCGCCCGTTCACCATGGTGAGCCGCACCGGGCCCGTTACGCCGATCCGAGGGAGGATGTTCTTGGGATCGTGCGTCGCCCCCGCGAGCTCGAGGCCGCCGACGTCGATCATGAAGAGGTCGGCGCAATTGCCGGGCACCAGGGACCCGAGGTCGTATCGGCCGAGGATCTCGGCTCCGCCGGTCGTCGCGATCCTGAGCAGCTCGTAAGGGGTGGGGCAGGAACCCCGATCCTTGCTGTGGTATGCCTGCATGAGGTAGGACATGCGCAGGCTGTCGAGGAGATTGGAGCCGTCGTTGGTGGCCGAGCCGTCGCAGCCGAGTCCGAGCCTCAATCCGGCTCGGAGCATCGCGGGCATGTCGAGGATGGGGAATCCCCCCAGCACCGCCGGAGCGGGGCAGTGCGACAGTCCCGTCTTGGTCGCCGCCATCGAGGCGATCTCCTCGGGCTCGAGCTCCCAGCCGTGGGCGTACCAGACGTCGGGACCGACGAAGCCGAGCTCTTCGCACCAGGCATAGGTCCTCTTGCCCCAGCGCTCGATCATCGAGGCGTTCTCGCCCTCGCCGAGGTGGGTGTGCAGCCGCACGCCTCTGTCTCGCGCGAGGGCGATGGACTCGACGAAGGTCTCGCGGCGGCAGTTGATCGGCTGACAGGGCGCGATCGCGACCTGGCGCATGGAGTAGGGCGAAGGGTCGTGGTAGGCGCCGATGAGGCGGTCGCAATCGGCGAGGAACTCGTCGGTAGTCTCGAGCATCTCGTCGGGTATCGCGCTCCCCTCGGACTTGGGCAGGGTATTCGCTCCGCGGCCGACGTGGTACCGGATGCCTATGATCCGCGCCGCCTCCATCTGCCGGTCCACGAGCCGCCTCCCGGCCGCGCGAGGAAAGCAGTACTGGTGGTCGAAGGCGCAGGTGCAGCCGTGCTTGACCAAGTCCGCCATGGCGATCAGCGAAGAGTAGAAGATCGAGTCCGAGTCCATCAGCTTGAAGATCTCGTAGATCCTGGCGATCCAGTCCATCACCGAGAGATTGGGATAGTCGACGGTCATGAGATTGCGGACGAAAGTCTGGAAGAAGTGATGATGCGTGTTGACCAGACCGGGATAGACGAAGGCGCCTCGGGCGTCGATGACTTCGGCTCCGGGCGTGTCGATGCCCTTTGCGATGCGCGCGATCGCCGGCCCCTCGATGAGGATGTCCGCGTCGTACAGGAGGGTATCGAGATCGTCGCAGGTGACTATCGCGCCCGCGTTCTTGATCAGAATCCGCTTGCGATCCGGCATTCGATCCACCTCGCGTCCAGCTTCCGAAACCGATGTCGCGGTGGAGTCTACAACCTATAGTAACTGGAGGTTCAAGGCTTTGAGACTGTTTCGTGAGAAAAATGGAAATGTCGCGCCGACGGCCGAAAAGTCCTACGCCCGCGGAGGCGGCTCGGCGCTTGAGCGCGGGGCGTAGACAATTGTCGTAAAACGCATATTATTTCTGTACCCATTCGTGTTTGGCGGCTCGATCCGCGATGGAGGAATTCTTCAGTGGTCGCGGAGGAATTTACCACTGATAAATGACTCCGCGACCACTGAAGAACACAGCCCTGGACCAGTGGTAAATTCCTCCTCGACCAGTGGTCGATTTAATCCTACAAAGTTTGTAATATTCGAGGCTGGGGTACAGGTTGCGGCGTATCTAAATCTATACAGTTCCCTGACCATGGATCAAAGGCTGGAGTCTCCGAGCGAGGCGAAGGCTTTTTCGGCGGCGGTTATCGTCGCGTCTATCTCCGCGTCCCCGTGGGCGAGGGACATGAAGCCTGCCTCGAATTGCGAGGGTGCCAGGTAGACGCCATTCTCGAGCATGGCGGTGAAGAATGCGGCGAACTTCTTCGTATCCGAGGACTTAG
>CAZBGA010000068.1:0-19792 GCA_964491385.1 uncultured Treponemataceae bacterium | reverse complement strand
GTATGGACGAGCGCCTCGTGACTCGGGCCCTCGAGAACCTCGTCAACAACGCCCTACGCTACAATTCTTCGGGCGGCAGGATCGACATCGCGGCGAGGGCCGAGGGCGGGAACTATATTGTCTCCGTCATCGACGACGGCCCGGGCATCTCGCCGCAGGACCTGCCACACATCTTCGAGCTCTTTTACCGCGGCTCCTCCTCCCGCCGCGAGCCGGGCATGGGTCTCGGTCTCTCGATCGTAAAGACCGTCGTAGAATCACACGGCTGGGCCATAAATGTCCTTCCCGGAAGGGATCATGGTGCCGCCTTCGTCCTCACGATCCCAGATTCAGCGACATAGACCAGGTAGGAGAGGGACTCCCGTCTCCCTTCCTCTCACACCACTCGAGATAATACGCAGAGCGGAAAGGAGAAATACAGTGTGAATATTCCTGGATAGCTTGCCCGTGTGAGTCTGGCAAACGAGAATCGGATGGACGATATCCTCTATATATATTGAGGCCGTTCCTTATGATTTCTACTTCAATGAATTCAAGGGATTGTGATGTGAATATATCACAAGGTCTTTTACATGAAATGTGTGATAATGGTCTCTACATATTCCATGGAATACCTTATGGGGGCCTCTAAGAAATCCTCATCAAGTGACTATTTTGATATAATCCGCCTTGGGAGTACGAATGCGCAGGGTATATTCAGTCGGACTATTTGGTTTATCAAACATCATTGGAGGTGGAGTAACGTGATTCGGGACAACCCTTTTGCTTAAATGACTTCGCCCGGGGAGTCATTATTTTTTACATTATCTATTTCTGATCTCACGGGCAGGACTATAGAAACCGTGGTGCGGTCGCTGAGCTCGCTTTGTATTTCGATGCCATACTCGGTGCCATACAGCGCCTTGATCCTTTTTATTACATTTTTGATCCCGATTGAATAAGATGATGAAGATTTCCCGTTGCTATCGATGTCGATTACGCTCTGTATATGATCAGGAGTCATGCCGACGCCATTATCGGCAACGGTGATTATCAAATTGCCGTCGTCCAGAATGCTTTTTATTTCTATGGTGCCCTTCTCTAGCGACGGTTCGATGCCGTGGTAGATCGCATTCTCGACCAGGGGCTGGATTATCAGCTTTGGAACGTATAAATTCTCGGTGCCCGGAGCGATAGCAATGAAAGTTTCCAGTTTATCATTATACCGGTATTTCTGAATCTGCAGGTAGTTGTTCAGGCTAGTTATTTCGTCTTTGAGCAAAACGTAATCTTTGCTGTTGATAGTTGCGCGCATCAAATCGCCAAGCGATGTTACCATGATACACACATCTTCGGTCCGGCCTGTCCTAGCCATCCAGTTAATGGATTCGAGGGTGTTGTACAGAAAGTGCGGGTTGATCTGCATCTGAAGAGATTTCACTTCCGCGTCTCGTTTCATCTGCTGTTCATACAGCACTTTTTGCACGAGGGTGTTGATGTTGTCAGCCATCTGGTTGAAGGTCTCTGATAGTCTGCCCGTTTCATCCTTCCCGCTCTGGGGAGATCTGACGGAAAAATTACCTTCGCCGAAACGGACCATGACCGAGGATAGAAGCCTGATCGGCCGGGATATGCTCTGCGACAAGCCCCATGCGCATAGAATCGACACGACGAGCAGAACCAGCGCGAAGATGAAAATCGAGTTCCTCAGCCAGAAAACTTCCTTTTGATATATCAAGACAGGCACGGTGGTAATGATTCTCCATCCATTCCTCATGGGCTCACTGCAGGCCACGTACTGGGTGATCTTGTCGACCTTTTTTCGCGTAAAACTGTACGCTTTCTTGCCGCCATCGAGATAGTTTATTCCGAATTTGGCCCCTAAAAGCTCTTTATCCGCAGCGCTTACGATACCGCCATCTCCATCGACTATCACGATGCTTCCGTTGCGTATCGACTGGGTGCTATCGAGCAGCTCGAAGAGATACTTTTCGTCGACATACATCACAAAATATCCAATGGGCTTCTGCGTCCGGACACTCATGATTATGCGCGTCAATATCACATGCCGGTTTCCCGACGATCCGCCGAACCACACGACGCCGCCTTTCGCCTCCTGGATGTCGTCCATGCGCTCTGCCATCAACCTGAACGACTGCTTGGTCTTGTTGAGCTCGTAGATGGAACCGCGTGATGATACGACATAGATGGAGTTTACCTCGTTGTTGTAAAGGACCTGGGAAGACAGAATCGCCTCGATCCGCGTCCTGACCTGGTTCTCCTCGTAGGCATCCATTTCCCTGTTGCTTGTGGCCAACAGCATTTCCTGGACGTACTTGTCGAAGGCAACGTTGAACGATATACTTTCCATTTTTTCCAGCCTGCTTTCTACCATCTTCGTAGTCAGGTAGAGGATGTCATGGCTGTATTGATTTGTCTTGTCCTCGATGATCCCGCTGGAGACATAGTAGCTGCGGATGGCAACGATGGAAACGGGCAATGAAATCAAAGAGACGAACAAGAGGAGGAGCTTGTCTCGGATCCCCAGGTCCGAAAATCTTCGGAATAGCTTAGCAAGCGTTCGTTCCACGCGTCGAATCCTGTATCGACTGGACGAGATACGCCAGTTTCGTATCGGCGGGCAGGCAGTACGCCTTCTTGTAGGCGGACGGAGTCACACCGTAGTATTTTTTGAAAAGCTGGCAGAAATAGCGCGCGCCATGTATGCCGACTCCCTCGCTGATATCCTCGAGGGTGTGCGTCCCTTTCCGAACCTCGACGACGGCAGTGTGTATCCGTATGGCGTTGACCACCTCGAGAAACGTGTAACCAGTCGCTTTCTTGAGCACCCTGCTCAAATAGATGGTGCTGAAGTTCAATGAGTCCGACATGCTCGACAGGGAAATCGGATTGGCATAGTTTTTAAAAATGTATTTGAAAATGCAGTCGACGATCGAAGAATGCTTTATTTCGCCGAGAACAAAACCATCCTGGTCCATGACCAATTGACGCTTGCCTAGTTCAGCCTCCAGCAGGCGAAGCCTCATGTCAGCCTCATGCTGTTTATCCACCTGTACGGAAGCCTCTTTCACTGCGTCTATTATCTCATCGGGCTTGGACGGCTTCAGTACGTACCGCTTGACGTTGTACTGTATCCCATGACGGGCGTACTCGAAGTCGCTGTATCCGGACAGGAATATCACCTTGGTGCACAACTCGTGCTCGGAGATGAAACGGGCGAGTTCCAGACCATCTAGTCCGGGCATCCGTATGTCGGTCAGCAGGACATCTATTATCTCGCTCTGCAGTAATTCGAGCGCCTCGTACCCGTTGTCGACATCGGCAACGACCTTCACCCCGAGCCCTTCCCACCCGATGGAAAGCAATCCGCTTCGGATGATTTCCTCATCGTCCGCGATAAGCAGTCGGACCATCACAATCTCCCGCTTTCATACTACCCTTTGACCGCGCCGACGGTCATACCCTCGACGATCCTTTTGTGCAACACTACATATACGATTATACTCGGGAGAATGGTAATTACAACCGCGGCAATCATGCCGACATAATCCGTCGAATACCTCCCTTTAAAGGCGGTTAGCCCAACCGGCAAGGTCATCCTTTTCGATTCCGACAGGAAGATTTGCGGGAATAACAGATCGTTCCAAACCGGTATGAACGTAATGACGGCGACAGTCACCAGGGAAGGCGTCGTGATCGGCAAGATGATCCGATAAAATGCCGTGATTATCGAACATCCATCGATCACGGACGCTTCTTCCATTTCCTTGGGTATCGTGACGAAAAAACCCGTCAAGAGCAGAATGCCTATCGATAGGGTGAATACTATATTGGGTATTATCACGGAGAAAAGAGTATTGTTGATGCGCAATTTGCTGAATATCGAAAAGAGCGGGACGATCGTGGCGTGCTGGGGAATCATGATACCCAGGAGCATGATCGACAGCATGAAGCCCGACAGCTTCCAGCGCAGCCGAGTCAGGCCGTACGCCGCCGTCGCGCTAAGCAGAGTGGTGATCAGGACGACGGAAACGGATACTATCACTGAGTTCACGAAATGGTGGCCGATGTTCCCGACACCGATGGCCCGGGCATAGTTGTCTACGAAAAGAGATTTCGGCAAGGTCCATGGCGAATAGAAAAGCTCTCCATTCGACTTGAACGAGTTAATAAAAAGCCAGATGATTGGATACAGGAACAGTATCAAAAAAAACACCAGGATCCCATACTGAAGCCGCTTCGGCTGGTCGAATCTTCCCCGTGCCATTGCTAATTCCACTCCATTTCAGCTTTGGATTTGAAAACGAGATTGGACACAGCAATCGCGACCACGCAGAGAAAAACCAGCACATTGCCTATGGCGCTGGCGTATCCGTATTTCAGTGTTCGGAAACCCTGGTAATACATGTACGTTGACAGGACTTCGCTGCTGTGGTTCGGTCCGCCGCCGGTCATGGCGAACACCAAGTCGAAGTACTTGAGCGATCCGGTGATTATAAGAACCGTATCGATTTTCAGGATGGGCTTTATAAGAGGAAGAGTTACGCGGGTGAACTGTATCCACTTGGAAGCTCCATCGATGGAGGCTGCTTCATATAGCGCGCCTGGTATGTTCTTCATAGCGGCGAGCTGGATCACCATGTGGTATCCGACATACTGCCACATGACGACTATAATAATCGCGAGCATGACCGTGTGCTCGTCCGACAACCATTGTCGCTTGTAATTCACGAGTTTCAGGATATCAAGGACGCTGTTAACTAGGCCGAATTCCGAGTTGTAGATGAACGTCCAGGTCAGGCCGATGGCGGTCCCGCAGACTACACAGGGAAGGAAAAAGACTGATTGAAAGAAATTCGCCCCTTTGATCTTGTTGAAAAGGATGGTCGCCAGGAGCAGGGCTAGCGGCAAGTGAGCGAAGAACGATCCCACAACCATGAGCAGGTTGTTTCCTAGGCTCTGCAGGAATATCGAATCATGAAAAAGATTTTTGTAATTCCTGAGCCCCACGAAAACGCTCGGGCTCATGAGATCGGTCCTGAATAGGCTCAGTAAGACATTGTAGGCGATCGGGACCAGGCCGAATATTAAAAATATCAGAAAAGCCGGGCCCACGAAAAGCACGATATATCTCTTGGAAGAGAGAAATTTTTCCAAGTTGCGTTATCTCCCTGTCGAAACAAGAGGCGCCAAAAACATGGCGCCTCAACGAAGACAAGACGTCAAGAATCAGCGAAGCGAGTTGTCTTTCGCGAACTGCTGCAAGCTGTTCATTTTCTCGGAGGGATCCTTGCCGGCGATGATCGCCTGGGCGGCGTTATTGAACTCGACGCCTTCTCCAGCCCCGAATACGCGATCCAACCACGGCGTCACACCCGTGAACTTCCGTTGCAGATTGTTGACCGCGGTGAACAGCGGCGACAGGTTGCTCTGGTCGAGCGGTGTCTTGGTGGAGATCAAGTAGTTCGCGTTATAGGCATAGGCCTCCTGTGCCTCGACGCTAGAGAACATCTTGATATACGCAGCGGCGGCTTTCATATTGGAACAATTCGCGCTGATAGCCAGGCACTGGTCGACATCGCCAATGGCTACATTGCCGGTCGCTGGGTTGCTCGCCGGGATATTGAACACGCCGAGGTTCTTTGAGACGGGGATCGATGGATCAGAAAGCATACCTATATCCCAAGAACCCATGTAGAACATGGCCGCCTTTTCCTGCGAAAAGAGGTCGCGGCCCTGGTCATAGGTCATACCCAGATAGCCGTCCTGGAATGCTTTCATATTGACGAGCTCGTTCAGCAATTTACCAGCTTTCATATACGAGGGATCGTTCCACGCCTTCGACTTGTCGACCGTACCATTGAACAGGTCCATACCGCCGACGCCATTGGCGATCTGCTGCAGGAGCTGTCCTGCGATCCAGGCATCCTTTACAGGAACGCTGATGGGGATGATCCCCTGTGCCTTGAAGGTGTTGCAGACTTTTTTCAACTCCTCGAACGTGGTCGGCACGGCAAGCTTGTTCTCCTTGAACAGCCGCGTGTTGTAATACATCACGGCTACGGTCTGACCGTGCGGCACGGCATAAATTTTGCCGTTATACGTCACGGGGCCGAAGACGCCTTCATTGAAACGGCCTTTCCATTCGTTGTCGGCCTTGAGCAGCAGGCCGATTTCATAAACCTTGCCGCCCTCTACGAAAGGCTTAAGATAACCAGCGCTCCAGGTGAAGAATATATCAGGAGCGGAATTGGCAGCCATCACGGTCGCCAACTTCGTCTTATACTGTTCGTTCTCGTAGGTCTCAAATTTGAATTCCACGTTGTACGGGTTATTCGCATTAAACTTGTCGGTCATATTCTTGATGATGCTGACCACCGCCTGGTCCTGCGAGCTTCCCAAGAACATGGCCGTCATGACCTTTTTGGGATTCGACTGTGAATAGCCAGGAAATACGACACCAAATAGCGCAAGCAGCGCGATACCCGTAACAATACCTCTCTTCATGTCCCCCTCCTCCCATTTCGTCGCTGCCTTCATTCCAGAAGGCCTCGATTAATGATTTTAGGCCATGAATTTGCGTGGCACAACGCGAGTTTTTTAGCCAAAAGGTTCAAAAAACGATACTTCGACCGGGATGCCGATCATGCCGGCGTTTTCTCTTTCCTGAAAACCATGAACCCATACGGGGCTATCTCGGATCCGGTCTCGTCGGGTAGATGGTTCCATGAACCGGGAACATGAATGTCATGCGCCACGCCGTCGTGGTTCATCACGATAAGATACTCCGCGCTTTCCCCTACGCGGCGGACCGCCTCGACACTTTCGTCAGTATCGACCAGCCCTTCCAGCCCCGCGGAGGCGGCGACATGGTCGGCAATCCGACGCATCAACACCGGTGATGGCTGCGTCGCCACGTAATAGGCCATGCCCTTACCGTAACGATGCGCCGTTACGGCGGGAGTACCCCGATAGAACTCGCCCCCATAAGTCGCCAGGACCTGAGTGTCCTCATGCGGTGTGACGATGTCGCTCCACCAGCATCCGCTGACTTCCCGGTCGGGATCGCTTCCCTTTCCCCAGACGATGGGAATGTCGGCATCGCGCAGGCAGTCGTAGTCGAGGACCTCGATTCCCAGCATATCGACGAGCCCGCATGGCAGGCTGCCGTCCGTGCGGCATTTATTCGTTTCGGTCTTGACTCCACTCCTCATCGTCAGCACCAACACACCGCCCTCCGATACGTAGGTCCTCAGTTTCAGCTCCATGCCGGGACCGAGGACGAACTGGAGCGGCGCCACGATCGCCTTATAACCGGAAAACTCATCGTTGGGATTCAGGAAATCCGTCGGGATGTTCCTGCGATAGAAGGCTTCGTAATACTGCTGGACCGAGGAAACGTAGCTCAGCTTCGGATGCTGGGGCTGTATGCGCAGGGCCCAGCACTGATCGTAGTCGTATACGATCGCGATATCGTTCTTCGCGCAGATTCCCTTCACCTCCTGCATGATCGGCCTCAGTCGCTCGATGACCTTCAATAGTTCCTCGTAGCGGCGGCCCGGAGTCCCGTCGTGGGGCAAGATGCCGTGCCAGAATTCCTCCGTCCCGAAGGTGCAGGTCCGCCAGCGAAAAAAGACGACCGTATCGGCACCATGCGCGACCGACTGGGCTGTCCATAATCCCAGTTGCCCCGGTCGGGGCGTCTGCCCGAGCGTCTCCCAGCCCGCCGGCCCCGCCTGCTGTTCCATTATCCAGAAGTTTTTTCGTTTCATGGCGCGGATAAGATCGAGCGTACTCGCCAGCGCGGCCGGGGTTTTCTCGGCCGCAGACATCCAGTACCCCATCGGATACTGGTCATGGCTCACGAAGTCTAGGCCCTTACCCAAGTCGTAATAATTGACCTTTTCGGAAAATCCCATGAGATTGTGCGTGATAAACTGATCGGGGCATTTTTCGCGGAGGATATCGATTTGCGCCCGGGCGAAGTCCACGATCAGATCCGAGCAAAAACGCTTCCAGTCCAGCAGCAGCGACGGATTATGGCTGTTCGGGGTGATGCGTGGAGCGGGAATTTGCGAGAATGCCGTATAGTCCTGGCTCCAGAAATTTGTTCCCCAGGCTTTGTTGAGCTCGCCGATTGTACCATACCTCTTTTCGAGCCAGGCATGAAACGATGACTGGCATGAATCGCAGGTACACAGATTGTCATGACTGTTCCCAAGCTCGTTGTCCACCTGCCAGCCGATGACGGCACGATTATCCCGAAAGTGCTCCGCCATGACGGTGACTATCCGCTTGCAGTGCCCGCGGTACTTCGCGTTCGACTGGCAGTCATGATGCCGCCCGCCAAAACCACGCGTGATCCCCTCGGTATCGACCGGCAGAATCGACTCGTCCCGGTCGATCAGCCACTTCGGAGGCGCCGCGGTCGGAGTCCCGACAATCGTCTTTATGCCATGCCGGGCAAGCATCCCGATGGCCTCGTCGAGCCACGAGAAATCAAAGGCGCCGCACTCCGGCTCGAACTTGAACCAGGAGAACTCGCCCATCCGCACGACATCCACGCCCAGAGCCTGCATGAGACGCGCGTCCGTTTCCCAGCGCGAACGGTCCCAGTGTTCGGGATAATAGTCGACTCCAAACTCGATACTCATGGCCACTCCTTGTCGCCCTGGCAGCGGAACCTGACAGAAGGGAATGATCGCCACATGGAAAGGGACGGGCGCTATCGAGGAAAGAACAGCCGCGGTTCCCTGGTCGCCTCGGGCGAACCCGTAGAGCTGCCACGTCGTCCCGTAGGGACGACAAAAGACTGCTCGGTCTCGCTCTGGTGGAATAGGGACGTACCAGTGCTTCCCGTCCGGTGCGATGACTTCATCGGTGAGCATGGCACCCCCTCGTCAAACCACGATGCGGCCCAGCTCCCTGGTCGATACTACTTGGAAGCTCCCAGTATCGCGTCCTTGCATGCCTTGGAAACGGTGAGCTTGACGACGGTCTTGGCGGGGATCTTGATCTGCGCTCCGGTCGCCGGGTTGCGCCCCAGCCGGGCCTTACGCTTGTTGAGCTTCAGGATCCCGAAGCCGGGGATCGCGAACCTCTTGTTCTTCTTGGTCTCGCGATACGCAAGCTCGACGAAGGATTCGAGGAAGGTCGTGACCTGCTTCTTCGTCAGGCCGTTCTTCTCCGCGAGCTGGGCGATGATCTGGGCCTTGGTGAAGGACTTGGGGGCGCTTGCTTTCGATTCTGCCATCTACATCTCCTTGGAAGGTTTCATCTACTATACTGGCGAATTGCATCGTAGCAATAGGACAAAATGCTAGGTATTTCCCCTTTTGGGGATCCAGGGGAATAAACCAGCTTCTTTGGTCTCCCTCTTCGCAGGGTGTCAAATCGTCTTCAATGCCCAGGAGAATAGACCATCGATGGTCCCGCTCGGCGTCGACACCCACGCAGCTTAGAACGGTGGTGCCCCCAATGAGAAACCGAACCAAAGAGCTGATCTCAGCGGATTAGAGGAGACAAAAGGTGTGGGAGACACTAGAGAGCTTCGGACCCGGCGAGAAGCCGGGCTTGAAGCTATTTTGACTTAGTAAACCCCACTTTCTTGGTTGCTGCTCGGGACGGGGTCTTGGTCTTAGCTGGGGTCTTACCGATGGGGCTAGACGCGGTAGGCGAAGCCTTCATTGCTTCGACAGCAACGAGAGCGGCGAGTGATGTAATTTCGGAGCTGAGCTTATTCGACTTAGTCTGGAGAGAATACAATTTCTTCGCGATCTTGGCTAAGGGATTGGCTTTAGGCATGAAAGAAAACCTCGCTAATAAAAATGATAGCGTGATTATGTAGAGTAGAGGAATAAAATGCAAGTATCTGAATACAAAATAAGGACTTCCACCAGTTGGGGGCATTACCCTTTGGTCGCTCTGGAAGAAATATGACCTCCTTCGGCAAGAAGCGCTGGCTTTGGTAGAGCCCTTAAAAAGGAAGATTGCCTGGATGTTAACCAACGGTTAGACGTTTGCGATCATGTGTTCATCCCACATCTTTGTGACCCAGCCCTTAGGACAGACCTCGACCGCTTCCTCGATCAAGCGAGCTATTCTGGTGCCCCTCATTTAACTCTGTGAGCCCGCGGTGGCGCCCGTCCTCCCCATCTACTTCGCCTCTTCGCCCTCGCATCCCGAGCCCTGGGCGATACGCCCGCTGCATTAATCTTATATTTAATCGCTTCGAGGAAACCACGGGTACCGATATGGGGCAGGAGGGTGGGGAGGCAGGCATTGGCGAGATAGCTACCAGGTTGGGACCTGCCGCCGAGGTCGGCGCGACCGGCTTCGATCGCCGCGACCCCGTTCGACGGCTCCCGGCGCAGAAAGGTACCGCCGACGTTTGGTCCCGCCGGGGCCCTGAGCGCTCGTGCGAGAGCCCTCGACGCCGTGCCGGTGACGAGCCGGGCGATTCATCGAAGACACGACGACACATTATATATCCTCGACTTCTCGCAGGATATTTGAGCATCGGTAACCAGACTTGAAGTTGCGAATTCACGTCGCAGTGTCTACCTATAGTATCGCAAAGCAATGTTCTATTTATCGACATTCCGCGGACGTGGAAAGTCCTTAGAAGTCTTTTTACATTGGGTCATGAAATAATCTTATGGCGTGGTTTGGTTTCGTATGATTCAGAGGACTACTGGTTATGGTATCGTCATCATAGATGCCGATAATACTTCAGCACATTGTAACGATAAATGTCGGCGTCGATTTCAGGTCCAGACTGTTCTCGGACCGTTTGGCAGGTCTCGAGGAGCTCCATCAGTCTGTCCTCGCGTCGGTCGGGATCCTTATCGTCCGGACTAGTAGCACCGCTCAGGATCACAGCGTTCTCGATGTCCTCGGTGACCAGCATCCTGAATATCGAAAGTGATTGTTCCGGGACTCCTCTTGCCCTTCGTCGTGATTTAGTTATGAAGCATGCAAGCCCAATCGTCTCGAATAATGAGGAAACTTTCATCATCTCCGAAAAGTCGATACGACTGACCCGCCTCCAAGATAAAGTCAGAAGATATCGGGGCATGCGCGCGGCCTATCCCTTCACCGCTCCGCTCGTCAGTCCGCTTATGATGTACCTCTGCATGAAGATGAATATCACGATTACGGGGATGATAGTGACGACGGCGAAGGCGGTAAGGTAGCTCCATTTGGTGCCGTATTGGCCCATGAAGTTGAATATGCCCGCGGTTATCGGGCGCATCGCCTGATCCTGGAGGAAGGTCATGCCATAGGCGAGGTCGCCCCACCCGTAAAGGAAGGAGAAAACTGCGCAGACGACCACGCCAGGAGATGCGATGGGCAGGAAGACCAGGAGAAAGGTCGAGAGCCTGTTGCAGCCGTCGATACGGGATGCGTCTTCGAGCTCCTTAGGTATGGAGGTGAAATATCCGATGAGGATCAGAACCGAGAAAGGTATGCCGATCGTCGCATCCGCGAGTATGGCGGAGAATTGCGTATTGAGGAGGTGGACGTTCTTGAAGACGATGAACATCGGCGTGAGGAGGACGGATACGGGAAGCATCTGTGTAACCAAGAAGCTCAGGATTATCAGGCGCTTCCCCTTGAAGCGGAATCTCGCGATCCCGTAGGACGCGGGTATCGCGAGGACCAGGGCTATGAGCATGACAGAGCTCGAGATGACGAAGCTGTTCTTGAACGAACGGAACATGTTGAAGTCGCCGTGCTTCAGTTGCGCGAAATACGAGGTGGTATTCAGGACTTGGGGGACTAGCGTCGGCGGGACCTTGAATATCTCTATCTCGTTCTTGAGCGAGGTGACCGCCATCCAATAGAGCGGGAACATAAGCAAGGCGAAGAGGAGGAGCGCGACGAGGCACAAGACGACGTTCTTAAGCCTATCTGGAGCCTTCCTCTCGGGCATCATGCGGCTTTCCCGTCGTCGTACACGAACTTCAGGTAGACGATGCTCACGGCGAATAGGATCAGGAAGAGGATATTGGCCGTGGCTGCGCCCTGGCTGTATTTAAAGAGCGTGAACGAGAGCTTGTAGGAATAGGTGGACAAGAGCTGGGTGGTGTTCACCGGGCCGCCGTTCGTCATGACAAAGACCAGATCGAAGACCTTGAAGGTATAGATGAATCCCAGGATCAGGACGGATTCGATCACGGGCTTGAGCATGGGTAGGATAATATGGAAGAAGGATTGCCTTGCGCTCGCCCCGTCTATGGAAGCGGCTTCCATGAGATCTGCCGGGATCGTGGTCAAGCCGGTCGAGATGAGGATCATGTTGAAGGGAATCCCGATCCAGGTATTCGCGATGACGAGGGAGAGCATCGCCAAGCGGGGCTGCAGGAGCCACTCGATCGGCTGCCCGATGAGCCCGCAGGCCTGCAGGAATTGATTAACGATGCCGACGTTCGAGCTGAACATGAATTTGAACATCAGGGCGGTGACGGTCATCGGGATCATCCAGGGAATCATGAGGAGGCCCCGGATCGGTTTCGAAAAGGAAAAGCTCCGGTTGAAATAGAGCGCGAGCGCGAACCCGATGATGAATTGCAGCACGATGCAGCACAGCGTAAACACGAAAGTATTGGCGAGCGACGGCTGCAGCACCCCGTCGCCGAGGAGGAGCCGGTAGTTCCGGAAGCCGACGAAGGGCTTCTGCAGCTTGTTCAAGGTCGTTACCGTGACGTCCTGGAAGCTGAGGATGAAATTGCTGACGATCGGATACCCGACGAGGAGCAGCATATATACGGCTGCCGGAAGGACGAAGAGATAGCCGATATTGCCGTTACTGAAGTAGCGCTTGATGAGATTCATGGCTGTCCCCGCGCGCCGATAGACCCGCTGCCGGCGGGAACGAGCGGCGCATTCACGGCCCTTCGTTCCCGCCGCGTCATAAACTTGCCTGCCGGCTGCCTATTGCTTGAGGATGGCGTCGATGGTCTTCTGCGCTTTCGCGGCCGCGGCCTCAGGCGTAGCGATGCCCGTAATGCTCTCGTTCATGGCCAAGGATAAGGCGTCGGATATCTCCGGCCAGCGCGGGTGCGGACCGCGGGGCTGGGCGAAGGCCATCTGCGCGGCGAAAACCTTCATGACGGCGTCGTCGGTGAATTGCGTAGCCGCCACGTCCTTACGGGAGGCGATATAGCCGAAATCGTTGATGTAGGTCTTCATTTCGGCCGGGCTCGCGGCGAACTTGATGAAGGCGAGAGCCTCGTCCACCTTGTCGCCCTTGACGACGCCGAAGTTCTCGCCGCCGAGGTCGGAGGCCGGCTTGTTGCCGACGGGGAGTTGAACGACGTTCCACTTCAGATTGGGCGCCTGCTGGCGCATGGTGGGTACCTGCCAAGGCCCATTGACCATCATCGCGAGATTACCGGAGATGAACTGGTTCATCGTATCGCCTTGGGTCCAGTTGATGACTTCCTTGGGCATCGCCCCGCTCTTCACGAGGTCTCGCACCAGGGACAAAGCCTTGATCCCGTTCGCGTTATCTATCTGGAACGAGGTATTCCCGGAGCCCCATAGCCAGCACAGGAATCCGAAGGTGCCTTCCTCGTTCTGGACTGAGCTGATGCCGAAGCCGTGCACGTTACCCTTGGTCGTCTTCAAGGCGACGCTCTTCAGCTCGTCCCAGGTCTTCGGAGGCTTGCAGCTCGCCGCTTTCAGCATGTCCTCGTTGTAGTACAGGGAGAGGCAGTTGCTCCCGAAGGGGATGCCGTATAGCCTGCCGTTCAGCTTGCAGGAATTGAGCGGCCCCTCGAAGTACTGCTTGAGATCGGGCCACGAGGCGAGCTTGTCGGTGATATCCGCGAAGATCCCCATCCCGGAGTAGGATGCGTGGTCGGGATTGTCGATGATGACGATATCCGGAAGTTCCGACGCGGCCGCGCCGATGGAAAGCTGCTTCTTGAAGTCCGCGAAGGGGATGTACTTCGTCACGACCTCTATCTTGTCCTGCGAATCGTTGAAATCTTCGCAGATCCTGGCCAAAGTCTCCTGATGCTTCGGCGTCTCCCAATAGTTCCAGATCGTCACGGTCTGCTTCGCCTGGGCAAATGCGCCGCCCGAGAGAATCGCGCATGCCGCGAGCATCCCGATCGCCATCGCGCAAGGTTTCCTCATACACCGCCTCCTTGATAATAGGTGCCGGACGAGTCGTCCGGCGGCCGCCCGATAGGTCGGGACACATGGTGGCGCGCAAAATCCAAGGGCGCAACTCGGAATTATCTAATAAAGGTGGACAACTTTATCGTCGGCTCGGGCTTTTACCTGTTCGCCCTTCGATATTCAGAGGGGCTTTGGCCGGTGACTTCCTTGAAGACTCGGCAGAAGTACTTCGAGTCCCGGTAGCCCGCCTGTTCTCCGACGTCGTGGAGCTTGAGGTCGGTGCTCATCAGAAGCTCCTTCGCCTTCTGCATGCGAAAGTCGCGGATGAAGGAGCTGAAGGTCGTGCCCGTCTCTCGATGGAACTGGGCGCTCAGGTACTCGGGAGTCACGTCGATTTGCGCGGCCACTTCGTTTAGCGTGATCCCTTGGGAGTAGTACTCCTTCGCGATGCTCTTGGCCCTGGCCACGATGATGCAGTCGCTCGCGGCGTCCTCCGTCTTCCCCTCGATGAGCCCCGACAGCGCGGCGGCCGATTCCTCGAGCTCGATCCAGGATAGGGCCTGCTTGATCCGCTCGAGCAGGTCCTGTCGCGCGAGGGCCGCGCCGCCTTCGCGGGCGATCTCGCGAGCCGTATTCAGCACACTCCAGGCGAGGCGGACGAGGCAGTCCTTTATCTCCTTCGGACTGTGGACAGGTCCGTCGCGCAGGCGGCTCTTGAACTCGGCTATGCCCTTCTCATAGCGCGTCCGATCCGCGGCGCAGAACGCGGCGCGGATCTCGCTCTCCGCCCCTCTTGGATAAGGCAGCGGGACGACCGCCGTGCGCTCGACCTCGGGCCAGACGAGGAGGGATCGGCCGCCGAGCGAAATGCTCCACTCGAGGCACTGGTCGACGCCCGACACGGCGCTATTCAACCCATCCAGGTCGTCGCAGCCCTCCCATCCCGCGCAGAGCTCCGGTATCCCGGCCTCATTCAGCCGCGCCATGAAGGCAGAAGCGAACCAATCGAGGACCGATTTGATATTCTCGAAGTTGAACGCGACGACGAAAAAGCGATCATTGCGGGGTGATTCGATTATCCGCCATTCCGAGCCGAGACCTTTCGCGAGAGTCGCGCGGGCAAGCTCGATGACCCTCGGGGCGTCTTTCTCGTACCTTCGCCCCAGGTAAACCGCGGCGAGGGCGAAACGGCCTTCGGTGTCCACTCGGCATTCGGTCGCGAGTGTCGCGCGCAGACCCGCGTCGACCTTCGCCCCGCCGAGCATGATCGAGTAAAGCGCGCCCTCGAGGGCCGCGCTTCCTTCCGTCCGCCGGAAGAGCTTCTCGTCTTCGATCCGCGCCTCGACTCGCTCCAGGGACCGCTTCAACTCGCCGATATTGACTGGCTTGAGCAGGTACTCGCTCACGCCGAGCTTGATCGCCTCGCGAGCGAACGAGAACTCCGAGTATGCGCTCAGCACGATCGCCTTCACCTTCACGGATTCCTCGCCGAGCCGGTCGAGCATCTCGAGCCCCCCGAACTCGGGCATGCGGACGTCGGTGATCACCACTTCAGGCCTCAGCTCCGAGACGACGCGTAAACCATCCCGACCGTCCCTGGCCTCGCCGACGACCCGATACTCCGGCTTGATCTTGCCGATGAGGTGAGCCAGTCCCTCGCGGATGCGCGGCTCGTCCTCGACGATGACGATCCTCATCGCGCTTCCTCGCGGAGCGAGCAGGCAGGCAAGGCGATGTGCACGCTCGTGCCCACGCCGAGAGCGCTGTCGATCTCCACCTCGGCCTTGGTGCCGTAATAGGACTTGATTCGCTCGATCGCGCTGTACACGCCGATATGCCCTCTGCTCCCCGCCGCCGCGCGAGTGCCGGCCATTATCTCCTCAAGTGCCTCCCTATCGATGCCGCAGCCGTCGTCCTCGATCATCGTGGACATCAGCTCCCCTTTCCCCCGGATCGAGATGGAAAGCTCGTGCAACTTGCGCGCGTCCTTGAATCCGTGGATGATCGAGTTCTCCACGAAAGGCAGAAACAGCAGCTTGTGGATGCGGAGATCGAGAACGGAAGGATCGACTTCTAGACGGAACTCGAAGGCGCATTTCAGCCGGGTTCGCTGCAGGAAGACGTACTTCCTCAGCCATTCGACCTCCCGGCGGACCTCGACCTCTCCGTTGCTCTCGTCGATCCCGTAGCGCAGGATATCGGCCAGGGCGTTGATTGCGCCACTGATCTCGTACTCTTCCCGGTCGATCGCCATCCAATTTATCGTGTCGAGCGTATTGTAGAGGAAGTGCGGGTTGACCCGCGCCTCCAGGGCGGCTATCTCCGCGTTCCGCTGCTTCGTCGACGCCTCTTGCACCTCGCGAAGCAGGTCGCCGACCTTCCCGATCATGGAGTTGAAGTTGTCCGCAATCCTCTCGATCTCGGCCGGCATGTCTCCGCCAATCGCCACCCGCGCCGACAGTTCCCCAGCTGCCGCGGCGTTCATGGCCGCGGCGACCGCGGCGATGGACCTCGTCAGGCGCCCAGTGATGTAGAAGATGATGGCGAGGAGGAGGGCGACTGTCGCGAGGATTACGGCGATCGCGACCCTCTGGCGGCTGATGATCTCGCGGTAGATGACGCCCTGGTCCCGCGCGGCGACGATGTTCCAGCCGGTCCTCGGCTCTCGCAGCTCGTAGAGCGAGAGCCGACTTCCCTTCTTCTGCGCGCCTCCCCAGATAGCCGTCTCGATCGCCTGCGCGCGCGCCGCCTGGTCCGAGGGCAGTGCGAGCCGCCGGCCGATCTGCGACTCTTCGGGATGCGATACTATGGTGCCGTCCTCCGCGATGAGGCAGACGTAGCCTTCGGCCGCCTCCACTGAGCCTTTCTCGAGCTGCTCGTCGCAGATCTCACCGAGCATCCGCTCGTCGATCGACAGGATTATGACTCCGCTCCTGCGCCAAATATCGTGGGTCTCCACGAAGCGATGGCCGAGGTGGAAAAGATAGTGCTTCTTCTCCGCGTAGAGCGAGGCCGGCTCCGAGGGAAGGAACAGGGTGCCCTGATCATAAGCGATCGCCCGGAAGAGCCGGGCGGGGCGATCGGTCGAGGCGTCGAGCCAGGAGGTCTTGGTGTTGTAGCCCGTCAGGAGATCGTCGAACACAACCCTCCCGCTGCTGGTCAGGACGGCGATCGATTGGACGTAGGGCATGGTGTGGATGTACGTATGGAGGGCCCTGCGCAGCTGGCCGGAGGTGAACTCGACATCCTCCCCCTCGTCCAGCTTCTTCATCAGGTCGATGAGCCTATCGTCCGTGTACATCTGGTACAGGAGGTCCTCGTAGAATTCGAGCTTGGTGCTGAGGATCTTCCGGGTTTGCAGGAGGTTGACGCCCTCGAGCGCGTCGACCTTCTTCTGAAGCGCTCCGGCTAGGCTGTAGTACGATACGAGCTGGGCGGCGAGCATGGGAATGATGGACAGAACGCAGAACGAAACGATGAGGCGGTACTTGATGCTCCGTTTGTTGCCCGAGAGCAGCCTCCGAAAACCCGCGCGCATGGCGTCAACCATTATGCCGCCGGATCCCGAAAAGGCAAGCGAATTGCGAACGGCCGCTAGCCGTCGCGCTTCTCGAAAACGGGAATGCGTCCGATCGGAGCCTCGCACGCAACGATCCCGCCTCCCTCGCGGAGCTGTCCGTCGTAGAGGCCCTTCCATCTTCCCGCGGGCAGATAGACCTCCCTGGAGCGGAGGCCCCCGGAGAGCGCGGGGGCGACGAGGAGGTCGCAGAAAAGGAACTGGTCCTCGATCTCCCAGGCCGTCGGGTCCTCGGGATAGTCGAAGAAAATCGGTCGCATTGGCGGGACGCCTCGCTCGTGCGCGTCATGCATGGCTTTCGCGATCTTCGGCCGCAGCCGCTCGCGGAGCTCGATGTGCTCCTTGCAGATGGCATAGACCTCTTCGCCGTAGCTCCATACTTCGTTGGGCGCGCCGGAGCGGCAGGAAGCGCCTCCGGTCGCGCCGACCTGCGGCTGCCGCGGCTCGCGGTCGCCGTGGAGCCGCATGACCGGGCAGAAGGTCCCGTACTCGAACCAGCGGACGAAAAGCTCGCGGAACTCGGGATCATCCGGATTTCCGCCATGGAAGCCCCCGATATCCGTCGTCCACCAGGGAATTCCCGCGATGCCCATGTTGAGCCCCGCGGCGACTTGGTTCCTGAGGCTCTTCCAGCTTGATGCGATATCGCCGGACCATACCAAGGTACCGAAGCGCTGGCTCCCCGCCCAGGCGCAACGTATCAGGTTGAGGACCTTCTCCTGCCCCGCGGCCGACATGCCCTCGTAAAAAGTCTTTGCGTACATGAAGGGGTAGATGTTGCCGATCGCGAGGTCGGAGCCGAGGTGGTATCGATAGTTGTCGAAATCGTAGGCCGCATACTCCGGTTCGGCCTCGTCGAGCCAGAAGACGCTTATTCCCTTGTCGTAGTAGTTCTTCTTGACCTTGCCCCAGACGTACTCGCGCGCCTGGGGCCTGGTCGCGTCGAAGTGCAGAGAGTTGCCCTGGAAGTCCATCGAGGCGCGGAGACCGCGCTCGGTGCGTATGAGCAGGCCGAGGGAACGCATCTCGGTGAAGTTCTCGCTGCGATAGTCGACCGTGGGCCAGATCGAGACCATCAACTCGATGCCCATGCCCTTGAGCTCCGCGACCATGGCCTCGGGGTCGGGCCAATACACAGGATCGAAGCGCCAATCGCCCTGCGTGGGCCAGTGAAAGAAATCGATCACGATGACCGAAAGCGGGATCCCCCGGCGCCTGTACTCGCGTGCGACGGAGAGCAGTTCCTCCTGCGTCTGGTAGCGCAGCTTGCATTGCCAGAAGCCCATCGCGAACTCCGGCATCATCGGCGTCCGTCCCGTCGCGCCGGAATACCTTTCCGTGATGCTCGCGGGGCGATCCGCCGCGACGATCCAATAATCCAAGGCCTTGACCGAGGAGGCCCGCCACGTGGTGCCGTTCTTCGCGAAGGCGACCCTCCCGATCGAGGGATTGTTCCACAGGAAGCCGTAGCCGAGGCTCGAGAGGCAGAAAGGCACGCTCGCCTGGGAGTTGCGATGCGCGAGCTCGAGCTCTGTCCCCTTGAGGTCCAGCATGGGCTGCTGATACTGGCCCATCCCGTAGATCTTCTCGCGGGGATCGAGGGATTCGAAGCGAGCCGCGAGCTCGTAGTCGCCGCCGATGATGGGTCGGAATTCCCTCGCCTCGAGCTCCAGCGCCGAGCAGTCCTCCGAAAGGGGGTCCCTCCGCGTCCGCACAGACTCCTCGAGTATCTTCTGCCCGTGGGCCCCGAAGAATACGAGTTTGCCAGAGCGAAAGAGCTCGGCGCGGATTCCCCCGCTCATGATCGAGGCCCGGTCGCCGTCGATCTCGATGAGGGCCGCTCCCCCCGTGGACAGGAGGCCCCAGTCCTCGTTCGGCATCTCGGGCATCTTCGTAGCCCTTATGCGGAGCGCATCAGGCCCCCATGCTTCGATCCAGAGTATCTCATGGTCTTCTTCACGTACGAGCCTATTTCCAGACACATGAAGCAGTGCCATGATTCCCCCCGATAGTCCCGAGCTCGGACCATGATGGCGCAGGGAACTTCCGCTTGCAACATGGGAAATTCTTAAATAAGTGGACTTA
>CAZBGA010000067.1:0-20029 GCA_964491385.1 uncultured Treponemataceae bacterium | reverse complement strand
GGCACCAGGTCAAGCGCTGGGATCCTCGGATGAAGAAATACATCTTCGCCGAGCGGAACGGCATCCACATCATCGATCTCCAGAAGACCATCCAGGCCATCAAGGAAGCCTACGACGCGGTCCAGAAGACCGTCGGGACGGGCAAGAGCGTGCTCTTCGTCGGGACGAAGAAGCAGGCTCAGACGGCCATCCAGAAAGAGGCGGAGCGCTGCGAGCAGTTCTACGTGAACAATCGCTGGCTGGGCGGCATGCTGACGAACTTCTCTACCATTAAGAAGTCCATCCAGCGCCTCAAGAAGATAGAGAAGATGGAGGTCGACGGGACCTTCGAGAGCCTTACCAAGAAAGAGATAGCCAGCCTCCAGAAAGAGAAGACCAAGCTCGAGAAGAACCTCGGCGGGATCAAGGAGATGAAGGACCTGCCCGGCGCGATCTTCGTGATCGATACGCGGAAGGAAGCCATCGCCGTCGCCGAGGCTCAGAAGCTCGGCATACCTATAGTCGCGGTCGTCGACACGAATTGCAATCCCGAAGGCATAACCTTCCCGATCCCCGGCAACGACGACGCGATCCGCTCGATCAGCCTCTTCACCCAGATCATCGCGAACGCCGTCGTCGAGGCGGGGGCCGCCGAAGGTCTCAAGATAATCGAGAACCTCTCGGGCGACGAGACCGAGGAAGTCAAGACCGACGCCGCCCCGTCCGCGGAAGACGACGAGGTCGAGATCGACCCCGCGACCTACGCGGCGGCGGACAAGCCCAAGGTCGAGGAGCCCGTCGTCGAGGAGGCGGCTCCGATCATCGACGACGACAGGCTCTACGAGGCCAAGTGACGGCATCAGCCGAACGGCGACAGGAGACGCACGTGGATATCAAGGCTAGCGACATAAAGGACCTGCGCGAGAAGACCGGCGCGGGCATGATGGACTGCAAGAAGGCTCTGGTCGAGGCCCAAGGCGATTTCGCGGGAGCCGAGAAGATCCTGCGCGAGTGGGGGATGGCGGGCGTGGAGAAGCGCGCGGGCCGAGCGACGAACGAAGGCAGGATCTTCATCAAAGAGGCCCCGGGCAAGATTTCCGCCGTCGAGATCGCCTGCGAGACCGACTTCGTCTGTCGGAACAAGGACTTTATAGAAGCGGGCGGCCGGGTAGTCGGCGTCGCCTTCGATAAAGGCTACGACAAACCTGCGGAGGACCTGGAAGCGATGGTCAAGGACGTCGCCGCCGTAATAAAGGAAAATATCGGGCTCAAGCGCGTGCGGCTGATGACCGCCGGCCCGGGCGAGTACCTCCACGCCTACGTCCACGGCGAGGGCTCGCTCGCCGTCGTAGTGAAGGCTAAGTCCGACAAGCCCGAAGCCTTCGCGAACGAGTCGGTCAAGGCCTTCGTCCACGACATCGCCCTGCACATCGCGGCCTTCAATCCGATGTTCCTCGACCAGACCAAGCCCTCGCCGGCTTGGATCCAGGAGCAGAAGGAAATATTCCAAAAGCAGGTCGAGCTCGACGAGAAGATGAAGGGCAAGCCCGAGAAAGTCATCCAGGGGATCCTGGCCGGAAAGCTAAAGAAGCTCATGTCCGAGGTTTCCCTCCTGGACCAGGGCTTCGTGAAGGAAGAGAAGACGCCGGTAGCCCAGGCATTGGCCTCGGTCGCCAAGGAGGCCGGCGTAAAGCTCGAGATAGCGGATTTCCTGTATATGAAGGTGGGTGAGGCCTAAACGGAGGGTATATGGATTCCGCGAAGATCGTCTGCGAAGAGAAGATGAAGAAGGCCGTTTCCGCCCTCAGGGACGAGTTCAACGGCGTGAGGACGGGACGAGCCTCTCCCTCCCTCCTCGATAAGATCCGCGTGGACTACTACGGCCAGAAGACTCCCCTCGCCCAAGTCTCGACCGTCTCCGTTCCCGAGGCGCGCCTCATCGTCATCCAGCCCTGGGACCGCGCCCTGATCGGCGAGATCGAGAAGGCGATCCAGAAATCGGAGCTTTCGCTCAACCCCTCCAACGACGGGAAGGTGATAAGGATCGCCATACCTCCCCTGACCGAGGAACGCCGCAAGGAGCTCGCCAAGACGGCCAAGAACATGGCCGAGCAGACTCGCGTATCCATCCGGAACATCCGGCGCGACGGTCTCGAGGACCTGAAAAAGCAGCTCGCCGCCGGGGGAGTGCCCGAAGACGCGATCAAGAAGGCTGAGGACGAGCTCCAGAAGCTGACGGACTCCTACATCGCCCAGGTCGGCAAGGCCCTCGAGGAAAAAGAAAAAGAGATACTGGAAGTCTAGGGCCCCGGGCTAGGATCATGACAGGCGCATCGAACGAGAACCGAGTTCCTGCTCATGTCGGCCTGATCATGGACGGGAACGGACGGTGGGCGAAGGCCCGCGGCCTGCCGCGGACCGAGGGGCATCGCGAAGGCCTGAAGACCGCCAAGGTCATCGTCAAGGCGGCCGAGGACCTGGGGATCAGATTCCTTTCGCTCTATGTCTTCTCTACGGAGAATTGGAAGCGGGCGGCCGATGAAGTCGGCTTCCTGATGACCCTCATAAAGCAGCACCTGGCGGCGGAGCTCGATTTCTATCGGAGTAACGGCGTCCGGGTGCTCCATTCGGGCGACGCGGACGGTTTGCCGAGCGATATTGTCCGCGAGATACGCGAAGTGGAGGTCGAGACCGCCTCCTTCGAACGGATGACGGTCAACCTCGCGATCAATTACGGCGGGCGGGACGAGATCGTGCGCGCCGTCCGCCGCCTCGCCTCGAGCGGCCAGGCCCCGAGCGAGGAAGCGCTCCGCGGGGCTATGGACCATCCCGAGCTGCCCTATCCGGACCTGATCATCCGCACCAGCGACGAAAAGCGCATGTCCAACTTCCTCGTCTGGGAGTCCGCGTATTCCGAGCTCTGGTTCAGCGAGAAGTATTGGCCCGATTTCGGCCCGGAGGACCTCGCGATGGCTGTCGCCGCGTACAAGGGCCGCGAGCGCCGGTATGGCGGCGCGAGGTGAGCAACATCCTCCAGCGTCTCCTCCTTTTTTTCCTCGGCATCCCCATGATCCTCGCGGTCATAGTCCTCCTGCCGCAGTTCAAGCATGCCGCCGCCGTCCTCCTGATAATCGTCTTCACGGGAGGCTGCGCCCTCGAGCTCTCCCGCTTCTTCAAGGCGAGGGACATCGCCGCCAGCCCCGCCCTCCTCATCGCCCTGGGCGCAGGGCTGCCCGCCAGCGCCTACGTGGGCGGCCTGCTGGGAGGCCCAGCCGCCTTGGCGGGTGCCTGCCTGGCCGTCGTGCTCGCCACGGGAGCCGCGCTGATAGCCATGTTCACGCGACTCGCCTTCGTGGCCGCGCGGGAGATCCCGGATGTCCTGCCGAGGGCCGACGCTTTTGCCTTCGCCTCCGTCTACCCGGGCCTCCTCGGGGCTTTCATCGTCCTCATAGCGTCGGAGCCGCGCTACGCCACCGAATCCCTCCTCACCTTCTGCATCCTGGCCTTCAGCAACGACAGTCTCGCCTGGCTGGTCGGGATGACCCTCGGCCGCAGGCGAGGCATCGTAGCGGTCTCGCCCAATAAAAGCATCGCCGGATTCGTCGGAGGCGCCTGCGGGTCCGTCGGGAGCGCTTTGTGCTGCGCCGCGATCTTCCCGAAGGCCATGGACGGCGCGCGGTGGACGATCCCTCTCTTCGGCCTGGCCGTGGGAGTCGCGGTGATCGTCGGGGACCTGTTCGAGAGCTCGCTGAAGCGCTCGGCGGGCATCAAGGATTCCGGGAGCGCCGTCCCCGGACGCGGGGGCTTCCTCGACTCGTTCGACAGCCTCCTGTTCGCCGCGCCGGTGTTCTACGGCCTCTCCCTCCTCCTTGGATTTTTCCGCTGACGGTCATGCGCAAGCGAGTCATAGTCGTGGGGGCGACCGGATCGATCGGGCGCCAGACCCTGGATGTCGTCGAATCCCGTCCCGACCTCTTCGAGGTCGCCGGTCTTTCCGCCCATAATGACGAGCCGGGATTGCTGGCCGCGGCGAGACGCTTCCCTCGAGCGTCGCTCTGCCTGAGCGGCGCCTCCTCGTCCTCGGCGGGCGTATCCCTCGTAGGCCCATCCGGGCTCGACGAACTCGTGGGCGGCGTCGAGGCGGACATCGTCGTGAACGGCGCCTCGGGCTCCGGGGGCCTCAGCCCCTCCCTCGCGGCCCTTTCGAGCGGAAAGGACTTGGCGCTCGCGAACAAGGAAAGCGTCGTGATGGCCTGGTCGCTGCTCGAGGCGAAGGCGAGCGAGCGAGGCTCGCGGATACTGCCCGTCGATTCCGAGCACGCGGCGCTCTTTCAGCTCGTGGCCAGGATAGGCGGCGGGAAAGCCGGCTCGCGCGCGACCGAAGGTTCGCGAATGGTCGAAGAGCTCGTCATCACGGCGTCCGGGGGGGCCTTCCGGGACAGGCCTCTCGGCGAGCTCGCGACCGTCACTCCCGACGAGGCTGCCTCGCATCCCAATTGGAGCATGGGCCGGAAAATAACCATAGATTCGGCGACCATGGCGAACAAGGGGCTCGAGGTCATCGAAGCCTCGCGCCTCTTCGGCGTCGAGCCGGAGCGCGTGCGCGTGCTCATCCATCCGCAGAGCCTCGTGCACGCCCTCGTCAGGACGAGGGACGGCAGCCTCTATGCCCAGCTCTCCCTGCCGGACATGCGCGTGCCCATCCAGAACGCGCTCACCTGGCCGGAATGCCTGCCCTGCCCCTTCGGGCGCCTCGAGCTGGCCGGCCGCAGCCTCGAGTTCCGCGAGCCCGACGCGGCGCGCTATCCCATCCTCGGCCTCGCCTACGAGGCCCTCGCTGAGGGGGATGGAGCGACTATCGCCTATAACGCCGCGGACGAGGTCGGGGTGGCCGCCTTCGAGGCTGGCCGTATCGCCTATACGGATATCTCGCGCATAGTCGCCGCGACCCTGGAAGAGGCTTGGCCTTCCCGCGCGCTCGATCTCGAGAGTATATTCGAGATCGACGGAAGGGCCCGCGAGAAGGCGGACGCCGTCGTCAGGGAGTTCGAATGCTGATCGTAACGATAGTCCTCGGCCTCATCGGCCTCGGCATAGTGATCATCTTCCACGAGCTGGGGCATTTCTTCGCCGCCCGCGCCATGGGGGTGGAGGTCGAGGCCTTCTCCGTCGGTTGGGGGCCGCGCCTGGCCGGATTCACGCGGGGCGGGACCGAATGGCGATTCTCCGTCTTCCCCATCGGGGGCTATTGCAAGATGAAGGGCGAGGAGTCCTTCCGGAGGGCCCTCGAGGAGAAGGCGCCCGAGCTCCCCCGCGAAAGCGGGACCTACTATGGCGCTCCGCCCTGGCGGCGAGTCGTCATCGCCATCGCGGGGCCTCTCGCCAACGTGATCCTCGCCCTGCTCATCTTCGTGGTCGCTTCGACCATCGGCTACAGCGCGCCGACTTTTCCCAACCGCATCGTGCTCCTCAGCGAATATGACCTCGGCGGGCCTCGCCTACCGAGCTACCCGGCCGATAGGGCCGGCCTGAAGTCCGGCGACCGCATCGTCGCCGCCGACGGTCAACCCATCGGCGACTTCAGCGACCTTCTCGAGAAGATAACTCTGTCCGCCAACAAGCCTATCGCCCTGAAGATCGAGAGGGACGGCATTCTCTACGACAAGACCGTCACGCCCGTGATGGACAAGAATACGGGCGGAGGCCTCATCGGCGTATCATACTGGGCCGAGCCGATCGTCGGGGAGGTGACCTCGGGAAGCGCGGCTCAAATCGCGGGCATCGCGCCCGGCGACCGCGTAGTATCGATCGACGGCAAGGAAGTCCGCCACGCCGTCGAGGCATTTTCCTTCCTCAATTCCTCCAAGCCCGAGCGAACCAGGATCGGCATCGAGCGGGACGGGAAGACGACCGAGCTCTCCGTCGTCCTCAACTGGTCGGCCCAAGGCAATTCGAACCTCGGCCTGAGTTTCAAGACGGAGACCCACGTCGTGCGGGCCGCTTCGACCTTCGAGGGGGCGATCGCGGCGGGGGCGGTCCAGACCTGGACGACCTTCCAGGCGACTCTGAAGGGGCTTGGAAGCCTCTTCCAGGGAGTTAACCTGCTCAAAGCCCTCTCCGGACCGGCGAGGATCACCTATATGGTCGGGCAATCGGCGGCGGAAGGCATACAACATTCCGCCTCGGGCGGGCTGGCGCTGCCCCTCGATTTCCTCGGCTTTCTCTCCATCGGTCTCTTCATAATGAATCTCCTGCCCATCCCCGCCCTCGACGGGGGCCAGATCCTCATGTTCGTGGTCGAGGGCATCCGCAGGCGGGCGCTCCGGCCGATCACGATCTATCGCTATCAATTCGTCGGCGCGACCTTCATCCTGGCTATCTTCGTGGTGGCGACGGTCGGGGACCTGCTCTTCTTCGCCGCGAAATGAGGGAGGCAAATCGTGAGAAAAGTGACCTGCATGTGCGAGACGACCTTCGACGCGGACATACCCGAGGAAATCGACGTCGACGCCGACCCCGGAATCCTCGGCGAGATACTGGCCGGCGACTTCCTCGCCGTCTCCTGCCCCAATTGCGGCGCTCGCCTCAAGCCGGAGCTGCGGATGAGATTCCTCTCGCGAAAATTCGGGATGGATCTCGTCGCCCTGCCCGAGCTAGATAGGATATCCATGTATCGGGGCGCGGTGGACTTGCCGAAGGGAGCTGAGGCCTTGGTGGGATATCCCGAGCTTTACGAGCGGGCCAGGATACTCGAGGACGGCCTCGATCCCGACGCGATCGAGATAATCAAGTATTGGCTCGTGGAAAAGGCCGAGGAACAGGCCCCCGACGCCGACATTCGGGCGGCTTTCGCGGGCAAGAAAGGCGACAAGCTCAGCTTTCACCTGTCCGGACTGAGAGAGGGCGAAGTCGCGGTGCTGCCCGTCGACCAGGGAACCTACGCCAAGACGATCGCCGAGAAGGCGCGCAGCTCGCGAGAGACTCCCTTCGCCAAGATCTTCAAGGGCCCCTATCGCTCGATCAGGATACTCGAGGCCGACGCGGAAGATTAATCGTGGGCGGGATTCGCGTGGACCTTGCGTATCGCCGCGTCGACGGCCGCCTTGACGTCCGCCGCGTAGCCGCTCTCGTCCATCGCATGGGCGTACATCGTGCCGAGGAGAGAGACTCGGTAGGCGGGCTTTAGGGAGTTCAGCGCGAAGGCGGCCATGTCGAGCACGCAGTCCTGGCAGAGGCATATGCTCGGGTCCGCGAGTTCCGTGAAGGCGCGCTCGAGCTCGTCGGCGACCATGCGCTCCGCCTCGTTCACGAGGACGCCGAAATCGTAATCGTCGCGTATTGCCATAGTCGGCCTCCATGATGTGGCTTGAACGACTATAGTCCCTATCCCCTCCTCTTTTCAATCGATTCGAAACGCGTGTATTTGGGGATGAACGCGACCTCGATCTTGCCGATGGGGCCGTTGCGCTGCTTGGCGATGATGAGCTCGGTCTCCACCACCTCCGAGCGCTCTTCGCGGGTCTTGTTGGACTCCCGGTCGCGATGCAGGAACAGGATCAGGTCGGCGTCCTGCTCGATCGACCCCGACTCGCGGAGATCCGCCAGGTTCGGCTGCTTGCCCTCGGCCTCGCGCTTTAGCTGCGAGAGGGCGACCACCGGGATGCGGAGCTCGCGCGCCAGGGATTTGAGAGAGCGCGAGATGCTCGCTATCTGTTCCCAACGGGGCAGATCGGCGTTTTCGTGAGTGATGAGGGTGAGATAGTCCACGAAGATGATCTTCACGCCGCGCTCCGCCTGCAGGCGCCTCGCCATCGTCCTCAAGTCGAGAAGCTTGATATTGGGCATGTCGATGATGTACAGGGGGGCCTCGTAGATCCTTCCCGCCGCCTCCATCAGCGCGTTGAAATCGGAAGGCTTGATGAGGCCGGAGCGGATCTTCTCGCTGGCTATGCGCGCCTCGCTCGCGATGAGGCGCTGCATTATGGCCATATCGGCCATCTCGAGGGAGAAGAAGGCGCAGCTGATGCGTTCCTTGACGGCGATATGGGAGGCCATGCTCATGGCGAGGGCCGTCTTGCCCACGGAGGGGCGCGCGCCGATGATGACGAGCTCGGAATCCTGGAAGCCCGAGGTCATGGAGTCGAGGTCGGGAAGGCCCGAGGGAACTCCCGTGTACGCGCTCTTGTTCTTGAAGAGCCTTTCGATCGTCTTGATGGTCTCCGGCAGGAGCTCCTTGACGCTCTTGTACGAGACCGCCTGCCTGTTCTGGCATATCTCGAAGATGCGCGCCTGGGCCTCGTCCAGGACGACGGCCGATTCCGTGGAGTCGTCGTGCGCCTTCACTACGATGTCGGCCGAGAGACGCAGGAGACTTCGCCTCACCGAGGCCTCCTGGACTATGCGCGCGTAGTACTCGACGTTCGCCGAAGAGGGCGTCACGGAGGTCAGGTTCGCGATATAGCCCGGGCCTCCCGCCCGATCCAGGGTGCCGAGGAGCCTGAGCTCGTCGGTAAGGGTGATGAGGTCGGCCTTCTGGCCCTTTTCGTACAGGGAAATGACGCCCGCGAAGACTTCGCGGTTGGCGTTGACGTAGAAATCGTCCGGCCTGAGGAAGCGGAGCACGTTGGCCACCGATTCCGGGTCGATGAGCAGGGCGCCGATGCACGCCTGCTCGGCTTCGGCGTTATGGGGAGGTACTTTGTCCTTGAGCTCCTCTGGAACCACGCGACCTCCCGCCGTTAAACGAAGACGCCCGCCGCCGAAGCTCCGGCAAACCGATAACCGGCCTGCGGGGCTTCGCCGCGGGCGCCCGATCAGGCCTCGGGTCCGCTTTCGCCTTTCGCTTCCGCGGCCTTTTCCTCGGCGTGCGCCTCCGAGGCGCGCTCCTCGTAGCGCCGCCTGCGCTGCTTCGGCGCTTCTTCCTTGGACTCGGCCTTGACGGCCTGACCCTGGATGGATATGCGGAGCGTCGCCTCGTCCTTCTCGTAGAGGCGGATGGCGATCTTGTAGCTGCCGACGCTCTTGATGGATCGGCCGGGGACCTCGATGCGCTTGCGGTCGATGTCGATTCCCTTCTTGAGAAGCTCGTCGGCCACGTTGTGCCCGGTGACCGCGCCGTAGAGCTTGCCGTTGGCGCCGGCGGGCAGGACGAGGACGATCTCCTCGGCCTCGATCTTGTCCTTGAGGTTGGCGGAGGCCGATCGCTTCGAGCTCTTTATGGCTTCGATCTCGGCTTTGCGCTTCTCGAAGAGAGCCACGCTCTTCGCGTTCTTCGCGAAGGCGAGGCTGCGGGGAAATAGGAAGTTTCGGGCGTAGCCTGGGGCGACGTCCTTGACGTCGCCGAGCTCGCCGAGATTCGGAACGTCCTGGTTCAGAATGACTCTCATGCTCCGACTCCTTTAGGTTTTCTGTAGGGTATCCAGATTTCGGTGACGCCGAACAGCGGGAGCGCGACCGCGACGGCGATGCCCGCCGTCGGCGTCGCCAGGGCCAATACGGCCATCACGGCGAGCAGCACGCGCAGCGATCTCGGCATTTTCCAGCGCTTGAACAGATGAGTGACGATCCCGAAGCCCTGCGCCGCATAGGCCAGCGAGAGCGCGAGGGCGCAATTCCAGGCGAAGGCCGTCGGCCCCTCGGACGCGCGCAGGAAGACCGCGGCGAGGACGAGGGCCCATGAGGCCAGGAAGGCCCAGAGCAGGGGATAGGGCAGGCGCAATTCCTCGATCGCGGCCGTCTCTTCCCTGCCGCGGCTGCCCGGTCCCGCCAGGCGGTTCCCGAGCCTCCAGCTGCCGCCCAGATAGCAGAGGAAGACGGCGGCATAGGAATCGCGCAGCGTCGCGAGGAAAGCGACGACGAGCTCCTTAGGGTCGAGCGACGCGGCTAGGGCGGAGGCTTCGTAGCCGTCGCCCATGGCCGAGCGCAGAGGCGCAAGGAAGTCGCCGAAGAGCTTCTCCAGGAAGCCGGCGAAGGAAGCGTCCCGCTCCGCGACCATCAACAGCGGAAGCGCGCATATCGCGCAAGCCGCGGTCACGCACAGGACCCTGTACGCCGGCGCCCAGCCGCGCCATATCGGCGCGTTCAGCAGGAAGAGCGCGACGAGCAGCGCGACCGGGGGCGCTATCCCGGCGGAGATCGAGAGAGCGCCGGAGGAACCGGACGCGACGATCCGCCATCCCTGGACCACGGCGATTCCGAGCGCCGAGATCCCTGCCGCCGCCCCTCCGGCGCGCCTGCCGTAGCGCCCGAAAACGATTTGGACCGGGACGAGGAAAGCGAAAGCCAGGAATATCGACAGGAAGAGCAGGCTCGACGCCAAGCCCGCCGCGAGGGACGCGACGTAAGGCTTTCGGTTGAAAGACGAAACGGGATCGGACATGGCTCCCCTGCTCGGCTAGCGTCCTTTACTTCGCGACGTAAGGAAGGAAGGCCAGCGCCCTCGCCCTCTTGATGCCGATCGCCAGGACGCGCTGGTGTTTCGCGCAGGTCCCGGTGATCCGCCGCGGAAGGATCTTGCCGCGCTCCGTGACGAAGCGCCGCATGACGTCGATGTCCTTATAGTCGACCTTGATCTTCTGGGTGCAGAATTTGCAGACTTTCTTCTTGAAGAAGCCCTTTCCGCGGCGGGGGCCGCCCGGTCCGCGGTCCTCGCCGTCTTTCCTGGGCTCGGGCGCCCCGTCGCCGTCCTGGCGCGAAGGCCTGGTATCCATCTGCTCTCGTGTATCCGACATGTCATCTTCTCCTTGTTTCAGCCGATCAGAAAGGGATATCGTCGGTGAAATCGTCGACGCCGTTTCCGTTTTCCGATTTCGGCGTCTGCGCTTCGCCCTTGGGCATCGCCTTCGCAGGCCCGCCCTGGGGTCTCTCGTACGAGGCGGCGCCTTGCCCTGAAGAGCCGCCCTGCCCGCCGGGCGACCCGAGGAGCTGCACGCTGTTGGCCGAGATAATGGTCTTCGACCTCGTCTGGCCGTCCTGCTCCCACCGGTCCTGGCGCATGGCGCCCTCGACCGCGACGAGCTTGCCTTTGGTCAAGTATTGATTTATGGACTCGCCTTGCTTGCCCCAGAGGTCCACGTCCCAGAAACTGGATTCCTCCACCCACTGGTCGCCCTTCTTGCGCCGCGATCCCGTCGCGACGGAAAAATGGCAGACGGCCTGGCCGGAGTTCGTATACTTCAGCTCCGCGTCGCGCGTGAGCCTGCCTACGATGACGGCGACGGCGAGATCGCTCATAGTCGCCCTCCCTCCCTCAGTCCTCTACCCTGACGAAAAGGTACTTGAGGAGATGGGGATTGAGCTTGAACATCTTCTCGGCGGGAGTCACTCCCTGCGGATCGAGGTTCATGGTGAAGAGGATGTAATGTCCCCTGTCCTTCTTCTTGATGGTGTAGGCGAGCGGCCGATCGCCCATGTCCGTTTCCTTTACGTCGGCGGCGCCTTGCTTGGCCAGCTCCGCGGAGACCGCCTCCTTCCCCTGCCGGAAGAGTTCCTCTTCCGGGGGAAAGACGGCGACTAGCTCGTACTGTCTCATGGTTCCTCCCAATGGTCTACGTCCGCCCTAGGGGCGGATGGGCTCGCTTTTATACCATGAAGATATGTGCTTCATCAAGGCTTTACGCGGAGGCGAATTTCATCGATTATTATAGCATAGCCATGCCCCAGATGATCCATTACCAGGACGACCTCTTCTCGCTCAGCGCGCTGGTCAAATCCCTCGACTTGATCCTCGCGACCGAAACGGACCCCGAATATTTCGCCGAGCGCGTCGATGGCGACATCGCCTTCCTGGACCTGAGCCTCAGGGCCTTCGGTTCCCTGCTCGAGCAGAATACCCTCCTGGTGGAGCGGCCCGAGTACCTGAAGCTCCTCGAGCGTACCGTCAAGGCCTTCATAGGCCTCCTCGATCGCCTTTCGGGCGCCGGCTATCCGAGGGCCCGGGCTTTCGCCGGGGACGGCCGGCGCGTCGGCTCGGCCGCGGCGGAGCAACGGGCCCTGCTCGGACGCCTGGGCGAGCTTCTCCGGTCTTCGCTCGCGGGCGACGCGGAGACCGATATCGTCTCGCAGGACGAAATGTCCCAGCTGCTGAGGGAATAAGGCATCCGTATTCCCGGCGGGCGACCCGCCGCCGATCAGCCCTCGTCGCCCTCGCCCGCATCGGCCGGCAAAAGGGCGATGGCGGCCGCTTCCGGCAGGGCTTCCACCTTCCTCAGCTTCGACTGAATCGTCCTCGTCTTGGAGGAGGCAGTGTCGATGGTATCGCCCGCTTCCTGGATCTTCTTCTTGGTCTTCTCGAGGATCTCGCCGAATTTCCCGAACTCGGTCTTGACGGCGCTCAGGATCTGCCAGACCTCGCTCGACCGCCTCTCGATGGCGATGGTCCGGAAGCCCATCTGGAGGCTGTTCACGATGGCCGCGAGGGTCGTGGGCCCCGTCACGATGACGCGGTATTCCTTCTGGAGCGATTCCACCAGCCCGGGCCTTCGCAGGCTCTCGGCGTAAAGGCTCTCGGACGGGAGGAACATGATGCCGAAATCGGTCGTCGCCGGAGGATTGAGGTACTTGTCCCTGATTTCCTTCGCGCTCGCCTTGAGAGTGCTCGCGAGCGCCTTCAAGGCATCGTCGCAGGCGACCGGATCTCCCGCCTCCTGCGCCGCGAGAAGGCGCTCGTAGTCTTCTTTAGGGAACTTGGCGTCGACGGGCAGCAGCACCTTCTCTCCGTCCTTGCCGCTTCTCCCCGGAAGCACGATCGCGATCTCGACCCGTTCCTGGCTGCCTTTCCTGGTGACCGCGTTCTCCTCGTATTGGGCGGGCGTCAGGATGTCGTCGATGATCGACTTGAGGGCGACCTCGCCCCATGTCCCGCGAGTCTTCACGTTCGTGAGGACCCGCTTTAGGTCGCCGACGCCGGTGGCGAGGCCCTGCATCTCGCCGAGGCCCTTCTGCACCAGCTCCAGCCTCTCGCTTACCAGCTTGAACGATTCGCCGAGGCGGGTCTCGAGCGTCTGGTGGAGCTTCTCGTCCACGGTGACGCGTATTTTCTCGAGCTTCTCGGCGTTGTCGGCCTGCAGCAGCCTCAGCTTCTCGTCCACCGTCTCCCTGAGCTTGTCGAGCCGCTGCTCGTTTCCGCTCGTCAGCTTGAGGAGCTGCTCCTGGAAGGTCTGGAGCTGGGCCTTCTGCATCTCGGCTATCTGTCCCATGGTCCCGAGAAGGCCGGCGCGGAAGGTCTCCAGCGTCCCCTTCAATTCTTCGCGGCCCTGGGCCTGGAGCCTTCCGGACTCATCGCGGTTGCGGGATATCTCGTCGCGGACGCTTTGATCTATGCGATCCTGACCGCTCTCGATCCGCGCGAAGCGCTCATCGTAGCGGGCCGGCCTGGCCCGCAGCGTGACGATCAGGATGAGCACGGCGACGGCGAACACCAGCGCCGACAAGACCAGCAATGCAAGCGTCATCGGTTCCTCCATTCTCGTTCCATGCCGCTTTCCCGAGCGGTCCGACGCCCTTATGCCCAGAGCGACAGAGCAATAAATACCGACCGTGTCTGCGCGGCGGCGCCGTCAGCCTTTCCCCTCTCCCGATGCGATTCTCATGCCGAGCGCCTCGGCGATCAGCTTTACCGCGGGCCGATAGCTTCCCGGCGGGAAATCATCCTTGTGCACGGCTATGGAGAACAGGGCAGGGATGAGTCCCCGGAAGGCGGAGACGATGTCAGGGCCGAGCAGTCCCCCCGCGACCCAAAGCTCGAAGGTCTTCTCGAGGATCCGGTCGTCGGAGGCTTGGTGCGACTCGATCCTTTCGGGCGGCAGCCGCTCGAGTATCGTCTGAATGTCCTTGACGCCGAGACGCGCGAGGCCCGGCTCCCTGTCGATGATCTCGAAGACGCCGAGGAAAAAACGCTCGATCCGTTCGCGCGGCGAACCCTGGCCCTCGCTCACCTCCCGGATGAGGGCGCCCCGATATTCCGTTTCCCATGACTCGAAGACCGAAAGGATGAAATCCTCCCGCGAGGGGTAGAACGAATAGAAGCTCCCCTTCGATATGCCCACCTCTCCCGCTATCTCGTCCACGACGAGAAAACGGGCTCCTACTTGGTTGATCAGACGCTTTCCGGCCGCGATGAGCTTCGCCCTGATCCTTTCCCGTTCCGCCTCGCTGAAAGCTTTTGGCATTGTCCCTCTATGACCAAATAACCGAATTGGTCATCAAGAAAATAACTTAACTCCAAAGCCTTTGCAAGTGGAAGGTAAAAGCGTAGAAGCCGATTCAATGGATCTATTCAAGCTGAAGTACTATCGTTTTCACGCTGATTCGGAGGAGGGACTCATACAATGTCCAAAGATGGTTCATGCCGAGCTTCGATCGTCCGAGAGGGAGGGCATAGGCTCGTGCTCAGGAAGAGCGCGAGCGGGAGCGAGGCCGGGTCGGTCGGCTTTGCGGCCGCCTCTCCCCCTGCTAGGCCGAAACGTAATCCGCGACATAGGCGAGCCCGTCGAGGGTCAGGTCGGGATCAATCGCGTCGAAGACGGAGGTGAGACCGGCCATGGTCTTGCTGAGCCCCCCGGTCCCGAGGACTCGGAGCTCGCCGCCCACCTCGGCCCTCATCATGCCTACCAAGTGCTCGACGAGGCCGATATAGCCGTGGATGACTCCCGCCTGGATGGACAGGATCGTATTGGTCCCGATGGCCGAAGGTGGCGCGTCGAGCTGCACGGAAGGAAGCTGGGCAGTGTCGCGGGACAGCGCGTTGACGGCGGTGCCGAGGCCGGGCGCTATGGCTACGCCGAGGATGTTGGACTCGTGGCCGACGCAGGTAAACGTGAGCGCGGTGCCGAAGTCCACGACAATAGAGGCTCCGCCCGTCTTTCTCCAGGCCGCGAGCGCGTCCGCCACGAGGTCGGAGCCTATCTCGTGGGGGCTGGGAACCGAGAGCGGAAGTCGGCCGTACACTCCGGGACCGAGGATGATGGGCGAGGCGCCGAAAAGGCGCTCGCACATGACGCACATCGCCTCGGTGAGCGACGGCACGACCGAGCTCAATACGACCTCGCTTATATAGGAAGGGGCTATCCCCCTGTCGAGGAGGATGGCCTTGAATATCGTCGAATACTCGTCCTCGGTCTTCTTGGGCACCGTGTGGATGCGAAGGGTGTGGGCGAGGGAAGGCCCGTTCGCGCCTTGGCGCGAGTCGTCGTAGATGCCCCCGCAGATGTTCGTGTTCCCTACGTCGATGACAAGCAGCATGCAAGAGATAATGTAGTAGCCGCCGGCTGGGCGTCAAGGATCGGCTCGCGCGGGCGAGCGACGCGGACTCGAGCTCGCCGAAGTCGACAGTGCTTGAAGCGGGGGCGGAGGGCCGGGCATAATGGGGCGGGGGGGATCATGGCCGAGATCATCGAACCCAGGGTATTGAAGGGCTTTCGCGATTATTTGCCGCAGGACGAGACCGCCAGGCGCGCGCTGATGGAGGTCCTCGAGAAGGTGTTCCGGTCCTTCGGCTTCGTGCCCATCGACACCCCGGCCCTCGAATACGCCGAAGTCCTCCTCGGGAAGGGGGGCGGCGAGACTGACAAGCAAGTCTACCGCTTCCAGGACAAGGGCGGGAGGGACGTGGCCCTCCGCTTCGATCTTACCGTCCCCTTCGCGCGCTTCATGGCCGAGCACCTCGACGAGCTCTACCTGCCCTTCCGGCGCTACCACATGGCCAAGGTCTGGCGGGGAGAGAACACCCAGCGGGGGCGATACCGCGAGTTCATGCAATGCGATTTCGACATAGTCGGCACGGATTCGGCCTCGGCCGACACCGACATAATCCTCCTCATCGCGGACGCGATGTCCGCCCTCGACGCCGGGGCCTTCACCGTCCGGGTGAACCATCGCGGCGTATTCAATCGCTTCCTCGCGTCGGCCGGCGTCGGGGGAAAATCTCTTGCCGTGCTCCGCCTCGTCGACAAGCTCGAGAAGATCGGCTGCGACGAAGCGAAGAGACTGCTCGCCGCCGAAGTAGGCGATGAGGCCGCGGAGAGGATCCTGCGCTTCGTCTCGAGGGAGGAGGGCTTCGAGTCGACCCTCGCCAAGATCGAGAGCCTCGCCGGAGGCCCCGCGCCCGATACGCAGCGGCTCCGCGACATTTGGCGCAACGCGGGCGAAGCCGGGTTCGCCGGCTGCCTGGTGCTTGATCCGTCCATCACCCGCGGCCTCGACTACTACACGGGCGTCGTCTTCGAGACCAATCTCGACGCGATGCCCGAAATCGGCTCCGTCTGCTCGGGCGGGAGATACGACGAACTTGCGAGCCTCTACACGTCGAAGCGCCTGCCCGGTGTCGGCTCGTCTATAGGCCTCGATCGCCTCCTCGCCGCCCTGGACGCCCTCGGCAAGCTGCGGCGGCGCTCGGGCTACACGCAGGTCCTCGTGCTCGCGATAGACGATTCCCTCTCGCCTGCCTACCACGGGATCGCGCGGGCGCTCAGGGCGGCGGGCATCGCCGCGGAGGTCTATCCCGATAAGCGCAAGCTGGCCCAGCAGTTCTCATACGCCGAGCGGAAAGGCATTCCGCTGGCGGTCCTCGTCGGGACCGAGGAGGCGTCCGCCGGGACCGCCCAAGTTCGGGACCTAGGCTCTCGGGAGAGCCGGTCGATACCCTTCGTGGAGGGCGACGCCTCATCCCTGGTCGCGGCCGCGGTCGGGATGCTCGGGCGGAACGGGATCGGCGGCGGCGACCCGGGCGCGCGCGACTAGATGAAGGAGAAAGCCCGAGGCCCGGCGCGAGGAATTCGGCCGTCGGCCCGCGTCGCCGGCCTCGCCGGCCTCGCTGCTGCGGCGCTCGCGGCTTCCTCCTGCGGGAACAAGCTGCCCGAGATCGAGGCCGTCGAGTGGCGCCTCGAGTCCCGTCCCGCCCCAGGCGGCCCCGCGTACGAAAGCCTCTCCGCATTCGCCTCCGTCAAGGACGAGGACGGAATCGACAATATCGATCAGGTATGGGTCCTCAACGACGATTCGGCTTACGCATGGGAATTTACCGATGCCGATTGGGTCAAGGCGACGGAAGGCGGTGACACCTGGATAGGCGCCTCCGCGCTCGCGACGCCCGAGCTCGCGTCCATGCCCCGCGGCGATTACAGATTCATCGTGATCGACGCGGCGGGGCAGCGCTCCGAGAAAGCCTTTCGCGTGTCGGGCAGCTTCCCCGACAGGAAGGCGCCCTCGGTCTCGTTCTCCCGCGGCAGGCTGACCATCGGGACTTCGTGGCCGGAGACCCTCGCCCTCGCCTTCGACGGCGCGGGAGCCCTGCTCGCGTCTCCCGGCGCTCCCGCCGCGGCATCCTCCTTGGCCGACGCTTTCGGAAAGGACGTCGCCGCGCGGACCGCCCAGGTCGCGGCATACGGATACGATCCCGAGCTCAGGATGGGCGCTTTCTCCGAAAGGATAAAGGCGCGATGAGCGAGGGCGTAGACCGCGGGATCAGGACCTACGTGCTCAGAGCCGGGAGGATGACCGACTCGCAGCGGCGCGCGCTGGACTCCTTCTGGTCCCGCTACGGCCTGGAATTCGACCCGGCGGCGAAGCTCGACCTTCCCGCCGCCTTCGGCAATTCGAATCCCGTGGTCGCCGAGATAGGCTTCGGCATGGGACAGGCTACCTGGCGCATCGCGGCCGAGCACCCCGAAGTCAACTACCTCGGCCTTGAGGTCCACGCGCCCGGCGTAGGGAGACTCATCCACGACCTGGAATCGCGCGGCATAGGCAACGTGCGGATATTTCGCCACGACGCGGTGGAGGTGTTCGAGAGGATGATCGCGCCGGGCTCTTTCGCCGGGCTCCACATCTTCTATCCCGACCCTTGGCCGAAGAAGCGGCATCGCAAGCGCCGCCTCGTGCGCGAAGGCTTGTCCGGGCTCCTGGCGTCGCGCATCGCCCCGGGCGGCTATCTCTATTTCGTCACCGACATCGAGGAGTACGCGCGGTGGTCCCTCGACGTCCTGTCGCGCACCGAGGGCCTGCGCAACCGGTACGAGCTCTTCGCGCCCCGCCAAGAATGGAGGCCCCAGACCAAGTTCGAGTCCCACGCATCCCGCGACGGCAGGGGACTCTGGGAGCTCGTCTTCGAGAAAGAGCCCTACTCGAAGAACGAGGAGAGCTTGCGGTAGAGGGAGCTCACCGTCTCCCTGTCCTTGTCGCTGGTGTCCTCGCCCAGCTCGTCGACCAGGCACTCGAGGCTCGCGACGCTCTCGTTGAGCGCGGTGTGGAAGCCCCGCGAGCAGCGGAACCAGTACATCCCCTCGGAATCGGTGAACAGGGCCACGAACCCGAGCTCCCCAGTCCTGTCCCTCGCGCGAGAGACCTGCATGACGTGGCCCAGGGCGGCGATGAGGGCGGGGAGCTCCTCTCGCGCCTCAAAGTTGCGCTTGCGCGGCCATTCGCGCCCCAAGTCGGTCTCGAGGTCGAGCCAGGGGGCGATTTTCAGTATGAGGTCGAGCCTCTCGCCGTCCAGGAGCCTCTGCCTGCCGAGAAGCACGACGCCCTTCAGGCCCTTGTAGAGGGCGAGGGAGTCGCGATCCAGCTCTTCGCGGACCTTTCGAAGACGGGGCCATTCCAATTCGACGAGTTTCTTCTTCTTCTTGTCGACTGCGAGCGCGAACACCTCGGAGGCTATCTTGATCTTGTCGGTGAAGCCGCGCTCCCGGCGCCTGGAGCCATCCGAGCCCGGCGCGGCCTGTTCCTGCGCGGGCGCGGCCCTGCGGGCGCCTCGGTCCCTCTCGCGGGCGTCCGAGCCATAGGCGCGCTCGGGCGCCGCGGTCCGCGCCGCGCCGCGCGCGACTCCTCCGCCGATCAGCCCCTCGAGCCGCGGGGAGATCCGCGCGAGCATGTCCCTGCGGAGTGGCGATACGGACATCGCGTACATGCGCGTCGTGCGCACGATCTCGCCGGCCACGATATACGGCGGATTCTCCCTGTACATCACGGAGCCGGGATGTATCTGCACTTTCTCGGCGGTGAGGGAGCGGAAGAGCCCTCTGTCCTGCCTGACGCAGACGAACTGGATGAGGCCCCTGCCCACGCAGCAGAGATAGTCGTCGGCGCTTCCGCCGCCCGAGATGGGCATGCCCAATCCGGAAACGATCAGCTCGAGCTGCTCCTTGATCCGGACTATCTCGAGCATGGTGCGCTCGTCGAGGTAGTTCCTCTCGCACCATCGTCCCGGGTCCCGCGCGGCCTTGAAGGCGGCGAACATCTTGAGGTAGGAGATGAAGTCTCCGGCGGGATCGCGGAACGCGTGGTGGGCGCGCCTCGCCTCCATCTCCTCGCCGGGCGGCAGGATATAGGGGCTCATGGTCGACAGGAAGCTGGCGGCGATCAGGACCTCGTCGATCACGTCGGGATAGGAGAGGATCGCCTCGACGATGATGCGCGAGTGGCGCGGCAGGAGGGGGAAGGCGCACATCATCGCGCCTACGTTGGTGAGGCTTCGGTCCGGGTTGAGTGCGTCCAGGAGGCTGAGGGCGTCGATGGCGCCCGCTATGCCCGACTTCGAGGGCGCCGATATGAACTCGAAGCGCTCGAACTCGGCGATCCCGAGCTCCGCCATCCGGAGCAGCACTTCGGTGAGGTCGGTGCGGTAGATCTCCTCGGTCGTGAAGAGGGACCTGTTCTCGAAGTCCGCCCGCGAATAGAGGCGATAGCAGATTCCCGGGCGCGTCCGACCCGCCCTCCCCTTGCGCTGGTTGGACGAGGCCTTGGACGTCGGAGTCTCGATGAGGCTCGAGGTGAAGGTCTTGGGATTGTAGTAGTTGAGCTTCGCCAGCCCGGAGTCTATCACGCTGGTGATCCCGTCGATCGTGACGCTCGTCTCGGCGATGTTGGTCGAGATGACGACCTTGGTCTTGAACAGGGGAGCCTTCTCGAAGACTCTCTCCTGCTCGTCCTTCCCGAGCCGGGCGTAGAGGGGAATGAGATGGAGCCTCCCGCCGCTCGGGCCGAAGGCGAGGCGCTTCATGCACTCCTTGATCGCCTTCTCGCCGGGAAGGAAGATCAGTATGTCGCCTTCCCTCCT
>CAZBGA010000066.1:0-20824 GCA_964491385.1 uncultured Treponemataceae bacterium | reverse complement strand
CCTCACCGAGGGCCTCTCCGCGGCCGGTTCCATGGTGAGCTCCCGCGACGTGTATACTCAAGCCATCTTCAGCCTCCGGGGCAAGCCCGAGAATATGTTCGGGCGCGGCCGCTCGGCCATCTACAAGAACGAGGAGCTGTACAACATGATGATGGCCCTCGGCATCGAGACGGATATCGAAGGCCTGCGCTACGGCCGCATCGTCGTAGCCACCGACGCCGACTACGACGGCTTCCACATCCGCAACCTCCTCCTCACATTCTTCCTCACCTTCTTCGAGGAGCTCGTCGTCCAGGGCCGGGTGCACATCCTCGAGACCCCCCTGTTCCGCGTCCGCACGAAGAAGGATACGCGCTATTGCTACAGCGCCAAGGAGCGCGACGCGTCCGTCAAGGAGCTCGGCGCGTCCTCCGAGGTCACGCGCTTCAAGGGTCTCGGCGAGATCAGCCCCAGCGAGTTCGGCCGCTTCATAGGCGAGGACATGCGTCTCGTGCGCGTGGACGTCCAGGCCCTCAAGGCCGTGCCCGAGATACTCGAGTTCTACATGGGCAAGAACACCCCGGACCGCCGCGAGTTCATCATGCAGAACCTGGTCAGCGACCTGTAGTCGAACCTGCCCGACGGCGAGGGAACGATGGCTTACGTAAAGAAGATCTTCAACGAGAACTACCTCTACTACGCGTCCTACGTCATCAAGGACCGGGCGATACCCGACCTCGAGGACGGGCTCAAGCCCGTGCAGCGGCGCATCCTCCATTCCCTCTTCGAGATGGACGACGGCAAATTCCACAAGGTGGCCAACGTCGTCGGCCATTGCATGCAGTACCACCCTCACGGCGACGCGTCCATCTACTCCGCCCTCGTGGTCCTGGCGAACAAGGAACTCTTCATCGACAAGCAGGGCAACTTCGGCAACATCGCCACCGGCGACGAGGCCTCGGCGGCCCGCTACATCGAGTGCCGGGCCACCAGCCTCGCGAAAGACCTCCTTTACAGGCCCAAGATCACCGAGTACGTCGAATCCTACGACGGCCGCAACAGCGAGCCGCTCGTCTTCCCCGCGAAGGTCCCCGTCGTCCTCATCCTCGGCGCCGAGGGCATCGCGGTCGGCATGAGCACGCGCATCCTCCCCCACAACCCGGTCGAAGTCATCAGAGCCGAGATCGCCGCGCTCAAGGGCAGGCGCTTCAAGCTCGATCCCGACTTCCCCACCGGAGGCTTCTGCGACGCCTCCGAGTACGCGGACGGCTCGGGCAAGGTCCGCGTCCGAGCCAAGCTCGACCTGAGCGACGAGAAGCGCATACTCGTCAGGGAGCTGCCCTTCGGCTCGACGACGGAGAGCCTCATCGCGAGCGTCGAGGCCGCGGCCAAGTCGGGGCGCATCAGGATCGCCTCGATATCGGACTTCACCACCGACAAGGTCGAGATCGAGATCAAGCTCCAGCGAGGCGTCTACGCCGCGGAGGTGGTCGACGCGCTCTACGCCTTCACCGAGTGCGAGCAGTCGATATCGTGCAACCTCCTTGTGATAAAGGACGAGCTGCCCGTCATCATGAAGGCGACCGACATCGTGAAGCACCACGCGAGCCGCCTCCTCGACATCCTCAAGCGCGAGCTCGAGCTCGAGGCGGGCGAGCTCCTGGACGAGATCCACGCGAGGACCCTCGAGCGGATATTCATCGAAGAGCGCGTCTACAAGGCTATCGAGAGGATGAAGACCCAGGAGGGGGTGCGCAAGGCGGTATTCGACGGTCTCGAGCCCTTCAAGAAGGAGATCAGGAGGCAGGTAACGGAGGAGGACGTCGAGCGCCTCCTCAAGATCCCGATCCGCCGGATATCCCTTTACGACATCAACAAGGCCAAGGAGGAGCTCGACGCCCTGAAGGCAAGGCTCTCCCAAGTGCGAAAGAACCTCGCCTCCCTCGTCGACTACGCCGTGGCCTTCCTGGAAGGCATCGCGAAGCGCCTCGAGAAGGATTGGCCGCGGCGGACCGAGCTCGCCAGCTTCAGGCAGGTGGACGTCAAGGAGGCGGCGCGCAAGGACATGGCGCTTCGCTACGACGAGGCTTCCGGGTACCTCGGGACCTCGGTGTCGGGCGGCGAGACTCTCGCCCACGTCTCCCCCTACGACAAGATCATCGCGATCCGCCGGAACGGCGTCTATACCGCGATGACCGTCCCCGAGAAAGTCTTCGTGGACAAGGGCCTGCTTTTCTGCGGAAGCGCCGAGAAGGAGGAGCTGCCCAAGAACCTGTTCACCGTCGTATTCAAGGAAGGCGAGACGGGCTTCCCCTACATCAAGCGTTGCCGCATCGAGCAGTACATCAACAACAAGGACTACCTCCTCGTGCCTGACGGGTCTCAGATACTCCTGTTCTCGACCGACGAGGATTTCGAGTTCACGGTCGTCTACGCGCCGAAGCCTCGGATGAAGGTGAAGGAAGAGGCCTTCCGGGCCTCCGACTTCGAGGAGAGAGGCCTCAAGGCCCAAGGCGTGAGACTGGCCGCCAAGGAGTCCGTTTCGGCCCAGCTCGGCGTAACCAAGCTCGCCAAGAAGGCGGCGGCCAGCGCCGCTTCGTCGGCGAGAGCCCAAGAGCTTTTCCCCGTCGCCCCGGCGAAAGGAAAGAAGGGCATTCTCGCCGACGATGCGCGCGTCAAGGCAAAGTCGGCCGGAGGCAAGACCAAGGCGGGCGCCAAGAAGCCGGCTCCAGCCGCTTCCTCGAAGAAAGGCCTCAAGGCCAGGGCCGAGGAGATAGCCGCGAGACGAAAACGAGCGGCCTCGAAAAAAACGACGCCGGCGAAGAAGCCGATCAAGAAAAGGTGAGGTTCTGGAAGTTACGAAGGTATTGACAAGCCGGGCCGATCGGAGTAGCTTTTTTCTCGCTTTCGAGAGAGAGCATTCCCCTGTAGCTCAGTTGGCAGAGCAAGTGGCTGTTAACCACTGGGTCCCTGGTTCGAACCCGGGCGGGGGAGCGAGTTAAGTCCTTAACAGGTATAGAAATAGGGCCCCGGATGACTCCGGGGCTTTATCGTTTTCCGGGCCCTGGGTACGCAAAAGGTACGCAGATTCAGGAGGGAAACGCATGGGTACGCGAAAGAAGTACCCCGAGCCCTACAAACGGCCGGGGAAATCCAGCTACTACTACACCTTTACCGGAAAAGACGGAAAGCGGCGCATCGTCTCGACGGGCGAAAAGACGAAAGAGAAAGCCCGCGAGAAGATCCGCGAGGCCATGGACCGGGAGCGAGCCGGAACCTCGGAGCAGACCTTCGCCGAATATGCGGAGGCCTTTTTCCTCCCTGCGACATGCCCCCACTTCGCGCGCTTGCGGGCCGAGGGGAAGAGTCTGGGATTGACCCACCTTGCCCACTGCCGCTATCTGCTTGATCGATTCATCTTGAAGGACCTGGCCTTCTCCATGACACCCATAGCCAGCATGAAGCGGGCGGACCTGCTCGACCTCCGAAAGCGCCTCACTGCGGCCGGCAATGGATTGAACACGGTCAACAAGGTGGTGGCGACCGCGAAGACTGTGCTATCGGAAGCCGCATTCCGGGGCGAGATCGAAAGCAACGTCGGCGCCGAGGTGGGCGAGGTGAAATATGCAAAGCGCGAGCGTGGCGTCCTGCTCCCGGAAGAGGTGGGCGCCATGCTGGCCTTCCTGAGCGAGCGCACCGTCCTTCTTGAAGCCGCAGCATCCAATGCGGAGCCGATCAAAAAAGGAGCATGGAAGGCGAGAGCGACTATCGCAGCATTCCAAGCCTGTCGAGACGAGGCCCTCGTGGCGTTCCTGTTCGGCACTGGCGTCCGCGCTGGCGAACTCCGAGCCCTCCGCTGGCAGGCGATCGACTTGGTAACTGGGCGATGCAAGATCGACGAGGCCATGAAGGGGCTCGACGGGGTAGGGCTCCCGAAGTGGGGAAAGGTCCGGGAGATCGCGCTCCCTGCTCTCGTGCTCGATCGGCTCAAGACCTGGCGCGATCGCGTGGCGACCACCCTGGGCGGGCCGCCGCCTAACCAGCACTTTGTCTTCGGCGACATCGACGGCCACCCGCTCGGATACGAGGGCGCGCATAATGTGCTCGAGCGAGCAATCGAGGAGGCCCGAGAATCGGGAGTCCTCCCCGAAGAAGACGACAGATGGCTCTCCCCACACTCGGCCAGGCACGGGCTCAATACCAACCTTCTCGCCGCCGGCGTGGCGCCGCTCCTCGTGCAGAGCTACCTGGGATGGACAAGCGCCGAGGGGAAGATACTGACAAAGGTGCAGGCGAGTTATACGCACTTGCAGCTCCTCCGCGTGGAGGACGTGGCGGTTGAAATTGACCACCTCTATAAAGCCCCGGAGGCGAAGGTCCGAGCTCGGGGGAAAGGTTAATGGGAGTAGATGCGCAATTTTAGATATATTACTTGACAGATATTTGGTATGGGCTTATTATTCAAAATGATTAGAACGCCGTGAGGCGTACAGGAGATTTACATGGATGCTGTTCCCACCCGTCGAGTAATCCCCGATATCCAAGTGAAAGCCGTTGCAGTCCTCGGACAGAAACGAGTCGACGAAGTCATGGCCTGGGCCAAGTCCGTAGGTGGCGACCCCGCCCTCGCGCTGGCCGCCGACCTCGAGCGGTGCATTATGGATGAGCAAGCTCGGCGAGCCTTTCCGCGCCTGGGCCCTGCGCATGGAGGGAAAGAGCACATCCGTATGGAAAGTCTTATTCACCTGTCCGGCCTGGCCGCTCTCGATGGGCGCCCGATATCCGATGAAGAAGGCGCGGGCCTTCTCGGCATTTCTTCTCGAAGTTTCCGGGCGATGACCAAGACTCCCGAGAGGATCCTCTCCTTCCCGGCCGAGCGAGTTGCCGTATTTAGGGAGAGGGCGCGTTTCAGGTATTCTTTTTCTGTAGCGAGTTAGGCGCACTGCGCCGTAGTTTTCTTAGGCCATCGTTTCGCGTCTGCGCTAATACGCGGCGGGCGATGACCGGGAGTAGATGCTCCCGCGGACGCCGTTTACGGCCGCCGACACATCCAAGATGTTGGAGGCCGCATCATGTCTTCTTCTCCTTCCCATAAGCCTGTTCCGTCTCGATCGAAGCTCCGTGAGCTCGCCGCTAACGATGCCGTTAGGTCGGCTCCGGTCCTCAGCAAGGCCGAACTGGCAGGAATCCTCGTCGCAAGCCTTCCCTCCGTTGACCGATGGTTGGCCGCGGGCGACCTCGAGCCTCTTGTTATCCGGCTCGGGGCGAGCGTTCGGTTCAAGAACCCCCTCCTTGTCGGTTTCCCGAAGGTGAGGGCGTAGTCATGACCGACCGCAAAAAAAAGGCCCCGAGCTTGCCGGCTCAAGGGCCTAACGACCGCAAGAATAGGTTACCACTTTTTGACATTATATGCAAGATCGCGCCTCGCGCCGGGGGCGCGCGATGAGCCGCGCCGATGAATTCTCCGGCTTCGTGGAGGTCGGCGCCGACGCGCTCGAGGGCTTCGAGGAGGTCTGCATACAGCCTCGTGCCATCGGCGACCGCTCCGACGAGGAGCTCGCCGAGCTTCGCGAAAAAAACCACGTGGGCATGGCCGAGCAGCTCCATGTCGAGCGCCTCGTCCGAGAGGGCAAGCTCCCCACCGATGCGCTTCCCGAGGGCGCGCGGCCGATCGTGTCGAGGGCCAGGATCGACGCGGGAGAGCAACGGCTTCCGATTATTTCCGGCCTATGCTGGGAAGCGATTGAAGAATCCAACCACCCTGAGATGCTTTTCCGATATGCGGACGCGCCGCACAGGATCGCACGGACCGAAGATGGACGATTGAAGCCGGAGCTCCTCGACGCCGAGCGACTGCGGTATGAGCTTGCCCGCCGTGCTGATTTTTATCGGACTGTCCACGGCCGCCATGGCCCCGAGGCGATCGATGCGAAGCCGCCGCTCGACGTTGTGCGCGATATGCTCGCCGCACCCGATCCGCCCTTGCCGAGCCTCGATCGAATTGTTTCGGCTCCCGTCTTCACTCGCGATGGAACGCTATGCGAGCGGGCCGGCTACAATCGCAACGGAAAGATTTTCCTCGACTGGCAAGGGCCGCCGCTCGACATTCCCAAGTCACCGACCGTCAAGGATGCGAAGGCCGCCGCGGCGTGGCTCACCGAGGAGATTTTCCGAGATTTCCCTTTCCCCGCGGATTCCGACCGTGCCGCCGCTTTCGCTTTTCTGCTTTCGCCCTTCGTCCGCGACCTAATACCGGGGCCGACGCCGATTTTCGGGTTCGAAGCGGGAACGCCCGGAAGCGGCAAAAATCTGCTATCCGAAGTATGCGCGATTCCTTCCGGCCTCGAAAAGCGCGTACTCCTCACTGAGGGCAGAGATGAGGACGAGATGCGCAAGCGCGCAACGTCTGCGCTCCTCGGCGGAGCGGCAATAATCCAGCTCGACAATCTGGCGCATGGTCTCGAATCACCGACTCTCGCAGCCATTATCACCTCTGACGTATGGTCCGACAGATTGCTAGGCTCAAGTCGTACAGTCTCAATCCTGGTCCGGGCAATTTTCGCCTTTACAGCAAATAACCCCGTCCTATCGGGCGAGATCGCCCGCCGGACGATACGCTCGCGGCTCGACCCGAAGATCGATAGGCCCTGGCTCCGCGACGGATTCAAACACCCCGACTTGAAGGAATGGTGCATCGCGCATCGCGCCGAAATCATCGAAAAATGTCTCGTCGTTGTCTCTGCCTGGCTCGCCGCCGACCGGCCGGCCTGGAACGGCCCCGTCCTCGGGTCTTTCGAATCGTGGAGCCGAATCCTCGGCGGAATCCTTGGCTTTGCTAGAATCAATGGCTTTCTCGACGGCCTCGACATGTTCTATGAATCATCAGACGCCGACGGCGCCACCTGGTCGAACTTCGCGGCGGCATGGTGGGAGGCGTTCGGACCAGCTCCGCAAACTGTCAAGGCTCTCTTTCCCCTCGCCCTGGACATTGATGGATTCGACCTAGGAACAGGGAGCGAACGCTCCCAGCGATCAACACTCGGCCGCGCGCTGGCGAGAATGCGTGATCGAGTCTTCGGAGGCTTTCGGATTGTGTCGGCTGGGATCGTCCACCATGCGGCCGCGTGGAAACTTGAACAGTCGGGGAACATGGGAACTTCGGGGAACATTCCAGCCCCCTCTAAAATAGACACTCCCCTTTTCTGCAACGGACCAGATATTCCCCAAGTTCCCCAAGTTCCCCTTTTGCAAAACCTAAAAACCGAGCCCGAATATTCTGGGAACATCGGGGAACTTTTCGAGCATGGCTCTTCCACCTCGCCAGCTCCTTCGACTCCCAAACCCAACGAGCCTTCCCAAAAACGGGAAGGTAACCTACCGGAAAACGGAAAGGTCACCGAGCCTGCGCCGGCGCCGTCGACCTTGGTCTCTGACGCCGACCTCAAGGCCGCCTTCGCCGCCGCAGATGCCGAGGGCAAGTTCCGCGGCCTCAACTCTGATACTCACCGCGTCTTCATGGCGATCATAGAGCCCGAGCACGTCATGAGCGACAGCGAACGCCAGAGCGTGAGCGACCTTCTCGAGTTCGTAAGCGAGGAGGCGACGGGCGAGGCGACTAAAGGGGTGAATAGATGACAAATATTGTCAGGTACTGGCCGGAATGGCGGGTTATGTCGCGGGCATTGTCGCTGCCCGATCCGCTTCGCGGGAGTCTCCCGGTTCATAGGTTGACCGTCAAGCGTCAAGCTCTTCGGGAGGCCTCAATATGACCGCACGTTATCTCTCTGGGGCGGACCTCGGGCGAGTCATAGGCGTCAGCCGCCAGGCGGTCGGAGAGGCCAAGCGGAAAGGAATGATACATACAAACGCCGAGGGCCTATTCGACCTTCTCGACCCCGACATTGACCAGTGGTTGAAGAAACTGCCGTTCCAACGAACTGCCGCAGCTCATAAAAGAGACCGCGAAGCCGCTTCCCCCGCGACCGCGGAAAATCCACCGGAAATCGTGGACCTCCAGGACGGAGAGCTTGACCGCAACGCTCGCAACCGCTCGGCCAGGGGCTCGACTCGAGACGATCCTTCTTTCGCGACGAGTGAGAGGAAGCTCAAGGCCGCGCAGGCCTCGTACTGGGAATGCCGCGCGAAAGAGCGCCGGGGTGACCTGCTTCCGAAAGTATTAGTTGAGACGTTTCTGAATAAGCTCTATGTGATAGATCAATCAATGTTCCTTTCTCGAGGTGACCGAATGGCCGCGGACATCGTTGCGATGGTGCATAACGCGTCAGACGACGCCTCGGCCGAGCTCCAGGTCAACAAAGCACTGATGGAAGACGCCTGCTCCGAGCAGCGATCAAAAAAGCGTCAGCTCGAGGACTTCCTCGAGAGCATCAAGGCCAAGCTCGGCGACGCACCGGGCGAGGGGGCCGACGATGACCACGAGTGACGCCGCCTTCTTCAAGCGCGCCATCGCTCGGCGCATGACCTCGCTCCCGGCCACCTTCAGGGGCCGCCCTTTCACCGCTGCCGACACCGAGGCCCTGAAGGCCCGCGTCCTCGTCATGCTCGAGAGCAAGACAGCAAAGCATCCTATGCGACCGGCCCGCCAGAAAGCGCCGGAGGAGAACACTAATGCAGACTGAAGAACTACGCGCCCTGGCCGACTTGATCGGCCAGAAGATCGCCGACACATTGGCCGACCGGCTTATAGCCGAGCTGCCGGCGGCCTTCATCGCCGCGAACGAGGCGCACAGGCTCACGGCCCTCGAGAAAGATCGCCAGGCGTATCGCGAAATGGTGGAAAACGGCCAGACGTTTGCCTCGCATCGCGAGCTGCAAGAGGCCGCATGGGCTCGGAAGCGAAAGCAAGACGCTCTCGCCCGCGAAAGCGAGATCGAAAGAGCCCGGCGCGACAAGATGCTTCGCGAAAGCATCGGAAGCGAAATGGCCGTTACTGGGCTGTCGTTCGAAACAATTGCGGAACTTCCCTCCGTGACAGGCGGGGAAAAACTCATGCGGCATGACGAGCCGCAGGAAATTGAAGATGAGGAGCAGGATCATGGCAACTGAAAACTTACGCGCTATTCGCTTTTTGGGCTCGAGTGGCGTCCTATTGGACTCCAAGGGGCGGGCATTCAGGGACGGTATCCCTGTCGGTATCATGCGCATCGGTAAAAAGGTCTACGGACCTGGCGACGAGATCACCGACCGCTCAGACTTGGAACAGCTCGGCGCCGCGCGACTGCAAGACCTCGTGAATCTCGGCCAGGCTCAATTTCTGGACAGCTCGCCCAAGCCGCTTGAAGACATCCGCGGCGAGCTTTCCGCCAAGGATCGCGCTCGCGCAGAGGCTGCCGCCGCCGAGGCCGAGAAGTATTCTGAAATTGCCTCGATCACTTGGAAAGCGGACCTCGCCGCGGGCTTCATCGATCCTAAGACTGGCGAGCTCACGGCCGCCGGTCGCGCGCGCATTCACGTCGCGCAGGGCGGCTTTCAAAAATGACCCCCGGCTTCGACATCGTTTTGTATGAGGCCTCAGAGCACCTCGGCGCGTTCGCGTGTAGCTACTGCGGCCAATGGCACAACGTGGAGCTTGCTCGCATACAGGGCTCGACCCTCCGGGGCTTTTGCCCGGTCGAGCGGACGCGCCTTGAGCTCCAAGTCATTAAGCGCATACCCCTCGACGAGACGCCGCCGGCCATTCGCGCAACTGCCATCGTCGGCATCGCATAGGAGAAAAGTAACATGGGTATTACCTGTCAGATTTTGCATCCTAGTGGTGAAGGTCGCTGGCGCTCGCCGACTTCATCCCTCAGTGGGCGCCTCGTGGCCGGGAGCCTCTCTCCGTTCATCATTGCCATGGAGACGTCCTCGCCCGAGGAGCCGCTCCCCGAGCTCCTCCCTGGCGAGGACGGCCCCGCGGCGCTCTGGCTCGGCGATAGTCACTCGGGCGCCAGGCTCGCCCCCGATGCACGTCTCGGCGGTTGGACGCGGACGCTCTCGGCCGATGAGTCGAAGGCCTTCGGAGGCGCTCGCGTCCTCGTCGCGGTACTGCCCGATGACCTCGCCCGCGCCCTCCTCGTCTTCGCGCTCGAAAACGAGTCCGAGCTCTACGGCGGCTGGGGCCTTTACTCCCTGGACCTGGCCGACCTTCTCGCCGCGGCCGATACGACGTTGCATGGCTCAGACTGGACGCCCGAAGACCGCAGGCTCGCCTTCGAGATCCTGTGCGCCCGCTCGCGCGGGGAGGCCGTCTATGCCGAGGCCCGAGCCCGAAGGATCGAGAAAAAAGCCGCGCAGCTCGCGGCTAAAAACTACGCACTGGAGGACCTATCATGAAGATGAAGTATTCGAAACTTGCCTATGACCCTGAGCTCGAGGCTCGTTTTGAGGAGCGCCAGCGTGCCCTCGGCCGTCGCCCCGATACCGCCAGCACGGACGAGGCCCCCGCGGCCTCGCCCTCTGGGGGTTCTCTTTTATCTGCCGCCGATGCCGCGGCCGCGGATGAGCTACTCCTGGGCTTCGATGCCCTGGGCAACGAGCTGCACCTAGCTCAGTTCCGCGCCCGCGGCTGGGCACTTTTCGGCGCGCTCTCCCATCCGACGGCGGCGGGTCGCTCACTCATTGCGGCGCTCTCCGCCCCTGCTAATTCGGAAATCGCCGAGGCGCTCGAGGTCGGTATCCCTCCCCAGCGCCTCGCCGAAGTCCGCAGCTGGGCGCTCGCGCACGGCCGCGACCCCAGCGCCGTCGTCACCGCCGAGATCGCCTACTCCGCGGCCCTCCTCGCAAATCGAAGAAGATGACGAAGGCGAGCATTATCGAGCAGGGCCGGAAGCCAATGCGCTCGAGGGCCGAAATTCTCGCCTGGCGAATTTCGCTTCGTCTCGCGGCTATTCCTGCCCTCGCTCACCGCCTTGAAGGTGGCGCGCTCGATGAGGCAAAAGAAGTTATTCAAAGCGAGCTAGAGACAGCGTTCACTATGGGCGGCCCGCCGCCCGAGGATGGAAAATGAAAAGCAAGGTTCTCGGCCTGGCCGTTTTCGCCCTTCAAGCCGTGCTCGCCGTACTCTTCTTCTTCTCCCTCGGGGGCTCGCCTCTCGATGCCGCTCTTCTCGCGTCCCTCGGCGCCGTCCTCGAGATCGTGAAGCGCATATCCTGGCGCGAGTGGCGCGCGGACCGTCACGCCCTCGGGCTTGTCCTCGGCGTGTCCCTGGCGGCCATCTCGTGCATCGCGGCTATCGGTTTCGCCTATAGCGCCATCGAGCGGACCGTCTCGGCCTCCAACCGCGACACCGCCGCCCGCTCCGCCCTGGCCTCGAGCCTCGCCGCCCTCGACGCCGAGGCCGCTACGATCAACGCCAAGGCCTCCGCGCTTCCCCCCGAGTGGGTTACGTCCTCACTCCGCTACTCGTCGCGCCTAGGCGAGATCGCAGAGGAGCGCGGCGCCATAGCGGCCAAGCTCGCCGCCGCGCCCCCGGCCAGCGGCGCAAGCTATCTTCTCGCCCTGGCCTCTGCCCTCGGCCTGGACTATCGCCACCTCGTCCTCGCCCTCCTTGTCGTCATCGCGGTCGCCCTCGAGCTGGCCGTCTATGACCTCACGCCAGCCGCGCCAGGGGGCCGCCAAGAGGCCCGCGAGAGGAAAGACGTATCCAGCGCCGACCTCCGCCTCTTGCGCCTCGCCACGGCCGCGCCTGGCGCTCCCCTCGCGGGCTATCGGCGCCTTGCGGCGCTCGGGGGCGTGTCCGTATGGCAGGCCCGCCAAGCGCTCGACCGCCTCGCAGATGCTTGTCTCATTGAAACGAGAAACGGCCGGCACTACCGGCAAGGAGCATGATGGTATGAACTATCTTTCTGAAAATCTTCGCTTCTTCACCTCGTCGGCAATCGCCGCCGCGGCCGCGAGCACCTCTAGTGTGCCGGTTCTCTACAATCCGGCGGGCTCGGGTATCTTCGCGCGCATCGTCGCGGTACGCCTGGGCGTAGTCTCGGGAACCGTGGTAGCGGGCTGTCTAGAATACGGGTTTGCCGCGAGTCCATCGTTTTCTGGCATCACCGCCGGCCCGAGCGCCGTCTGTGACTCCTTGGGAAACGACGCCAGCACGCCGCTACTCTGGTACATCGTGGCGACCGCCGGAGCAGCGCCTACCGTTATCGGCCCCGCGGGCCCGAATGCAGGGGGAGCCCTCGCGGCCGGCCCGCTATACGAACTAATCGACCACCCGGACGGCCTCGTGCTGCCTCCCGGCGCCGCGTTCTGGCCGTTGCTTTCCAATACCTCGCTAGGGCTCTCTGCTCTCGTCTCGCTCGATGTTTTCCAATGGCATCAATAAAACAGGTGGGCGAGGGGATGCCCCCCGCCCACCGCGAGCTGTGCAATTTGCACCGATCTCTGTGCGTAATACAGCAGCATGCCCCGCCCGCCGCGAGCTGGGTTAATACGGCATCGGACAAAATATCCGAAGAGGTAACGAAATGAAACAAACACGACCACCGACACCTGGCCGGGGAAGCCCCGAGCAACGGCAAGAGGCGCTGCGCCAACAGCAGGCCCAGCGCGAACAGCGACAGTTTGACGACTTCAACGCGGACAGTGGAAAGCCTTTGAGAAAGCGATAACGCGCCGAGGAATCGGCGAGAGGAGAAGTGAGACCATGAGTAACAAAGAGATCATGAATCAGCTTGCCGATGCACTGGAAAGCATCGGATATGAAATTGAGGGAATATTAATCGAGAGATGCCCGATATCCTCGAACCCTCTTGATGAGGGATTCGGTCAATCCATTCTTGCCGATATCAAATTGCAAATAGTTCCAGTGCCCGAATCGAAAAGTTAATGCTTTGAAATGTATTCGACGAAGCGGTCGGCCAACTTTAACGCGCCTTCGATACGTTGCTCTTTGAGCTTGGCCGACTGCTCTTCTGTGATTAGTGGAGCGGCCCTTCCCTGATTCGATACCGGCGTGAACATTACAACTGCCGCTTGGAGCGCCGCGGCCCTGATTGCCTGTTCGTCCATGTCTTCCCCCTTGCTATCATTCTGTCTAAGGATCGAATAGCTTGTATATTGAATAGATGAATATGAAAACAGGACCTGCTAAGCCTAGGGCAATAAAAATAGATGTGAACAGGCTACTTGTTTTATGTTGAAGGCGCAGTGAGTCCCGTTTGATTGTAGCCTGGGAATCTATCTCTCCATACAGATGGGTCGCCCGATCTAGCAACGAATTGATCGAATATGCGTGAGACTGATACTGCGATAAACTTTTCCCAAATGTCACATGTAGACGAATTACCAAATAGCCTTGGCCCGCCGCAGCCAAGAGGAGCAAGCCGAAAAATACGTATTTGTGCCATGATATCAATAGTGTCGCATCCAGTTTTGTCAAAGCGAGCATTGCGCCGGATAGGAGAAGAGAATAGTAGGTGGTCTGCCACTGCTGATTCTTTAGCGTCCGGGTGTCATCAATCAAATTCCTGAGCCTGGCAAGTAGTTCCGAATGAGCACAGCTATCGTCCATTATTGCCTGCCGTCCTCATGGTATTTCGATCCTCAGCGTTCCGCATTTTGGACAGGCCAGAATCCTTCTTGCGGCTGATGCGCGGCCTTGTGCTTTTTCTACCGTAAAAAGCATCGCTGGATCCTCTTTCAACAGGTAGCCAGCAACTATCCAATCAGGGACAGGGTCGTCAACCTCACTGAGTAAGGCATCTGAGCGCTTGGCATTTTCACGATCTTGTCCGGAAAGGCCATTTAGTTGCCGCCTATTTTCGGTATTTCTGGCCTCTAATACCTCTTTGTCGAAATCGCATGCTTTACACTTCATTTTTCCCCCCTTTCCCCGATTATACCCCCTTCTCTCGGGCGGGCAAGACTGCCCTCCGCGTGGCTCCCGGAGCCTCCCGAGCCCGACGACACCCGGGCAGAGCTCCGGCGCCTCGCCCTTGCGCTTGCCGACCTAGCCCGAGAGCTCAAGGAGATCGCGGAGAATGACACGTTAGGCGAAACCGTAGGGTACGCAAAAGGTACGCAAAACTTTGAAAAGCCTTGATTTTCCCTGATATGCTCTTGTGCAATAATTCTTTATGTGATATAGTAATTGATAGGGAACGATATTAGACGATAAACCCTATTTTTAGCCTGTTAACCACTGGGTCCCTGGTTCGAGACCGGGCGGGGGAGTCGCAAAAAGAAAAGGCGCTGCCAAGAGGTGGCGCCTTTTCTTTTGGCGTCGCGGAATCGCCTTGGCGATTCCGCGTTTGGCATTATTACCGGTCTCGAAGGCTCTGCGCTCCGATCTGCATCCGATCATCTGAGGATGCAGATCGGTCGAGCCCACAGGGATGCCGAGTTCGCCGAAGGCGAACACTACAATCGATTCCTTGCGGCACACGACGCGAAGCGTCGTATGTGGGCGAGAACGCCGAGCCAGGAAGGCGAGGCGCGGAGGGCGAGACCGGGCGGGGGAGCGAGTAAGTGTTTTACTCGCGAAGAACCGGCTCCGGTGCAGTCCGGGGCAGTCTTCTTTCCGATTACCTCCGGCTATCTACTCGGCGGGAGGAAGATCGGGAATGGTGTCCGCAGCCGGCTTGGGGGCGGCCACATTCGGGTTGAGCGCGAAATCGAGGTCCAAGCTAGAATAGACGAATGGGACTTGAGCCCCGTTCGTTAGCCGCGTGGTCTCTTCGGTTACTTGCCTTATGGTCGAGGATATATCTCCGGGCGCGTCCAGGTACTTCAAGAAGGCCTCGGCGAACGGGCTATCACGGCCCGAACCGTCCAGCGCGATTTGGCCGGCCGATGTCGAGAACATGATTACGCTTTCCGGAGGAATATCGGTTTCCACTTTCAGTCCCCGCTCGAATTCTCGGGAGAGGCTCGGCAAGCGATTGTCCCGGCAGGCGTCCAAGACTACGATATTGACCCTGGCACAGGCATCCTCCAAGTAGTTCATGATCTTCCCGACGCTGACGGCTTCGTCTTCCAGATCGGTCTGCAGCTTGATGTTGGCCCCGACGGGTATGAGATAATTCTCGTCTTTCGCCTGGACACCGCGACCCGTGTACCAGAAGAATCCTTCGTTCTTTCCGTCCGAGGCCAGGTCATCGTGGAATTCGCCCACGGCTTGATTTATCTGCCCGCGAGTGGCGTCCTTCAGCAGGTTCACTCTGAATCCCAATTTCTCCAATGAAGCGGCGGTGTCGGTTGCGTCGTTGATGGGGTTCAGTAGTTGCCCCAAATCCCATCCCCATAGTTCGAATTGCCGATCACCAAGGCATAGCGTCGGCCTTGTGCATTGACGAAACCGGTCTGGATCGTAGACCTGCGAAACAGGACAAAGCTTGCCCCCGCCCCGTTGCCCGGTAAGGTGCCGAAAAACGGCAAAGTCTGTGTGATCCCCTTTCGAACATGGTCGTAGAGTGACAGCGTATCGACCAGCGGCTCGCTGTTGCGCTAAAGGTAGCTCACGAGTTCATGCCCAAATTCGCTTATGAGCCCATGCTCAAATTCGCTTTGATAGGGGGACTGCCTGAAAAGCGCCGGAGATCAGCACCTGGCGAGCTGTATACTGAAGCGCCGCTCGGAAATACGCGGCATCTACGACAGGCATTGGTCCACGTTGGGTATTAAAATGATCGTCCGAAAAGCAGGAATCAGCCAGCACGAGAACTCGTTGTGCCTTGATCTCGCTCAGATAATCTCGTAGCTGGGAATTGGCGAACCAGCCTTCCTGATTCGCCGTGTCGGCGCCGCCGTCGACCGGGATTCAATAGCCTGTATTCGAGGCCGCGTCTAGGTAGCTGTGCCCGGCGTAAAACAATAGCAGCGAGTCGTGTACCCCCAGCTTGGCCGGTAAGGTCTGCGAAAAGAGTCTACGGAGATTCGCCGCCGTGGCATCCTTATCGTAGAGCTCGATGAATTCGTCTATATAGTAGTTTTCCGCCAAAGCGTTTTTGACCGCTTGCGCCTCGCTGACCGCCACCTTGAAGGGTGTCCAGTTCTGGTATTGGTCGATCCCTATGATAACGGCGTATTGCTTCCCAAAATCAAAGTTTGGCGATCCTGTCGCTTATCGGGCGATCACCGCCAAGCCGCGATCTTGCGCGGCTACAGCGGTGAGCAGGCAAAGTAGGGGCGGGATATTCGGGCATAAAAAAACTTCCTTAAAGTGGGGTATCTCATTTCGCTTGCATAATGACATAACTCGCCATGGCCTCGGCCTGCTCCGCTTTCCCCAAACCTTCTACGCTGAGCCCACGCGAGATGACGCCACGGGCATCGCCGCTCAGCTCGGTGAAGTCGGCCTCATTCGTGGCGAAGGGTCGGGTAGAGGCGACGACCTTGATGAACTCGGTTCCGAAGGGCGGAGTCATCTTGAAGGCGAAGGGAGCGCCTTCGCCGGGGATCCGTACCGCCTCACCCGGCTTGATCGTACCGCCGCCACCGAATCGGTTGGGCCAGATGAGCTGGACCTTGCCTTTCACGTAGATGTGGTAGACTTTCACCCAAGCTTCCTTGCTGACCGTTACCAAGACGACCATGTCCTCGCCTTCTCTATACACGGCGTCGGGCCCCCGTTCGGCGCTCACGGAGACGGAGAGCCCACCTGCCTCCTTATTCGATATGAGGTTCCCGAGTTCCGTAGAAGCCGCGGTCGCGGCGGCAGTAGGCTCTACAGGCACATCGTTCGGGATGGCGGCCTTGGGCACCTGAAGGTCCGCGGTGCCCACCAGGATGCCGTTCGTCATGTTGGTGAGCTCGAGGTGTGCCCGCACCGTCTGGCCCTCGTCGAAGAAGCGGCCCGAGAGAAAGGCGTCTACGCCGTTGGTCTTGAAGTACTCGCCGTAGATCTGGCGGAACGCCGGATCCATGGCCGCCGCCGCCTCGCGGTTGAAGAGCTGCAGATGCGCGCTTCTCGTTATGGCCGAGGCGAGGCTCTCTTCCAGGAAGCGCGAGAATGGGCTCGCCAAGTCGCTGTAGGCGAAGGTGAAGTTCCCAAACGCCGTTAGGAGGCTCGGCTGCCAGGCATTTTTCGCGAGCGCGTCCAGGGTCGTGGGCAGGTCCGGTTCCCAATTCTGTGTCGACGCGAATGAGGTCGCGACTACGAGGAAGAAAAGTAACGCTATACGCTTCACGCTTATCCTCAGGAAATCGAGCGGTTTACCGACTTACCAGCGGGAAATCCTGTTTCGGCAGCTCACTTTGCGGATCCTGCTCGTATCCCCACTTTTTGTAGGTGAGATCCGGCACGGTGTTGACGACGTATGACGTGAGGCCCGTGACGCTGATGTATCCGCTATCCCCGACGACCGCGGCTCCCGAGAGGCCCTGCAGCAGGACGTAAGTAAAGACGCCGTGGTTCTCGTAGCCTTCCAATGCGGACTGATCGTCTCCCGATGCCACGATCAGAGCGCGCCCCACCGCATGCTTCAGGCGATCGACGGCGGTCTTCTCCTCGATCCCCCGTCCGACCGGGGAGTCCTTCAGGAGCGATCCGGAATTGCAGGTGTCGAAGAGCAGAAGGCTTTTCTGGGCAGTAATCTTCGTCATGTTGGCGAGGATATCGTTCTTCGAGATGCCCTGTTCCGCTATGCTTTCGGCCCCGTTGTAGCGGAAATTTACGGGCAGGAAGTAGTACTCGCCGTCTTGGGCATTGGTTACGCCGTGCCCGGCGAAGTACAGAACGAACACGTCATCAGGGGCAACCACCTTCGAAAGGGCATCGAAGGCCGAGGAGAACCCTTCCTTCGTGACCTGGTCGTCGAAGAGGGTAGCAACGTGGACACCCTGGTAGAGCGCACCTGCTTGCTTCTGCAAGGCCGTGCTCAGGGCGGTTGCGTCGTCGACCGAGTACTTGAGCGCCAGATCCCTGTCGCGGTACTTCTGAACCGCAACGGCTAGGATATAGAGCGAGGGTTTCGTGACGATCGTCGTGCCGTAGACCACCTCGACGGAGGCTCGATTTGACTCGATCGTACCCTTCGCATTGTAGGCCGAGACCGCGATGGTGTTGGCCCCACCATGAAGAGTAAGGACTGATTCATAGCTGATCCCGAGCGCAAGCTGCGAAGAATCTTTGGGGGCGCCGACCCCAATGACTTTCAGCCCCCGAGTGCCTTCGGATACGACAAGAGGGGTATCGCCGTTGAAAATCGTGACGGTGCCTACGCCGCCTCCTTGGTCGGTAACCTTAAAGCGTAGCGTAATATCTCGCTCGGTTGTTGTACTAGGCGCCGCCGGCGTTTCAATTTCCACTTGAGGCGGTAGTCCACCAGAATGGAGCAGCGTCGCTAAATCAAGCCCTATTGCAAAGGCTGAAATATCTTTCCCTTCCGCTTTCGCTTCAACGAGGTCAGGGCGATAGTAGATGTTATACACCTGGTCGATGCCCACAACTTTCATTTCGTCGACAATGTCGACGAAATGATGCGTAGCCCATTCGGTACCTGCAAAGAAACCCTCCGGGGTCCAAGCCAACCATTCTCCCTTGGAAGTCGAAACCGCAGAATAGCGAAGGCGACCTGTCCCAAGATCCCAGAGTTTTATTGTGCCGTCTTCCGACGAGGACATCATGGTCTTACCATCGTTCGAAAATGCCACCGACAAAACTGGGGTTTCGTATGATGGGAAGGTTCGAAGTAGAACGCCGCTTGCGACATCCCACATCCATATCGGCCCATAACCCGAGGCGGAAAGTGCTGTGTGGCCGTCGGGGGAGAATGCGACTGATTCTATATCGCCCTGTGGCGAGGCGAATGTGCGAATTAGTTTACCGCTTACGACGTCCCATAAGTCCAACTCACCCCCACCGGAAAGCGCTGTTTTCCCATCGGGGGATAAAGCAACTCTAATTGCCCTTGCATCAAATGAATGTGTCACTACGCCCGCAGAAATATCCCAGAATTTGAGTGTACCACCTTGGACGGTAAGCGCTGTCTTCGCATCCTGTGAAAGAACAATTGATGTAAAATCGTTAGTTGCCCCCGACTTATCATCGAATAATGTCTTGAGTTTTTTCCCGGTCTTTGCATCCCATAGCGATAGAGTACTATTTCTTTGGTCTCCTATGCCGAGCCAGGGGGTGGCATTTGAGGAGGCCAATAGCGTGGTTCCGTCGGCGGACAAGCTGATATGGTTTTGCCAGGTCTTTTCATCGACACTCTTATCCTCACCAAATATCCGTACTGTTGTCCCCGTAGCCAGGTCCATCACCCTAAACTTCCAATCCTTATAAGTAGTTATAAATGTTTTCCCATCCGGAGAAAAAACAGACGACCAGACGGTTTCTTGGCCATAGTCGTGGAGTGGCGTAGCGGCTGCAGGGTCCCACAGTTCCATATTGCTCGCAAGTATCATCCGCCCGTCGGGCGAGAACACCAGCGAGCCGAAGGGGTCCACTTGTCCATCGAAAATCCGAATCGACTGGGCGGTGGCCACATCCCATAGTTGCACTGTATGGTCTGATGAACCCGAAAGCAGCTTCCCCCCGTCTGCTAAAAAAATTACTGATTGGAAGTCTCCAGATTTCGCAAAGCTGCGGATAACCCTGCCTGTTGATAGATCCCACAGCTGTAAAGTTTTCCCCCGACCTATTGTAGCGGTCAGGCCGTCCGGCGAAATTGTTATTGCTCGTACTGCCCCGTCAGTGTCAATATTGGTTTCAGAGCGCCATTTTGTCTTGCCCCTTTCAATATCCAGCAAGCTTATTGAATCGATGTCAGCCACTAATGCTGAACGCCCATCGGGTGTAAATCTGAGCAGCAAATTCGTGGCAAACCCGCTGATATCGAAGGTGCGATTGAGCTGACCTGTTCCTACATCCCATAATTCTATCGTTCCAGTTCCGGTAACGGCCAGCGCCATCTTCCCATCAGGTGAAAGTGCCACGGCATAGCCGTAAGAATGCTCCCCGCCAAATGTACGAATAAGTTTGTCGCTTGCGATGTCCCACAAAGCTAAGGATAGCTTGCGCGAAATAAGCACAGATGCTGTGTCTGGCGAAAACGCCATTCCACCGTCCTCGAAAGGCATACCAATTATGCGCAGCATTTGACCGGTCACGACATTCCATAACGCCGCTTTCCCGCTTACGCCTTCGAGCGCCACTCGACCGTCAGGAGAAAAAGCCAACGCCACATTAGAAACATACGCAGCCCCCCAAACGAAGGTTCGTATGAGACGACCGCTAGAAATATCCCAAAGTTTCAAGTTCGCTTGATGGTCGGCCGAGAGGGCGGTGCGGCCATCCGGCGAAACCGCGACCGATATTACCTGGCCAGTATGTCCCAATTCAATTTGGAGATGCGGTTTCGGAGTCGCTTGCCCATATAAGCCCGACGCAAAAACGAGCACTAATAGGGCCGAAACTATATGCTTGCTTATTTCCCACCTCCTAAACTCACATTGACCTTACCTCCAAGGCCATTCTTTGGGTTCGCGGTCGTCTTGGAAGCTCTGGCCAGATTCTATCAGTGTCGCCCGAGCCTCTGTGGTCTATTGAGTTAATATAGTAATATTGCTATCTTACGGGTAGGCAATTGTTCCTATAGGAGCCATGTAAAGTTGTCCACCGGAGATTTCGGCACACCAGCATCGCATCTGCCGCCTCGTGCCTTCCGCTACCCCAAAACCCGGTAACATTATATCGGGCTACCTTGATTTCTGAAGGAGGCCTGTCGATGCCTACGCCGAACTTGCGCCGGTCAAACGTAACCTAGGTGCAATCCGGTAAGCCCGAGTCCATGCGGAGCAAACACGATATATATGGCGCCCCTGGGAGGCTAGATACCTAAAGCTCTAGCCCGGATTTCTCACAATAAGTAACGGGGCTCCCTTTTTTCTTGTATAATCT
>CAZBGA010000065.1:0-21296 GCA_964491385.1 uncultured Treponemataceae bacterium | reverse complement strand
GATACGCGTCGCGAGGATACGCGTCGCGAGGATACGCGTCGCGAGGATACGCGTCGCGAGGATACGCGTCGCGAGGATACGCGTCGCGAGGATACGCGTCGCGAGGATACGCCTCGGATAGCCCACCGGCCTGCGGAGCGGAATCCGGCCGATGAAGGAAGAAGGGTATGGCAGGCGATCCCGTTTCCGGAGAGCCCGACGGTTTTTAAGCCACCCGTCGTCGATGGCTTCGCCAAGGCTCTCCGACGTCTGCGCGTTTTCGCGAAGACTCCATCGGAAGGTCTGGCGGCAGCGGCAGCGGACATGCTTGGATGAATCTTCCGATACCTCTGGCCGCGGGCGTTGTAGAACAGGTCAAAATGGCTACACTTTACAAGGCAAGGAGGGGCGTGATGGAGATCCGAAACGCCATGGAAGACGCGGTTAAAGTCATGGTGGAGGAGCTTTTTGAGCGCGAAGACAGAGAGAAAAGCCTGGGCTACTGCACTTGCGACCAATGCAAGCTCGACGTCGCGTGCTACGTGCTGAACAGAGTCAAGCCCGAATATATAGTCTCGAGCCGCGGGCTTGCGTATAGCGAGAAGGAAGGCCTGGATAAAGTCCAGCGCCAGGCGGACCTCATATCCCTCGTCAAAGAGGGGTGGGGTAAAGTTTCTCACTCTCCGAGGCCCACCTCCGATCATGTCGTGGGGAAGCCTATCAACTCAGGTCGCGAAGGGCCTGTCTTCAATTTCCCGACGATCATGGGAAGGGTATTCGACGGCCGTACATTTGCCCCTTTGGGTGAGGGAGTCGTGCGCCTCCTCTCGGATAGCGCGGAGGCGGATATGGTCGATCCCAACTGGCAGAATCCTTTTGTCCTCGCAGGCGCCACTGGGGGGACTTTCATCTTCTGGCCTGGGCCGGTAGCCGCCTCGCTCGCGGGAGGGGAGAGGAAGTTCGCCTTTGAGATAAAGGTCGAAATCCCGGGCTTCGAGATTCTCTCCCATTATATCGAAATCGATGTCGCACCCGAACATAGCGTGCGCCTCGATTTTTCCTTGCAGAGAGTGTATAAAATCCCCGACCTATACCTTTTCCCCGAGGGGCAGGCTGACGAAGACGATCAATAACAGTGAGATTGGAGTTCGCGGGTAGGGATGAGTTCGACATAATGGAATATTTTTTGCATTCCTCTGTCTTCTGACTGCCTGATTTTCATTACGCGATAGGCTATCACCCTTGGGCTCGGTAGAGGCATTGGGAGGGGACGGCCATTCAGGTCGACGATCTGGTCGATTCTCAACGGCGCTTCGAGCTCCTGAATCTCGCCTTCCGGATAGACAATATAGTATTCAGTAATTGTCATGCGGCAATTATTATAAACCCGAATTTGTTCTTTGGGGAGTACGCCGCCGCTATAGAACGCTTCTGGGCGTAGACAGAAGGCGCAATACGCTACAGTACTAAATTCGCCATCGCTGAGCTTGATCCGTGCATCCTCGCGTCATGATGCCTATTTGTTTATTTTCGTATTGAGAGATATCGCGGCCGATGATTCGGTAGCGATCCTATAGAGAGAAACTACCAATAGCTATACAAGCGTCAAGTTTTTCTGTAATAAAAGATGGTTCTGTCGAGTATTTTCGAATTCAGCTTCGTTGACAGTTCCCTATCACGAAGTAGTATAAAGTCTGTGGTGGGGAAAAGTGGTAAAACGTAGGAACTTGTGGCAATGAATCTGCTTACCGGCGAGTTCAGGAATACCCTGGACGAGAAAGGACGACTTTCGCTCCCCGCAAGGCTCCGCGGCGAGCTTTCAGGAAACGAGTTCGTCCTGACTCAGGGGGTAGATTCATGCCTATGGCTTTTCCCGCCTGATCAGTGGGCCATCCTATCGAAGAAGCTTATGGAGTCGACGAGCCTCTTCGCCGCTCGAGCCCGTCTCGTCCAGAGGCGAATCCTCGCCCCTGCCCAGGAGGTGGAAGTCGATAAGCTTGGCAGGATCGCCATACCTCAAAGCCTCCGCGAATTTGCCGGCTTGTCGAAAGAATGCGCTATCCTGGGCATTTCAAAATACATCGAGATCTGGGATGGCGATGCCTACCGCAAGTATCTCGAGGAAAACGAATCGGAATTCGTGGCTGCGGCCGAAGAACTGGGAGGCCTGACGCTTTAGTGCGTCGGGGCGGCCGTGGCTGTGATCGATCATGTACCTGTGTTGCTTGAGGAGCTCTTGTCTTTCCTTGCCCCGCGGCGGGACGACGCGCTGATGCTTGATTGCACGCTGGGGGAGGGAGGCCACGCAGAGGCCTTCCTCGCGCGCTATCCGGGCATTAGCTACGTCGGAATCGACGCGGACCCCGCCATCCAGGCGAAGGCTCGGGAGCGCCTTTCGCCTTTCGCCGGCAGGGTTTCCTATCGCCTCGGCTACTTCGATGAGGTCTTGGCCGATCGCGGGGCCGGGCTTGGGGAGCCCGATCTCATTCTCTTTGATCTCGGTGTCTCGATGTTCCATTTCGCCGAGTCGGGGCGTGGCTTCGGGCACGGCAAGGACGAAGAGCTCGACATGAGGCTTTCGCCCGAAGCGCCCCGGAGCGCGGCGCGCATCCTCGCCGAGGAACGCGAGGAGGAGATCGCTCGTCTCATTTACGAGTACGGCGAGGAAAGGATGTCGCGGCGGATTGCGAAGGCGATTGTAGAGGCGAGGAAGACGGGAGGCATCGCCACGACGGGTGCCCTCGCCGACACCGTGTGGAACGCCGTTCCGCCGGCCTACCGTCACGGCCGAATTCACCCAGCTACCAGGACTTTCCAGGCGCTCCGAATCGCCGTCAACGATGAGCTCGGCCGGGCCGAGCGCGGCATACGGCGCGCTGTAGGTCTGCTCGCACCGAGGGGTCGCATAGCCGTAATTTCCTTCCATTCGCTCGAGGATCGCATAGCCAAGAACGTGTTGCGCGAGCTCGCTGACCGACGCTCGGCTGGCGGCAGCGGCTATTCGACCCATGCGAATTCTCCGATACCTGTAGGTGAAGGCGGGCTCGCGGAACCGACTCTCGAGCTCGTGACGAAAAAGCCCGTCGTGCCCGGGCCCGAAGAGATATCGCGCAATCCCGCCTCCCGCAGTGCCAAGTTGCGCGTCGCCAGCAAACTCGGCGGCGATCCCTACTTGGCGGGCGAAAGTGCCCGTAAGGCCGACGGGGCGGCCGGAAGGACGACGGTATGAAGCGAGTGGCCTTATTTGCGATTCTCTTATCGATACCTTTGCTGCTCATCGCCGTCGCATGGCAATCCGGTCGATTCGACACTCTCGCTGTAGAGGCTCGACGCCTGGAGGCATCCCAGGAATCCTGGGTGCAGGCAAACCAAAAACTGGAAGCTGGTATTCGCGTACTTTCAAGCAGGGAAAGGGCCGCGTCCCTCGCTGAGAGCCTCGGTCTCGAGATCGCCGGGCCGGAGCGCCGGCTTCGTGTCCTTCTGCCGGACTCGGGCGTCGGAGGGCGACGGTGATCGAGGCGCGCGACGAGCCTATGTTCACTGCGGCAGGAGTCGCCGCGGCAACCGGCGCCAGCCTGATCGGCGAGCCGTCCGCACGCGTCGAGTCGATCGTCGCTGACTCGCGCGAGGCTGGGCCGTTCGCGCTTTTCGTCGCCCTGCCCGGCGCACGCGTTGATGGACACTCGTTCATCGAGGCTGCGCTCAGGGAGGGCACTTCCTGCATCCTCGCGCGTTCCGACCAACGATCTTCGGTCGAGGCCGCCTCGTCCGCCCTCGCGAAGCAGGCGGGCGCGGCGCTACTGTTCGTTCCCGACACTCTTTCGGCACTCCAATCGCTGGCCCGCGCTTATCGCGCCCGATACCCGAATCTGTTGCGTATAGGCGTTACCGGATCGAGCGGCAAGACAACCACCAAGGAGTGCATCGCCTCGATACTCGGGCGTTCGCGCTCGATTATCGTCAATCACGGCAATTTGAACTCCGATATTGGCCTGCCTCTATCGATTTTTGCGATAACAAAGGCTCATGAGGTCGGGATATTCGAGATGGGCATGAGCAGACTGGGCGAAATGAATGAGCTCGCGTCGGTCCTGGAGCCGGATGTCGCCCTTATAACCAATGTCGGTATCGCGCATGTCGGCGTCCTCGGCTCCCGAGACGCGATCGCCGGAGAGAAAAAGGCGATCTTCTCCCGATTCGATGGTCGCCAGGCCGGCTTCGTGTGGGAGGATGACGACTATAACGCATTCTTGAAGTCCGGGGTCCGCGGGGACGTGGCTGATTTCGGGCCAAGAAGCACGATTCGGCTGAGCGTCGCGCGAGACCGCGGCCTCGAAGGCTACGATTTGTCTTGGGACGGGATCGCCTTCCACTATCCCCTGCCGGGTAGGCACAACCTTCTCGACGCGGTTGGCGCAGCGGCTACGGCGTCCCGAGCAGGGGCTTCCGCCTCCGATGTGGCGGAAGGACTCTCGTCGGTCAGGCCGCTGTTCGGACGCTCGGAGGTATTGAGAGGCGAGTTCACCATCGTCCGCGACTGCTACAACGCCAACCCCGACAGCATGGCGGCCGCCATAAGGCTCTGTGACTCCGTCGATTGGGCGGGGCGGCGCGCCTATGTCCTGGGCTCGATGCTTGAGCTGGGACCGGAGTCCGAGGCCGCACATCGTACGATGGGGGAGATCGCCGGCAGGTCGGAAGCGGACGCGCTATTCTTCTTCGGCGAGGAGACGAGGTCTGCTTTCGACGCGGCGAGGCTCGCGGGTTTCCGGGGCCTCATGATCTTCGAGACGGATTTCGAACGGCTCCTCGCCGCAATTCGGGGCTATATCGCGCCCGGGGACCTTGCTCTAATCAAAGCGTCGCGGAGCATGGCGCTCGAACGGCTGGCGGAAGCGCTCGCGACTGGAAGGTCGCGCACGACGGAGTCATCGCGGGTCCTGGGGGAGGCATCGGATGTTCCTTGAGTTGTTCCGCGCTCTCGTGAAATATTTCTCGCCGCTCAATGTGTTCAAATACCTCACTTTCCGCTCGGCCTATGCGGCGGTGACCGCCCTCCTCATAGCTTTCTTGTTCGGACCGGCCATCATCGGGAGGCTCCTGCGACTCAAGCTGGGTCAATCTGTGAGGACAGACGGACCCGAGACCCATCTTTCCAAATCCGGGACTCCCACCATGGGCGGCATTCTAATTATTGTCGCCGTATCGGTAGGCGTCCTCCTCTGGGCCGACCTCTCCAATGCCTACGTTTGGATAGCGCTCGGCTCCCTCTTCGGCTTCGGCGCGATCGGTTTCGTCGACGACTGGCTTAAGATAAGGCGCCGCAATTCGGACGGAATCGCGGCATGGGTCAAGTTGGCCGCGCAGGCCCTCGTAGCTTCGGCAGCCGCCCTCCTAATCTACGACCCGAAGAGCTCCGCGACGACCATGCTCTACGTGCCCTTCTTCAAGGCGCCTATTATGGATCTCGGAGTAGCCTGGATACCGATCGCGATCGTATACGTCGTATACTGGTCGAATGCGGTCAACATTGCCGACGGCCTCGATGGCCTCGCGACGGGACTGACCATCATGGCCCTCATCGCGTTCTCCGCGCTCACGTACGTAACGGGCAGACCGGATTGGTCGGCCTATCTAAATATCCCCAACGTGAAGGGAGCTGGGGAGCTTACCGTCTTCAATCTCGCCCTCTTGGGCGCATGCGTCGGTTTCCTGTGGTTCAACGCGCATCCGGCGGAGGTCTTCATGGGTGACGTCGGGAGCCTCGCACTCGGCGGCGTGCTCGGCGTGCTCTCTCTCATCGTGAAGAAGGAGCTGCTTCTGCTGCTCATCGGAGGCGTCTTCATGATGGAGGTCATTTCCGATGTCCTGCAGGTAGGGTACTTTAAAATCACTAACGGGAAACGCCTGTTCAAGATGGCCCCCATCCATCACCATTTCGAGTTAAAGGGATGGAAGGAGACCAAGGTAGTCACCCGGTTCTGGATACTAGGTGGGATCTTCGCCATCCTTGCTCTTTCGACCCTGAAGATACAGTGAGGTCAGTATGAGGGCGGGATTCGAGGCCGAACGCGAGAGTGTCGCAAGGCGCGGGGACCGAGGCATGCTCGCCGCGGTATTCCTGCTTGCCGGCATAGGCGTAGCCGCTCTCTGGTCGGCCTCGTCCGAGTACGCCCTGTCCCTGGGGCGACCTTCGGGCTATTTCGCCTTGCGCCAGGCCGTTTTCATGCTTCCGTCGGCTCTTATATTCTGGGTATGCGCCTCGATCGATCTGGATGCCCTCCGCGCGAAAACCGACGCATTTACCCTGATAGCCCTCGGATTCCTCCTCCTGCCTTTCATCCCCGGCCTCGGGGAAAACCGCAACGGAGCGACAAGATGGATCGATCTGCGCTTCATGACCTTGCAGCCTTCCGAGTTATGGAAACCCGCGCTCGTCCTCTACCTCGCCCATATTCTCGATAAAAAGCATGAAAGGATGAACGAAACCGCGGGCGTACTCGTGCCGCCCTTCATTCTCGTTTCACTCGGCTGCCTCCTGGTCTTTGCGCAGAATGATTTCTCGACAGCCATGATTTCGGCCGTGACCGCCATCGCGGTTTTTTGGGTGGCCGGTTCCCCCTTTTCCTTTTTCCTGAGCTTGAGCGCCGCCGTGACTCCGCTTGCCGCGCTTTCGATCCTCACCTCCGATTTCAGGCTTCGCAGAATACTCGCTTTCCTTTTCCCCGCCTACGAGCCTCACGGCCAAAGTTACCAGATACTAGGATCCATCAGGGCGATCCGTTCCGGCGGGCTGCTGGGCAAGGGCTTCGGCCTCGGCTCCCTGAAGCGAGGCTCCATACCCGAAGTGCAATCGGATTTCATCTTCGCCGCGTGGACGGAAGAAACCGGCCTAATCGGCGCTCTCGCCGTCCTGGCGCTGTTCGGCTTTCTCGCATGGCGCGCGATCCGAGTGGCCATCTCGGAAACCGATGGATACAGATCCTACCTCGGAATCGGAATGGCCTTCCTATTGAGCCTTGAGACGCTCGTCAACGCCGCCGTAGTCGCGGGCGCGATTCCCGCCACGGGTATGGCCTTGCCATTCTTCTCGGCGGGCGGTTCATCCCTCTTGTCTACCGCGATATCCTGCGGGCTCATGTACAACCTGAGCACGCGCCCAAGCTCCAGCACCGGCGCTCGCGACGACGGTGTCGCGTCGTCGCTGCTATGGAGGGGATCCTCCGATGTCTGATTACGTCGCCCGACGTTCCGGGCCGAACGCGCTCGTGCAGCGGAGACGGGACGGAAAGTTGCGGGGCAAGGATCGGGCTTTACGGGAGCCCGAGCGCCCCATTCCCGCCATCCTGATCGTCGCCGCCTCGCTAGTCCTTGTCGCGTTGAGCGTGCTCGTCATTCCGCCTTCTCTGCGGGTAACTCGCTACGAGATATCCGGCAATGCGGACATGTCGCGCGAGGACGTCCTTTCGGTGGCGCTCATTCACGATCCGGAATACTTCTTTTCCCTCGACGTCGCGCGCATCAAGACGACGTTGACTGCCGACCCCCGCATCGCCTCCGTCTCGGTAGAGAAGCTTTTCCCGAACCGACTGAAAATCGAAGTGAAAGAACGAAAGGCCGTCGCCGCGGCTCTCGTCCCGCTAAATGGGAGGTCGATCGTAGCGTGCATCGATTCCGACGGCGCCGTATTCGCCGAAGCGGGACCGGACACGGCAGTATCGGTCCCCGTACTCTCCGGAATACGATTCGAGAACTTCCGCCTGGGGACACGATTGCCACCTGCGCTCTCCGAGCTCTTGGCCTCCCTGGGTGAAATACAGGCGAGGGAGCCGGCGCTGTTGGCCGCTGTCTCGGAAATCCGCGTGGTACCGACCGGGCCGCCCGCGAACGCGGCGAACGCTATCGCCGCGACCAGTATCGCGACGACTGAACTTCTTATTTATCCCCTGAACCAGCGCATCCCGGTGCGAGTGGGCGCGTCGATAGACGCGCCTACTCTGCGCTCAATCATACTTGTCCTCGACGTCCTCGGGACGCGGGGAATCGCCGGCTCGGTCCAGGAAATCGATTTCAGGGCTGGAACGGTGGTGTACCGCAGCAAGGAGGGACAGTCTGGCTGACAATCTGATCGCCGGCCTCGACATAGGCACTACGAACGCCCGTGCCGTCGTCGGGGAATATAACGAGAACGGAGTTCTGGAGATCATCGGCGTCGGAGTCGCTCCCTCGACGGGCCTTCGCCGCGGCGTAGTGGTCAACATCGAGTCCACCCTCGCCTCGGTGGCGGCCGCCGTGGAGGCGGTGGAACTGATGTCCGGGCGTGAGGTCAGGGACGTCTACTGCGGCGCGGCCGGAGCCAGCGTCGAGGGCATCAATTCGCGTGGTGTCGTCGCGGTGACGGGCAGGGGACGGGAGATCACGCGAGAAGACGTTGACAGGGTAATCGAAGCGGCCAGGGCAGTGGTAATACCCATGGACCGCGAAGTCCTGCATGTCATACCGCAGTCTTTCATCGTAGATGACCAGAAGGGAATACGCAATCCTCTCGATATGATCGGAGTGCGCCTTGAGGCCGAGGTGCACATCATCACGGGAGCGGTAACTACGGCCCAGAATCTTGTGAAATGCGTGAATCGCGCGGGCTTCAAGGTAAACAAGCTCATGCTTCAGAGTCTCGCCGCGGCCCGCGCCGTGCTCAACTCCGATGAAAAGGAGCTCGGCTGCCTCCTCGTGGACCTGGGGGGAGGAACCACCGACGTTCTCGTCTACGCGGACGGTGCGCCTTACTTCTCGAGCGTAATAGCGGTCGGCGGGTTGCAGGTGACGAACGACCTGTCGATACTGCTGAGCGTTCCCATGGACGCCGCCGAGCGCCTGAAGCGAGAATCGGCTTCCGCATGGCTTGAATCCGTCGAAGCCGACGAAACCGTAATCGTACCCGGCGTTGGCGGGAGGGCGCCCGCTGAGGCACCGAGGCGCCGACTCTGCTCCATCGTCCAGCCGCGCATGGAGGAGGTATTCGGCATGGTCCGCGAGCGCGTAGAGAAGATGGGACACTGGAAGCACATCAAGGGAGGCGTGGTGCTGACCGGCGGAGGGGCCCTCATGCAGGGAGTCGCGGAGCTTGCGCAGGAAATGTTCCAGATGCCCGTTCGTATCGGGAATCCAATCACTCTTGGCGGCCTCGTCGAGGAATACCGCAGTCCGCTCTACGCAACAGCCGTCGGGCTTGTCCTGATGGGCGCCGAGGACTCCCATCCCGCGGAAGCCAGGGGACAACGGCCTCCCGATAGGCAAGGCAAAGGAAAAAGCTCGGAGGGAAACGGCGCCCTTACGCGGCTCGCCGAATGGATCCGTAAAGGTTTCTTCTGAAATCCGGCGGGGGGGCCGGGTCAGAGTGATAATGCAAAAGACTGGGAGGGGAACATGAACATCGAAGTAGTCGAGGACGCGGGCATAGGACCGACGGTCATAAAGGTTATCGGCGCGGGCGGCGGCGGATCGAACGCGGTCAACAGGATGATCGCGGCGGGTCTCAGGAACGTCCATTTCATCGTCGCGAATACCGACGTGCAAGCGCTTAGCCTGTCGCGGGCCGAGACGCGCATAGGGCTCGGCGCCAAGGTGACTCACGGCCTGGGCGCAGGGGGAAAGCCGGAGATCGGGGAGAAGGCGGCCCTCGAGGACAGGGAGACCATCGCCCAAGCTCTGCGCGGCGCCGATATGGTTTTTGTCACCGCCGGTATGGGTGGCGGCACCGGCACCGGCTCGGCTCCGATCATCGCGCAAGTCGCGAGAGACTTGGGAGCCCTTACCGTAGGCGTAGTCACCAGGCCCTTCGATTTCGAGGGTAGGGCGAAGGCCCGTCTCGCCGAGAACGGTATCGAGAAGCTGCGACAGGCCGTGGATACTCTAATCGTCATCCCCAACCAGCACCTCCTGAAGGTCGTCGAGCGGAAGACGCCCATTAAGCAGGCCTTCTCGCTTGCCGACGACGTGCTTCGCCAGGGGGTCCAGGCAATATCGGACCTGATAACCGTTCCCGGGGAGATCAATATCGATTTCGCCGACGTGCGTACAGTGATGCAAGGCAAGGGCGACGCTATCATGGGCATCGGCTCGGCGACGGGCGACAACCGGGCCGTCGAAGCCGCGACTAAAGCGATAAACAATCCCCTGCTCGAGGACGCAAGGATCGACGGTGCCCGAAACCTCCTTATAAACGTAACCGGCGGAGAGGATTTCTCCTTAACGGAATTCGAGGAGATCCTGAACCTCATCACCAAGAGCGCCGACCGCGAGTACTTCCAAAAGCCTGGCCTGATAATAGATCCGAGCATTGGGGACGAAGTCCGCGTTACGGTCATTGCGACGGGCTTTGAAAAAAGCGGGCGCTCCGGGACCGATTCCGGCGAGGGCGAAGGGAGGAACGAGGCGGCCCAGGCGAAGCACGGATTCGAAGACTACCTCTCAAACGACGAATGGAAACGGATTACGGAGATGCCGGCCGCGCCTCGGGGCAAACAGTACCTCCTCGGGCGTAACGACGAAGAGGAACTCGATATTCCGACCGTGCTTCGCGAGCAGAAATACGTCGGTGATCGGATGGTCGCCAACGACCGCAAATTCGCCGGCGAAAAGAGCGAGGCCTGACTTTGGTCGAACTTTCGACGCGCTACCGTGTCTATCTCATAGCCGCTCGCAAACGCTCTCCGCTCACGGCCGAGGTCTATCTCCGAGAGGCGGCGACGCTCGGGCGCTTCCTAATGGAAAGGGGCTCCTCCCCGGAGTCCGCGACGAGCGCGGAGCTCCTCGGCTACCTCGTATGGCGCCAATCAGGAGCCGCGGCATATTCCGGGATCCCCGCGAATTCCGGGGGATCGGAAAGCGTTCCGCGTCGCGGGAGCGCCGGACTGACACACCAGGGACCTCAAGTAACGCCGGAACGCGCTTCCCGAAGTGGAAGCGGCGAGCTACTCTCGGCGCTTTCGCGAAAGACTATGGCCCGCATTGTGTCGAGCGTGCATGCGTTTTATAAGTTCATGCGGCTCGAGGGAATGCGCGCGGACGACCCCAGCGAAATGATCGAAACTCCGAAGCAGGAGCGCGCCCTGCCCTCCGTGCTCCCTCTCGAGGAGGTCGACCGCTTCCTCGCCTCCATCGATCCGAGCACTCCACGGGGCCTCCGAGACAGGGCAATGTTCGAGCTGATATACTCCTGCGGCCTGCGCATCTCGGAGGCTGCGGACCTGACCTTCGACCGGCTTTATCAGCGAGAGCGAGTGATCCGGGTCATCGGGAAAGGTCGAAAGGAGCGCCTCGTGCCGTTCGGCGAAGAGGCCGCCACATGGCTCAGCCGCTACATCGACGAGGGAAGGCCCGCTCTCGCCAAAGGGAGGAGCGACCGCATCTTCCTGAATCAGGCGGGCAAAGGCATCTCCCGCAAGGGCATATGGAAGCGCTTCGACGGTCTGCGCGCGAAGTCGGGCGTCGATGCCAAAGTTCATACCTTCAGGCACAGCTTCGCTACGCACCTGCTCGCCGGCGGAGCCGACCTGCGGACGGTCCAGGAGCTCCTAGGGCATTCGGACATATCGACGACGCAGATCTACACTCACATCGATCCGGAGAGCCTACAGGAATATCATCGCGAATTCTTCCCGAGGAAATGAATGAAGCGGAAAGTCGGCTCGATCGCGTAGGACGACAGGAGGGATCATGGGGAAAATGGCCGATAAGCGTCTCATCCTCGCTCTATCCATCCAGCGAATCAGCTATTTGAGGCCCGAAGAGAAACTTCTCATATGGGATCTCGTTGACGACGAGCTATCGCTATCGTTACTTTTGTGGCGGGACGTTGAGGCGGCGATCGGTCGGAGCCTGGGAGGCAGGCCATGGTCGCCCGATTCCTTCCTCGAGGCCGCGATCCGCGATGCTCGTTTCCTGGAACAATCGGGATGCCACTTCATTCATTATGACGATGACGCATATCCATCGGCCCTGCGCGAGACATCGCGACCTCCATTCGGCCTATTCGCGCGAGGCGCTGATCTTGACCCGGGGGCGGTTTGCGTGGCTATGGTGGGCACGCGACTCCCGACCGGCAGGGCGGTGACGGCCGCATTCGAGCTGGCTCATAGCCTGGCGGAGGCGGGCATATGTGTCATCTCCGGGCTTGCCCGCGGTATCGACGCGGCCGCGCATAGGGGCGCACTAGCTTCCGCGCGGAGCCCTACCTGCGCCGTCCTGCCCTGCGGGATCGATGGCGTCTATCCTGCGAGCAATCGGCGGCTTGCGGGAGAGATATTGGATCGCGGCGGTTTGCTCCTCTCAGAATATCCGCCCGGCGAGGAGATACGCAAATATCGATTTCCCGAGCGGAATCGGATCATCGCGGGCATGGCGAAGTCTTGCGTCGTCGTGGAGGCGCCGGTAAAGTCGGGCGCCCTTATTACGGCCGACCATGCTCTCGACGAGGGCCGCGACGTTTGGGTACTCGAGGCCTGCCTCGGCGGTCCGAGGAGCGCCGGGGTGGACAGGCTCGCGGCCGACGGCGCCCGAGCCTTGATCGGCGCTGGGGATATCCTGGACGATTTGGGGTGCGATGTCGACGATGCGACGGGCGCAGGGTATCTTCGGTTCAGCGGAGCGAAGCTCGCCGTAGCCGTCGCGGGTGGGCTCTCGCCCGTGGCCGATGTGCAGGTTCTTAGCGGAGCGTCGGCGAAGCCGTAGTTGAAGGACGATGGCGGGCCCTTGGGGAGCGATTGTAGGACCGCGAGATAGGAGATTTTTGGCATGGCAGAAAAGAAGGGCATGGGGGTCGCGCCGCTCAATGCATCCGTCGGGGATGGAGCTGTTTCGATTCCGTCGATCGCGAATTCTTCACGATCGACGACAGTTTCCGCCGAACCGAAACCGAAGGCCAAGGCCAAGGCCAAGGCCAAGGCCAAGGCCAAGGCCAAGGCCAAGGCCAAGGCTCCATCGAAGGCCGGGACCAAGGGCAAGGCGAAAGCTGGCGCAAAAAAGGCCGCAGCCAAAGGCATCCTCGTCATAGTCGAGTCCCCGGCCAAGGCCAAGACCATTGAGAAGTACCTCGGTTCTAAGTATACGGTGCTTGCATCGATGGGACACCTCATCGACCTGCCGAAGTCGCGAGTCGGAATAGACGTCGAAGGAGACTTCGAGCCCGAGTACCTCACGATTCGCGGTAAGGCCAAGCTCCTAAAGGACCTGCAGAAGGCCGCTAAGAAATCCAGTCTCGTACTCCTCGCGTCAGATAACGACCGCGAGGGAGAGGCCATCGCGTTCCATATACAGAATTCGCTGCGAAGCAAAGAAGCCGAGCTACCGATCCAGCGGATCGTGTTCAACGAGATCACTCCCCAGGCCATCCGCGAGGCCGTCAAGGCGCCTCACTCGATCGACGACACGAAGGTCGATGCCCAGAAAGCGCGTCGTGTCCTCGACCGGCTCGTCGGATACAACCTCTCGCCGCTTCTCTGGAAGAAGGTAAAGAACGGCCTCTCGGCGGGGCGCGTCCAATCGGTAGCGCTGAGGCTCATCTGCGAGCGTGAAAAGGAAGTCGAGTCCTTCCTACCAGATGAGTATTGGAGCATCGAAGGCGAATTCAGGAAGGGACGCGCCGTCTTCTCCGGCGAGCTCGTGCTCTTCCGCGGAGCGAAGCCCGAGCTCTCAGGCGAGGCCGCGGCTAAAGCTGTAGTTGAGGCCGTGCAGGGGGATAGTGCCGTCGTGGGCGAGCTGCACGAGACCGAGAAGACGCAGAGGCCGAAGCCGCCCTTTACGACCTCCAAGCTCCAGCAGACGGCGGCCAACCGCCTGGGCTTCACGAGCAAGAAGACGATGCAGATCGCCCAGCAGCTTTACGAGGGTGTCAACATCGGATCGACACGCATCGGCCTCATCACGTATATGCGAACGGATTCCGTTCGCATATCCGAATCGGCCATAGTCGAGGTTCGCGCATATCTCGCGGAGCACTTCCCGGCTGAGCTCCCGGGTTCGCCCAACGTCTATGCGGCCGACGGAAAGGCTCAGGACGCGCATGAGGCAATACGGCCGACCATCATCGGCTGCGACCCTGAGTCCGTGAAAAAGCATCTCTCGAAGGATCAATATAAACTCTACGCCCTCATCTGGGAACGCTTCGTCGCGAGCCAGATGACGAATGCGAAGCTGCGCAGCTCGAGCGCCGATCTCGTCGTCGGCGAAGGGACTTTCCGCGTCTCATCGTCGCGAGTCGTCGAGCGGGGCTTCTACAAGATTATCAAGGTTAGCGCCACGAAAGAGGACAGAACCGAGAGCAACGTTCCGGAGCTGAAAGCAGGAGAGGAGATAAAGGTCGAGCATGTCAGATCCGAGCAGCACTTCACGCAGGGACCCGCGCGCTTTACCGACGCATCCATAATAAAAGCGCTCGAGGAGCAGGGGATCGGCCGTCCATCGACTTACGCGCCCATCATCTCTGTCCTCCTAGAACGCTATTACGTATCAAGGGAGAATCGCCAACTCGTACCCACTACGCTCGGACGCATGATCAGTGAGATCCTAGTCGAGTATTTCCCCGGCGTCGTCAATGTCGGCTTCACTGCCGGAATGGAGGCCATGCTCGACGAAGTGGAAGAGGAGAAGGCCGATTGGGTCCACAAAATCCGCGATTTCTACGGTCCCTTTAAGGAAAAGATCGACGAGGTGATGGAGGATCTGCAATCCTTCCGAGGAACGCTCGATGAGGCGACCGACATCGTCTGCGAGAAATGCTCCAAGCCGATGGTCAAGAAGCTGGGCCGCTTCGGCTATTTCCTGGCCTGCACGGGATTTCCCGAATGCCGAAACACTCGTTCCATACCCTTGGGCAAGTGCCCGAGGCCTGGTTGCGGAGGCGACATCGTCGCGAGGCGAAGGGCGAAAGGGAAGGGTAGGGAGTTCTACGGCTGCACCAACTACCCCGCCTGCGATTTTATCACCTACAACAAGCCGACAGGTTCCATATGCCCGAAATGCGGATGGTTCCTGGTTGAGAAGTTCGATAAGAAATCGGGTACGCACAAGGCATGCATCAACCCAGCTTGCGATTACCTTCATACGCACGGGGAGGAGGAGCATGGACAGGAGGATTGAAGAATACCTCGCCTACCTTGATGCGGTTCGAGGCCTCTCACCCCGGACACTGCGATCCTATCGCGAGGATTTCCTGAGATTCGAGAATCACCTAGAAGGCCGCGATGTCGATGCGACGGCCACGTCGGACATTCGCTCGCTCGTGGCGGCGTTCGTCCTGGAGGGCAAGGCGGGCTCGAGCGTGAACCGCGCTCTATCGGCCCTCCGCGGGTACTTCCGATATCGTGTCCGCTTCGGAGGCCTTGCCGTCGATCCCTCGAGGGACGTCGAAGGCCTCCCCTCTAGGCGACCCCTGCCGCATTTCCTGTTCGAGGATGAGGCTTCGGCGTTCATCGGCCTCCCAGAAGGAGAGGGCTTCGGTCCCTCTCGCGATCGGGCCATGCTCGAATTCCTTTACAGCACGGGCTGTCGAGTCGCGGAGGCCTCGAACCTGACGCTGGACCGACTCGACCTGGCGGCCGGCTCCGCCCGCGTAATGGGCAAAGGCTCCAAGGAACGGGTAGTATTCCTGGCAGGCCCGGCGAAAGCCGCGCTTGCCTCCTACCTGCCGCTCCGCCTGGAGCGCAGGCTCCGCGCAGGAGCCGCGGAAGGTAAGGATTTCCTATTCGTGAATGCCAGAGGAGGGCGACTCACCGAACGCGGCTTCGAATGGATAATACAAGGCTACGTCGAACGCTCAGGTGCGCAGCGGTCGGTGACCCCTCACGCATTCAGGCACAGTTTCGCGACTCATCTGGTCGGGAAGGGCGCGGATATCCGCGTCGTGCAGGAGCTGCTCGGGCATTCGAGCCTCTCGACGACCCAAGTCTACGCCCATGTCGACATGAAGAGGCTACGCAAAGTCTATGAGCAAGCTCACCCCCATGGGGGAAGGAAATAGGGGAATGCGGGTAATGAAGATAAGATCGACGACCGTTATCGCCGTGCGCCGCGGAGGCAAGGTCGCGATGGCCGGCGACGGTCAGGTCACGATGGGCGAGACGGTCATGAAGAGCAACGCGCGTAAGGTACGCAGGATCTACGACGACAAGGTGCTCATCGGCTTCGCAGGGGCCACAGCCGACGCATTCGCTCTATTTGAGCTCTTCGAGACGAAGCTCAAAGAGTATCAGGGCGATCTTGAGAGAGCCGCAGTCGAGCTTGCTAAGGCCTGGCGCATGGAAAAGGCTTTGCGCAACCTCAACGCTCTCCTCCTCGTCGCCGATTCGTCCAAGACCCTTCTCCTCTCGGGTACGGGGGACGTGATAGAGCCGGCCGAGGACGTGATAGCGATCGGCTCCGGCGGAAATTACGCCTATGCCGCAGCCTTGGCGTATCTCGAGACATCTGAGCTCCCCGCAGTCGAAATAGCTACCAGAAGCCTCAGGATCGCCTCGGGAATCTGTATCTATACGAACGGCAATATCACTGCGGAGGAGCTCGCGTGACCGGCGATTTCACTACGATGACGCCTCGAAAAATCGTCGAGGAGCTCGACAGGTACATAGTCGGGCAGGAAAAGGCAAAACGCGCAGTGGCGATAGCACTGAGGAACCGGATGAGGCGCCAACGCCTGCCGGAGGACATCCGCGACGAGATAGCCCCCAAGAATATATTGATGATCGGACCGACGGGTGTCGGCAAGACCGAGATCGCTCGTAGGCTGGCAAGACTTTGCCAGGCTCCATTCATAAAGGTCGAGGCTACCAAATACACCGAGGTCGGCTATGTAGGCCGCGACGTCGAGTCAATGATCCGGGATCTCATGGCCGCCGGACTTGCCATGGTCAAGACTGAGATGCAAATCGGCGTCAAGGAAGAGGCGGACAAGCGCGCGGAGGAAAGGCTCCTCGACCTTCTCCTCCCGGGCATCAAGAAGGCGGACGAGCCGATCGGCCCGTCCCAGGCCACTTTCGTGCCGCCCAAGGCGATCCCCGCCGGGCAGGACGGATCGGCAAGCGACAGTCGCGAAAAGTTTCGCGCGCTGCTGCGGGCGGGAAAGCTCGACTCGCGCGAGGTCGAAATATCCGTGCAGGGCTCAAGCCCGGCGATCGAGATTTTCTCGGGGAACCAAATGGAGGAGATGGAGGTCGCGCTCGGCGGCCTGTCGGGGCTTTTCGGCGGCAAGCGCAAGAAGAAGGCGGTGTCCGTGGCCGAAGCCCGGCGCGTCCTCGCGGCTGAGGAGCTAGACAAGCTCGTCGACCCCGAGAGGGCGGCCGAGGAAGCACGTCGCCGGGTCCAGGAGACGGGAATCGTATTCATAGACGAGATTGACAAAATAGCGAATAGGGAAGGACGGAGCTCCGGAGGCGTAGACGTCTCCCGCGAGGGTGTCCAGCGCGACATCCTGCCGATCGTCGAAGGCTCCACCGTCAACACGAAGTGGGGTCCGGTAGATACTACCCATATACTGTTCATCGCGGCGGGAGCCTTCAACGTCGCCAAGCCCCAAGACCTGATCCCGGAGCTCCAAGGCCGCTTCCCCATCCGCGTTGAGCTCGAGGCTCTCTCGGCCAAGGATTTCGAACGGATACTTACCGAGCCCAAAGGCGCCTTGGTCAAGCAATACACTCAGCTCCTTTCTTCGGAAGGGGTCGAGCTCGCGTTCGATTCTCCCGCGGTCTCGCGCATAGCGGAGATCGCCGCGGCGGCCAATGCCAGGACCGAGAACATCGGCGCCAGGCGCTTGACGACCGTCATGGAGCGCCTTCTCGAAGAGCTGTCATTCGAGGCGCCTTCGATGGCGGGCGTGAAGGTAAGCGTGGACGTCGCCTATGTCGACTCGCGTTTCAAGGACTTCGCCGAGCGTCAGGACTTGAGCAGATATATATTGTAGGGATCTCTTTACCCTAAGGACCGCCGGTCGGGGGGCCGATAGGAAAAGAGAAGAGCTTTTTGAAATTGGCTGGGGGTAGATGGATGTTCGAGAGCAGTACCTTCGGAAAGACGATCGATCTTCTCCATAGGGGGATGGACGTGGCCGTCCTGAGGCGCCAGGTTATATCAGATAACATCGCGAACGCCGATGTGCCGAATTTCAAGCGTTCCGTGGTCAATTTCGAAGCCTCGCTCAAGAAGGCTATCGAATCCGAAAAGGTCGAGCCCGTGCTGCCTATGGTGACTACCAATCCTCGCCATATCGAAAGCTTCGCCCCCTCGGACTATAGGAGCGTAGAGCCCCGGAGGGTGCTTGACTATCTGACTACCTCCAAGAACAACGGGAATAACGTGGACGCAGAGCAGGAGATGATGGATTCGCTTACCAATCAGCTTTCCTATACTCTCCAGGCTCAGGCGGTCAATTTCGAATTCAACCAGGTCAGCCTGGTACTCCGGGGTTAGCCATGGGCTTGTTCACGTCTATCAATATCGCGGCATCCGGGTTGGCGGCTGAGCGTTTGCGCAGCGACGTCATAGCCGACAATATCGCCAATGCCAGCACGACTAGGACGCCGGAGGGCGGCCCCTTCCAACGAAGCCGCGTCATTCTCAGGCCGACGAACCCCCAGCCCTATTTTCGCCTGCCCTTCCAGCCCGAGTCCTTCGACAACGGCGCGGGCTTGGGGGTCCGCGTGGCGAGCGTCGAGAAGGACAATTCTCCCGCCCGGCTCGTGTATGACCCGACTCATCCCGACGCGATAAAGACGGGGCCGAAGGCAGGCTACGTCGAGATGCCTAACGTAAATATCGTAACGGAGATGGTCGATCTCATAGCCGCCTCCCGTGCTTACGAAGCCAACTCGACAATGGCCGACGGCTCGAAGGCGATGTTCATGAAGGCACTTGAGATCGGGAGGTAATGTATGGCCCTGAATATCGGCTCGCTTAGCTCTACTCTTACGCCGAACGCGGCCGCCCAACTCGCCGCGCTTGCGCGTGTTGATGCCATGCACTACACTGCGGACGGCGATAGTGTTTCAGATAACGCGCTCTCCGTCGCGGGGCTCGACGGCGCGCCAACCGCCGGATCGACGGCCCGCTACGCCGTCGGGACGAAAGCGCCATCCTTCGAGCAGGCCCTATTGAAGGCGATGGATGGCGTGAGCTCATCGCAGAACAAGAGCGACGATTTGCTCCAGAAGGTCGTCGCCGATCCCAATTCGGTCGATGCACAGGACGTCACCATCGCCATGGCCGAAGCGAATATGTCGCTTAACTTGGCTAAGACCATATTGTCGCGGTTGGTGACTGCGTGGAGGGACGTAATAAGTACGCGCTGACGCGCGTCAGCGGCGCGAAGCTGCCTAGTCATGGATGGCTCGATTGCCCTTGGGGAAGGGGAATTCGAGGCCGTTAGGTCCGAACGGGCGAGGTTGCGCGACGTTATGTAAAAGCGGGACTTCGAGCCCGCGCTGGGGGGGGACATGAACGATTTCTTCAAGCGGCTCTTCGATCAGGCCAAAGTCCTTTGGGGCAAATGGACCCTGGTCCAAAAGCTCATCCTGGGCGGGGTTATATTAGCCGCAGTCATCGCGGTCGTGATCCTAGTTAGGGTCTCGGCCGCGCCCACGATGGTGAAGCTTCTCGGCACGCCTATAAAGAGCGATGACGAGCTCAGGCTCATAACCAGCAAGCTCGATACCGAAGGCATTCCCTATCAGGTGGGCGAGAGCAATCAGCTGTACGTCAAGGACCAGAAGACTGCGCTCAGGGCCAAGGGCATCCTTATCCGCGATGATCTCATTCCCAAAGGCACCGATCCCTGGGCGATATTCGACGTGCAGCGCTGGACCACCACCGATTTCGAGCGCAATGTCAATCTCCGCCGCGCGATAATCGGCCAGGTAACCCAGCAGGTCGAAGCCCTCGACGATGTCGACAAGGCGAGCATCACCATCGTCATGCCGGAAAAGGAACTGTTCCAGCAGGATCAGAAGCCTGTTACGGCGAGCGTCATTCTTTTCCCGAAGCCTGGTTCCGACCTCGCCCAAAATCGGAAGAAGATCGAGGGCGTTCAAAAGATACTCAAATTCGCCGTCGAGGGCTTGACTGACGAGAATATCGTCATCACCGACCAAAATGGCATCGTTCTGAACGACTTCGCCAATCTAGCCGACTTCGACCGACTCCAGCAGACGAAAAGCGAGCAGAAGCTCATCCAGGATCTCGAAGGTCAGTATCGCGCGAAGGTCCTCATGGCGTTGCAGCAGATCTATACGGCCGATAGGGTACGCGACCTCAATATCAAGTTAGACATGGACATGTCGAAAAAAAACGTCAAGACGGAGGAATACTTCCCCGTTACCATCAAGGCACGCACGCCGCGCTCGCCCTATGACGACTCGGACATCCGCCCTTCGGTGACGAGATCCAAAACCGAGACTACCACTGAATGGACCGGGACGGGCTTCAATCCCGAGGGCCCGGCCGGGACCGAAGGCCAGACGGCTCCGGCTTACAAGGACCTGCAGAACATGCAGGGCAAGATGACCCAGCATTCTATCGTACAGAACGAGGAGATAAATAAAAGGAACATTGACGAGGTCAGCTCGCCCATGATCCAGAGGGTTACGGTGTCTGTAAATATCGATGGAATATGGAAATGGAAGTACGACGACAAGGGTCACCTTAAGATGCTGCCCCAGGGCGGCGTCGACCGAGAGTACATCCCCATTCCAAGCGACGACCTCAAGAAGGCACAGTCGCTCATCCAGGACGCGATCGGCTTCAATCAGGATCGCGGCGATTCGGTGACCGTGCAAAATATCGCTTTCGACAGAACTGCGCAGTTCAGGGCCGAGGACTCCGATTATTTAAGAAATGTCCAGGTCAGGCAAGTCGTGCTCTATTCACTCATAGGGCTCGCGATTCTCATGATCGCCTTCATCGTCTTCCGGGTAGTTTCCCGTGAGCTAGAGAGGCGCCGGAGGATCGCCGAAGAGAAACGCGCGATCGAGCAAAGCATGCTGCGCGAGAACGCGATACGCCAGGCCGAGGAGCAGAACATCGAAGTGTCGATGTCCGTCGAAGAGCGCAAGCGGCTTGAGCTCCAGGAGCACGCGATCAATATGGCGAAAGAACACCCGGAGGATGTCGCGCAGCTGATCCGAACCTGGCTTCGTGAGGAGTGACAGGTGCCTCAGCAAACACGGGGTCGCGGCCCGGCGATAAACTCCGCGCCTGGCCCCCGCGGGGCGGATGCTGTCTCCAAGAAGCCCAAGAACGTCAAGGACATGGCGGGGAGGCAGAAGGCGGCCGTC
>CAZBGA010000064.1:0-22180 GCA_964491385.1 uncultured Treponemataceae bacterium | reverse complement strand
ACTGGCCGGGCAACGTCCGCGAGCTGCAGAACGCGGTCAACCAGGCCGTCCTCCTCTGCCGGGGCACGACGATCGACCTTGCCACCCTGGCCATCGCGCAGGGCCAGATGGGCGCGGCGGCGGAGTGCCCGCCGGGAGAGGCGGGAGAGGTCGGCGCCGACCTCTCGGCCTTCACCACCCTCAAGGCCCTCCGCGGCGAGGTGACCGCCCGGTACGAGCGGCGCCTCATCGAGGCCGCCCTCGAACGCAACGGCTGGAACAAGTCCAGAACGGCGGCGGAGCTCGACGTTACGCGGAAGACGCTCGCGGAGAAGATGGCCCAATACGGGCTGGGATCCTCGGCCGTATGAGGAAACTCTCGACCGGGCATTCCCGGCCTGGCCACCGTCCGTCCTCCCCATCCCGCCTACTCGGGCAGCCCGTTATCGGCGATGACATCGGAATACCAGCGCGCGCTCAGCTTGGGAGTCCGAACCTCCGTCGGGTAATCCACGCGTACGAGGCCGAAGCGGGGCTCGTAGCCGTACGACCATTCGAAGTTGTCCATGAGACTCCAGGCAAAAAAGCCGCGTACTCCGGCCCCGGCCTCGATGGCTTCGCGAAGTTCGATGAGGTGCCGCCGCAGGTAGTTCACGCGGCCGCGGTCGGTGACGAAACCGCTCGAGTCGGGCTCGTCGCGCATCGCGCAGCCGTTTTCCGAGATGTAGATGGGCGTATCGCCGACGATGGGCGCGATGCGCGACAGCACAGCGGAGATTCCGCCTGGATTGACGCCCCAGCCAATGTCGGTGGTCCCCATCCCCGGCTCGGAGCGGAAGGACTGCTCGAGCTTGAAGAGGCCTCCCCTGCAGGAGTAGCGGGTCTCCTGGGTGAAATAGTGGTTCATCCCTAGGAAGTCGATAGGCCTCGCAATGAGTTCGAGATCGCCTTCTCGGATCTCCGGCGCGAGGGGTCCCAGCCATTCCATGAGACTCGCCGGATACTCCCCGCGGAAGATCGGGTAGAGGAAGACGTTCTGCGCGTGGTCCAGCGCCCGAGCGCAGGCGAGAGCGTCCTCCTCGGAGCCAGAGGCCGGGACGATGTGGTGGAGGTCAAGGACTATGCCGATCCGTCCCGGATAGGACCCCGTCGGCCCTCCAGCGCGGAAGGCCTCCACGGCGGCGCCGTGGGCCATGTTGAGGGAGTGGACCGCGCGATAGCCTGCGGCCGAGTCGGCGAGGCCGGGCGCGAAGGGGCCGTTGCCGTAGCCCGAGGCGACGACGAAAGGCTCGTTGTGCGTCGCCCACATCGCGACCCGGTCCCCCAGCCGCTCGAAGGCGATACGCGCGTAGTCGGCGAACCAGAAGACGGAGTCCCGGCTCTCCCACCCGCCTCTTTCCTGCAGGGCCTGAGGAAAGTCCCAGTGATCGAGCGTGGCGTTAGGCGCGATCCCCGCCTCGCACAGAGCGTCGACCAAGCGGTCGTAGAAGTCCAACCCCTTCGGATTGACCGGTCCGGCTCCATCGGGGAGAACCCGCGTCCATGCGATCGAGAAGCGATAGGCCTTGAGCCCGAGCTCCTTCATGAGAGCCACGTCGGCGGGCATCCGATGATAGTGGTCGCAGGTGATGTCCCCGGTATCGCCGCGGTTGACGCGGCCGGGGGCGTGCGCGTAGCGGTCCCAAACGCTCTCGCCTTTGCCGTCCTCATTCCACGCGCCCTCTATTTGATACGCCGAGGTCGCCGCGCCCCAGAGGAAGCCTTCGGGGAATTCATGCATGAGCATTGCTGGGGTGCCGTTTCAGGCCAGGTCGCGCGAGATCCGGTCGATCGAATCGAGTTCAGCGGGTGTCAATTCGAACTTCATGGCGCCCGCAGCCTCCGATGCCTGCGAAGGCCTCGAGGCCCCCGGGATCGCCACGATCGCATCGCCCCAAAAGCTGACGAGCCAATTGAGCGCCACCTGACTCGGGCTGGCGCCATGGGCCGAGGCGATCTTCTTGAGCTCGGAGATGAGAGGGGCGGTCCTTTCGAGGGTCTTGGGCTTGATCGAGCTCGACATCCGCCTCAGGCTTTTGACGCCGGCGACGGAAGCCAGATCGTCGTGGAAGCGGCCCGAAAGGACGCCCTGGGCGAGCGGTGAATAGGCGATAAGGGTGACGCCGAGGCGCTTCGCCGCCTCGAGGACTCCGTTCCTCTCTATCGATCGATCGAGGAGGCTGATCCGGACTTGGTTCGTAGAGAGGACCATACCTCGCTTCGTGAGTGCAGAGTTGGCCTTCTCCATGTCGGCCGCGCTGAAGTTGCTGACTCCTACCGCCCTAATCTTGCCCGCTTCGACCAGATCTCCCATCGCGTCCATCTCCCTCTCCACGTTCGAGAGACCAAAGGGCATGTGGATCTGATAGAGGTCGATGGGGTAGGGCGAGAGACAAGCTATCCGCTCGCCGATGGTGGCGGGGATGTTGCGGGCCATCCTGAAGAAGGGCCACCATTTCGTGGCGACGCCCACCGAGCGCGGCGCGACTCCGAGGGCCCCCAGGGCCGAGGCGAGGCTCCGTTCCGAGTTGCCTCTCCCGTAGATCTCCGCGGTGTCGAACCAGTCGATCCCGCCGTCGAGAGCGGCCTTGACGACCGCCTTCGTCTCCTCCTCGTCCAGGCTCTTCCAGAAGCCGCCGGCGAGCCCCTTTCCCTTCGAGAATTGCCATGTTCCCAAGCCGATGGGCGTGATCTCGATGCCGCTCTTCCCGAGCCTGCGCTTATTCATGCCTTCAATATCTCGATACGCGGTCGGAAAAACAAGCTTCATCGCGGGTCGGAACTCCAGGCTAACGGTCCCCGCTCGCCGGAAAGTTGAAAGGGCGATAGGGGGTCGGCGCGGATTCCAGCTCGGATTTCAGCACCCAGGCAGTCGCTCGTCGACTGGGCAGGAATAGCTCAAGCCAATCGCCCGACTCGTCGACGGGCATCAACGATTTCCCCGGCTCCAGGGCCCAAAGCCGATAGGAGCTCGCGGAAGGTCCCTGGCGCCCGTAGACGGAGTCGTCCTTAGCGGCGACCCACGAGAATACCGCCGGCCTGAAGTCATCGTCGCGGCCCCTGTCCTCGGCGGCCAGGTATGTTCGAAGTCCGCGAAGAATAAGCCCGGCCCAATAATCCGGCTCCGTCGCGAGCGACCGCCCCTCCTCGGAGTTCGTGATGAATCCCAGCTCGAGGACGACGGCGGGCGTGAAGGGACTGATAGTATGGACGAATCGGCGGTAGCTGAAGGCGTAGTAGCCGCGCATGCCGATAGTGACGCCCTGTGCGTCCTCGACGAGCCCCTTTTCCGAGGCGAAGCTTCCGGATATCGATTCGGCGAGACGCCTGCTCGCCGGACTGGCCCTCCAGGGCGGGGCGATCTTCCATCCTCGCTTGGCCGGGGAGTCGCTCCAATCGGCGTGGATCGCGACGAAAGCGTCCGCGCGGAGGCCGGGCGGGACGGTAGAAGGAAGGAGGAGGGCCTTCCAGCCTTCGGCTTCGACCATCTTTGCGAGCGAACCTGACACCGCCCTGTTGATATCGACTTCCCGCAGCCTGCCGTAGCTTGCCCCCGTGCTGCTTCTTAGCTTCGCCAGCTCGGCGGGCAGCTCGGACGCGTTCCAATGGCCGGCCTGGATAGCTATGACCGGCGGTCCCGACAAAGGCGGTATCGGAGCATCCTCAGGGATCGATGATTGGGGAGAAGCCCCGTCCTCCACGGACAAGGTCTGGGATGCGAGAAGCAGCGCGATTGTCCCGGCAAGCGCCAGGACGACGATCGCGGAGAAAAGCCAGACTAAGACCTTCTTCCCGGGTCGATCAGCCCTTTTCCCCGCGCTCATCCTATGAATCTCTTCATTTGCCTAAAGGAAGGCAAGGCTGAGCCTGGACTCTAAAGGGGTTGGAAAGACGGGAATCGGGCTATGCTTCGACCCTGAAATCCACGACGCAGGCCTCTTCGAGATTGGGATCGAGGTACTCTCGGCAGAAGGCCTGGTGGTCGGGGTGGGGCAGGTATGCGTCCCGCCCCGCTTCGTCGCGGAAGGTGACTATGAAGCAGTGAGTATATCCGTGATCGAGCTTCTCCGGACTCGAATTGCGCCCCCACTCGAAGCCTTCGACGAAAGGAAGCTTGGAGGCCAACCGGCCGAAAGCCTTTTCGATGTCTCGCAGTGTCCCTTCGCCAGTGCCTTGGCGGAACTTGAACAGAACGACGTGCCGATACGGTTTTTCGCTTTTACCCATCGAAGGCTCCTCATGCTTGATCTGATTCGGTTTCGATGATAACGTACGTAACCGGTTTCGTAAATCGCTGATTTCAGAGGGGCGATGAGGACGACGATTGCCGATATAGCGAAGGAGGCAGGAGTCTCCAAAGCCACGGTCTCGCGCGTAATAAACGAGATGGAAGAGGGAGTCGGAGCCGAAACGAGGCTTCGCGTGAAGGCCGTCATAAAGAGAATGGAGTTCGAGCCCTGCGGGGTGGCCCGCGGGCTTGCTACAGGCAAGTCCCGATCGATCGGCTTGATCATCCCAGATGTCGCAAACCCTTTTTTCCCTCTCCTCATCCGCGGGATCGAGGACGCCCTCCGCAGCAGAGGCTACGGCCTCTTCCTCTGCGATTCCGACCGGGATATAGGGAAGGAGAAGGAGCACGTACGCGTCCTTCTCGAGAAGCGAGTCGACGGGGTGATCCTGAGCTCGACGCTTTCGGACTGCGACTGCCAGCTGGACCTCTTGGATAGGCGCTCCGTCCCCTATGTCCTGCTGGACCGGATCATCGAGGCTCGGAGCTCGGGGGCGGGAGTCTTCGTGGATAACCGAAAGGGAGCGCGCCTGGCGATGGAGCACCTTCTGGGGGGCGGCGCGCTTCGAATTCTTTTCATCAACGGGCCCGAGGATCTCTCGGTCTCCAAACTCCGACGTGGAGGAGTCGAGGACGCCTGCCTCTGCCGAGACGTCGACCCGGCCTCGATCGCGTATGCGAACGGGGACTATTCGGTGGCGAGCGGCGAAGCGGCCGTCGACGCCTTCCTGGGCGCTTCGGGCAGGTCGCCGACTCTAGATGCCGTCTTCGCGGCCAACGACATGATGGCGATCGGGGCGATGCGGTCTCTCAAGCGCAGCGGCTTGCGCATACCCGCGGAAGTCGAGGTCGTGGGCTTCGACGACGTCGAGCCCGCCGGGCTCGTCGAGCCGCCCCTCAGTACGGTGGCCCAGCCCGCTTTCGAGATGGGGAGAGAGAGCGCCCGGCTCCTGCTCGGCCTGATCGACGGCGAGGAGCCTCGGGAAAGGACGATCATCATGGAACCGCGGCTCGTGGTCCGGGGGACCACGAAGCCTAGATAAGGAGGAATCATGGATAATTTCGATTTCAGGAATCCGACGAAGATCGTCTTCGGGCGCGGGACGGAGGCGCGGGTAGGCGCGGAGACCGCGGCGTATTCGAAGAAAGTGCTCCTGCACTACGGCGGCGGCAGCGTCAGGGCGTCGGGCCTCTACGACCGGGTGACCGCGTCGCTCAAAGCCTCGGGCGTCGAGTGGATCGACCTGGGCGGCGTCAAGCCGAATCCGCGCCTGAGCCTCGTGCACGAGGGCGTCCGTCTCTGCAAGGAGAAGGGCCTGGGCATGGTGCTGGCCGTCGGCGGAGGCAGCGTCATCGATTCGGCCAAGGCCATCGCTATGGGAGCCGTGATCGACGGGGACGTCTGGGACTTCTACCTGGGAAAGGGAGAGCCGAAGGCCGCCCTGCCCGTAGGTACCGTCCTGACCATTCCGGCCGCAGGCAGCGAGTCGAGCACGGGGACGGTCATTACCAACGAAGTCGGCCTCCTCAAGCGCGCGGTCAATTCGGAGCTCATTTACCCTCGCTTCTCGATCCTGAATCCGGAGCTGACCTTCACCCTGCCTCGCTTCCAGATCGCCTGCGGCGCTGCCGACATCATGGCCCACCTCATGGAGCGGTACTTCACGACGGTCGAGCACGTGGAATTCACCGATCGCCTCCTCGAGGCGACGATGAAGACCATCGCCCTGAAGGCTCCCGTCGTGCTCGATAACCCCCAGGACTACGATGCGTGGTCGGAAGTCATGTGGGCGGGCACCATCGCGCACAACAACCTGCTCAACGCCGGCCGCGTAGGGGACTGGGCATCGCACGACATAGAGCACGAGATCAGCGGCATCTACGATGTCGCGCACGGCGCGGGGCTGGCGGTGGTGTTTCCCGCCTGGATGAAGCATACCCTGAACAGGGACATCGCTCGCTTCGCGCAGTGGGCGGCACGGGTGTGGAACGTCGACGTGGACTTCCGGAACCCCGAGGCTACGGCGCGAGAGGGAATCAGGCGCCTCGAGGCCTTCTATCATTCGATGGGCCTGGGCACCAGGCTGGCCGACCTGAAGGTCGGTGCCGGTCTCATGGTCGGGGAAGATCGCCTGGACGAAATGGCCTCGAAGTGCACGGATGCGGGCAAACGGACCGTCGGCAACTTCGTCAAGCTGGACCGCGCGGCGGTGCGCAAGGTCCTGGAGCTCGCTCGGTGAGCTCGGCGGCCGGTCCGGACTCTCCCCTAATCGGCCGGCGCCTCCCGGGCCCGCAGCAGGTCGTGGAGAGTCACGACTGCTTTCGGGGTCCCGGAGCGCTCCTCGCGTACGATGACCATCCCGGACGAGGAGCGGCTAATCGAGGACATACGACGTCAATGGAGGGAAGCCGTTGAAGTAGACCGACGAATAGCTCTGAGTATATGCGCCCGCTGTGAAGATGTAGACGCGGTCGCCGATTTTCGCGCTCTTCGGCATCGGATACGTCCATTTCTCGTAGAGGATGTCCATGGAATCGCAGGTCGGTCCGGCTATGATCGTCTCGATCGCCTCACCAGAACCCTCGAAGCAGATCGGGTATTTGATGGCCTCATCGAGCGTCTCGATCAGACCTCCGAACTTTCCTATGTCCAGGAAGACCCAGGTATATCGCTCGTGAACCGATTTCTTGGCGATATTGACGATCTCGGCCACGACGATCCCCGCGTCGCCGGCCATGGAGCGACCGGGCTCGATGATGATTTCCTCCGGCCAGCCCTCTTTGAAGCTGTTGTCCATGAAGCGCTTGATGTTCTCCGCGTACGACGCGATCGAATCGGTCGGTTCCAGGTAGTTCGCCGGGAACCCTCCGCCCATGTTCACCATCTTGAGATCGACGTGGATCTCCTCGCGGATCGACCGGAAGAGCTGCCCGACCGTCGTGAGCGCCGAGGACCATTGTCCCACGTCGCGCTGCTGGGATCCGGGATGGAACGAGATGCCGTAGGGCTCGAGGCCGAAGCGGACGGCCGTCTTCACGAGCTGGCGCGCGAGGTCGGGGTGGCAGCCGAATTTCTTCGAGAGGGGCCAATCGGCGCCTAGCCCGTCCGTGAGAAGACGAAAGCAGACTTTCGACCCGGGGGCGGCGTCGGAGATCATGTTCAAGTCCGTGATGGAATCCGTGGTGTAGAGGCGGACTCCGCGCTCGAAGAAATACGCGATATCCTTCTTTTTCTTTATGGTATTCCCGAAGCTCATGCGCTCCGGCGAGACCCCTAGCCGAATCATCTGGTCGAGCTCGAAGCGGCTGGCGACGTCGAAGCACGAGCCCAAATCCCGGAGCAACGCCAGGACCTGGTCGTCGGGATTCGCCTTTACCGCGTAATATATCTTCGCGAAGGGGAGGTTCGCCCTGAGCTCTTCGTACTTGGCCTTGATGACATCGAGGTCCAGGATCAGGCAGGGCGTCTCTTTGCCGGCGGCGAAGGCCTTCATCTTCTCGAATTTCTCGGTCGAGATGAAATTCTCCAAGGGAAAATCGTATCGCCGGACGGATGCGCCTGACCTTGCCATTCCTTGCTCCCCTCGACCGCGGCCGATTCCCGCGTTCTTCGATTCCAGCCTGCCCTATTTTATAGGATCGGACTCACCTCGCCTATTCTTCCGGCGGCGACCGGCCTTCGGGCCGAGATTCAGCCCCCGTAGGGTCCGGTAGGTTTTAAATCCATTCGAAGGGGGATCTCATGTCCAAACCGCATTCGAAATAAACCGGCGAGGAACGGAGAGAGCGGCCGTCCCTCGCCGGCGGATGCGAAAAGCGATCGGAGCAATTCCCGCATCCCTGTTTTTAACTTGTCGTTCCGGAGGAGACTATCTAGGATAGGCTACGACTTCGGCGGCCGAGGGTCCAATACTAAAAAGCCATGCGGATATACCTTTTCAGTATGCGTGGCGAATATCGATATACCTTGAAGGTATGAATATGGGGGAAATTGGTATTGGCCCCAGGCGCGATATTGCCCCTATATTCCCCTTATCTGTAAGACGGGTCCCCCGGGGAGCGTCAATGACGGCGAAAAGAGCATATCTCTGGTCCTGCATCACTGGCATGACCATCGCGTTTCTCGTCGCCTGCGCGACACCACCCAAGCCTGCGGCCGTCGCGGCCTCTCCCGCCGGGACGGCCGCTCCGACTGCCGCCGCCCAGGCTCCCGCCAAGCCGACCGCGGCGGCGCCCGACGACCTGAGGTCCCAAGCGACCGATCTCCGTAAAAAAGCCTTCGATCTCGGGCTGAAGGACGTGCTTCCGGGCGACTACGCGACGGCCGAGTCGGTCTACGCCGCCGGTATATCGGCCTATGACGTGGACAATGCCGCTTCCGGATCGTCCTTCACCGACGCGATCGCCAAATTCCGCGACATTATCCAGCGCGGCCTGCCCATGCTGGTCGCTTCCGAGAAGCAGCGCGCGTCCGGTCTTCGCGATACGGCGATGCAGAAGAAGGCGAACGAGCTCTTCCCGGAGCTTTCGGCTTACGCGGATGCGGACTTCTCGAGGCCCGCGGCCTCCGAGTCGTCCGGCGACTACGAAGCGGCCCTCGCGGGTTATCGCGCATCCGCCGTCGAGTTCGAAGTCCTCCGCAAGCTGTGCGATGCCGCGAACGCGCGCCAGCTCCTCGTTTCGCGCGATTTGGCGAAGTGGGATCCCTCGAACTGGAGCCTGGCCGAGAGCAAGTACGCATCGTCCGAAAGCCTGTTCCAGCGGGACGCCCATGCTTCCGGCGATGCGGTGGACGAGGCGATCCCGCGATACGGCGTCGTCAAGGATACGGCCTACGGATATTTCGCGGCGGACAGGGAAAAGGCTTCGGAGACGGAGCGGGACCGGGCGGCGGGTATCAAGGCCGACGTCGCCGTGAAGGACGAGTACGAGGCGGCCCTGGCGCTCTACGCGAAGGCCCAGTCGGACGACGGCGCCAAGAACTACGAATCCTCCTCGGCGGAGTACGACAGGGCGGCCGCCGCCTTCGCGGCCGCCTATACGCACGCCAAGGCCGAGATGGATACGGCCAAAAACGAGCTCGATTCGTTCGATTCGGCTCTAGCTACGACAGAAGCGGTCACGACCCGGACTCGCCAGACTCAGGAGGATTGATACAATGCGCGCAAAAGCCCTTCTTTTCGTGATCGCCGCTTCTCTGCTGGCGCACTTCGCATTCGCCGAAACGGCCGGAGCATCCTCGAACCCCCATTACGCGAAGGCCGTGGAGCTGCGCTCGCAGGCCAAGTCGGCCTATGATACCGGCGATTACGATACGGCGACCGATCTCGCTCGGCAGGCCAAGGCCGAGCTCGCCCTCATCGGGGGCATGCCCGCCCAGGCGACGGCCGAGGCGCTTCCTCTTCCCGCCAGCTATACGGTCCGCTTGATCCCGGACGACCGGGATTGCCTATCCAAGATCGCGGGCTATCCTTTCGTCTACGGGGATCGGGCCCGGTGGCCGCTTATCTATCGAGCCAATAAAGCGACCCTGAAGCATCCCGAGAATGCCGATATCATCCTTCCCGGAGAAGTCCTCGTCATTCCCAGCATCACCGGAGAGACCCGCGCCGGGGCTTGGGAAGAAGGGAAGGAATATCCGAACTATACCAAGTAGTCGCGCCGCCGACCGAGCCTCTCGGATCTAGTCCGCGATATCCGCGTCGACGTCCTTGAGGCCGTCGGGGGTCTGCTCGACCGTAAAGTAGAGCTGCCACGACAGATGGACCAATATGCCATAGAACATGGAATGGTATTTTTCATAGGTCGCGCGAGTTACCGAGAAGGGCGGATGATCGGGATTGACGAGGCCGAAATACAGCCGGTCTTCCTTTATCGTCGGGCGGAAGCAAGCCTGATTCCTCAATTCTGCCTTGGTATTCCGGAAATAGTTCGTCCCTATCTTCTCCCAATCGGGTATCCTGCCGTTTTCCATCGCCCTGGTGATTCGATGGAGAATATCGATAGTATTCGTAAGGTCTTTCCCGGTTACTATCAATGCCATCTCCCCCTCCTATCCCCTCGGCGCATCCGTCGGCTCGAGCCACCCCGAGAATGAGAAAATTATAATGAGGCTCGAGCCGCGCCGTCGAATATCTTCGCCGAAGCATCCCATACCTGTACGGTATATCCGGATGGGGACAAGGACTATTGCCCTGGCGGGCCGCTCAAGGGCATAATCTCCGCATGTCGGACGAAAAAGCGAAGGATGGTCTGCTTTCCGGGATTCTCGCGGCGGCGATGTTCCTCGTCTTCCTCCTTGCCATAGACGCGGGGCTGATCCCATCTCTTCTAGTCGCGGCCGTCGCCTACGTCATCGGCTTCTTCTTCCTGTTCAAGGTGAAGAGGCCCGAGATCGTAGCGAGCGAGTCGACCCTGAAGACGGCCTTGCAAGAGGGAGGCCGAAAGCTCGCGGTGATACAGGGGCTCGAGAAGCGGATCCGGAAAAGCTCCATGATTTCCCAGATCAAGGACATAGAGGGCATCATCGGGAAGATCCTCGCGAAGATCGAGCGCGATCCCGCCAGATTGAAGCAGGCGCACCAGTTCCTCACCTACTACCTCGACTCCACCATTAACATCCTCAACAAGTACGTGGAGCTCGGCGCCCAGAACGTCGAGGACGAGGAAATCCAAAAGGCCCTGGCGAAAGTCGAGTCGATGCTTCAAACCATCCGGGACGCATTCGAGAAGCAGCTCGCCAGGCTTCTGTCGGACGACGCCATGGACCTCGACGCCGAACTGGCGACCCTCGAGCAGACCATCAAGATGGAAGGCTTGGGGAAGGAATAGCTTGCGGATCCGAGCCAGGCTCGGGAAGGAGTTGAACGTGGGCGATACAGCAGAGACGAAGGCCGCGGCCGTCGTGGACGTCACGGCCCTCGTGCCCGCGGACCTGGCCAAGGCCAGGGAGATGGCGAAGGGGATTTCCGTAGAGGACTCGCAGTCGATTGTCCAATACGGCATCAGTGCCCAGAGCAAGATATCCGGCTTCGCCGACACTATGCTCGACCAGATCCGCACGAAAGACGCTGGGGAAGTCGGCGCCGCCCTGTCCGATCTGGTCTTCAAGATCAAGGAAGTCGACGTCGGCAGCCTCGCCTCCGAGCACAAGGGGCTCTTCGCGAACCTCGTCAACGCGGCCGAGCGCTTCATGGCCCGCTACTCCAAGCTCGAGACCCAGATCGACAAGATCGTCGACGACCTCAACGACTCCAAGATGACCTTGCTCAAGGACATCACCATGCTCGACCAGCTGTACCAGAAGAACGTCGACTACCTCCACGAGCTCGACCTCTTCCTGGCCGCCGGGCAGATCAAGCTGGACGAGCTGCGTTCCTCCGCGCTGCCCGAGCTTCAGGCGAAGGCGAAGTCCTCCGGGGATCCCATGGACGCCCAGAAGCTCAACGATTTCGGCGCCTTCCTCACGAGGCTGGAAAAGAAGCTCTACGACCTCAAGCTCTCGCGGGTGATCGCCATCCAGACCGCGCCTCAGGTCCGGCTCATTCAGAACAACGACCAGACCCTGGTGGAGAAGATCCAGAGCTCCATCATGACGACCATCCCCCTTTGGAAGAGCCAGATAGTCATCGCCATCAGCCTCTTCCGCCAGAAGAAGGCTCTGGGAGTCCAGAAGGCCGTCACCGACGCCACGAACGACCTGCTGACGAGGAATTCAGAACTCCTCAAGACCGGAAGCATCGAGGTCGCCAAAGAGAGCGAGCGGGGCATCGTGGAAATAGAGACGCTCAGGAAGACCAACGACGATCTCATCTCCACCCTCGAGGAGACGCTCAGGATCCAGGCGGAGGGCAGGGAAAAGAGGGCTCAGGCGGAGAAGGATCTCGCCGAGATCGAATCCGACCTGAAGGCGAAGCTGACCGCGGCTCGCGGCTGACCCGGGAGACGCGGATGAAACGGGCCGGGATCGGAATTCTCATTCTCGTAATCGTCGTCGGAGCGGGGGTCGGCTATAAGTTCTTCCTTTCCGGGAAGGGAGCCTCAGAAGGCTCGGCGAGCTCAGGCGAATTGCCCTTCGCAAAGGTGGAGCCCCTCGCGATTCCCGCGATAGGGGGCTATCAGCTCTCCACGGTGGATCTCGGCGACGGTCCGGTTCCCCTGCTCCAGATTCCCCTCGACACCTGGGGCGGATACGCGGCCCTCTTCGCCGCGAATGGCGGACTCAAGCCCAGCAAAGACTCCCTCTTCTATAAGAAAGGCAAATTCGCCGTGGAGTTGGTCCGCGAGGAGGACGCCACGGTCCAGCTCAAGGGCTACGCGGCCGGCAGATGGCCGATCATCTGGGCTTCCATGGACAGCCTGCCTGTCCTTTACGACGCCTTCCGCGCGGACAAGCGGGTCCTTCCCAAGGTCCTGGGGCTGTTCGACTGGTCGACTGGCGGCGACGGCATCCTCGTGAGGAACTCGATAAAGAATCCCAAGGACCTCAAGGACAAGATCGTCCTCACCTCGAGCAATACGCCCTACGGCTTCTTCCTCCTGTGGTACTTGGCTCAGAACGGGCTTACGGGAAAGGACGTGAAGGTCGTCTGGGTGGACGACGGGGACAAAGCCCTCAAGCTGTTCAAGAACGACGGTCGGATCGCCGCATGGGTCTCGTGGGCGCCCTTCATCAACGACGTCGTCGATTCCAAGTCGCCGAGCTACGTTCCGGACACGAGGCTCCTCATCTCCTCCAAGGACGCCAACCAGCTGATCGCCGATGTCTATATAGTCAGGAGCGACCTTCTTCAGGACAAGCCCGCGATGATGCAGGCCTTCGCGGAATCCATGATGGAAGCCTCCGCGTCGATAGGAAGCGCGACCTATAGCGACATGGCGGCATTCTACAAACTGGGCTCCGCCGGCGAAGCCAAGTCCATGCTGGACGACGTGCACGTCGCGAATTTCCCCGAGAACAAGATGTTCTTCGACGAGGCCAACTCCATCGGGGCGTACAAGATCTTCCTTCTCTCCCAGGAATACTACAAGCAGCTGGGGGCTCTCGCCGCCGACGCGAGCTACGACACCGAGCGCGTGCTCGCCCCGAAGGTCCTCTCGGCGATAGACAAGAAGGGCGCCTTCGCCGATCAGAGGAACGCCATGGCGGATTCCTTCAATAAGAAGGCAGCCTTCGACATCGGCGACCTCGAGAATCAGAGGGTAGTACTGACCAACAACGTCCAGCTCTACTTCGAGGCCCAGAAGCTGGACTTCGACACCAAGTCCGATTCGAAGGACATCAGGCAGAACATGGCCCTCCTGGGGCAGGTGGCCGAGCAGACGAAGTTCCTAGCCACCACCGTGGTGCAGCTCGTCGGATACCTGGATACGGCCAAGGTCGCCGACTTCAAGGCCCAGGGCAACCAGGCCTTCATCGAGGCGAGCGCCCAGGCTAAGCTGATATCCAAGAAGCGGGCCGAGTTCGTGAAGTCCGTGCTCGTCGATCGGTTCCATATCGATCCGACCAGGATCGTCACGGAAGGCAAAGGTTGGGACAATCCCATCGACGAGAAGGATTCCTCCAAGAACCGCCGCGTCGAAGTCAAGTTCATCTCCTTCGAATGACGCCCCGCGTGACGAGGCTACCGATCCTTTCGGTCGCGGCGATCGCCCTCCTCGCCGCGGCGTCCTGCATGCCGGGCGGTCCTCCGCCGAAAATGGGCATATTCAAGGGGACGGCCGGCTATGTCCTCCAGTTCGGGGACGACTTCAAGCCGGGCATGAACTCCGTGGACGATCTCGGCATCTCGGTTGCCCTGATACTCGACGTCTCGGGGTCGATGGCCGATCCGCCGCGGTCGGGAGGCGAGCAGAAGTACCTGCAGGCGTCCAAGGCCATCGCGACTATCACGGACTACCTGGAGGGGCTCGCGCGGCGCCGGAAGGACCTCAAGGTGCAAGTGACCCTCCTCAAATTCAGCGACCGCGTCGAGACGGTGCTGCCGATGACGGATCTCACTCCGGCCGGCGTAGCCAGACTCAAGGCAGCCGAGAGCCCCGAGAACTTCCGGCCCGAGGGAGGCACGGCCATAGGCGCCGCCCTCGAAGCCGGAGCCCAGGCCCTGGCCCAATCGGGGACGATCTTCAACAGCCTGATTATCATTACCGACGGCGAGAACAACGTCGATCCGGACCCGCTGGAGGTCATGGATGCGATCTACGCCGATCGCAACAGCGCATCCACGCACGACTTCCCGATCACTACGTCCACCCAGCTGGTGAGCTTCGTGGGCTTCGACGTGACCTCCCCGCAGTTCGAGAGATTCCACGACCATGGGGCCAGGGTGACCGCCGCCGACAGCCAGGCCGAGCTGGAGGAGGGCCTAAAGTCCTTCCTGGAGGCCGACGTTACCAAGCTGGAGGGGAAGTAAGGCCGAGAAGAGCCAGGCTCCGTCGCGGGAAGAAATGACGGTAGCGGCAAATAGCTCAAGTTAAAATTTCGAGCCCTGCGGTCTCGAAATAGCGTCTGTACTCCTCGGGAATGCCCTGGTCCGTCACCACTCCGGAGATTTGGGAGAGGTCGGAACAGATCAGGGCGGCGTGCGAGACGCCGAACTTCGAAGAGTCGGTGAGGATCCAGGCTTTCGCGCTGCAGTCGGCCCCGCGCCCCAGAATCGAGCGGGTCACTTCAGCCCGCGCGATATCGTTCAGCATGAAGCCGCCGGCGATCGTGAATCCCGAGACGCCGATGAAGGACTTCGAAAAGCCGACCGACCGTATCGACTCGCAGACCGCCGGTCCCACGAGGCTCTCGCTTTCCTCCTGGTAGAGCCCGCCCATGACTATCACCCGCGCCTTCGAGCCGCGGAACAGACGCGCGATGAAGACATTCGTGGTTATTACCGTCAACCCTCGCAGGTCCTTGATCCGCTCGGCGAACATCGCGATAGCCGACCCCGCCTCCAGGATTATCGTGTCTCCCGGTTCTACCAAGGTCGCCGCCCTGCTCGCGATCGCCTGCTTCTCGACATAACGGACGTGCATCCGGAAAGGGATATCATCGCCATTATAAATGCGCGCTTCGCCATGGAATCGACGCACTATGCCCTGGCGCTCGAGCTCGTCGAGGCTTTTTCGAATCGACACTTCAGAGACACCGAGCTCTCTGGCGAGATCCGCGACGCGACAGCTCCCTGCCTTGAGCACCGCGTCTCGAACCGCGATGATGATTTCACGGTTGCCGAATTTCCCGCGGGCGCGGGGCTTGTCCTTCCGCTCGGTATTGCTCATGCCTCGAACACGGCTGCCGCGCCCACGCGCTCGCGGCGAAGGCCTCTACGGGCTTCCATAACCCACCTCCGAGTACGATAGCCCAAAGATTGGGGACGCAAAGGATATTATACATGTCGACCGACTACAATCAATCGCCGAAAGCGAAGCCTGGTGGGCCGGCGAACAAGGCTTGGCTATGCGTCATGACAATGCCTTTTCGAGGGCCTTTATCATCACGTCTTTGTTCGGCTTCAATCCGGTCCACATGGTGATATTGAGCGCCGCCTGGTTGACCAGCATCTGCATGCCGCTCTGCCAGCGCAGCCCTCGCTTTTCGGCCTCCTGCAGGAAGGGGGTATAGGCCGGATTCGGGATGACGTCCTGGACATACGTGCCTTTGGCGATGGTGTCGTAGTCGATATTGGGCTTGTCGCCGACATTCGGGTACAGACCGATGGAGGTGGCATTGACCAGAATTTCGGTGCCGGCGGGAATCTTGAATTTGTCGACCCATGGCACATAGTCGACCGCCACTTCGGTGTTTTTCTCGAGGATCCTTACAAGCCCCTCGCCCAGGGCCATGTCCTTGGGAATGTTGACGATGGTCAGGCGGTGGGCACCGGCCAGGGCCAGCTCGACGCAGATGGCTCGGGCGGCTCCGCCTGCGCCGAGCACCACGACATTCTTGCCCTTGGCGACTACTCCGGCGCTTTCCAGAGCGATCATGAAGCCCTGGCCGTCCGTATTCTCGCCTGTCAGGATCCCGTTGTCGTTGATGATGGTGTTGACCGCGCCGATCAATTTGGCGCTGGGCGCCAGCTTGTCGATGTATTTCAGCGCCTCGATCTTGTGCGGGAGAGTGCAGTTGATTCCCCGGAACTTCATGGCCTTCAGGCCGAGGATGGCGTCGCCGAGCTTGCCGGGATCGACGTCGATGGTCAGGAAATGCCAGCGCTCGAGTCCCAGATCGCGGAAAGCGGCCTCCTGGATGATCACGCCGGGGTTCTCGGCCGCCGGGTGTCCGAAGACTCCCACCAGATTGTCCAGGTAATTCTGTTCTCGCATGCTTTATTCCTCCTTAATGGCTGTTGGCGAAATACACGGCGCCGATGGCCTGGGCGAATTGGGCGACCGTGAATTCGGGATGCCGCTCGAGCTGCTTCATCAGGGAGGTGTTGGCCATGCCGGTTCCGGCGACGACGAGGGAGATGTCGCTCTTGATGCTCCGCCCGCCCTCCACCAGTAAATCGAAGCAGCTGCGGTTCTTGACCAGGCGGCCGAACAGGAAACGCTCGTCCGAGCCGGGCTCGAGGATGCGCTTGGTCTCCAGCAGGGTCACGGCCACCGATTCGCCGATCTCGCGCCAGATCTTGCGGTTCGTCTCGTCCTTCTCCCTGTCGGGCAGTTTCATCATGTGCTCGAGGAAGGGCTTTCGTTGGTCGACCGGCTCGGTGGGAACATACCAGCCCGTCGACGCTCCGACCTTGCGCTGCACTATGAAGCCCTTGTCCTGCAGTTCGCGGAACAGGTCGGGTCGCTCGGCGGGGAAGTATTTCAGGGCGAGGCGGAAGACGCCCGACTGGCTGCAGTACTTCTGCAGGGTGCCGGGCAGCCCGGAGTTGAAATTGTTGAGGCTCCGCAGATCGTCGCTTTCATAGGCGCGCTCCGGCCAGCTGCCGAGATCGATGATGAAGTTGTAGACCTCGAGGGGGATATCCGGGATGGCGCCGGTCTCGGTCACCCAACCGGTGCCGAGCTCGGTGCCGAGCGTATGGGCGAATACGCCATTGGCCACTTCGTCGGCCTCGGGCGAAGCGGCGATCTCGACCGCCGCAGTGAACGAAGCCATCGGACCGTCGTTTATGATCCGCACCCTGCCCTGGGGCCGCACCCAGGCCTTCAGCCTCAAGTCGAGATCGGTGAGCTCGGAGAAATCGGACTCATAGTCGATAGCCGCGTTATTGCGAATCCCCCGCGTCTTGTACACTTCGCCGCCGACGATCTTGTTCCTGACCACGACATCGGGGAAGCAGAGCCCGATTCCGTCGAAGCGGAGCTCCTCGTCGAAGCCTTCGGCCTCGAGGTCGGTCAGCACCCGCGTCATCACGGTATCGCTCGCCTTCTTGTCCATGGCCACCGCGATCCGACCGAGCAGTTCCATTCGCCGCTCGTCCGTCACGGCCGCACGACTTAGCCACAATCGGGCCAGAAGCAGCCGGGCGATCAGGCAGATGGGGTCGACCAGTTGGCGGGACCGTATGAAGCTTGCCGGGAACCAGTCGTATTCCTTGTAATCGACGACGCGGCCATCGTCCACCAGGACTGCCTTGATGTCGGTCCCCCCTACGTCGATGCCACAGAAGGCCTTGCCCTCGAGGCCGGCGGCGCAGCGCCTGAAGGCAGAGAGGCTGTCGCCCTCCGGACGGGACATCGTCGCCGTAGGCGACGGCGCGATGGCCGGCAGCCGGCACAGGTGATCGACGGTAAAGCGAAAGGGCGGCTCGCCGGGTCGGATCGCGGCCATCATCCGATCGAGCACATTGATCGCCCGGCCGTAGCCGATCCGCCGACCGCGAGGCTCGTCCACGCAGAAAGCCTCGTTCAGACTCCCGGCCAGCCCGAAAGCCTCGCGGGAGGCGGGGTCGGCGAAGACAGTCATGGAACGCGCGCCTATGCTCGACAGGATGTTGTAGGTTTCGGCATAGACGTATTCCCGTACGAAGCTCTTTCCCCGGGGGGAGCCGCCGTCGAGCCGAGGTATCCTGAGATCCCAGGCCTTCCTGCCGTCGGAATCGAGGAGGTCGATGACCAGGACGAGCCGATCGCTCCGTCCCGGCGGCAGTTCGGCGAAGCACTCATGGACTCGGCTGATGTAGACCGGCTCGCCGGCGGCGGCATCCGCGAGCATCCGCTGAAGCATGGAGCTCTCCTTCTCGGCAATCCGTGCCCTCATGTTCGGTGTTCGCGAATCGCCGCGAGGCCTTCGGCTTCGAGCAGGGCTTGAAGCTCAGCCAGCTCCTCGGAACCCAGGGGGGCCATACGCCGGAAAAACTCGCGATCGCGGTCCATGAGCCGGTACTTGTTCTCGGCCAAGGGATTGAAGTTGATGAGTTCGACCCTTCCGCCGGGATTGCAGTCGCGGATGAAGGCGGCGATGGCTCGAATGTTGTCCCGCCGGGCCGTCACTCGGGGGATCAGGGGGATCCTGGTCAGCATGTCCGGTCCGAGGCCGGAGGCCCCTTGCTGGCCGGAGGCCCCTTGCTGGCCGGCCAGCCGCCGGTAATTCTCCTTGATGAGGGCGTTGCCATGGCCGGTGTACTCCTCGTGGAGCCGGGAGTCGGCCAGCTTCAAGTCGACGATGAAGAGATCGGTCACCGGAATGAAGGCCTCGACGATGTCCCAGGGCCCCTGGAGGCAGGTCTCTATGGCAGTGTGCAGGCCCGCCGCTTTGCAGGCCCTCATGATCTCCAGGGCGAAGTCGTGCTGGATCAAGGGATCTCCCCCCGAGATGGTGATGCCCCCGCCCGACTGCAAGTAGAATTCCCGATCGCGAAGCAGAGTCTCCACTACCGCCTCGCTGGACAGGCGTCGGCCGTCGAAGGATAGCGCAGTCGTCGGGCAGGCCTCGACGCAGGCTCCGCATTTCGTACAGCGTTGACGGTTGATCCAGATGAAGGGATCGTCGCCTTCGTGGGTCGACAAGGCATCCACCGGACAAGAGCCGACGCAGGCTCGGCAATGTATGCACGGGCGGCCCAAGTACCACAGGCCTATGCCATTCTCGATGCCCTCCGGATTGTGACACCAGGCGCAGCGCAGGCCGCAGCCTTTCAGGAAGACCGTCGAGCGGATGCCCTGGCCGTCGTGAATGGTAAAGCGCTTGATGTCTATTATGTTCCCGTCCATCACGTGTCCCCGTAGCTCGTTCTGGCGATGATCTCGTCCTGAAGGTCGTCGGCCAGCTCGAGGAAGTATGCCGTGTAGCCCGCTACCCGCACCGTGAGGCCGCGCCAGGCCTCGGGATCGGCCTTGGCGGCCAGGAGGTCCTCCTTGCGCAGCACGTTGAACTGAACGTGGTTGATCCGGAGCCGGACGAAGGTCCGCAGGAAGCTCGCGAATTTGGCGATGCCTTCCTCGCTATGGAAGAATTCCGGAAGGAACTTCATGTTCAGCAAAGTGCCGTTGCTGCCGTGCTCGGCGTCGATCCGGGAAACCGAGCGGAGCAGGGCGGTCGGGCCGTTGCGGTCCCGCCCGTACATCGCCGACATGCCGCCGTCGGCCAGGGGATCCTTGGCCTTTCGTCCGTCCAGGGAGGCGCCCACGTTCTGCCCCATGGGGATGTGGGCCGAGACCGTATAGAGCCCCGCGTGATAGATGCCGCCGCGGGCGTTCGTATAGGCGGCCATCTTCCCGGCGAAATAGTCCACCCATTTCGCCGCGATGGCGTCGACCCACTCGATATCGTTGCCGTATTTGGGGACCTTGTTGATGAGCCGCTGGCGCAAGGGCTCGGCCCCCTCGAAGTCGGCCTTGAGGGCGGCTAGCAGCTCCTCGGGCGCCAGGCTCCGGTCCTCGTAGACGCATTTCTTCGCGACGGCCAGGCAGTCCGCCACGTTCGCCGCCTGTATGGCCTGGATGCCCGACAGGTTGTAGTGGGCGCCGCCGGCGGTGACATCCAGGCCCTTCTCGGCGCAGCCGTCGATGACCGAGGACAGGAGGGGGGAAGGCAGGAGCTCGGCATGGAGTCTATCCACAGTATCGCAGGCCGCGATCATCCGATCGACGAAATGGTCCATCTGGCGCCGGAAGGCGTTCTCCAGCTCCTCGTAGCTCCGGTAGTCGGAGAAGCAGCCGAGATCGAGTCCCATGCGCTTGCCGCTCAAGAGGCATACCCCGTTGTTGAGCGTGAGTTCCAGGGCTTTGACCATGTTGAACATGGCGGCATCGCTCCAGCCGAGGTTGTTGCCGTGGGTGCTCAGCTCCACGCAGCCGACGATGGCGTAGTCCTGGGCGTCGTCGTGGGATATGCCCCTCGCCTCGAGCGCCGGGATGATACTTTCGTCGTTGAAGATCTGAGGCATGCCTGAGCCGAGGCCGATGACCCGGCTGCATTCCCTGACGAACTCCTCCGAGGACTTTTCGGACAAGCGCGCCGACAGGTTCGGCTGAGGGAGGCCGAGCTCGGCCTGGGCCTTGAGGAAGAGATAGGAGAGCTCGTTCGAGGCGTCCCTTCCGTCCTGAGTCAGGCCGCCGCAGGCGACGTTGAAGCCGATGGGGAAGCCGGCGAAATATTTTGCGCTGCCGGAGTTGCGCAGGTAGACTATCTGGTTGAACTTCAGCCAGAGCGCCTCGATGATCTCCAGGGCCCCGTTCTCGTCGAGCCTGCCGGCGGAGAGGTCCTGCCGGTAGTACGGAAGCAGGTACTGATCGGCCCTGCCCGGCGAGAACGAGGATGCGTTTGATTCCAAGTGCAGGAGGACGAAGAGGAACCAGAGGGACTGGACCGCGTCATGGAAGCCACTAGGCGGTTCGGCCGCGAGCCTTGCGCATCGGGCGGCGATATCCCGCAGATTGTCCACCTCGTCGGCCGATTCCGTCCGTCCGGCCATCTCCTCGGCCAAGGCGGCGTAGCGGCGCATGAAGTCCAGGGAAGCCTCGAGTACTATTGCCACGCCCTGGTAAAAACTGACGGCGGCAGGCGATGCGCCCGGCATGCGCGAGAGGATGTCGTCCCGGATGCCCTTTGGCCCGAGGGCCAGCCATCTGCGGACATCGGGGCAGATATGGCCTTGGGCATGGTCGGTCTGGTTGATCTTGGCGACCTTGCCGATGGCGCCGATCTCCTCGCCGATCAGCTCCTTCACCCTGTCCTCGAGCGACTTGCCTTGCCAGAACGGCAGGATGTCGCGACGGAAGGTCACGATATCCTGGGCTCGGACATTGAACTTGTCCTGCGGACGGTTGGACAGGTCCTCGATTTCGGCATCGAGCCAGGAGATGCCGGCTTCGGGAGTCACCACCCCGGCCCTGACGCCGGCGGTCCGGTTGCCGATCACCAGCTCGAGCGGATCGATCCGGATACGGATGGAGCGCATGGTCTCGGCCAGGACTTCCGCCCTCTGGATGTTGCGAGGCTTGTCGGGATTGCGGCGATAGTAATCCGTGACGATCCGTGCCTGTTCCACCGATAGATAGCGCGGCTCCTCGGTCATGCGCTGCTTGAGAGTCATGATCCGCTGGCTGCTCCCGAGGCTTCGGATGCGCTCTATTGTCGCGGCTTCCATGTATGTCCTCCTTCCCCCCGCCGGCTTCGGGCGTTGGCCTGCGTGAGGGGAGTATGTATGATCTTATGACGAAGCTGCCTACACGCCTGCTATCAAACAAACTCCCGTCTGCGCTTATTGGCGAAGCAATCCATCCAGATGATACCCACGATGACCGCGCCCTTGAGCATGACTTGATAATAAGAGGTGATATTCAGCATGTTCATGGCGTTGTCCAGCATGCCGAATACCAATAACCCCAAGGCCGATTGGGGGATGCCCCCTATCCCGCCCGCGAAGGAGGTGCCGCCGACCACGACGCCGCAATTGACCACGAGGGCGGTCAGCTCGCCGTAGA
>CAZBGA010000063.1:0-22375 GCA_964491385.1 uncultured Treponemataceae bacterium | reverse complement strand
GCGAAATCGTATCGCTCGGGCGACCTCGTTTCGATGTCGCCCGAGCCGACGGACGAGAGGACGCGATCCCTGCTCGATCGCTACGTACGGGCGTGGGAGAACGCGGACATCGACGCCCTCGTCGCCTTGCTCAAGGACGATGCGACTTTCGCCATGCCGCCATACCCGTCCTGGTATCGGGGCAAAATCGCGATCCGCGATTTCATCCGGATGGAAATCCTGGCCGGCCCCGCGCAATCCCGGTACCGCCTCAGGCCGACGAGGGCCAACGGCCGGGCCGCCTTCGGCTGGTATCGGCTCGACGATTCGGACCATAGGTTTCATGGCTTCGCGATCCAGGTCGTCGGTCTCGAAGGCGAGCTGGTCTCCGATATCACCACCTTCATGAATCCGGCGCTGTTCGCGCGTTTCGGATTGCCCGATTCCATGGAAGCGCATTGATGAAATGCGGGGAATGCGAGCGGGCGCTCGCCTGCTTGTTCGACGCCGGACGGATTGGCGACAAAGATCGCGCTTTGCGGACTCACCTGGCGACCTGCGCCGATTGCCGCGAGCTGTTCGCGTATTCGCTGTTGGTGCGGGCTTTCGAAAGCGTGGCGCGGGGAACTTGGGGAAGGCTCGCGTGCGATGATCCGCGCGGTCCATCCTAGCCGCTCATATCGCGGCTCCCGCTCCGGCGAGAAGGCCGACTTGATTCACGGCCGCGCCGAGACACCAGCCGAGGGCCAGCATGAAGACGAAGGCGAAGCCCAGCCAGCCCCAGCCGAGCTCGGCCTTGATCGCCGAGAGGGCCGCGATGCAGGGCGGTATCACGAGCACGAAGAGCATGAACACGAAGGCGATGAGCGGGTCGATGCGGGGATCCTCCCTCAGGGCGTCGCGGAGACTTCGGCTCCGCTCGTCCTCCTCGGTGCCGACCAGATAGAGAATGCCCATCGTCGACACGATGACCTCCTTCGCGGCGAAGCCGGTGACGACCGCGACGGACAGCTTCCAATCGAAGCCGAGAGGCGCGAAGACGGGCTGGATCGCCCTGCCGATGCCTCCCGCGGCGCTGTGCTCCAGAGATGCCTCGGCCTTGGCCGCATAGAGGTAGGCGGAGACGCCCTCCTCCTTCGCCCCCGGATGCCCGGCCTTATATGAAGCCGTCAACGACTCGATCCGGCTCTGTGGCATAGCGTAAGCCGGCAGGGTCGTGATCGCCCAGATGAGGATGGACGCGGCCAATATGACGGTGCCCGCCTTCTTCACGTATTGCCAGGTCTTCTCCCACACGTGCCAGGAGAGACCGCGAAGCGTGGGCGCGCGGTAGGGCGGCAGTTCCATGACGAAGGGCGTGGGGTCGCCGCGCAGGATCGTCCTCTTCAGCGCGAATGCCGCCACGAGTGAGACAAGGGCTCCGATCGCGTATACGAGCATGACCATGTCGGCGCCATTCTTCGGGAAGAAGACGCCCGCGAGGAGGACGTACACGGGCAGCTTGGCGCCGCAGCTCATGAAGGGTATTACGAGGACGGTGACGATGCGGTCGCGGCGGCTTTTGAGTGTGCGCGCGGCCATGATGGCCGGCACGGAGCAGCCGAAGCCGAGGATCATCGGGAACACCGACTGTCCGTGGAGGCCGAAGGCGTGGAGGAACTTGTCCGTCGCGAAGGCCGCGCGCGACATGTAGCCCAGGTCCTCGAGGAGGGAGAGAAGGAAGAACAGGACGATGATCAGAGGCACGAAGGAAAACACGCTGCCCACGCCGCCTATGATGCCCCTGACCACGAGGGAGCGCAGGACGCCCTCGGGAACTACCGAGGTGACGGCTCCGCCCAACCACCCGAAGAGGGACTCGAGCCAGGCTTGGGGGTAGGCTCCCAGGGCGAAAGTCAGCTTGAAGACGCCCCAGAGCACCAGGATGAAGATCGGCAGGGCGAGAAAGCGGTTCATGATGACCTTGTCGATCGACTCGGTGGGAGAGAAGTCGGCTTTCCTGACCAGGCTAACGGTCTCCTTCACCGCGCCGCGGATGTAGCCGTAGCGCTGCTCGGAGATGACGATCTCGACATCCTTCGCATAGTGCTTTTCGAGCCAGGCGACCGATTCCTTCGCCAGCGCCGCAATCGCGACGGCGTCCGCATGGGACTGGAGACGGAGGTAGGCGTTCGAGTCCTTCTCGAGGAGCTTGACCGCGAGCCAGCGCGCGGGAAAGCGAGCGGCGAAGGATGGATCGGCGGCGATCGCGTCCTCCAGGGGGCCGACCCGCGACTCGACCTCGTCGCCATAGCGGAGGAAGCGCACGTCGGTTCCGGAGGCGGCCGCGCCGCGGGCGGATGCGGAATCTATGGCGTCGAGCAGATCGTCGACGCCTCCCCCTTTGGAGCCTATCGTCCTGACCATCCGTATGCCGAGCACCGCCGACAGCTCCCTGTCGTCGATCCTGATGCCCTTGGCCGCGGCCTCGTCGCTCATGTTGAGGGCGCCGACCACCGGGATCCCCAGTTCCTGGAACTGAAGACAGAGGAAGAGGTTGCGCTCGAGGTTGGTCGAGTCGAGGACGTCGACGATGAGGTCCGGCTTCTCGTCGAGGATGAAATCCCGGGCGACGACCTCGTCGATGGAGTAGGCGGTGAGACTGTAAATTCCGGGCAGGTCGATGAAACGGTACTCCCTGCCCTTGCGGAAGCGCGAGCCTTCGAGCTTCTCGACCGTCACGCCCGGATAGTTCCCGACCTGGCGGTGCGCTCCCGTGATCGCGTTGAAGATGCTCGTCTTGCCGGCGTTCGGATTGCCTGCGAGCGCGACGCGGATGATCGTGTCGCCGGTATCGCTCGGCATGCCGCTACCGTCGCTCCCAATCGCCGACGGGTCGTATCTCGATATCTTCAGCCTCGCTGCGGCGGATGAGGATATCGTAGCCGCGGATCTTGACCTGCAGCGGGTCGCGCAGGAATCCCGTCCGCACGACCTCGCCTTCCGCCCCCTCGGTGAAGCCCATGTCGGCGAGCCTCTTCCCAACTTCTTTCCCGGTCTTGACCCGAATTACGCGAAAACTCGCCCCGGTGGGCGCGTCGGAAACCACCATGACCCGTCTCCTTATCGACTGATCTGATAATGATAACCATTATCAGTAACTAACGAAACCAAAGCCTAATTATCGCCGCCGCCGACTCTCGCGCTTAGACGCCCCGTTCCCGCGCGCACGCGGGACAATAGCCCTGGAGCTCGAGCCTGTGCCCGCTCGGCGTGTAGCCGTAAGCCTGATAGATCGCCTTTTGCGCCTTCTCGATAGCCGGGTTCCTGAACTCCACCACCGCCCCGCAGCCCAGGCAGATGAGATGATCATGATGCGCGTGCCGGAAGGCGTGCTCGTAGCGCCGGGCGCCCTCGTCCGGGCAGGCCTCTCGGGCGAGCCCCGCCTCGGCGAGGAGCTTGATCGTGCGGAATACCGTCGCCTGGCCGATCGTCGGGTCGATCCGGCGCGCGGCCGAGAAGAGCTCGTCGGCGGTGACATGGCGCTCGATCTGCAGGAAGGCGTCGAGCACGGTCTCGCGGGGACCGGTCAGCTTCTGACCATGCTCGCGGAGGTACTCCTCGAGAACCCGCTTCGCCTCGCCGACCATCTTCCCCCTCCGGCCTCGTTTATGGCTTACAGATAATGATTATCAATATCATCATATTGCCCATCCGTCAAGCCCCGATCGAGGAAGACGCCGACCCGCGGCGTTTCATTCCGAAAGACGCGCTTCCCGCTCCGACTTGATCGATCTCCCGATCGCCTCGCAGGTCACGATATCCTCAGCCGCCTCCTCCAAGGGATAGGGCGTAGGCGATCCATGGGCGAAGATGTCCTCGATCGCGAGCCACATCGACTCGTAATCAGTGGTCTTTCCCAGGTCGATCTCGCGCGTCTTTCCTCCGCGAGCATGCACTGCGAGCTTCTCATCCGCGACTATGAGGCCCTCGGTCCCCCGAATATTGAAATAGTTCGCGTTCGGCAGGAGGTATCCCGAATGGTTCAGCATGCCTACGCGGTTTTCCGGATAGGTCATCATGACGGATATACTGTCGTACTCGCCGAAGCCCGGCCTGCACTTCTTGCCGCGCGCGATGAGCGTCCGCGGCGGGCCGAAGAGCCCTGACAGGAGGGCGATGTCGTGGATACCGCCGTCCATGAGGGGGCCGAGAGGAAAATCCGCCTTCCTGCGCCATTCGGTATTGCCGTAACCCTGGGACACGTCCCCCACGTCGCCGAGGACGACGTGGTTGAGCTTGTCCCACAGGACGATCTCTCCGACCGCCTTCGATTGCAGAAGCTCGCGGAGCGCTCGGTACCTCGGCGAGTAGCGCTCCTGCTCGAGCACGACGACTCTCCGGCCGCTCCGTTTCGATTCGGCGATTATGCTCCGACAGTCTTCCGAGTTCGTCGCGAAGGGCTTCTCGACGAGGACATCCTTGCCTGCGCGAAGCGCCGCAAGGGTGACGACCGCGTTCAAGGCTATCGGCGTCAGGACGAGGACGCAATCGACGGCAGGGGAGACGATGAGCTCCTCGTAGCTGTCGAAAATGGCCGCTTGAGGGTATTCGGCCTTTACGCGCTTCCTGGTCGACTCGCTCGACGCGCAAAACGCCGAGATCCGGAACGCGCCCTTGCGCTTTTCGATTATGCTTTGATGCGCGTTCCGCCAAATGAGTCCGGGCCCCACCACCCCGAGTCTGACGGCATCCATGATCGGCTCCTTTCGTCGCGCTCGGGCACTCGCGCTCGGCGCAGTCCGTCCGGATACTACCATCGGGCGACCGGCGATGCCAATGGGAGAGCCTTCTCCGCGCAGCTCGCCGCAAGGCCGTTCATTTTCCGACAAGAGTCGGCAGAGTCCGATCGGCGAGGATGAATACCGATTGTTCCCTTGCCATGTCCTCGGTATTATTGAATCAATTCGCGGGTGATAGTTCCAGTGGAGGTCGATATGAAGCGATTCGTCGCCGCGGCTGCATTACTTGGCTTGCTTCTCGTCTCCTGCTCGAATCCCGCCTCGGGAACATTATTGGGGACTTGGGGTCAGAACGGCGTGGCGATTTGGACTTTCAACAGCGATTCGACTTTTACAAACCAAACACTAGGGACAGGCACCTACACCTATACGAGTACGACGATCGTCATAGTATATAATGGAGGAACACAAACACAACCATATTCATATAACATCAGCGGCAACTATCTGACTCTGACCATTACCGGCAGCAACGGCGTGCCATCAAGCGCTACATTTACGAGGATGTAGGACAGTCCGATAACCGGCGAGGCTCAACCGAATACGAAACCGACTAGCGCGGCGGCCGCCAGTATGACGACCGACGATACGCGCCTCGATATCGCCAGCGCGGCGCTTATCACGGCGATCGCCACCAAGCGCAGGTCCGCGCCGTTGCCGAAAAACAGCCTGGCCAGAACCATGACATTGAAGCCGACGATGACCAGGACCACGCCGTCGAGGGCCCCCTGCGTCGCGGCTCGATCCGCGATGCGGGCGTAGACGAGCTGCACGATCAGGATCGACAGCGGCGGGAGAAGCAGCGCGACACAGGACAGTACGGCCCCCGGCACTCCGGCGACCAGATAGCACAGACTGGCCACCCAAAGGCCATTCGGCCCGGGAGTGATCTGCCCGATCGCCAGAGCCTCGGTGAACTGCTTCTCGCTCGCCCATCCACGGGCGATGAAATCGGCGTGCAGACTGGGCAAAGGGCCGAAGCCGCCCGTCGAGAACAAGACCGATTTGAGCACGACCCAAAAGAACAAAAACCAATTCACCCCTCAATCCTTTCGCTTCTTCCCGGCGTTGTGCCGATAGGCGAAGGCTCCGCACAGGCCGCCTACCAGATAGAGCACAAGCACTGCAGGACTGAAGGCCGTGTAGACGAGGGCGCTGCCGATCATGATCGCGAGCGCGAAAGCCAAAGCGGCCGGTCCGCGCTTTCGGTTGCCCGCGAAGATAGGCCCGGCGTTTCGCCAATTCGTGGCCAGGGAAATGCCGAAAATGGCCGCGAAGGCCGTAGCCAGGGCGGACTGCACCCTGGGCAGCGCGCTGAACTTGGCATAGATGGCCGATATCCCGACGGTGATCGCCGCGCTGGGCAGAACGAAGCCGGCGAGGGACACCAGTATGCCGGGCCACCCCGCCAGTCGCTTTCCTATGAGTATCGCATTCGCGATAAGGTTTATGCCCGGCGCGATCTGGCTCATCGCTATGATGTTGGCATACTCTTCCGCGCCGAGCCATTTGCGCTTATATATGAAGCTTTCCTGAATGAGGTACTGGGAGACGGCCCCGCCGCCGAAGGAGGTGAAGCCGATTTTCGCCCAGACGAAGAACAGCCGCCTTACGGTGAAGGGCTCTCCGTCGGTCATCGGGAGCCTCTGGACGGAGTCCTCGCGCGGGAATCGGGAGGGTGCATGGGCGGTATTATTACAGTTTGCGCCCGCGATGCTCAATCGTCGCGGCCCGCGGATCCGAAGGGAGCTGTATGTACACCTTGTTCCCGTCGGTCAGGAAGAAGGCCGGGACCACGACGATACGATCCGGCGACTGAGACTCGAAATGCTTCATATTGAGACTGAAAACGAAAAATATCGAGTTGAAAAGGGAAAGTTTTCAACAAGAGGACGATAGTCCCACTGCTTGTCATTGAAATGTTCAAAGCCAAAGGTTTTTATGCTTTCAAGTTGGTCCTGCAAACCGCACAAGACAGCGATGCTCTCGGCCTGTGGTAATCGATTGTCGCGATTTTGGATATCGACTGACGCCTCTACCAAGGCGGGCCGTCTATTCCCGATAGAGTATCCGATCCGCCCACAGTAGCTCGAGGAATTCCCGCCATGGCAGGACCTCGACGCCGTCCAGCATCCTCGGCCGATCTTCCCTGCAGACCAGGATAAAGCGCCCGATCCCGCCTTCCTCGCGGAGAGCCCGTAAGCCCGCCGTGTGCTTCTCCTGCGCTATGGCAGCGGCCTTGACCTCTACGGCAACCTCGCCGTCGAGGACGAAATCCACTTCATAGCCCGAGAGCGAGCGCCAATAGGAGAGGATCCCTCTCGGCCTGCGGTAATCGATCCAGGCCCTGAGCTCGAGAAAGATATAATGCTCGAAGAACTCCCCGAAGTCCGCGCTCTCCGGCGCGATCGGAGGAAGCCTCCTCAGGGTCCGCACGACACCGATATCGAAGAGATAGAACTTGGCCGTCTCCACCGACTTGCGTTTCACCGTCCGAGCATAGGGCGCAAGCTCGAATCCGAGGAGCGTATCGACGAGGATCTGATACCAGAGCTTCACGGTCTGCCTGGGCACCATCGAGTCGCTCGACACGTTCGTATAGTTGATCATGCGCGCGTTGGTCGACGCAGCCACCTGGAGGAAGCGGGCGAAAGCCGGCAGGTTCCTCGCCAGCCCCTCGGCCGCGATCTCTTCGGCGAGATAGGTGTCGACATAGGCCGCGAGGTCCTCGCCGGGAGAGGCGGAGAGGTAATGCGGAGGAAGAAGCCCCCGCTCCATGACGCGCTCGAGCGAGAAGTCTCTATCCTTCACCTCGGGATAGACGAAGGGGTGGAGGCTCCTCGTCCTCGCCCTCCCGCCCAGGAGATTGGTCCCCGCCGCCTTGAGCTTGCGCGCGCTCGAACCCGTGAAGAGGAAGCGGATGCCCCTCTCCTCTATCATGAGCTGGGCCTCATCGAGGAGGGAGGGGCACTTCTGGATTTCGTCGACCACTACCAAGCAATCGCGCAGGCCCCGCGCCTCCACCTCCCGCCGGATCAAAGTCGGGTCGGCAAGGAGCCGCAGGAGGAGACCACGATCGAGGAGGGTATAGACAAGAGTGGGCGTCGCTGCCAGCTCCTCCCGGATGAAGGACGACTTGCCTGTCTGCCTCGGCCCGAAGAGAAAGAGCGATCGTTCGCCAACGAGGGCCGAAATATCCAATACCCTATGCAGATAGGAATTAGCCAAGCCGCCCTCCGAATACACAGAGACCGCCAACTAACATGGCGTTTATCATGATAAACGCCAACTGTCGTGGCGTAAAGCATATGTCTTCAGCCAGGGTCGAGATCGGGAGCGCTTTTATCGGAAGGGCTCTTAAGCGGCAAGCGGGCTATGCGCGCTTACCAGCCAGGAAGCCGCCCAGGGTCCGCCATACCAGAAACGCCAGCCGAGAGAGCGGGTGACAATATCCGCCATGCCCAGCTGCCGCAAATGCTCTGCGTAGTTCGGGGTCGCCCCTCCGAAGTCGACGATGACAAGCTTGCCGCCGGGTTTTAGAACGCGCACCGCCTCGGCGATCGCCCGATCCCGTCCGGAAGAGCTCGGAATATTGTGAATCGCCAGGCTGGAGAGAACGACATCGAAGGATTTTTCGGGAAATGGCAACTGTTGCATGTCCGCGGTATGCAGCTCCACCCTCTCGGCGACTCCTTCGAGCCCGGCGTTTTGCAGGGTGACAGGCTCGGCGTTGCCCGACTGATCGACGCTTTTCCAAAGATCGACGCCGGCCGCCCTTCCCTCTTGAATGAGGCCGGCAGCCATCAGCAGAACGGCGCCGCGGCCGCAGCCCATGTCGAGGATCCCTTCGCCGCCCCGCAACCCAATCTGAAGCAGAAGCTCGGCCCAGACCCGGAACTTGCCGCGGCGCGTCGTATAGACATAGCTGGCGGCGCTGAGGAGGAAGATGAAGCCGCAGACCAAAGCGAGCAGGCCCAAAAGCCGGATATCGAACACAAAGAAACCGAGGATGCCGAGGACGAGCAAGAGAATGGCGGCTATACCGAGCGAGAACGGAACAACAGGCGCATCGAAGCCGTACTTACCGCGCCTGCGCGCCAGCTGCCGTGCCTGCCGCTTAAGGGATTGATCCATACCCATTCATTCCGGCAGAGTTCCGAGAGCCGTTCGAACGGCTGTCTCCGCCTCGTCCCATACGAGCCTCGCGGTCTCGGGCGTCACCGCGGAGGACGGCTTTTTCGGCTTGCGCTTCATCCAATAGCCCCCGGTCGAAGCTTGGGCACTAGGATCATCGATGAGCCACACGCCGGTATCCGCGCCCTTCTCGGGCGGAAGCGCGAGAAATGACGCGAAGGCGAAGGTGCCCTTTTTCTGGGGATCGCCCCCCGATCCGAATCCCGAGCGCACGAAACCCGGATGGTAGGCGTTGACGGTGACGGAGCTCCGGCCGATCCGCCGGGCGAGCTCCTCGGTAAAGAGGAGGGTCGCGAGCTTCGATTGCCCGTATACGGCCATGGGGCGATAGCCCTCCCCTCCCGGCACGAGCCAGTTCTCGATCCTCCGCGGGGCGAAGGCATGAGCCATGGAACTCGTGGTGACGATCCTGCCTTGCGGGGCGGCGCGGAGGAGGGCAAGGAGGAGCCGGGTGAGAGCGAAGGGGGCGATGAAATTGACGGCCATCTGGCCTTCTATGCCGTCGACCGTGGTGGTGAAGGACGTGGTCATGCCCCCGGCGTTGTTCCACAAAGCGTCCAGAGACGCGGCTTTCGCCCGCACTTGTCCTGCGAGCTCGGCTACCGAGGCGAGCGATGCGAGGTCGCCGGTGACTCCCTCGAAAACGCCTTCGGGGACGCGCGCGCGCAGCGCCGCAATCGCGGGATCGAGTCGCGCAGGGCTTCTACCGTGGACCAGAACCCTCCAACCCTTGCGGCCCAGGGCCTCGGCGCCCGCGAATCCGATGCCCGACGTGGATCCGGTGATCAATACTGTCTTTCGAGTCATCCTTTTAGCCTCCCTGAAGAAGATACACACCGCAGACTTGATAGGACATCACTCGGCCGCGACTAATGATAGTCTCTTCATGCAAATAACCTCGCCTGTATGACGTCTTCAGCGTTCGCTGTCTTTTTGTAAATAATAATTACAGCGATAAGCTCGGAAAATGGTCTGGAATCCGGTTCCGACATACATTAGCTTATTTTTATATACCTAACTGAAAGTTCAGCATCCTGCACATACCCGACATTAGGTGAGGAGCCGCTCATGAAACTCAGGACCAAGCTCTTGGTCGCTTTCCTGGCCGTCGCCATGATAGCGGCGATCGTGGGGGCGATAGGCGTGGCGAATATGGCACGCATCAGCGCGGCCGACGTCAACATGTACAGGCTGGCGACCCTGCCCCTTGCCCAGATTGCGAGGATCAATCAGGCCTATCAGCGGACTCGCCTCAACCTCGTCAAGATAGTCGACGACAGGTCTCTCGATGAAGCGAAGAACGACGCCGCGAAATGCGAAAGCCTCATGTCCACTATCAGGACAAACTTGAAGGATTTCTCGACAAGCCTCGTCTCCGAGGCGGACAGGGACAATTTCCGGCAGATGAGCGGCCTGCTCGGGGACTACTACGCCAAGGCGAGTCCGATCATCTCGCTCAGCCTCGTCGGGAAGGAAGCCGAAGCCAGGGCACTCGTGAACGGCGATCTTCAGAAGAACGCGGATCACCTCAATCCCGTGCTCGATACCGCCACGAAAATGCAGGAAGACGAGGCAGCCGCGGACTCGGCGAGCAACGGCGCTCTCTACAGGACATCCTTCCTCCTCATGAGCATCGTCATTCTGATCGGAGCGCTCATCGCGGTGCTTACCGGAGCGCTCATCACGCGCTCCATCGTCAGACAGCTCGGCGCCGAGCCTGGGACGATCAGGAGCATCGCCGAACGGATGGCCGTGGGCGATTTCTCCGTCAGCTTCGAGACGGGCAGGAAAACGATGGGAGCCTTCGCCGAGATACTGACCATGATCGGCAAGCTGACGGAGATCGTAGGCAACATCCAATCCGCCACCGAGAACGTGACCGGAGGGGGCGAACAGATAAGCATGACCGCGCAGAGCCTGTCCAAGGGCGCGACCGAGCAAGCCGCGAGCTCGGAAGAAGTATCCGCGTCGATGGAACAGATGGCGGCGACCATCAGGCAGAACACGGACAACTCGCTCGCCACCGAGAGTATGTCGCGGAGGGCGGCGCAGGACGCGGCCGAGGGAGGCGCGGCCGTCGCGAATACCGTCAAGGCCATGAAGGAGATCGCGGCGAGTATCGGCATCATCGAAGAGATCGCGAGGCAGACTAACCTTCTCGCGCTCAACGCCGCGATAGAGGCGGCGAGGGCCGGCGAAGCCGGCAAGGGCTTCGCGGTCGTCGCCAGCGAAGTGCGCAAGCTCGCGGAGCGGTCGCAGAAAGCCGCGGGCGAGATCTCCATCCTCTCTCGGAGCTCCGTCGATGTCGCCGAGAAGGCGGGCAAGCTTCTGGAGAGGATCGTGCCCGACATTCAGAAGACCGCGGATCTCATGCAGGAGATCGCCTCCGCGAGCAAGGAGCAGAGCATCGGCGCCGAGCAGGTGACCAAGGCCATCATGCAGCTCGATACGGTGGTACAGCAGAGCGCCGCGTCCTCGGAAGAGCTGGCGGCCTCCTCCGAGGAGCTCTCGGCCCAGGCGGGTTCCCTGCTCGACACGGTGTCCTTCTTCAAGCTCGATTCGGCCGGCTCGGTGAAGGATCGCGGCGACATGGCCGGCATTCTCAATCGCGCGGTCCTCGCGCATACGAAGTGGAAGGACAGGATCAGGGAGCTCATCGAGCAAGGCAAGCCGATCGATAAGACCACGGCGAGCGCGGACGACAAGTGCGATCTGGGGAAGTGGATGCAGGGCGAGGGGGCCGTCCTCGCGCATACAGAGGAGTTCGACGCGCTCCAAACGGAGCATCGACGGTTCCACACCTGCGTCGGCGCGCTGATCGGTCTCGTCGAGCAGGGAAAGATCGAGGAAGCCCGGCAATCCATGGCTGGCGGCGAATTCGCGCAGGCCTCGCGGAGGACCGTCGACGCCATTATGCATCTGAAGTTCATCCATGCCAAACGCGGTTCCGCCGTCTCCGAGCCTCGGGTCTCCGGGACGGTACGGACCGCTCGACCGCAAGCCCGCGTCACGGCGATCGCCCTGAAATCCGACGCAAAAGACGAGGAATTCGAGCAGTTTTGAAGACGAGGACGAGAGGAGCACGCAAGCAGGGTCATGGCCTCGTCGGAATAGCCAAACCCGGACGACCACTGGTCCGGCCCCCTGCCAATACGATTTTCATATTTCGACTCCCCCTGGTCGAGCAGGCATAGGCGGAATTCATCGGCGAGCGCCGGCGCGATAGCCAGGACTCGAAGCTTTCGCGGAGCCAGGCAAGCCTACAGGCATTCCAGGGCGGTGGGTGCCCCTTGCCTTAGCCCGGTGTCGTAGTGCCGAAAAATATTTCCAACTTATCGAGGCAGCCTGCCCATCCTTCCCCGTGTCCATCGCGAAGCTTCCTGTCCGGAATCAGCTCGTGGAGGATGACGATTTCGCAGTCGGGCCCCACGGCTCGGAAGGTGACGGTTACGCGCTCGGCGGCGGTTTCATCGGGACCTGTGCGCCAGGAATACACGAGCTTTGCGGGCGGAATCACAGTCTCGAACTCGCCGGAGATGATGAGGCGGGAGCCGTCCGGCATGCCGTTCACGATTCGATAGCTACCGCCCACGCGCAGATCCACCGATGCCTCGAGGCAGCGAACGTTCCGCGGTCCCCACCATAGAAGGAGATGACGAGGATCCGTCCACGCCTCGAAGACCCGCTCCACAGGGGCCCGCACGATTCGGCGCACTTCGAGCAGATACGATTCGCGGTCACCCATGGTGTCTCCGACGGGCCGGATCCCGTTCCACATACCGAGCCAGCGAGTCGAGCGTCTCTTCCCAGAAAGAGCGATAGCGCGCAATGAAAAGTTCGGCGTCGCGCAGCGGGACCGCGGAAAGGGAACAGCGGTGCACTCGCCCGTCCACGGTGCGAGTGACGAGGCCGGCCCGCTCGAGCACGCGGATATGCTTGGAGACCGCCGGCAAGGACATCTTCCATGGCGCCGCCAGCTCGGTCACCGTGGCGGGCTTCTCCGCGAGACGCGACAGCAGTCCGCGGCGAGTCTGGTCCGCCAGCGCGGAGAACACCCTGTCGAGCTTTTCGTCGGCGATAGAACTTGAAGTAAAGACGCTTGACTTCGTTGAGGCCTCCTTTTTATATTCCAATAGTAAACCATTAGGTTTATTATTTCAAGCCGGCCCGAGCACACTCGCGGGCAGCGGAGAACAAGATGGCCCCAATTCATCACGAGGTCGATTTTGCGGCGAATCCTGCCAGCGTCTACAAAGCCCTTGCGGAGTCGAGCGCGCACGCGGCGTTCACCGGAGCGCCCGCCGAGATAAGCGGCGAGGCCGGCGGAGCCTTCTTCACGCACGGCGGAGCGATCAACGGCCGGGTCATCGAGCTCGTACCATCCAAAAGGATAGTCGAGGCATGGCGCGTCAATGCTTGGGAAGACGGCCTGTATTCCATTGTCCGCTACGAGCTCCAGCCAAAAGGTTCCGGGACACACGTGGTTCTCGACCATGCCGGATTTCCCGAAGCGGAGAGAGAGCATCTGGATGCGGGCTGGAAATCGATGTACTGGGAGCCGCTGACGAAGTACCTGGACCGGTGACGCGTCAGCTTTGTCAGTTTAATGCGCGAAGCGACATATTGGTCAGTCCATAATTGGCTCCGCCAATCGCTTCATGTACAATTTCCGGATTGCCGCGATAGCCATTCTTACCTTTGGTGAGAATCACAATCCCAATACCGGTATCCAGCGAAATATAGGCCAATGACCGCCACTTGTCGCCGTTAATCCCGCCATGCCATATGACATTCTCTCCGCTTCCATGCTGAATGGCAATGCCAAGCCCCCAGGAATTATTGGAATCCAATTTTATCGAGTCGGAAAGCATTTCGTCGATCAATGACTTGCTTATGAACTTCGGGTTAAGGAGCTCCATGAAAAATTTGGACAGATCGGTCGGTGTTGTGCTAAGTCCCCCAGACGCGAAAATTGTCGGTTCTCCATTAATCCTCATTTTTATGTAATGGCTATTCTTCATTCCCAATGGATCAAAAACTTCCATTTTCATGAACTCGTCGAATGGCATCGCAACGATATTTTCGATTACCGTTTTCAAGTATTCAAAGGCCGCTCCAGAATAATGAAATTCCTTTCCCGGTCCGCGGTATACCTTTCTATCATCATGGATCACGTCGTTGCTCATGCCCGACGTATGATTCAAAACCATTCTGAGTGTAATGTTATTACCGCTGGAAGCGGCATCGAAATATTTCTTTCCCGGATATTCGGATAACGGTCTATCGAGTTCCAGCTTGCCTCCTTCGACTAATCTCAGTGCGGCATACGCTACGACCGGCTTGCTTATCGATGCTGCCTGGAACTGTTCATCTTCGCTTGCGTCGAATCCCTTCGAATATATAATCTGGTCATTTGAAAAAATGGCCACCGAGACTTTTTCAAGATGAGAAGCAACCATCTTTTCTTCTACGTAATGCTCGAATTGTGCAATATTATTCTGTATTTCGGCTTTCGTCTTTATCGGGTCTCGATAATCGGTATTATAACAACTCATTAACAATATACATGCGAACAGTAAATATCCGGCTTTCACCCGAGATTCCCCGGGTGACTTGCCATTTGCGCTTGTCGTAGGGCTCTCCGTATCTTCGATCACCATTTTATTTACCGGATAGGGCCATTCGTCAAGACAGCAGCATGCCTCTGTAGCGAACGATACCTCGCAGCTGCGTGTCGTTCATTGTGCCGCCTGGCGGGGTTCTCTCCTCGCGTGGAAATAGGTCATCGCGACGTCGATGAGCATCGGCACGACGCCCACTATGATGAAGGTGAGGTCGGCAGGCAGGCGGAGATACTCCAGCCTGCTCACGATGCTCTGATTCATGAAAGCGGCCGAGCGCGCGTGCCAGTACCCATTCCGAAGGACATCGAGCAGCTGAAGGATCCCGACGGGGAAGAGACTGAGCACGACCATCCCGCCCAAGCCGATATTGAGACCCCAAAAGGAAACGCGAACGTACTTCTCGATCCGTTTCCAGTGTCGTTCGTCGGACAAGTGCCGGATCGCGAAGACCACGAAGGCCATGGCGAGCATTCCGAACACCCCCATGAAGGCGGCGTGCCCATGATTCGGCGTCAAGGTCGTCCCGACCTCGTAGTAGCTCACGATGGGGGTATTGATGAGGAAGCCGAAGATGCCGGCCCCGACGAAGTTCCAGACGCCGACCGAGATGAGGAAGTAGAAGGTCCAGCGATGCGGGAGGTACTCCTTATTGCGTGGGTCGCCCGAGGTCCCGCGCGTCAATCGCATGAAGGCCGTGGCATCCAAGGTCAGCAGAATGAGGGGCACGACCTCCATCGCCGAGAAAACCGACGAAAGGGCCATGGAATAGGTCGGCTGACCGGTCCAATACCAGTGGTGCCCGGTGCCAATGACGCCGGCGCCGAGAAAGAGGATCGCATCCAGGTAGATGACGCGCTTGGCGGTCTTTTCCGAGATCATCCTGAGGTTGAAGAACATGACGGCAACCATGGTCGTGGCGAAAAGCTCGAAGAAGCCCTCTACCCAGAGGTGGATGATCCAGAATCGCCAGGTGTCGACGACGGTGAAGCTCGTCCGGCCATTGAAGAAGAAGGCGGGGACGTAGAACAGAGGGATGGCCAGGGCCGAACCGAGGAAGAGCCGATTGAGCTCTTTCTGGCCCTCCTCGCGCAGGCCCTTGCCGACGCCTCGAATGAGGAGGAACACCCAGAACAGGAGGCCGACGGCCATCGCATATTGCCAAAGGCGACCGATCTCGAGGTATTCCCATCCCTGGTCGCCGAGCCAGAACGAAAGCTTGCCGAGCAGCTGGCGAAGGCCCAGCAGTTCACCCAGTAGACTGCCCGCCACGACGACGACGAGCGCCGAGAACAGGATGTGGCTCAAGCCGGCCTGGCCTTTGGGCTCGCCTTTCCCGATCACGGACGCGAGGAAGAGGCCGCCTGCGACATAGGCGGTGGCGATCCAGAAGATCGCGAGCTGCAAGTGCCAGGTGCGCAGCAGATTCGACGGAAGGAGAGCGGCGAGATCGAAGCCGTAGAAACTTTTCGGATCCGCGCGAAAATGAGCGACGGCGCCGCCGAGCAGGGTCTGGGCGAGAAACATGAGGAGCACGACGACGAAGTACTTCAGCATCGATCGCTGGGTTTTCGTGATGCCGACGGGCATCTGGAATGCGATGGGCGCCGCGTTGTCCCCCTTCCATCCCAGGTAGTCGAAGCGTCCAAAGGCGAACAGAACCGCGCCTATCCCCGCGAGTAGCGCGATGAGGCTCAACGCACTCCACAGAAGAGCGTCCTTCGAAGGCTGGTTGCCCGCCTGCAGGTCGTAGGGGAAATTGTTCGTATACGAGTAGCCGTGTCCGGGGACATGGGCCACCGAAGCCCACGCCGCCCAGGCGAAGAAGGATACGACCTGCCGAAGTTCCCTGGGGTCGCTCAGGGTGGCGGTCGACAGGCCTCGGGAGGCCTCGGACGAAGCGAAATATGATTTCCAGAAACCCAGCTGGCTGTTGAACGAGTCGACCTCGTACCCGGTGAACGCCAGGTTGCGGGACCGGGGATCGTATCTGTTCTCCGAGAGGATGGCTGCCGCGCGGGAATCGACAGGCGTCGCGGCTCCGCCGGGCCCGGCAGACGCGGGCCCCAAGGAGTCGAGAATTCCTGCGACGAGATTGTGCAGATAGGTCGCAGAAAAGTCAGGCCCGAGATAGGCCCCGTGTCCCCACAGCGTGCCGTTGTCCATGAGGCCGGTTTTCAGGAAGAGCTCCTGGCCGGAGCGGATGTCCTCGCCCGAGAATACGACGGACCCGTCGGGCCCGAGAACGCGGTCCGGTATGGGCGGGCCATACTTGTAGGCGCCTGCGGTCATCCAGATCAAGACGCCGAACCCGAGCACAAAGACGATCAAGACTCCGTAGCGCCAAAGGGGGGACAGGCGATCGCCACCAGGATTCTCGGTACCCTTATCCGCCGCGTCCATGCTGGCCTCCTTAGCGGAGATTCCCCATCGGGCAATCCCTTCCATCGACGGACATTCTACCAGCTCGATGCCTTTCGTCAATCAAAAGATGAACGACTTTCCCCTCCGAGCCGGATTGCGTACTTTGTAGTACATGAGCTCAGGTGTACTTACCGGCGCCATCGAAGAGATCGCCGGAAAAATATCGTTCTTCGAGGACGAGAGCGCGCGAAAGGGCCTCTTGAAGGATTTGATCGACGTCGTCGTGACGCGCTCGGGCGCGGATATGGCCGCGGTCTTCGTGCACGACGAAGGCGAGGGCCAGCTCGTCCTCCGCGCGGGCTTCGAAAAGGGTGGGCTCTGCGAGGACGATCAATTCGAGGACTGTCGAGCGCCGCTGCGGTTCGGGCTCGAGGGGAACGAAGTCGGCCGGGCCTTCACCGAGCGGCGAATCATCTGGCTCAGCTACGCCGAAGCCGACCCGGACCATCCCTACCGCTCCAAGGTGCTGATTCCCGTCATTCGCGGGCCGATTCAAATCGGTGTCCTGATCCTGGCCCGCGCCGACGACCGGGGCTTCGATCGCGAGGATGAAGAGGGATTGATAGCCGCCGCTTCCCGGTTCGGCGACCTCCTGACCGACGCTTCGGCGCTTCTCGCGTATCGCGGAAGCGCGGCGGGCCACGGCGAAGCGCGGTCGATCAGGGGCATCAAGGCCTCGGGCGGTCAGGTCCAGGGGATCGCCCTGCCGTTCTGGACCGATATCGACGACCTCGCCGAGCGGGCCGTTCCCGCCGGAGACATCGCCTCGGAGCTCGCGCTGTTCGAGACCGCGCTCTCGGCATCCGTCAAACAGCTCGGCGAGCTCCGGAGCGGCGCGTCTTCCGGCGACTTCGAGATGGTCGCCCTGATCTTCTCCGCCCACGAGCTCATGCTCAAAGACTCGGGCTTTACCGACAAGATGCGCAGGCGCATCGAGGAAGGCCGGTCGGCTGTGCGGTCGGTCCAGTCGGTCATCGCCGAATACGCGGAACTCTTCGCCGCTATGTCGGAGGCGAGGCTGGCCGAAAAAGCCCAGGATGTCCGCGACCTGGGATATCGCCTCATCAACAACATCGTCGGCGGAGCGTCGGGCGGGTTCTCCTACAAAGGGAAAATCGCTATAGCGCGGCACATGTACCCCTCCGATCTCTATCGGCTCGCCATAGAGGGAGTGGACGGCCTCGTCCTCCGCGGAAGCGGAGTGACCGCGCACATCGCCATCCTGGCCAGATCCCTCGCCTTGCCGGTCATGATCACCGACGACAAGGGCATCCTGAGCATCCCCGAAGGGACGCCGCTTTTCCTCGACGCGACGGCCGGGTGGCTCCATGTCAATCCCGAGAAGACCAGGCTCGACCAGTACCGCTCGTCGCGCGGCATCGCCGCCGACCTCCAGTCGTACCACCTCAAAGGAAGGACCGCGGACGGAGAGCGCGTGCAGGTCCTCGCGAACGTGAACATCCTGAAGGACGCGCTCGAGGCGAGCGCCCAAGGGGCCGAGGGAATCGGGCTGTACCGGAGCGAGTTTCCGTTTTTGCTGAAAAACGACTACCTGTCCGAGGAGCAGCAATATCGGATCTATCGATCCATCGTCGTAAGCCAGGCGGGAAAGCCGGTGGTCCTGCGCACCGCCGACATCGGCGGAGACAAGCTGCTCCAGGGCAGAGGCGAGGCGGAAAACAATCCCTTTCTCGGAGTCCGCGGAATCCGCTTCTCGCTCGCCAACAGGGAGATGTTTCGGGAGCAACTGCGGGCGATGCTGCGAGCGGGCGAAGGCGCGGACCTCGGCATCATGCTTCCGATGGTGTCCGGCGTCGAAGAAGTCCTCGAGGCGAAGGAAGAAATCGCTCTCGCGGCCGCCGCGCTCGCGCAGAGGCGCGTGGCCCACAACGCGTCTCCGCGGATCGGAGCCATGATAGAGCTCCCCTCGGCCGCGATGGCCGTCGGCGACATCGCCGGCGAGACCGACTTCCTGTCCATCGGGACCAACGACCTCACCATGTACCTCCTGGCCGTAGACCGCACCAACGAGAAATTGCAACACCTCTACCAGAGCCACCACCCCACGGTCCTGCGCGTGTATTCCGCGATCGCCCGTTTCAGCGGCAAGAAGCTCGGCGGGCTCTCGGTATGCGGGGACGTCGCCTCGGATCCGGTGCTCGCGCCCTTCTTCGTCGGGATCGGCATCCGAAAGCTGAGCGTCAGTCCCGCAAAGGTGGAAGGCCTGAAGCGGCGTCTCGCCTCCTTCACCTTGGAGGAGATGAAAGAAATTTCCCGCGAGCTCCTCGCCATCCGGCGACTCGCCGACATGAAACAGTACCTCGAGAACTTCGAGAAACGGCACCCGGGGAAGACCGCGGAGTCGGGGCAGCCGTCAAGGGCGGGGGCACTGTATCGCATGGAAAGCTAGGCGAGAGTGGAGTTGAAGCGCTTGTAGGGCAGAGGGCGCCTACCGGCGGCTCACCTACGGGTCGAACACCGACCAGCAGATCCCGTTGCGCAGCCGCTGGTCATCCAGCACAAGATCGCGAATCGCCTCCGGCAGTCGCTCGCGCTGCCAGCGACACTCCTGGCGACCGGCATGATCGCCCTCGCCCTTCGGGGCAGCAGCCCGTGCCGCCTTGATCGCGTAGGCAGCTGCACCGAGCTCGTGGGCTGCCACGTGGGCGACCGCCGCCGCCTGGCCGGCGGCGTATGCCGCCCACCTCGCCGCACCGGACAGGTTGCTGGCTGCGGCATTGGCGTTGCCCGCTGCCGCGCGCGCCTGGGTCATCGTTACCTCGCCGCGTACCCACGCCCGAGCCTGCTCCACCGCACGGCGCGGCCTCGGATCCGAGGGCTGGGTCGCCTCGAAAAGAGGCAAGACGTGTTCAGCGCATTCGGCCGCCCATTGAGCGAGGAGTCGATGATGGGAGTCTTCCAGCGTGCCCCCGCGACGGATGGTGATGAATCTGGGATCGCGCACCTCGGGGAGGATCATAGGAATCGACAGTATGGCATAAGAGCCGGATTTTACCAATGTACATTAATCCAATCAGTCCGACCATCAATCGCACAACCCTTTATACAGTCCGTGATCTCGGCCTCGCGCATCCTAGAGGACGTATTCTCGGTTTGGGCAGCGCGCCGGGCAACCATTCGCTTTGCAACCCATGCATTTGCGTATCTTTTCAAGCGAGCCTTCGATCTCGTCTCTCATGCTCGTCAGTTCGCCGATCTGCTTTTCGAGCTTCTCCCTCTGCATGGTCAGCAATTTACGCGTGCTTTTGACCCTGGCTTTATGGGGCGAGTCGGGGCCGATCGCTCCCAGGCAGAGTTTCATCTCCTCGATGCTTAGCCCGAGCGTCTTCAATCGCCGTATGAATATCAGCCGGTTCGCATCGCGGGCAGTATAGAGGCGAATGCCTCCCGAGGTTGAGCTTGAAGGCGATAGCAGGCCTCGCTCCTCATAGTACCTGACGGTGCGAATGCTTACGGCGGCCCTCCTGGCTATTTCCCCAATTTGAAGCTGCGGAGAGAGGGAAGCAGTGTCCGCCTTTTCCTCGTTCATGATGAAGTTTTATCACTTCATCGATTCGGTGTCAACCATAACGTTTAGTATTGACAGTTACGTAACGTCATATTACTCTCAGACTATTCTTTACCATTAGGAAGGAGACCGCCATGATAAAGCTGAGCGAAGAAGCGAAAAAAGCCATCGGAGAGATCCATCCTGCATATGTCGCCACCGCCGACGGAAGCGGAAAGCCCAACGTTTCCGCAAAGGGGTCCTTGCGCGTCATCGACGATGAGCACGTCGTTTTCGCCGACGTAGCTTCCCCCCGCACGCTCGCCAACCTCCGGAAGAATCCTCAGGTGAGCATAATCTGCCTGGATGCCGCCCAACGCCGGAGTTGCCGCATTTGGGGCACCGCCGAGATCATCACCTCCGGCCCGCTGCTCGAGCAGGTCGGCAAGGAGCTGGCTGCCAGGAAGATCGACGTGAAGAGCGTCATCAAGGTCGCCGTCGACGAGGTCGAGGTATCGTGATGCCGGAGGGAATCCACGGGTCCAAGGGCGAAGCGGAGACGGTCAAATGATCGGGAAACTCCTGGCTGAAGGAAACGACAGGCTGAAAGAGAAGGGCATCGGCGGCAAAAGGGGCGCGGAGACCGGCGCCGTCGTCAGGATGACCCGCGACTACATCGATTCGCTGATGATCGAAACGAGAGTGATAGATTCCACGGCGGCCTCGACGGAGATGAGGCTCTTCGACGAGACCTTCTCCACTCCCATAATGGTCGCCGCCCTTTCGGGACTCGGCGTCATCTGCGCGAATCCCATGGTGGAAGTCGCGAAGGGGGCTCTGGCGGCCGGCGCCGCCATGTGGGTCGGCATCGGAGAGGAGCCGGAGCTCAAAGCCGTCGTCGAGACCGGCGCGAAGACCATAAAGATAATAAAGCCGTACAAAGACAAGAGCCTGATATTCGACAAAATCGCCCAGGCCGAAATGGACGGAGCCTTCGCCGTCGGGATGGACATCGTCTTCTCCTTCGGGGGCGAGATCGAGGACAGTCTGGTTCGCCCGGAGCTGATGGCGCCCAAGACCCTGTCCGAACTCAAAAGCTTCGCGGCCGCGACGAGACTGCCCTTCGTCCTGAAAGGGATACTGAGCGAGCAGGACGCGAGAAAGGCGCTTGAGGCCGGCGCGGCGGCGATCGTGGTCTCCCATCATGGCGGCTCCGTGTTGGATTACGCGGTACCTCCGCTCAAAATTCTTCCGCGGATCGCAAAGGCGATCGAAAGGAGAATCCCCGTTTTCGTGGACAGTGGGATCGTCAGGGGGACCGATGTCTTCAAGGCCCTGGCCCTGGGCGCAAACGGCGTCCTGATCGGGAGGGCCGTGATGGCCGGTCTGGCCTCCGGCGGAGCGGAAGGCGTGCGGGGAATCATCGGCGGCGCGAACGAGGAACTGCGAAGGGCGATGAGCCTCACGGGCTCTCCGGATATACGCAGCATCGATCCTCAGGTGATATGGGAGGCGTGATCCCAGGGAAGCATTTCGCATCGGCCGCCCGTCAGAGTATCTTTTCAACGAGGAGAGTCGCATGAGCCTGAAAGATGACTTGGAAGTCCTGAAAAAAGAGCAGAGGTCCCGGTTGCCCGAGGTCGCGCTCACTCTGTTCGACAAGGTGATTCGCGATCTGAAGACGCAGGGCCTGGAAGAGCGCGCGCTCAAGGTCGGGCAGCATATTCCCGATTTCACTCTGCCGGATGCCCTTGGGAATCCGGTTTCGTCGGGAGTTCTTTTGGTCCGCGGCCCCTTGGTCATCTGCTTCTATCGCGGCGCCTGGTGCCCCTATTGCAACCTCGAGCTCAAGGCGCTCCAAGAGTCTT
>CAZBGA010000062.1:0-22856 GCA_964491385.1 uncultured Treponemataceae bacterium | reverse complement strand
CGAAGGCGCGGGAGAGCATGCGGAACTGGCCCCAGTCGTCGGGTCCCGTCCAGGCTACGATGTAGCGGAAGGCCTCGGGCTCTGGCAGGAGATTGCTCGCCACGAGGGCGATGCCCGCCTCGTGAACCCGGCGGAAGAGCTCCGTCGTGCCGGCCGCGCTGCCGGGGCTCGCTATGATCATGTCGGGGCGGGAGCGGATCGCGCCCTCGATGAGATCGGCCTCGGGCTCGTCGTCGGGGTCGGAGCGCAGGATCTCGAGGGCGATTCCGAAGCGCTCGGCCTCGCGGGCCATGCCGCGATCGTACTCGGCCATGTAGGGGTGCCCCGTCATGCCGTGGATACATACCACCTTCTTGCCCGCGGGTCCGTCGCCCGGCGAGACGGGCAGCCTTTCCTTGCGGACGTTCCAGCCCGGGAACTCGAGGTCCCACCAGTGACGCTCGTCGGTCTCGGGGTATATTTCAGGAAACTCCGGGCGCGGGGGAACGTCGCGCCTGCGCGATCCCCAGAGCTGGATGTCGTCCTTCATGAGGCCGATTATCGCATGCGATGCGTCGGCTCGGGCAGCCCGGGCCTGAAGGCCGAGCGGTCCTCCTCGGTGATCGATATGCCGGCCGAGCGGCGCGCCGACTCCGCCGCCGCTCCGGCGACGGCGGCCAGCTCCTCGGGAGAAGCCTGTACCCGGGCATTCACCGCGACTGAAGCGCGCCTCGCCGAGAAGTACGGCAGCTGGGCCTCGAGGAGGCGCTCTATGTCGGCGGGCGCGCCGCCCTCCCCGCCGAGGAAATCCCCTGCGCTCAGGCTTATCTTGCCTTCCCAGCTCCCCGCGGAGACGTGGAGCTTCAGGTGGCCTATCGAGAGGGAGGAAAGCCCGAGGTCCTGGGCGAAGCGGAGGGCGAACTCGAGGATCGCGCGCCTGCATCGGCCGCCGTCGGAAGACAGGCCCGCCCCGTCAGCGAGGAGGAGGCGCTCGTCCAGCCAGGCCAGTTCCCTTTCCCCGGAGCCGTAGCGCGCATAGTCCATATCGAGAGGGTCGCGAGGATATGCGGCGCGGGAGCCCCCGCCGGCCCTGCCTTCGATCGCCGCGAGCCAGGACGCGGCGCCCTCCTCGGTGGAGCCGCTTATCGCGAGGAGCTCCTTGCCCGGCCACGCGGCGGCGGCGAGGCCCGAGAGCCTGGCGCGATCGCCTTCCGAGAGGAGGTCGCGCTTGTTGAGGACGAGAATGTCGGCCTCCTCCAGCTGGCGGTCGAAGAGGTAGATCACGTCCTCGCCGAAGGGCAGGCGCCTCCCTTCGAGCCTCGCGAGGAGGAGCCGCGAATCGGCGAAGACCGAGAAGACGCTGCCCGCTCCGTAATTCTCGCGGAAGGCCTCGAAGGGCTTGACGACGGTGGCGACTATATCGGCGCAGGAGCCCACGGATTCGGCGAATACCGCGTCGGGCCCCGCCGGGCCGTCCACGCCGCCCAGCCGCTCGACCAGGGAGGAGACGCGCGCGTCGAAGTCGTCGTAGCGGCAGCAGAAGCAGCCTCCTCCGACCTCCACCGTGGGCAGGCCGGAGGAGGTCATGAAGAGGGAATCGACCTGGAGCTTGCCCTGGTCGTTGGTGACCACGCCGACCCTCTTGCCCCTCGCGATGAGGCGGTGGCAGGCGCCGGCGATGGCAGTCGTCTTGCCGGAGCCCAGGAAGCCGCCGACGAAATACATCCTCACGAATTCTTCCTCAACGGGCCTCGATGACCCGATCGTAGTCGTAGAGAGGCTCGATGCGCTTGCCGGGCGGGACGACGAGGAATTCCCCGTCGTCCCACGCGCCGCTCACGAGGCCGCGCAGGAGCCTCGAGGAGCCTCGCAGGAGGTGGAATTCCTTCCCCTCCTCGGCCGCCTTCGCGCGCATCTTCTCGGCGTAGCCGAGGCCCTCGGTCTCGGGAGTCTCTATGTAGCGGATCTCGCGCTCCGCGACGGCGGGGTGCATAGTATCCCAGACGTAGCGCGCGTTCTCCTCGCCGTACTTGGCGACCAGCTCCTCGTATTCGAGGCCCAGCCCCGTCGCCCGGCCCAGGTCGGACGCCCGGAAGTAGGTCGAGCCGCGCTCGATGTAGCCCGCCGAGCTCCAGGAGGCGCTCAGGGATTCGCCGAAGCTCTCCAGGAATGCCGCGCGCGAGCCGAGGAGTATCGTGCAGCAGTCGTGGGCGCGCGCGAGGACGAGGGGCAGGCTCCGGGCCTCTATGCCCGCGAGCCCGTTGCCGCAGAGGCCGTAGCCGAGGAGGACGGCCTCGTAGGCGTCCGACGCGGCCGCGACGGCGGCCTTCTCCGAGGCCGCTGCGGCCGCGTCGATCCTCTCCTGCAGTCTCCCGCGCAGGCGCTCGGGGCTCTCGTGGAGACCGAGCTCGAGGAACTCGGGATCTATGACGTTCGGCGAATCGGCTATCGCCGCGCAGAGCTCGCGCTGAAAGACGTTGCACGATATCAGCTTGTATTTCGCCATGCACGCTCCGGCGCCCGGACTCGAGCCGCCTACAGCAGCTCCCTGATGCGCTCCTCGAGCTCCTTGCGCGAAGGTATTATGGAAGAGAAGGCCAGCTTGCCGTCAAGGTATATGGCGGGCAGGTTGGCGACGCCCATCTTCATGCAGCGCGCGATGTTCTCCTTCACGGTGAACTTGTACTCGACGAGGTCTATCGCCTCGCCGAAAATGCCCTTCATGTCCTTAGCCGCCTCCATCATGTAGCCGCAGGCCGCGCAGGTGGCGGAATCGAGGGTGAACACTTCGACGAGGGGCTTCTCGAGCCTCGAGTAGTCGGGCAGCGTCACGTCGAGCGCGATCTCGGCTCCCCGATAGTGCTCGAGTATGGTCCTGGCCTGGGCGGTCTCGCGCGCGGCCTGGCCGGCGGCGATGACGTTCTCGATCGGCACGTCGTAGGGCATGTCGCAGCCGGGCGACACGACGAGATTCGCGCCGCCGCAGGAATCGACGATGTCGACGACCGCCTTCATGTTGTCGGCCTGGCTCCCGAAGAGCATGACGACGGTCAGCTGGATGTTCCCGCCGAGGCATACGCCGTAGCGATCGGTGATCTTCTTTGCCTCCGCGAGACGGATGTTCTCGTCCACCGAGATGCAATCCGGCCCGGTTAGGCACATGGGCTCGATGTTCCTGAAGGCGTTGCCGCAGACGAAGAAGGACGAGAGCGCGCCCGCCTTCCTGATGGATGCGAAGAAGTCTCCGTAGGGTGCCGCGAGGAACTCGTTGAAGTGCTCCGGCGAGATCTGCGACACCATCGGGTCTACGGCGGCGATGATGTCCATGCCCGTCTCGATGTAGTAGCCCGCGACGGCGAGCTCGACCTCGAAGCAGTACTCGAGCAGCCTATGGACGTAGTCCGGGTCGAGGATCATGTCCATGAAGAGGTCCGTGCCGCGGAGGTGGGAGGCGAGAGTGAAGGGGCCGGCGACGAGGCCGTAGAGCGCGGTGGTCGCGCCGACTTCCGCCTTCATCCTCCTCATGGCCTCGATGGCCATTCCGATGCGCGCGTCGCCGCGGCCCGGGATGCGCGAGGGGACTGCGGCCGCTCCGGCGAGCGGATGGCTCGACACCGAGGGCGGGCCCTTGTCGGCCCAGAGGAGCTCGCAGCCCAAGGCTTCGGCCTCGAGCTGAAGGTCGAAGACGACGGGCTGGCCGTCCGGGCGGTAGATCCTGTTCACCTCGAGGAGGGACTCGACCAGCTTGTCGACGTCGCTCAGGATCTCCCGCGCGCCATAGCCCTTGAGCTTGCCCGCGTGGACTCCTGCGAAGGGAACCCATGGCGCCCTCTCGAGCTTCTCGTGCTTCAGAGTGCGAATGACCAAATCCCTGCCCGTCATGGAATCCTCCTCGCGACGACGCGTCATATTCCTTCCTACCCTCCATCGGGTATATTTTTTTCTTGGGAATTATATGATTTTCTTTTGAAGAAGAGGGCGCGCGCGCATTTGCGTGATTGCGCTTCCCGCCGGACGGCTATATAAAGGCTGAACGATGACGCACAGCCTGATAGTACGCGAGGGTAGACGCAGCGAGGAGATCGGGATCGAGGACGGCGGCCGCCTCCTGGACGCGCTCGCGAGGCTCGACCCTTCGCGCTTCGACGCGCCCTGCGGCGGCAAGGGCCTCTGCGGCAAGTGCAGGCTCAAGCTGGTCTCCGGCGCCCTCTCCGCGCCGGGAGAGACGGAGTCCGCCAAACTTTCGGCGGCCGAGCTCGGCGCGGGGATCCGCCTCGCCTGCCTTGCCCGAGCGGAGGGCGACGCCGAGGTCGAGCTTCCCGAGCGGGGCGACGCTTCGATAATGAGCGCGGGACCGGATTCCCGCGTCGAGCCCGATCCCCTCGTACGCCTCGTCGCGGTCTCGCCGCGCGCGCCCAGCCTCGAGGATCAGGCCGACGACGAGGCGCGCCTCCTCGCCGCCCTCGCGGGGGAGCTCGCGCTGCAGGGCGTCCCCGAGCTTGCGCCGCGCCGCGTCGCCCTTTCCGCCCTGCCCGGCCTCGCGCGCCATTGCCGCGGCTCAGGCGACGGAGCCGCGGCGGTCGGCGCGGTGGTCGCGGACGGCGAAGTGCTCGGCGTCGCGAACCGTCGTCCCGGCCTCCGGCCTCTGGGCGTCGGCGTGGACCTGGGCACGACGACGGTCGTCGCCTTCCTCGTCGACCTCGCGACGGGAGACCGCCTAGGCTCGCGCTCGAAGCTCAACGCCCAGCGCCCCTTCGGGGCCGACGTGATCTCGAGGATCGAGGCCGCCTCGAGACCGGAGGCTTTCCGGGCCCTGCGCGACGGCATTCGGTCCCAGATCGCCGCAATGGCCGCCTCCCTCGCCGAGGGCGCGGGCGCGGCCCCGGAGGACCTGGTCTCCTTCGCCGTAGCCGGCAACACGACCATGCTCCACCTCCTCGCGGGCGCGCCGCCCGACGCGATCGCCCGCTCGCCCTTCATCCCGGCCTTCCTCGGGCGGCGGGTCGAGAGCGCGGCAGCGCTGGGCCTCGCCGCCCATCCCGGCTGCGCGGCCATCCTCCTGCCGGGGATATCGGCCTACGTGGGCGCCGACATCGTCGCCGGGATGGCGGCCGTAGGACTGCAGGACGCGGAGGGCCGATCCCTCTACCTCGACCTCGGCACCAACGGCGAGATCGCCTTCGGCGGAAGGGGCGGCATCGCCTGCTGCGCCACGGCGGCCGGGCCCGCCTTCGAGGGGGCCGGCATCGAGAAGGGCACCGGCGGCGTGGCGGGCGCCATAGACTCCGCGTGGATCGAGGACGGCTCGATCCGCTTCGGCACGATAGGCGGCGCGCCCGCGACCGGGATCTGCGGGTCGGGCCTCGTCGACGCGCTGGCCGCCTTCCTCGACTGCGGCATCGTCGACGATACGGGCAGGGTGGTCGACGCCGACGAGGCCCGCGCGCTGCCGCCCGCCCTCCGCGGCCTCGTCGAGGAAGGGTCGCGGGGACCCCTCGTCTACCTGGACCGCCCGCGCGGGATCTACCTGAGCCAGGCCGACGTCCGCGCGGCGCAGCTGGCCAAGGCCGCGATCGCGGCCGGCATTGACACCCTGCTGCGCGCCGCAGGAGTGTCTGCCGGCGAAGTGGATCGCCTCTACCTGGCGGGGGGCTTCGGCAGCCTCCTCGACGTCCGCAGCGCGGCGCGCATAGGGCTCATACCGAGCGCTCTCGCGGACCGCGTGATCGTCGTCGGCAACGCCTCCGGCGCGGGCGCGACCGCGGCCTGTCTCTCGCGCCGCCGCCTCGCGGACTGCGATCGCGCCCGCGCGGCCTCGACCTACGTCGAGCTCTCGTCCAGGCCCGACTTCAACGAGGCCTACGTCGAGCGCATGATGTTTCCGGAGCCGGCATGATGCCGGCGCCCCCCTCCGCGTCCCCGGCCCCCGAAGGCCTGGACCTCAGGGTCGCGTTGCGCAAGCTCGAGCACTATTGCCGCGCGACGGGAGTCCCCGCGCACGTGATCGACGTCGAGGGAGCCGTGCTCGGAGCCTTCGACGCATCGGGGAAGCCGGAGCTTCCCGGCGGCGGTGCCGGGACCGGACTCTGCCCGGTATGCGCGATCGAGGGCGTCGAGGACGCGGACGAGGAGCTCAGGGCCCAGCTCTTCGTCGCCTACCAGGCCGAGCGCTTCGGCGGCAAGTACATCCAGCTCTGCCCCCACTCCCTCCTCTTCTGGGCGGCGCCCATCGTCTCGGACGGCATCATGACGGCCGCGCTGATCGGCGGCCCGGTGATGGTCGTCGACGCCGGGGAAGTCTACGAGGAGCTGCTCGCCGCGGGCAAGGTCCCGGCGGGCGGGGACGAGAAGGTCAGGGCCGCGCTCGAGTCCGCGCCTCGCGTCCTGCCCCAGCGCGCCGCGAGCCTCGCCGAGCTTCTCTGCGACGTCGCCTCCGCGCTCGCGTGGCCCTCTCCCCTCGAGCCCCAGCGGGCCCGCGAGGAGCAGCAGTCGCGGATATCCGACATCATTCAGGGAATGAAGGAGGGCTCCGAGTCCTCGGTCGGGCCCAGCCCCTACCCCATCGAGAAGGAGAGGGAGCTCCTCCTCGCGATCTCGAGGGGCGACAAGCCGGAATCGCAGCGCCTCCTCAACGAGATTCTCGGCTTCATCTTCTTCTCGAGCGGCCACGACGCTCCGGTCGTCAAGGCGAGAGTCCTCGAGCTGGTCGTGCTCCTCTCGCGGGCGGCTCTGGAGGGGGGCGCCGACGTGGAGCAGATTTTCGGGCTCAACTTCACCTACCTGAACCAGGTCAACAGGATGCGCAGCGTCGACGACATCGCCGACTGGCTCTCGAGGATCATGGCGCGCTTCACGGACCTCGTGTTCACGCTCAAGGACGTGAAGCACGCCGACGTTATGCAGAAGGCGCTCAAGTACATCAACGGGCACTATACGGAGGAGATCACCCTGGACGACGTCGCGGGCTCGGTCTTCCTGAGCTCGACCTACTTCTCGAAGCTCTTCAGCGAGGAGATGGGCTGCCGCTTCACCACCTACCTCAACAAGGTGCGCATCGAGAAGAGCAAGCTCCTACTCAAGGGATCGGCGATACCCCTCGTGGACATCGCCGGCCTCGTGGGCTACGAGGACCAAAGCTATTTCACCAAGGTCTTCAAGAGGGTGACGGGCGTCTCTCCCGGCAAATACCGGGAGTCGGGAGGCAGAGCCTCCTCCTCGAGCCAGGAGATACACGAGGGCGAGTGAGCTCGCGCGAATCGCAAGAAAAGCCAAAAAGGGAAAAATGTTTTATAGACCTCCGGTCGGGATCGGCTATCATCGAGGAGGTGATCAGACACCAGGAGGTTACTTGTGTCCACGCTCGACGACATCTCCGCGCTCCTGCAGAAGGGCCGCGCGAACGAAGTCAAGGCCAATGTCCAAAAGGCCCTCGACGAAGGCATTTCCGCCAAGTCCATCCTTGAGGACGGGCTCATGGCCGGCATGAATATAATAGGCGGCAAATTCAAGCGGAACGAGGTCTACGTGCCCGAGGTCCTCATAGCCGCGCGCGCGATGAACGCGGGCCTCGAGCCCCTCAAGCCCCACCTCGCGTCGGCCGGAGTCAAGGCCAAGGGCGTCGTCGTCATCGGCACCGTCAAGGGCGACCTGCACGACATCGGCAAGAACCTCGTCAAGATGATGATGGAAGGCGCTGGCCTCGAGGTGCACGACCTCGGCGTCGACGTCGCGACGGACAAGTTCGCCGCGGCCGCCAAGGAGCACAAGGCGGACATCGTCTGCTGCTCGGCCCTCCTCACCACCACGATGACCGAGATGAAGAACGTCGTGGAGAGCATCAAGGGCTCGGGCATCCGCGACAGGGTCAGGATCATGGTCGGGGGAGCGCCCATCACCGATTCCTTCTGCAAGTCCATAGGGGCCGACATCTACACGGCCGACGCGGCGAGCGCCGCCGAGGCGGCCGTGGCCGCCTGCCGGCAGAAGTCCGCATAGAGCCTCGCCTCGGGGCGACCACCGTGGAATAGGCGGCGGGATATGCGCTAGCATGCCCTATGCGAAAAGCCCGCGTTCATGAGGGCGGCGCCAGGGCCCTGGCCATCCGGCTTATAATAGTATTCGGGATCATCTCCCTCTTCAGCGACGCGATCTTCGAGGGCGCGCGCAGCGTCAACGGCCCCTACCTCGAGACCCTCGGCGCGGACGCCGCCCTCGTCGGCCTGGTCGCGGGCCTCGCCGAGATGCTCGGCTACCTCGTCCGCCTGCTCACCGGCGCCTGGGCGGACAGGTCCAAGGCCTACTGGGCCTTCACGATCGCCGGCTACGCCACCCTCGCGTCGGTGCCCCTCCTCGCCCTCACCGGAGCCTGGCGGACCGCCGCCCTCTTCATCGTCCTGGAGCGCGTCGGCAAGGCGATACGATCGCCGGCCAAGGACACCATCCTCTCCACTGCGACGAGGCAGGTGGGCACCGGGTTCGGCTTCGGCCTCCATCAGGCCATGGACCAGACCGGCGCGATACTGGGCCCTCTCGTGTTCGCGCTGGTGTTCGCGTTCGGCGGAAAGGCGGGCGCCAGCGTAGCCGAATACCAGGCCGCCTATCGCTGGCTCTGGCTGCCCTTCGGCGCCCTCATGGCCATACTCCTCGTCGCCTTCTTCAGGATGCCCGATCCCGAGAGGCTCGAGCCCATAGTCCCCGCGGTCGGGGAGGCCGACAGGCTGACGGGGACCTTCAGGCTCTACGTGGCCTTCACCTTCGTCACGACCCTGGGCTTCACGAGCTGGGCGATACTCGGCTTCCATTTCAAGGCGAAGGGCGTGCTCACGGACGCCGAGATTCCTCTTTTCTACGCCATCGCGATGGGGGTCGACGGGCTAACTGCCCTCCTCGTCGGCCTGGGCTACGACTGGATGAAGAGGCGCTCCGGCCGCGAGCGGGGGGGCCTCTCCGCGCTGGCGATCATCCCCGTCTTCTCCATGCTCATCCCCGTATTCGGCTTCTCCTCGTCCAAGGGCCTGGCGATCGCGGCCGCCGCGGTCTGGGGCGTCGTGATGGGCGCCCACGAGACGATCATGAAAAGCGCGATAGCCGACATCACGCCGATGAAGAAGCGCGGCACCGGCTACGGCATCTTCAATTCGGCCTACGGCCTCGCCGTCTTCGCGGGGAGCGCCGGCATGGGCCTGCTCTACGACCTGTCGCTCGGCCTGGTCGTCGCCCTCTCCGTGGCGATCGAGGCGGCGGCCCTGGCGGTCTTCGTCTTCCTGAGGAGAGAGGCGCTGAGGGGCGAGGGCGATTCGGGCGAGATCAGCGAACCGCGCGATACTCGTCGACGGCCTTCCTGATCGCGGCGATGTGGGCGGGCGTGGTCCCGCAGCAACCGCCGACCACGCTCGCGCCCGCGTCCAGCAAGGCGGGAACGAGGGCCGCCATGTCCTGGGGGCTTTCGGGGTAGGTATCGACGCCGTCGACATTGGTCGGCAGGCCCGCGTTGGCCTGCACCATGATCGGCGCGCCCCGCGCTGCCGGACGCATCGCCCTGACTACCTCGATCATCCCCGCGAAGCCGTTGCCGCAGTTCGTTCCCACTATGTCGGCCCCGGCGTCGAGGGCCGCCGCCGCCGCCTCCTCGGGCGAGAGGCCCATCATCGTACGGAAGTATCCCTGCGCGGTCCTGTCGAAGGTGAAGGTGCAGATCACCTCGAGGCCCGTGGCCTTCTTGGCGGCGCGGACGGCGATGGCCGCCTCCTCGGCGTCGCTCATCGTCTCCACGCAGAGCGCGTCGGCGCCGCCGCGCGCGAGGGCCAGGGCCTGCTCGCCGAAGGCGGCGCCCATCTCCTCGGGCGTCACGTCGCCCATGACGAGCATCTTTCCCGTCGGGCCCATCGAGCCCAGGACCCAGGCGGGACCGCCGGACGCGCGAGAGCCCGCGGCTTCGCGCGACAACCGGGCGGCCGCCTCGTTGAGCTCGCCCGCGCGCCCGGCCAGGCCGGCGCTCGCGAGCCTGATCCGCGTGCCGCCGAAGCTGTTCGTCTCCACCATGTCGGCGCCTGCCGAGAGATAGCTCGAGGCGATGTCGCGGACGTCCGCGGGCCTCGAGGAGCACCAGAGCTCGGGGCATTGCCCCTTGCCCAGGCCCTTTAGATAGAGGAAGGTGCCCCAGGCGCCGTCGGACACGAGTATTCGGCCTTCCTTCGCGGCCGCGGCGATGCTCATGCTTGCCATGCAGAGAGATTACACGAGCGACGCGAGGGAGTGAAGCGCCCCGGCGCCGGGGCGCCGCCGTGGACCGCGGCGCGGCTCGTGCGTATATTCAGGATATGGAATACGATAAAGTCCGGAAGGGATGGACGAAGCCCGACGAGGCGACGCTGAGGGAACGCCTCACGCCCCTGCAATTCCAGGTCACGCAGCGGGACGGCACCGAGCCCGCCTTCCAGAACGAGTACTGGGACGAGCATCGACGGGGGGTATACGTGGATATAGTCTCCGGAGAGCCCCTCTTCTCCTCGAAGGACAAATTCGACTCGGGTACGGGCTGGCCCAGCTTCGCGAAGCCCCTGGCGCCTACGAGCGTCGTGGAGAGGCGGGACACCGGCCACGGCATGCTGAGGATCGAGGCGAGGAGCCTCGTCGCCGACTCCCACCTGGGCCACGTCTTCGACGACGGCCCCGAGCCGACGGGCAAACGCTACTGCATGGATTCCGCCGCCCTCCGCTTCGTGCCCGAGGGGGACATGGAGAAGGAGGGCTACGCGGAATACCTTCAGTACCTGAGCTAAGCTTTCAACGGGCCGGCCACCCCGCGGATCCTCGAGGGCGGGCGAAATCTCCCTCGAGCGCGACGCGCTGGTAGGACTTCTTCCCCCGGAGGACGATGCTCGAGCCCTCGGCCTCGACGTCGCGGACTCCTTCCCGGAGGAGGGCCCGGTCGAGTTCCAAGAGGGCGGTCCCGTAGCAGAGCCTCCGCTCGCCGCCCGCGGGAATCTCGACGGTGGTTGGCAGGCCGAGAAGCTCGGGATGGGAGAGGGAATAGCCGAGGCCGCTCGCGAAGGCTCCCGTCGCGTTCTCGGTGCCGAGGCAGAAGGTCCTGTCCTCGCCGCCCTCGGTCTCGGCCCAAGGCTTGAAGCTCCTGCCGCCGTATTGCATCCACAGGTCGTTGAAGGAGAGGGCTATCTCCCCCTCCGGCAGAGCCGAGGCGCCGGGAAAGAAGCACAGGTAGGCGAGACCGAGCCGCGGATTGACCACGCAGCTCCACCCCAGGGACAGCTTGCGCGGGACGGCGCCGGCGACGAAGTCGGTGCTGCCTACGAGGCCGGGCACGAGTCCGATGTCGGCGACGCCGCCCTTCCGCAGCGGAGCGGAGGCGAGGTCCCCGAACTCCGCGCCCACCGCGAGCCTCCCCGTCGAGTCGAACTCGGTCCCTTCGGGAGAGACCTTGAAGCGCTCCGCCGAGAGGCTGATCCTGCAGCCGCCCTCGAGGAAGGGCGCGCCGACGGTGTTATGGTGGCCGATGCAGATCGGGAGGGGCGAGGCGCCTCGATTGCGGACGGAGAGGAGGCTGTAATAGGCGCCCTGCCTCTTCGCGACCGACACGCGCCTATGCCAGGAGAGAGGCAGCTCGGGAGAGGGACTCTCGAGCGAGAGCTCGCAGCAGGCCTCGTCGCCGTCGTCGCTGAGGCCGATGCCCTCGAGCGTCCACTCCTCGTGGGCGGTCCATCCGTGGGAAGGGACGGAGGCGCCCCGGACCCGGCAGTCCGGGCCGAAGTTGGGACAGCAGAGGAATTCTCCCGCGATGCGACCGAGGAGTCCGCCCGTCTTGGACTCCGCGGCCGGGAGCCTGAAGGAGGGTACCCAATGAGCGTCGAGGACTTCGCGCGCGCGGCGCAATCCGAAGAGAGGGGTCATGCAGCCCTCGGGCTCGATGCCCAGGACCACGGACTCGTTCGAGAGGAAGATCGTGGGCCGGCCCTCGGGCCGCTCCAGCCGGGCGTCGAGCCCGCCTCGCCTCGCCGCCTTCATATGGCGAGGCGGCCTTCCACTTCGCCGCAAACCGAGACCATTCGCGCCTCCCCGCCGGATGTGGGCCCCAGATACGGGCCGTAATGAAAGGGGCGGCCGCGGCGGCCGCCCCCGAGAAGTCGGGACTCCGCTTTCTCAGTCGTAGAGAAGCGGTCCGAAAACGTCCTGGTCCATGTTGTCGGCCGTATAGAACTTGGCGCCGGTGTCCACGTCCGCGACCTTCTGACCCTTCACAGCCTTGTACGCGAGCTCGACGGCAAGGTACCCGATGCGGACCGGGTCCTGCGTGATCGCGCCGAAGAAATACTTGTTCTTGACGGCGGCCTTCTGCGCCTTGCCGGCGTCGAAGCCGATGACTACCAGGCCCGGATACTGGGTCGGCAGCGAGCTGCCGTCGTTGCTCGCGGCGATGACGGCCCGCGCAGTGCCTTCGTTCGAGCAGAAGATGCCGAGGACGTTGTCCGACTGGACGCGGTTCAGCAAGGCCTGGGCGGAGTCGGTCGCGTCGGTGTCCTTAGGCGTAGCCGGGACCACCACGTCGATGATGACGGCCTTGCCCATGGTCGGGGTGTCGGAGGCGATGTAGGCCGGGTTGCCGGTCACCTTGATGTCGGACTTGGAGTGCTTGCCCTGGGTGCTGATGAGCTTGATCATCTCGTCCCGGAAGCCCTTGCCGCGCGAGGTCACCGACTGGCTGGTGGCGTCCTGGTTGAAGTCGATGATGGTGACCGGCTTCATGGCGGTCGCCGCCACGATCTTGGCCTTGATGGCCTCGAACATCTTGTCCGCCGCGAGAGCGGCCGCGTTGTAGCTGTTGGTTGCCGCGGTCGCGTAGATCGCGCCCTTGGGGGCGTTCGGGACGCCGGAGTCGAAGCCGATGATGGGAATGTGCTTCTGCATCGCCTCGTTCAGCTGATCCATGACCGAGTTCGTGTCGAGCGCCGCGAGGCAGATCGCGGCGGGATTCTTGGCCATGGCGTTCACGAGCATCTGCACCTGAGGCTGGATGTCGGCTTCGGTGGGCGGCCCCTCGAAGGTGATGTCGACGTTGTACTTGGCCGCCGCTTCCTCGGCGCCCTTCTTGACCGCCTGCCAGAACTGATGCTGGAAGCCCTTAGAAATGACCGGAATGTACAGCTTCTGGGCCGATGCGACGGTCGGCAGCGCCAGGCCGATCATAGCCACCGCGGCCGCGAGCAGCACGCCCTTTCGCAAGAAGATTCTCATAGATTCCTCCTCCGATATTCCTGCCCCGGACGTACGTCCTGGGCTTTAAAAGCCTTGGTTAATCCCGGGGCCGATCCGGCTCCGGCCCCGCCGCGCTACGCTGCGCGGACTCGCCGCTCCTGAGCATCTCGGCGAAATCGCGATCGGCGGCCCTCTCCTCGCTCCGGATCCTGGACTGCTCCTCCTTCTCCTCCCTCTTCATCCTCGCGAAGGTGGCTTTCATCTCGGCGCGGGCGGCCGCCGCTTCCTTACGGGCAGCCGCGGCCTCCTTGGACCCGCCTGCCGCCGCCTCCTGCCTCAGGGCGGAGATCTTCGCCAGCATCGACGCCCGGTAGGCGTCGGCCGGCGTCTCGATCCGCACCTCCGCCGCCTTCTTGTTGCGGTACATGTCCAAGAGCACCGCCCCGATGACGATGACCCCGGTGAAGAAGGTCTGGTAGTGGGCCTCGAGGTTCAGGGACGGCAGGCCGGTGGCGAGCACCGACATGATGAACACGCCGATGATGGTCCCCCAGATGGTGCCGATGCCTCCCGCGAGCGAGGTGCCCCCGATGACCGCCGCCGCGATCGCGTACAGCTCGAAGCCCTGTCCCTGGGCCGGGAGGACCGTCGTGTAGATCGCGGCGTAGGAGATTCCTCCGATGCCCGCCGTGAAGCCGGCGATGACATAGACCAGCATCTGCCACTTCCTCACGTCGACGCCGGAGAGCCGGGCGGCCTCCATGTTGCTGCCGATGGCGTAGGTGTAGCGGCCCATCTTCGTACTGGACAGCATGATGTGGCAGATCACGGCGACGAGGATGAGGAGGATCGCGCCGGTGGGTATCCCTATGCCGGCGGGAGTGAGGTAGAGGAACATGCTCTTGAACCACCCGCCCGGAGTGTTGCGGATGGGGAAGGTGGCGCTCGACACGTTGGAGACTATGGAGCCCACGCCCATCGAGATCATCATGGTGCCGAGCGTCACGATGAAGGGCGGCATCTTCAGCCGGGAGACGAAGAGCCCGTTGAAGAGGCCGAAGGCGCTGCCCACGACTATGATCAGGAGAAGGGAGGGCACCATCGGGAATCCGTGCTTGAGCGCCGTGCCGCCGATGATGGCCGAAGCCATCATGACCGTCCCGACGGAGAGGTCGATCCCGCCGGTGATGATGACGAAGGTGACGCCCATCGAGATGAACCCGATATAGTAGGCGGCGTCGATGATGTTGACGAGGGTCGGGTAAGAGAAGTAGTTGCGCCCGAATATGCCGAAGAACACGTAGAGAATGACCAGCGCGGCGGGGGCCAGTACCCATTTCAGGCCGCGCTCGAGGAAACGCTGCATACCGCCGGGTTTTTGAGTGTCGTTTGCCATGCTGGTCAGCTCCTGCTTAGCACTGCCTGGTGTCCCATGGTCGCGTACTCCATGATGGCTTCCTGGCTGGCCTTTTCTATGGGAAGCTCGCCGGTGAGCCTTCCTTCGCACATTACGATGATGCGGTCGCTCATGCGGAGTATCTCGGGAAGCTCCGACGAGATCATGATGATCGACTTGCCTTCCTTGGTCAGCTCGTTCATCAGCGTGTAGATCTCGCTCTTCGCCCCGACGTCGATGCCTCGGGTGGGCTCGTCGAAGATCAGGATGTCGCAGTTCCGGATCAGCCATTTCGCGACGACGACCTTCTGCTGGTTCCCTCCCGAGAGATTCCGCAGGAGCTGCTCGAGGGACGGCGTCCGGATGTTCAGTTTGTGGACGTAGTCGTCGCTGACCTGCCCGACCTTCCTCGCGTGGATGAACAGGCCGCGCTGGAATTGGTCGTAGGTCGCCATCGCCATGTTGTCCTTCACGCTCAGGTTGACCGCCAGGCCGAAGCGCTTGCGGTCCTCCGACAGGTACCCGATGCCGTTCGTCACGGCGTCCTCGGGCGAGCGGATGAAGGCCCGGCGCCCGCGGATCTCGATGGTGCCGCTCTGGACCTCGTCCGCGCCGAAGATCGCGCGGGCCGTCTCCGTCCTGCCCGAGCCCATCAGGCCGGCCACGCCGAGGATCTCCCCCTGCCGCAGGTCGAAGCTGACGTCCCTCACCAGCCTCCCCGCGTTCAGCCGATTCACCCGGAGGACGACCGGAGCGCCGGGGGCGACGCTCGAGTGGGTCTTGGGCTGCTCGTAGATGACGCGGCCGACCATCATGTTGATGATCTGCTGCTTGGTCACCTCCGACGTCGGCTTCGTATCGACGCGCTCGCCGTCGCGCAGGACGGTGACGCGGTTCGCGATCCGGTGGATTTCGTCAAGGCGGTGGGAGATGTGGATCATCCCGACCCCCCTGGCCGCCAGGTCGCGCATGATGGCGAAGAGCTCGTCGATCTCGGCGTCGGTAAGCGCCGCCGTCGGCTCGTCCAGGATCAGGATCCGAAGCCGATGCGAGACGGCCTTCGCGATCTCTACCATCTGCTGCTTCCCGACCGTGAGGCGCCCGAGGGGCTCACGGGGATCGATGTTCATCTTGAGCCGCCGGAACAGCTCCTCCGCGCGCCCGATCTGCTCGCGCTTGTCCAGTAGGATGCCGCCCGCCCTGGTCGACTCCCGGCCGATGAAGATGTTCTCTGCCACCGTGAGATGGTCCATCATGTTCAATTCCTGGTGAATGATCCCGATCCCCATTTCCAGCGCGTACTTGGGGCTCCTGGAGTTGAACTGGTGGCCGAGATAGTGGATCTCTCCGGAGTCTTTCTGATCGATGCCTATGAGGATCTTCATGAGCGTCGACTTGCCGGCCCCGTTCTCCCCTACGAGCGCGTGGATCTCGGCCTCCTCGAGGTCGAAATCCACCTGCCTGAGGGCATGGACGCCGGTGAAGCGCTTGTCGATCCTCTTCATCGACAGGATTTGTCGGCCCACTGCCTACCTCCTCGCGCGGCCCGCGCCGCAGGATTCGCGCACGACGAGCTTCGCGGGCAGGATCTGATCGATCCCCGCGCCGGTCCGCTCGCCGGAGATCCTCGCTATGAGCGCATCGAATACCGACAGGCCGATCCTGTCGGTCGGCTGCCTGATGGCCGTGATCGGGCTGCGCATGAATCGGAAGCACTCCAGGTCGTCGAAGGAGAGGACGCCCATCCCGGCGGGCACCTCGATCCCGAGGTCCTCCAGCGCCTCCAGCGCCTCGAAGCAGATATTCGCGTTTCCGCACACGATACCCTCGAGGCCGGGGCTCGCCTTGATCCATCTCTTGATCCTGGCCTTCGAGTCCCTTCCCCGCGAATCGATCGTGAGCACCTTGCCGGAGCCTGTGCCGTAAAGCTCCTCGGCGGCCTTGGCGAAGCCGTCCGCGCGCTCGGACATGGTGGCAATGCTGCGCTCGTGCCCGACGAAACCGAGCTTACTGCGCCCCAGGGAGGCGAAATGCGCGACGGCCGCCGTCGCCCACTTCATGTTGTCGATGCCCACGAAGTCCAGATCGGCCCCGGCGCAACGCCTGTCGACGAGGACTATGGGCAGCCTCCAGCCTCGCGGCAGGCGCAGCGGAGCGTTGCAATCCACGGGGGCCAGCACGATGCCGTCGATCCCGCGCGCCGCGAGTATCTCGAGGTAGTTGGACTCCTTCTCGGAACTCTCCTCCGAGTCGCAGAGCACGACCATGTAGCCGCGCGCGTTCGCCGCGGATTCTATCGTCTTGGTCAATTCCGAGAAGAATTCTTCGCGTATGTCCGAGATGATGACCCCGATCGTCTTGGAGCCGGCGCCCCGCAGCCCGCGGGCCAGCATGTTGGGCCTGTAGTTCAGCTCTTCTATTATGGAGAGTATCCGGTCCTGCGTGGCGCTCTCGACGTGGCGAGTGTTGTTGAGAACGTGGGACACGGTCGAGATCGAAACTTTCGCGCGCTTCGCGACATCCTGGATGGTCGCCATCCTTTTGGCCGCCACTTCGTCTCCTAAAAGGCCTTATCGAAACGTTTGCGCAAACCTTTCGATGAAATTGTCGCCGAAGCCGATGAAATTGTCAAGAGCTGCCGAGCATCATTCGGACGGCAGGCTCGGTCAACTCCCGATAATACTCGTTCATCCGTTCCGCGGGGTAAGGAAGGTCGCCGTCGAGCCACCAGGTCAACAATCCCGTAAAGGAACTTACGAGGAATCGCTCGAAGACTTCGAGGGGGAGGGGGCGCTTCCCGCTCGGGATCATCTTTCGAAAGTGCTCGTTCAGGCAGAGGTCCAGGGCTTCCTCGATCCGATCCAAAACCTGTCTGCCGACCTGCTTTCCTAGCAGAGCCTTGAACGCCGGCCGCTGCTGCTCGGCATGCTTGAATATCGCCAGACTGAGATCCCAACTCGATTCCCCGGCCCCGGATCGCGCGCGAAATTCCTCGAGCAGGTCGCCGAGCCTCTCCGACCCGCTCAGGAGCAGATGTTCCTTATCCTGGAAATGGGAATAGAAGGTCGACCGGCCGACGTTGGCGCGGTCGATTATGTCCTGCACGGTGATGGTCTCGTAGCCCTTTTCGAGGATCAATTCGAGCAGGGAGCTCAACAATAGCTGGCGAGTACGCTGAATGCGCCGGTCGGGAAGAGCTTTCTCCTTCATATCGACTTCCTTTCTTGAACGAAAGCGCCTCTTTTATTCGCTACTGAACAATCCGCATTCCCCTGTTTGTTGACCCGGAAGGGAAGAGGAAGTACATAGATACCGAACACTTTGTTCATAATCTGGCAAAGCGTACAACAGGAACAGAAAAGCCGGCAAGGAGGAAACGAGCATGGCGACCAAGCTACCCGACCGCGAGGGCAATCTGATCGAATTGATAGGCGTGAGCAAGGCCTACGATCTTGCCGCGGGCAAGTTCATGGCGCTCAAGGGGATCGACATGACGATTCGCGCGGGCGAGTTCGTCTCGGTGGTCGGCAAGTCCGGCAGCGGCAAATCGACCTTGATCAACATGATCACCGGCATCGACGATCCGAGCTCGGGCGAAGTCTTCGTCGCCTCCACGCCCGTCCACGAATTGAACCAGGAGCAGCTGGCGATCTGGCGGGGGAAGAACGTGGGCATCGTCTTTCAGTTCTTTCAACTGCTTCCGACGCTGACCGTCGCCGAGAACGTCGTCCTGCCGATGGATTTCTGCAAGGTGCACCCGCCGCGCGAGCGGCTCAGGAGGGCGATCGCCCTCCTAGAGAAGGTGGGCATCGCCGAGCAGGCGGACAAGCTTCCTTCGGCCCTGTCCGGCGGAGAGCAGCAGAGGGCGGCGATCGCCAGGGCCATCGCCAACGATCCTCCCCTCGTCGTCGCCGACGAGCCGACGGGCAACCTCGATTCCCAAACTTCCGAGGCGGTGATGCGGCTCTTCGCGAAGCTCGCCGCGGAAGGCAAGACGGTGGTCATGGTGACGCACGAGCGCGACTTGGGCCGCTATTTTTCGCGCTCCATCCGATTGTCCGACGGCGTCATAGTGAAGGAAGCGGAGGGCGAGAATGCCTAGCCCGCGCTGGAAGAAACTGTGGCGCGATCTTCAGGCGGCCAGGGGACGTATGGCGATGATGGTGATCGCCATCGCGGTCAGCATCTTCGGAGTCGGTACGATCCTGAGCGCCTACACCATACTGACGCGCGAGATCGGACGGAACTATCTGGGCACTAATCCGGCCTCGGCCTTCATAGAGCTGGATCGGGCGGACGACTCGGTGGTGCGGGCCGTGAAGCGGCGAGCGGAGGTCCTGGACGCTGAAGCTACTTCCTGGGTCGTTGCGCGGGTCGCCATCAAGCCGAACGAATGGCGGCAGCTCCTCCTCTTCGTCGTTAAGGATTCCTCTACGATGCGCATCGATACCTTCCTGCCCGAGTCGGGCGCCTGGCCCCTGCCCGAGAACGGCATACTCCTGGAGCGCGAGGCCCTCAAGCTGATCGGCGCGAAGGTGGGGGATTCCCTCGACGTGCAGACTCCGAACGGTCGGCCGCGCGCGATCAGGATTTCGGGATCCGTCCACGATCCGGGTCTCGCGCCGGCGTGGCAGGAGGAGGAAGTGTACGGGTACGTCACGCCTTCGACCCTCGCCTGGCTCGGCGAGAGCGACACCCTCCATATCCTAAAGGTGATCGTGAAGGATCGCCCTCGCAGCATCGCCGCGATTGACGGCGTCGTCGGCAATCTCGCGGCCTGGCTCAAGGGAGAAGGCTACAAAGTGGGTGAGATTCGCGTTCCGCCTCCGGGCATGCACCCGCATCAGAGTCAGATGAACTCGATTCTGATATTGCTGTTGGTTTTCAGCGTGATGGCCCTGGTCTTGAGCGCCATCCTGACCGCGACGATGATCGGCGGCCTTTTGGCGCAGCAGATGAGGCAGATCGGAATCATGAAGGCGATCGGCGCGCGTTCCGGTCAGATCGCCGGAATGTACCTGCTCCTTATCCTAGCCTTGGGCTCCGTCGCCGTGGCCCTAGGCCTGCCTCTGGGCATCGCGGCGAGCCGCGCCCTGGCGGGCGCCGTGGCCCAGCTTCTCAACTTCACGATTTATAGCCGGGCCACGCCCGCTTGGGTCTACTTAGTGCTCGCGTTGATGGGAGTTCTCGTTCCCCTCCTCGTGTCCATGGGACCGATTCGGCGCACGACGCGCACGACGGTTCGGGTGATCCTCAACGACTATGGCACGAGCAAGGACAGCTTCGGCTCGGTCGGTCTGGGCGCTTGGCTCGGCCGAATACGCTTCATGGACAATACCCTGATCCTGGCGCTTCGGAACACCTTCCGGCGCCCAGGCCGCCTGGCGCTGACGCTCGGGCTCCTCGCCGCTGCGGGAGGCATGTTCATGACGGGCATCAACGTCAAGTCGGGCTGGGAGCGCTTTCTCGCGGACGGAGCGGCAAGTCGCCGCTACGATCTCGAGATTCAGCTGAACAAGCTGCAGCCGAAGGATGGAGTGTACTCCACGATCTCCGCCGTCCCCGGCGTCCGGCGGATCGAATCCTGGGACTTCATGCCCATCGCGGCCTATCGCCCGGACGGCCTCGACATCGTGAGGACCTATCCGGACGGAGGTCACGGCAGTTTCATGCTTCGTTCGGCTCCCCCGGAAAGCTCCATGCTGGACTCACCCATTTTGAGCGGCCGCTGGCTTCGATCCGCCGATGGGGATGGCATCGTGCTAAACCAATTAGCCGCCGTATTCTTCCCCAAGGTCAAGGTCGGCGATACCATCCGCCTGACGGCCAGCGGGCGTGCCGCGTCTTTCCGCGTAGTCGGGCTCGCCAGGCAGATCATGACTCCGGCGATGGCCTACGTCGCGCCGCAGGCCTTCGCCGACGCGCTGGGAATTTCCGCTCAGGATACCAATGCCCTGCGCATAGTCCTGGCGGATCATGATCCGGACTCGATCAACCGCCTTACCGGGGAAATCGGCCAAGCCCTGGGGGCGAAGGGCGTCAGCGTGAAGGTCTTCATCCCGAGGACCCTCCTGGAAGGAGCGAGCGACGCCCACGCGTACATCTTCATCTATTCGCTCGTCGTCATGGCGGCGCTGATGGCGGTAGTCGGCGCCCTGGGACTCATGTCCAGCATGGGAACGAGCGTGATAGAGCGAACCCGCGAATTCGGCGTCATGCGCGCCATCGGGGCAAAATCGCACGCGGTACTGCGCAACGTGATCAGCGAAGGCGTATTCATCGGCCTGATGAGCTGGTTCATCGCCGTGGCGCTTTCGCTTCCGCCCTCGCTCATCGTCGACAACCTGATCGGAGGCCTGTTCTCCCGAGTTCCGTTGACCTTGATCGTCTCGCCCGTGGGTCTGGTCGGCTGGCTCCTGGTCGTCGCGCTCGGCTCGATCGCGGCGAGCGCCTATCCCGCGTGGCAGGCGTCCAGCCTGACGGTTCGCGAAACGCTCAGCTACGTCTAAGCAAGGAGGTCTTTATATGGCTACGAATCAGAGAATGGCCCTGCGCCTCGCGGTACTCGCCCTCGTCGCCGCTTTGATCGTGATCGCGCTTCTCTTCGCGGGCAAGGGCTTCAACCTGATCGATTTCCTGAAAAAGCTTCACGGGGCTTCTTTATGATTCGTAAAGTCGCAGGGAGCGTCCTGCTCATCGTCGCGGCGGGGATAGCGCTGATGTTGCTGACTCGCGGCCGATTCGTCCTGCCTCATGTCCTGGGTCCGATCGCCTTGGCGATCGCAGGGGTCCTCCTCGTCGTCGTCCCGAAGAGGCGCATCGACGGCGAATAGGAGCGAGTGGATCCGCTACGGCGATCAGATGCGGGACGCGACGCGCCTCGGGCGCTCGGAGGCCATGAACCTCGCGGCGACCGTGCTCGCCCTATCGAACGCCCTCGGGATAGAGGGTATGATAGACGCGGAGGCTTCGCCGCCGCGCCCCTCGAGGAAGCCGGGGAGGCGAAAGCCCTGAGGAGGCACGGTGACCGGCAAGAATCGCGATCCATCCGATGCATCGCGGACCGAGACGACGGCCGCGCGTAACGACCGGGGAAAAATCCTCGGCTTCCTGCGCGAGCTCCGCGACAACAACAACCGCGAATGGTTCGAGGCTAACCGACCGCGATACGAGGAGGCGCGCGACGCCTTCCGGGATCTCGTCGGCGAGCTCATAGCCCGCTTCGACCGGGTGGACGACCTCGGAGGAGTCACGGTCAAGGAGTGCGTGTTCCGGATCAATCGGGACTTGCGCTTCTCGAACGACAAGACGCCGTACAAGACCGCCATGAGCGCGGCCCTCGGTCGCGGGGGCCGTAAATCCAGGAGTCGCAGCTACTACTTCCACATAGAGCCCGGCGACCGCTCGCTGCTGGCCGGCGGCCTCTACGAACCCTCCCCCGCCGAGCTAGGGAAGATGCGGCAGGCCCTGGCCGAAGACGCCGCGCCGTTCAGGAAGATCGTCCATTCGCCTGCGTTCGTCCGCAATTTCGGAGCCCTCGGCGGCGAGTCGCTCAAGACGGCGCCGCAGGGCTATCCGAAGGACCATCCGGACATCGAACTCCTGCGCATGAAGCAGTTCATGGCCATCGAGCCTCTCGGCGACGAGATGGTCGCGTCGGAGCGCCTGATCCCGCAGGCTTTGGCCGCCTTCGAGGCCATGAAGCCCTTCTTGGTCTACATAGAATCGGCGATCAGATAGGAATGCCTCCGGTCCCGAAGCGCGATATGATCGCAGATGCTGGTCGTCGTGCCGCGCAATCTCTGCCGCGTGTATTCGAGTATTAGCATGCGACATGAATCGAAGGTCTGGACCGGATCGTCGTAGGCATCGCACAAAGAGCCCAAGATGGCGTCGTCGATCGCGCACTCGATCCTCTCGCCATCGAGAAGGACCGAATACGCTACGCACAGGTTGTCCGGATCGTGTGTCCGCGTACCCGAGAAGACGAGCATCATCGTCCCTCCCTCCTTTTGTCATCTCCCGAGAGACCTTCCCCCGGGAATATGTTGGCTGCAGGTTTCACGCGGTTTTGCTAGTCGCCGGATAAATTTCGATGAATTCCCGCTCTACGCGGCGGGACTTCCCTGCGCGGTACGCGGCGCCGCCCCCGGGGGAGGCCGCGTCTCGCGGGACTCCCCCCTTAGCCCCTTCTCAGGGATAAAGCGACGGACCGCTTAGGCCGCCCGCAGCGCCTCGATCTCCCGGATCGAGAAGAGGCCGTCGGCCTCGA
>CAZBGA010000061.1:0-23146 GCA_964491385.1 uncultured Treponemataceae bacterium | reverse complement strand
CCGACTTTTCCTTGCCCGCCACGGACGGGAAGACCTACGCGCTCAAGGATTTCGCGGGTGCCGCCGCGCTGGTGGTCTTCTTCACCTGCAACCATTGCCCCTACGTGCTGGGTTCCGACGAAGTGACCCGGCAGACCGCCGAGCGCTTCGCGGCCGATGAGGTCAAATTCGTGGGCATCAACTCGAATAGCGAGATCACGCACGCCGAGGACGATTTCGCGCACATGGTCAGCCGGATGGAAGAAAGTAAATTCCCCTGGGTCTACCTGCGCGACAAAGCGCAGAAGGCCGCCTTGGCCTATGGCGCTCTCCGCACTCCCCATTTCTACGTCTTCGACAAGAGGCGCAGGCTGGTCTATACCGGACGCGGCGTGGACAACCCGAGGGTGGTCGCCGACATGACGGTGAACGACCTGTCCAACGCCCTGGAGGACATCGTGGCGGGGAAGCCGCCCCGAGTCGCGCTGACCAACCCGATCGGCTGCAACATCAAGTGGGAGGGTCGGGACGCACACTGGATGCCGCCCGAAGCCTGCGACCTGGTGCCGCCGCCCCGCCGCGCCGCGATCTCCTGAGCGAAGCCCCTCTCAGAGCGACTCGTCCTCGCGGCCGCGCCGTAGTAGTCTGCCCGCGCCTCGGCTCGCGTAGCAGTAGGAGCAGCCGCGCGGGCAGGTCCCGTAGGCGCCGATGTCGACGCTGGGCGAGCAGCGGCATGCGCGACGCTGCCCGGAATCCTTGACCGCGGCCTCGCCGACAGCCTGACCCCAGAGCGAGGCGGCCAGGGAGGCGTCGACGCAGGCTCCCGCCTCGATGCCCAGGCCTGAGAGATCGTAGGGCTCGGCGCAGGCCAGGGGAGAAATGCCCCTCGATCTGGCGATGGCCGCGAGATCGGCCAGCAGTTCGGGATAGGGATCGGGCGGCGCGCCGGCGCCGGAGGCTCCGCGGCCGCGGGCCCCCGCGGAGCTTCCGTATACCGGGCCGGGAAAGCCGGCGCGCCCGAGGCGTAAAGCTGTTCCCGCGTACTCGTCCAGGAGGCTCAGCGTCGCGCGCTCGGTCCATCCTTCGAGCGCGGAGGCTATGCGCCCGAATACGCGGCGATGGAAATCCGCGTCCAGGCCTTCCGCCACGAATATGGGATCATAGCGCCACAGGACCCGGCCGCTTCCGATCGCCCCGCCGAGCTCGCGGAAGGCGCTTATCGATTCGTCCGGGCCCGGAGCCCCCGGCTCCAGGGCCGCGGGGTAGGCGTTTATGGTCATCTGCACGTAGGAGCGGATGCCCAGCCCGTCGAGATCGCCCATCTTCGGGATCATCGGTCGGGGATCGCGGGTCCAGAGGACCAGGAAGTCGACCTCCTCCGGAGCGAGGCTGACGCGGGACGATCGTCGCGCGTCGAAGGGATTCCGGACCAGACAGTAGCCCTAGCGGACCCTGCCGAGGAGCCATTCGGAATAATAGGCCGGAATGTCGGTACGCCGCGAGGCCGAGACGATCATGCCGTCATTATTGCGCTAAGCATCGAAGCGGACGAGCCCGAGCCTGACCGCCTCGCGAACGGCCTCCCCGCGCCTGGACACGCCGAGCTTCCCGAAGATCCCCTCGAGATGGAAGCGCACCGTCCGGAGGCCGATGCCGAGGGCGGAGGCGATCTCGGCGTTGGACCAGCCGTCGACGAGGTAGTCCATGATCTCGAGCTCGCGCGGGCTCAGGGCCGAGGGCGGCCTCGCCGACGATCCCGTCGTCGGAGCTCGGGGCCCGGCGCCCTCCTCGCAGGGGCTCGCATCGAGATCGGCGGCCTCACCGGGGGCCGCCAGCACGAGGCCTTCCGCCTCGGCCCAGGCCAGAAGCCTGGCGCCCTCCGGCCCCGCCGCCTCGATGCGGACTTTCAGCGGCCCTCGCCCGAGCCGCATCGGCCTCCTCCCATCCACCAGGGCCCGTGATGGCCATGGTGGCCGTGATGTCCATGGAATCCGCCGTGGCGGCCTTCCGCGCGGCTGCGGGCCTCGGGTATCGCCGAAAGCTCCTTCTTCTCTCCGGAGCGCAGGACGACGATAGGGAGCTCTGCTCCCGGCTTGGCCGTCTCGAGAGCGGCCAAGAGGTCGGCCGGCTCGGACAATGGACATCCGCCGAGGGAGGCCAGGATGTCGCCGACGCGGATCCCGGCCGCGGCCGCGGGACTCCCGGCCTCGACCCCGGCGACTAGGAGGGCGCTCTCCCGGCCGTCGCCGAAGAGTCCCGAGAGCTCGGGCGGCGCTGCGATGGGCACGGTCGATACCCCGAGCCACGCCTTCGTGGAAGTCTGCCCCGATGCGATCGCCGCCACCAGGGCGAGGGCGCGGGAGGCCGGAAGGGCCCAGCCTCTATTGCCGCCGCGGTCGGCGAGGACGAAGCCAGCGAGACTTCCTTCGGGGTCGACGACGGCGGAGCCCGCGAAACCGGGGAAGGGAGAGCCGTCCGTCTGGAAGTAGCTGTCGTCGCCCGAGCCGCCCGCGATGCGCAGGGCGTCCAGCCTGACCTCGGGTCCCTCGGGAGAGGGATAGGCCGCGACGAGGACGAGGGAGCCGAGCGCGGGAAGCCCGGGCGAGGGAATCCACGCCGTCTCCGGCATGGCTTGCCCCAGCTCCAGGACCGCGAGCCCGAGCTCGGGATCGAAGCCCTTCACCTTGGCCTCGACCTCCTTCCCTCCCGGCGCCAGGATGGAGAGGGACTCGCCCTCGCTCGCCTCCGAGGCGGGAACGAGGAGGAGCTTGCCGTCGAAGCCTAGGGCGGTCCGGCCGCCCAAGGAGGATGGCACGTGGAAGAGCTTGGCGCCCGCGCGCGACGCGAGGGCCGCGATCGAATCGGACAGGGATTTGAGAGGGTCCATGGATATCTCCTTTGATAAAGTACTAATGAAAGGATAGGCATCGCGAAGGATATCGGCGCCGGCCATTAGGCCGGGCGGGCCTGTAAGCTTTCCCCCCGTCCTGCTAGGATGGCCGACCGGAGGTTCGATGATGCGCGTCCGCGGCGGCTACGCGGCCCTCTATTCGGCGGCCTGCTTCTTCGCCTGCTCTTCCCTCATGGTCAAGCTGGCCTCGCGATACTACTCGGGAATGTTCGTCTCCGCGGCGCGCTTCGCGGCCGGAGCCGTCCTCTGCTCCTTAGTCCTCATCATAAGGTACCGCACGCTCAAACCCGGCCGCCCGGGCCTGGTCGCCCTCCGCGGAGTCTTCGGTGCCCTGTCCATGGCCATGATGTACATCGCCATCTCCATGACGGGACCGGGCCGGGCGGCCCTCCTCTCCAACACCTACCCACTCTTCGTGGCCCTCTTCGGCGCCCTCTTCTTCGGCGAGCGCCTCACTCCCCGCATCCTCGCCTGCATCGCCGTCTGCAGCTGCGGCGCTTTCCTCGTCATGCGCGACGGCTCGGGGGCCTCGCTGGCCGGCGACCTCGTGGCGATCGGGAGCGCGATATTCGCGGGAGTCGGCGTCAACCTCGTGCGGAGCGGGATTCGGTCCGACAATCCCTTCATGCTCTACCTCAGTCCCTGCCTCTTCGGCCTCCCCCTCCTCGCCTTCGCTCCCGCGGGCAGCGCCGGCGCCGCGGCGGCCGGCGGGGCGATCGGCCTCCTCCTCCTCCTCGGGGTGGGAATCGGGGCCTTCCTGGCCCAGGCCTTCATGGCCTTGGGCTACAAGAGCGTTCCGGCTGGGCGGGGCAGCATCGTCTTCTACCTGGAAACCGCCTTGACCGTCCTCCTCGGCGCTCTATTCGCGGGCGAGAAATTCAATCTGAGGTTCGGAGCCGGCTTGGCCTTGATACTCGGGGGCCTGGCCTTGAATCACGTGCGGGCTCCTGGAGGAATCGGGTCGACCTTGACTTCCTGATCTGGCCCGCAAGCTGGACAGAATCGTCGTCTAACTAAGGGTTCATGGAACGTATATCATATTGCCGTTCCCGCCGCGGGGCGGCAAAGCCTCGGCAAGGGGCTTCGCCGACGCCTCTCCGGAAAAAGCCACCTGGTCGCCCTGGTATCCCGTCCATTGGGAACGGGTGTCGAAGCGACGAAGCGCCTTCTCCACGGAGGGGAAGTCGCTGTTGAGGACGAAACTATTCGTGCTCGCGGAATGGGACAGGTCATAGGAGAAATGCCAGCTGTTGACGCCCAGATTCGCGACGCGACCCGGTCCTACGTCGAAGGCGATGCCCTTGTAGAAATTCGACGTAATCGTGACGCAGGAATCATTGGTCGCCACCTGCGCCCATAGCTCGAGGAGCCGATAGTGCCCGGGCTCGGCATTCGCCAGCACGAAGAAGCTGTCGGGAGTGGCCGTCCGGACCTCGTAGTCCTTCCCGCTGGCATCGTTGCGAAAGATCAGGGCGGCGGCGGTAGGCTGGTCGGTGCTGACGAACCCGTGGGCTCCATTGTGGGCCGTGCCCGAGCCGCTTACATCGACGTTCAGCTCTCCGACGATCAAGGAAGAATCATCGCGGACCGGAGCAGGCAGCATAGTCGCGCAGCCTCCCAGAACCGCGACCGAAAACAGGACCAAAATAAAACTACGCATTGCAGGCCTCTTTAGCCGAAATCTACTGAACTTTGGGTCGATTTCAAAAGAAGGGAACGGTCGTTCCGGGCCCTCCGGGATCCGGACATCGTCCAAACCTATTATAGCATGATATTGCGTGCTATGCTTTCCCTAGGATGCTCGACCGGCGAGGAGAAGATCATGGCCCCGAATCCTGGTCCCGATGTACGGCGATTCGACGAGTGGGCGCCTGTCTACGATCGCTCGGTCCTGCAAAGATTGCTCTTCGTGCCGGTGCACGGCCGCATGCTCAGGCTTCTCGCCGAGGACGGAATCGATATGCCGCCCGCCAGCGTCGTCGACGTCGGCTGCGGCACGGGTCGCCTCCTGCGGGCCGCCTCCCTCCGCTGGCCGGATGCCCGGCTCGTCGGCGTCGATCCCGCGGAGCGCATGGTCGCCGAAGCCGCGGCGGCGAATCCGAAGGCCTCCTTCAAGCTGGCTCCGGCCGAGTCCCTGCCTCTCGCCGACGGTACCGTCGACCTCGTCGTGAGCAGCCTCTCCTTCCATCATTGGGGCGACCAGGCAAGAGGCATTCGGGAGATTTTCCGGATCCTCCGCCCCGGGGGAAGGTTCTGCCTCGCCGATCATAATTTCCCCCTCGCCGGATTGACCGGAGAGAAGGTCAAGAGCCGAGCCCAGGTCCGGGAGCTGATGAGCGCGGCCGGCCTGACGGTGGAAGCGCAGGTAGGAGCGGGCCTCCCCTTTCTCCTGATCACCCTGGCCCGAAAATGAGGTAGCCATGGCCGACGATTTCTACACGAGCATCGAGAAGGCCGATTCCTTGGACGACGTCTTCGGGGAGAGCATGTTCAAGGACGTTCCCCGCGATTGGTGGATCGCCCTGACCGACGTCGTCGCCTCGACGAAGGCCATCGAGGAGGGAAGATACAAAGAAGTCAATTCCGCGGGAAGCCTGCCGGTCATGGCTATCAGCAACTACCTCGGCAATATGGATTTCCCCTTCTTGTTCGGCGGGGACGGCGTGACCTGCCTGGTACCCGCGGGCGCCGTCGACGCCCTGCGGGACATCCTGATCGCCACGGTCCGTTCGGTGAAGAAAGCCTTCGACCTGGACCTCCGCCTGGCCCTGATCCCGGTAAAGGATCTGCGGGATCGGGGAAGGATTCTCCGCGTCGCCCGCTGGGAGGTGAGCCCGCACTATACTCAGGCGATATTCGAGGGCGACGGCTTCGACGAGGCGGAATCGATCCTGAAAAGCTCGGTTCCCCGATACATCGTCCCGATCGCCGGAACGACGTCCTTCGAGCCGAATTTTACCGGGTATACCTGCAGGTGGCAGGATTTCCCGTCCAGCAAGGACGAGACGATCGCCCTGCTCGTGAAGTTCCGGAAAAGCGACCACCGGTTCATTCGGGATTTCCTCAAGGACCTCCAGGTCCTCGTCGGGACCGAGGTGGAGCACCATCCCCTTCGCATCGAGACGCACAGGCACGCGTTCGCCTCGAAGCGGTTGAGGGCGGAGACCGCTATAAGGGCCGGCGCGACCCGCGGATGGCGCGCCTTCGCCTACCTCCAGAAAGTGCGCTTGCAGATAATCTGGGTGATGCTGCTGTCGGCGCTCCGTCTACGCGTCTTTCAGGGGCGGAAGGATCTTTCGCTGACGAAGCAGGAGAATATCGCCTCGAGCGATTTCCGCAAATACGACAATGCGGTGAAGATGATACTGGCAGTCACTCGTAAGTCCCGCGAAGGACTGCAAAAGAAGCTCGAGGACTCCCGCGCGAAGGGCGATATCTTCTACGGAATCCACGTGAGCGACCGGGCGACGATCACCTGCCTGATGCATACGAATACGGGGGCCGAAGTCCATTTCGTGGACGCCGCCGACGGAGGCTATGCCATCGCGGCCAAGCAGATCAAGGCGCAGATTAAGGAGGCCGCGGCGGTCAGTCCGCCTTTGAATGGGCTTTGAGCTTGGCCAGCTTGGGCGCGATGATGGCGCGGCAGTAGCCCGCGTCGGGATGCTTCCCGAAATAGCCCTGATGATAATCCTCCGCGGGCCAGAACCGCGGGGCGGGAAGGAGCTGGGTGACGATCGGAGCGTCGAGCCGCGCGGCTTGGGCGGCCATCGACGCCCGGGCCGCCTTCTCCTGCACTTCGTCGGCGTAGAAGATGACCGAGCGGTACTGCTCGCCCACGTCGGCGCCCTGCCTGTTCAGGCTGGTCGGGTCGTGGATCTTCCAGAATAGGTCGAGGACTGCCTCGTAGGAGAGCTTCTCGGGGTCGAAGGCCACGCGCACGACCTCGGCGTGGCCCGTCTTTCCCGAGCAGACCTCCTCGTAGCTCGGCGAGTCGCGCGTGCCTCCGGCGTAGCCGTTCGTCGCTTCCCTCACCCCGGGCAGCATCTCGTACGCGGCCTCGAGGCACCAGAAGCATCCGCCTCCGAGGAGGGCGTACTCCTCTTTCGTCTCGCTTTCCATATACCCCAATATACTCACTTCCCGCCTTCGAACTCGAGGAAGATCCTGTCCATGGACTCGCCCGGGCGGAATACGACCCGGCTTGCGAGGTTGCGGCACATCAGGAGCCCGATGCCGCGCCAGCGCCGGCGCGCCGGGTCGAAGAGAGGCTCCGCGGAGGCGGACTCGGCTCCGCCGACGAGGCCGGCCGCGAAGGCGGCGAAGCTCGGGGAGCGGAAGTAGAAGCCCAGCAGGATCGAGTCGCCGCGCCGCGAGGCCCTCGCGCGGATCCTGCCGGAGTCCACGGGGGTCGCGTGCTTGACGATGTTGTCCAGGATCTCGCCGCCGGCCACTTTGAGGCGACTCCGCTCCCTCGGCGAGAGGAAGGCCAGGGAGCCTATGAAGTCCTCGAAGCTGAGGATCGAGGAGGGTATCGCCTCGAGGACGACGGCGGCCTCTGCCCGTCTGCCCGTCATGACGGACGCATTACGCCTGCTTGAGCGTCTTGACGATCGGGAAGCGGTCCCCGAAACCCGTCGAGTCGAGGGCGAGCCTCACGATCTCCGACGGGTTGACGATGACGAAGCCGTGGCCCGTGGTCTCGGCGTCCTCCATCGCGGTCATGATCACGCCGATGCCGGCCGAGGAGAGCGCGGTCACGCGCTCCATGTCGACGGCCGCGTCCGACTGGGCGATGGCCTTGTATACCTTTTCCTGGAAGTCGGTGAAGGTGTAGCTGTTTATGGGCCCCGAGACCGACAGGACGAGTCGGTGATGGTCGTTCCGTACGGATATGTCGAGCTGCGTCATGTGGCGCTCCTTGCCTTGAGCTTCATCACGAATAGGGTGATATCGTCTTCCTGGCGCCTGTCAGTAAAGGCGTAGAAGTCGTCCATCGCCCCCGAGGCGATCTCGGCCGAGCCGAGGTTCAGCCTTTCGCGGACGGAGCGGCGCAGGCGCTCCTTGCCGAAGCGCTCGCCGCGGAGGTTCTCGCAGTCGAGGATGCCGTCGGTGGCGGCCACGAGGGCCGAGCCCGCCGGCAGGATCATCTTGCGGGGCTTGAGGTAGGGCGCCACGTCCTTCACAAAGCCGAGTATCCTGCCTTCGCCCTGCACCTCGATGAAGGTGTCGAAGCTCGGCGAGTACAGGAAGATCGCGGGCACGCCGCAATTGATGTAGTAGAAGGCGTCCTTGGAGAAGTCCAGGTAGCCGAATACGCCGGCGAAGAACGTCCCCTTGGGGAGGTTTTCCTTGATGAAGGCGTTCACGCGGGAGACGAGGCCTACGAAGTCCTTCTCGACGCGGAGGAAGGTGCGGATCATGGACTTGAGGATGAGCATGTTCATGGAGGCCGACAGCCCCTTCCCGGAGACGTCGCCGATCACGATGAACCAGCGGTCGCGGGAGAGCTTGACGAGATCGATGAAATCGCCGCCGAGGCTCCGGGCCGAGCGCGCCACCCAGGCGGCGTCGGCCTTCGGGTGATCGATGCGCTCCACCTTCTCGAGGGCGAATCGGACGATCTGGTCGGAGAGCGCGACCTCCCGGTCCACCGTCGTCATGATGGACTCGCGGGCGATGTTCTTGAGGTAATACGCGATGACGAAAAGCTTGCCGTAGATGGACTTGAAGGTATCGTAATCGTAGGCGGTGTACTCCGCCCCGGTGCTCCTGGCCCCGAGGGCGAAGAGCCCCATCGCGCGCCGGCCCTCGAGGACGACGATGATGGCCTCGGCCTTCAGGGACTCGAAGAGCTCGAGGAGGAGCTCCCGCGCGTCGGCGTAGTCGGAGCCAGTCTGCGCCTCGGACTTGAGGATCACTCCGGCGCTGGAGCCCTCGAAGAGATCGGACAGCCTGGATCCCCGCTCGATCGTGGCCTTGCCTCCGGTCGGCGAATAGACGGTGCGCATGAATCCCTGATCGTCGTCGATGAGGACGGTGAAGTCCGTGAAGTCCAGGGCCTTGGCGAGGTGGCCGTAGACCTCGGCCAGGACGGCGTCGCGGCCCTGGGCGAGGTCAACGCCCGCGAGATCCGACTCGAGCTTCTCGCGGTAGTCCCCGCGCGCGCTGAGGCGCTCGAAGAAGCGGGCGAAGAACAGCCTGCCGAGGAAGGAGGCCCCGACGAAGGCCGCGGCCCCGCCGATCATCGGCAGGATCGGCGACGTGAGCCTCCCGAGGGCCACGAGGCCCGCGACGGCGGCGCCCGTCGGCAGTCCGACGACGACGAGTAGGGCGGCGTAGCCGGCGAGGGTCCTTCCGATCGCGCGCCAGTCGAAGAGCCGCGACAGGCGGAACGCGTAGGTCAGGCCTCCCGCCAGGAGAAGGGCGCCCGCGGGGGCGAATACGAAGCTGGGCCGCTTCGCCTGGCCGGCGGTGACTAGGCCCGTCGACACGAGCACGAGGGAGGCTCCCGCGATGACGAAGGCCGCCGCGACCGCCGAGCGCTGCCTCTGCACGGTGCTCTTCCCGCCCGCGGCCCGGATGCCGAACGCGACGGCGGCGAGACCCGCGATGGCGGCGTCGCCGAACACGAAGAGGTTGTAGAATTTGCCCTCGATGCGGAAGATCGTCGTCCAGGGCCTGTAGACGGAGATTATGTAATCGAAGGTGAAGCCCGCGTCGTAGGCGGCCGCGAAGGCGAGCGGCAGCAGCAGCACCCAGGCGACCCTGCGCAGGGAAGTCGGCAGCGGCGTCGGGAAGTTGAGGGCGAAGAGGAGGAGGAGGACGTGGGTGATCGCGATCAGCGAGCCCGATGCCCGCTCGAGGACGAGCGAGTAGCTCTGGGGGAAGCCCGGCCCGGTGAGGATGAACACGAGGCCCTGCGCGAGGGAGTAGGCGGCGAGGGCCGCCGAGATGGCGGCGACCGCGGCTCCGCCGGGCATGCCCCTGCCCCGGCGGACGGCGAGGAGGAACAGGGCGATGAAGCCGGGGAAGGAGATGAACGCGAGTATCGTCAGTCCCATAGCCTGCCCACTTTCGCCGCGAGGATGGTGACGTCGTCCTTGAGGGGGCTGTCGCCGACGAACGAGTACAGCATAGCCCCGACGCTCGAGATGAAATCGGCCGCTCCCGACTTCGAGGCGCGGCAGAGGGACCTCTCGAACAATTCCGTCTCGCCGAGCCTGGCGCCCGACGCGTCGGATACCTCGGTGACGCCGTCGGACGCGAGGAGGAGTATCTCGTCGGTCCGGAGCGGCAGCTCCTCCACGACCACTTCGTCGAGGGGCAGGAGCCCGACCAGGCCCATGGTAGGCTCGAGCCTGACCACTTTCGGGCCCATCGCCGTCTGGGTGATTATTATCGGGTCGGCCATCGCGGCGTTGACGTAGCGGAGAGTGCGCTTTGCGGTGTCGGCGAGGCCGAGGAACACTACCGTGTACTTGTCGTCGAAGCCCATGTCCCTGACGGCGGCGTCCACGCTCCGGACCAGGGCCGCGAGGTCGGTCTTGTCGTCGGCTACGCGGATCGTGTTCACGATGATGCCCATGATGAGCGCGGCGGCGAGGCCCTTGCCGGAGACGTCGCCGACGACGAGGAGGGTCCTGTCCTCGTCCACCTGTATGGCGTCGTAGTAGTCGCCCGAGACGTTGACCAGGGGCCTGTAATAGACCGAGAGGTCGAGCTTCCTGGGGTTGGGCAGCCGGCGGGGCAGGAAGGATCGCTGCGTCTCGGCGATGAGCTGCCACTCCTTGCTGAGGGAGGCGACCTCGAAGAGGTCGGCAATGGTGACTACGCGGTCGAAGTATATGCCCAGCTCGCCGTAGAGGGTCCTGAAGGCCTCGGGCTCCACGAGGTGGCACAGGCGCGTGAGGACGAAGAGCTGGTAGCCCTTCGCCCGGACGACGAAGCCGCGGGCGCCCGCGGTCGCGCTCGCCGGCATGAGTTCCTCGGTGATGAAGCCGACGCCGTCCGCCTGGTCCCGGAAGCGCGGCTCCAGGGCCTCCGGGAGCTTGGGGTCGTTCGCGGCGGCGGACGGACTGCGGTAGACGACTTCCCACGAGGCGGACTTGATGAGGATGACGCCCATGTCCGCGGCCTTCTCGAGCTTCTCGCGGATAGCGTCCACCAGGTCGAGGACGGTGAAGCATACGCCCAGCCGCTCGGTGAATTCCATGATGATCCGAGTCTCGCGTCCCCGGAAGCTCAGGGAGTAGGCCCTCCGCTCGAGCGCGGCCGCGGTGGCGTTCTTGATGGCGTGGAAGACGATGAAGGCCGCGGCGCCCAGCGCGACGGCCGCGGGGAAGGGGAGGCTCGGGGCCGCCACCAGCGGTACGATCAGGAAGGCGACGGCCGCGACTCCCATGGTGCCTGTCTCGACCAATCCGCGCGTCGTTCGATAAGTCATCGGTTGGGGTACTCCGGGTAGGATATCGGCATCATTTGTACGCCCTAAGAGCCCCGGCGTCAACTTTTTTCCGACGCCTTTCCCTATCCGGGGGCCGAGAGCACCGAGTTTATGAAGCCGACGAGGACGTCGAGGGCGCGCTCGTTGGCTCCGCCCTCCGGGATTATGATGTCGGCGTACTGCTTGGTCGGCTCCACGAACTCGTAATGGCCGGGCCGCACGATCGTCAGGTACTGCTCGATCACCGAGTCGAGAGTGCGGCCCCTCTCCTTGATGTCGCGCGTTAGGCGGCGGATGAAGCGGATGTCGTCGGGCGTGTCCACGAAGATCTTCAGGTCGAGCCTCTCGCGCACCGCCTTCTCGGCGAAGATCATGATGCCCTCGAAGATGACGAGCCGGCTCGCCTCCACGCGGATCGTCTCCTCCTTCCGCATGTTCCGGACGAAATCGTAGGTGGGCATCTCGATGCCCCGCCCGGCCCGGAGCGCGTCCAGGTGCTCGATGAGGAGGGCGTTGTCGAAGGCGTCCGGGCGGTCGAAGTCGAAGGCGGTGATATTGGCGTTCGAGACATGCGAGGCCGACCTGTAGTAGTTATCCTGCGGGATGAAGGCGAAATCCGACACTACCTCGGATATCTTGCGGACTATCGTGGTCTTCCCGGATCCGGAGCCCCCGCCGATGCCGATCACCTTGACCTTGGCCATCGGCTTCCAGCCTACACCGATCGCCAGCGGTCGCGGAAGGCCACTTCGCCCATGGCCTTGCGCTGCCGCGGCGAGCGCTCCCCCTCCAGCTGGCGCTCGTTGAGAAGGCTCGAGTCGCCGGGCCGCCCGACGATGACGAGGGTCAGCGGCACGAAATCCTCCGGCAGTCCGACCGCCTTGGCCGCCTTGGCCGGCGAGTAGCCGGCGATCGGGTGCGCGTAGAGCCCCTCGCGGGTAGCCTGGAGCTGGAGCGCCATCGCGGCCTGGCCGAGGTCGAAGTAGGCATAGTCCCTCCCCGCGTCGAGGCGGCAGTCGAGCGAGGGCTTGGTCGCGAAGAGGACTATCAGCGGCGCCCTCGTCGCCCATTTGTTGTTCTCGGGGAGGGCCTCCCTGAGTGCGGGCAGAGTGTCTCCCGTCACGGCGACGATTCGCCAGGGCTGGTTGTTGGAGCAGGAGGGCGCCAGCGTGGCGGCTTCCAGGAGCCGGTCCACCTGATCCTCGGGCAACGGGTCGGCGGCGATGGATCGGAAGGCGCGGCGGGCGACGAGTTCGGGCAGTAAGTCCATGGGACCTCCGTTCGGTGACGTGTTCGCCAGTATCGCGCCAACCGTCGGGGACTGGCAATTCCCTGCGATAAGGTCACCCGAGGTCGTTCATTTGTTTTTGGCCTTCGAGTCGGCACCGGCCGCGGGAAACGCCACGCTTCCCTTTCGATGCTTCCCGGCTTGACAGCTGCATAGAGCGGGGTTCTACTTGAGATAAAATCAATAGCTGCTCTCTTTTGGCCTGTCCTGCATCAAGTCATCCCACCTTCAAAACCAACTTGAGACAGCCGAAGGAGAAAAACATGGTCACAAAAAGGACCGGGTCGGCTCTCTTCGCCATACTAGTCGTCGCGCTGCTGCTGGGCGCGATTACGCAGGCGGGGGCTCAGAGCAAGACGGTCAACTCGGCGATGCGGCTCGAGTATCTAATGACCTTCCACGTAGATCTCCTGCCGCCGGTCGATGTCGGGCAGACCGCGGTCGGCCACAGACAGATCCTGCTGACCAGCGGCGGAACCTTCGAGGGACCGAAGCTGCGGGGGAAAGTCCTGCCGGGGCCCTGCGATTGGTTCCTTCAAAGCCCCGATGGGATAGGCCGTCCCGATGTACGAGGTACCTTGCAGACCGACGACGGGGCGAATATCTATCTGCGTTACCAGGGGGTCCAAGTATGGACACAGGCGGCCGGGGCGAAATTCTCCAAGGGAGAAGCCATTGACTTCGGCGAAATATATTTCGTGGTCGCTCCCCTTTTCGAGACTGGGGACCCGCGCTATGCCTGGCTGAATAACATCATAACCGTCGCCGAAGGTCGCCTTGGACCTAATGCGAGCTGGTGCGAGTATCGCATCTTCCAGGTCGCCGACTGATCCTGGCCGTGTCTGAGCTATTTTCAATGGATAGTGTATAAAAGGCGACGATCGTCGTCCCATCCAGGGACGGCAAAGGGCGCCGCCGTCATCGCGGCATGAGCAGCGCCGCCTCCACCTCGTCGACGAGGCGCTCGGGCGTAGAGGCCCCGGCCGAGAGCCCGACGCTCGCGAAGCCGTAGACCTCCGCCGGGAGCTCCCCGGCGGTCTCGACGAGCCATGCCGGCTTCCCCAACTCCCTCGCGGTAGCCGCGAGCCGGGCGGTATTGGCCGAGTTGCGGCCGCCCACGACGACGACCGCCTCGACTTCGGAGGCGAGCCGGGCGAGGGCGGCGAGCCTGTCCTCGGTGCAGGGGCATATCGAGTCGACCACTTCCAGCACCGGGAAGCGCTCGGCGAGGGCGGCGCGGATCGCCTCGTACTCCTCCTTCCTGATCGTGGTCTGGGCGATGAGGGCCACGGGGAGCGGCTTTCCCTCCGGTCCGCCGGACTGGAAGCCGCCGGAGCGCCAAAGCCGCGACACTTCCTCCGGGCCGGAGACGACGACGGCGCCGGGGGCATGGCCGGCGATGCCCGCCACCTCGCCGTGGCCTTTGTCCCCGGCGATGACCACCTGCCAGCCCCGCGTGGCGTAGTCGGCCGCCTTCCCCTGGCTGGCGAGGACGCGCGGGCAGGTCGCGTCGACCACCTGCGCGCCGAGGGCGAGGAGCCTTTCGCGCCGCTCCGGCGGAACGCCGTGGGCTCGCAGGACGACTGCGGCGCCATCGAAACCCTCCGCTCGGAGGGCTCGGTCATCCAGCTCGGCGTCGGAAAGAGCGCGCACTCCGGCAGCCTCGAGCTCGGACAGCGCCTGCGGATTGTGGATCAGGGGTCCCAAGGTGAATACGCCCCGCCCGCCCTCCCGCGCCGCGGCCGCGAGGGCCATGTCGACCGCGCGCCTGACGCCCATGCAGCGGCCCATCACGGCCGCGCGCCTGACGATCATTCGAGCCCTCCTCTGCCGGCGCGCCCCAGCGGCGTACCTGAGTCCACGGCGGCGAGGCTGTCCAGCCGGAAGCCCAGGCGGAAACCTATCGCCTGATCGAAGGAGGATCCGTCGAGACGGGCGAATACCTCGCCGAATACGCTCGCTCCGCCGTAGACCATGCCCTGGGCCGCCGCGATGTCGAAGGACAGGCGGGCGAAGGCGGACTCGAGCAGTCCGGCCTGGAAATACGCCCCTCGAAGGCCGACGTCGATGAGCATCCTGTTGAAATAGAGGTCGAGGACATTCGAGTGGATCGCCTGGTCGGCCAGGCGGTAGTCGAGCGTTCCCTCGACGAGGAGATCGGAGCTTCCGGTATCCAGGGTCTCGTATTCCACGTAGGCGGGGCGGCGATCCGCGGAGAAGACCGTGCTCGTGGCGTCGAGCTTGAGTATGGGCGAGCTCGCCCATGCGCCCCAGAGATCGAGCCTGAGGGGCACTCGGTCGTAGGCCGCGACGAGCTGAGCTTCGGTCTTGTAGGTGGAGGACGCGAGGTCGAGATCGTGATAGCTCAAGAGGTCGAGACCGCGCGACGTGCCCGTGGCGATTCCGGGGATCCGTCCCTCCCATCCGACGAGGCCTGAGGCGGTCGCGTTCCAGCCCGAGTAGCCCCAGCCATAGGGACTGCCGCTCGCTCCGTCGCCGCGGGCCAGGACGCCGCCTCCGAGACCGAGCACCGCGGCGCGCGGGTAGGGCGAGGCGGGGAGGTCGAGCGAGCCCGAGAGCGTGGCCGAGCTCTGGCGCTCGGGCGGACCCGAGGCCCCGTAGACGAGGTGGTCTCCCAGAGTGGTCGTGAAGGCTACGGGAAGATCGTCGTTGATCCACGTGAGGCCCGAGTCGGAGAAGGGGTAGGCCGCATCGTAGCCCGTATCGAGAAGGACTGTATTCGCTGCCGTCGGGTCCTGGAAATAGAAGAGCCCGAAAAGGCGGAGGCTGCGGTCGATGACGCCGAGGTCGGGATAGAGAAGCCACATATTGAAAGGGTCGGCATAGGCCAGGGGACGGTAGGACCCGACGACGGCAGCCTCTCCCGCCGCGGCTATGCCCGCGTCGCGCGAGGCGAGGGCCGCCTCGGGGTCGAAGCTTTCGAGGCCGAAGGCCACGCGGCGCTCCCCGACCGACCCGGCGTCGCCGGGGTAGCGGCAGACCTTGTCGCCCTCGGAAAAGCGGCCGACGTAGAAAATGCGCCCGCCCGCCTCGCGCGGCCAGAGCACGCCGCCCGAGTAATCCGTCGTCTCTACGCGCAGTTCGTCCCCGTCGAGGACGCCGAGTTTGTAGAACCTGTCGTCCGAGTCATAGTTGAAATAGAGCCTCCGGGGCGACCCGTCGCCGCCCCCCGAGGCCGAGAGCTGCCTGACGTAGTCGAGGAGCTGGGCATCGGGGCCCACAGGCCTCAGGAGCGAGAGCCTCCCCGAGTCGAGGTCGAGAAGGCCGATGCTCCTCCTCCCTCCCACCGCGACGATGAGGGCGAGGCGCCGATCGTCGAGGACGGCCGGCGAGGAGTACATGACCTCCTCCGAACCGGGGAGGAGGACCTTCGAGCCCGCCTTCGAGACGAACACCAAGTCCGTGTTGTGCAGGTTCGACACGATGCCGACCCAGCCGTCGCGGAAGAAGCGAGCCTCGCGCATGTCGGCGCTCCTCGTCTCGGCGAGGAAGCGTCGCGAGCCCAGATCGTAGACGATGGTCTCGGCGCGGCTGCGGCCGTCCGGCAGGTAGACGGCCCGCGAGACGAGGAGGCGCCCGACATCGGCGCCGGCGTCCGCCGAGGCGTCGCTGATGGCCCAGGATGAATCGGCGTCGAAAAGGGCCGAGCTCTTGAGCGTAGCAGGGTCCATCGTCATAGCGCGGTTCGACCGCGCGTCGACCCAGTAGAGGCCCCTCTCGTTCCCCGCGAGGCCGCCGGGCATCCAGGCGAGGTCCCTCGGGCCGAGGATCTCCGGCGGATCGGCGATGCCCGACAGGGAAAGCGAGTTGCGGAAATCCGCCCAGGCCTTGAGGAAGGGAATGCCGTAGGTTCCGCGAAAGGCCGCGTAGAAACCGATGCCATAGGGATCGAGGGAGACCGAAAAGACCAGGGTGCCAGCCGCCTTCCAGAGCGCGGCATATTTGGCTATCCCATAGGTCTTCTGTATATAGGCGCTGAAGAGGCCGCCGTAATCGTAATAGATGTCTCCGAAGGGATACTCGTCGTAGAGGCCCGAGGCCTCGATGGGCGTCTTGAAGCGGTTCTCGAGGATATCCTGGCGGACATCCTCCTTTACCAGGGGATCGTTGGCGCGTCCGCTCGGGGCCTCGTCGCTCTCGAAGCTCACCGCCACTCCCTCGACCATGAACTCCGGCTCGTTGAGCAGGCCCGGAAGGATCCACGAGCCGAAGATGCCCGAAAGGAAGGAAGCCCAGGGCGCCCTGATCTGCAGCGAGACCGCGTGGGTCAGCTCGTGGAGGAAGAGGTTGCGGAAGTTGTCCCTGAAGGCGGTCCAGCCGATGTCGATGGCGCTGTCGATGAGGACTATATGCATGTAGGGGAAGGGGTCCGTGGAGCCGTTGAATATGCCGATGTCGGGCGTGATGACCACGGGTACGCGGGCGGGCAGCTTGGCCTCGAGCTCGCCGGACACTTCATCGTAGACCGATTCGGCCATCGTCGAGAGGCGGAGGGCGCTGGGCCTGGAGCGTTCCGGGAAGATGATGTCGAAATGCTCGGTCTTTATGACGAAAAGCCTGGTTCCCGGCGCGAATATCGGGCCCGCGGCCTCGGGAAATACGGCGATCGCCAGGAGACTGACGATGGCCAAGGTGAGATTTCCTCGCATCCAGTGAATAATAGGACTTCGGCACTTCGCGGGATAGAGCGCGCCCGAATCTGCGCGCTTCCTGCGCGCTTCCTGCGCGCTTCCGCCGCGCTATCGGTATTCATTTTTATGCAAATGAATTGCATAGGCCGTCGGCCTTGCCTCTCCCGCCCTTCCTGAATATAGTTGCGTTCGGTAAAAGGGGTAGCGAATGAGCAGGAAGACCATCGTCGTCGCCTTGGGCGGCAACGCGATCATCGAAGAAGGCAGCGAAGGCACGATGGCCCAGCAGTTCGAGAATACGCGAAAGAGCATGGAAGCCATAGTCGGCCTCATCGGGGATGGCCATCGGGTCGTGCTCTCGCACGGCAACGGACCCCAGGCGGGGGTCCACCTCATCCGCCACGAGGCGGCTTCCGGCCAGGTCCCTCCCTCGCCCCTCAACGTGATCGTGGCCGACACCCAGGGCTCGATGGGCTACATGATAGCCCAGTGCCTCGCCAATGCCCTCCTCGCCGCCAAGATCGAGAAAGACGTCGTCACCGTCGTCACTCAGGTGGTCGTCGATCCGGCCGACCCCTCGATGTCCAACCCCACCAAGTACGTCGGGCCTTTCTACAAGGCCGAGCAGGTCGACAAGCTCCGCTCGCGAGGCTGGATCATAAAGGAGGACCCGGGACGGGGCTTCAGGCGCGTCGTGGCTTCGCCCTTGCCCCTCGACGTCGTCGAGAAGGGGACGATCAAGGACCTCATAGACGACGGCAAGATAGTCATCGCCGCGGGCGGGGGCGGCGTTCCCGTCATGCGGCTGCCCGACGGCAGCCTCGCCGGCGTCGACGCCGTCATCGACAAGGACCGCGCCTCCGCCCTCCTGGCCAATCTCATCGGGGCCGACGAGCTCTGCATCCTGACGGGAGTGGAGAAGGTCGCGATCAACTACAAAAAGCCCGACCAGCGCTATTTCGACGCCCTCACGGTCGCCGAGTGCGAGCGCTACCTTGCCGAGGGGCAATTCCCCAAGGGATCGATGGGTCCCAAGATCGAGGCTGCCTGCGACTTCATACGGCGCGGCGGCAGCAAGGTGATCATCACCAGCATGGAGAAGGCCGTGGCCGCCATCGGCGGCAAGGGTGGCACGGTCATTACGTCCTGAGCCAAACTTGACGGTCCCTCCGCAAACATGCTACCTTTCCGCGAATCTTCCTCCAAGGAAACCACATGAACAAGCTTTTGTCAGGGCTCGCCCTGCTCCAGGTCGCGCCATCCGGAACCGGAAACTCTTCCGGCTCGATGGTCATGACCCTCGTCACCTTCGGCGCCGTCTTCGTCATCTTCTACTTCCTTATTATCAGGCCGCAGAACAAGAAGCAGAAGGACACGCAGCGGATGATCTCGGCGGTTAAGAAGGGCGACAGGGTCGTCACCGCCGGGGGAGTCCACGCAACCGTCTACACCGTAAAGGAAAAGACCGTCATCCTCAAAGTAGACGAGAATGTGAAGATGGAGTTCTCCAAGTCCGCCATCGCCGCGGTCGAGCCCAAGGGCGGCGACGAGAAGATAGAGGCGCCGAAGACGCCCGATAGCGACGTCGAGAAGCCCACCGAGGACAAGAAATAAAATCCACGCGTAGCGCAGGGTCGGCCACGGCCCCATTTCCTCTTCTGGAGCGACCGGAATGAGCAAGTTTCAAAGGTTACTGATCGTAGTGGCGGTCGTTGCCGTCTCCTTCGCCTTCCTCTGGCCGACGGTGAACTGGTACTGGCTCACCCCGAAGGCCGATAAAGCCCTGGCCGTCGGTTCGCGCGAGCAGATCCGCGAGTACGCGCGGAGCATGGCCATCACCGACCTCAATGCCCTCAAGGCCAGCGTGGCCTCGGGCGACCAAGCCCAGATGGACGCGCAGAAATTCGCCGTGGACATCCAGGCGTCCACTGCTACCTACAAGACCGCGCGCAAGGCGATTCCCTCGTCGTGGACCGCGAAGTCGGTCCTCGCCGCCTTCGTCAGCGAGAAGGCGGCCTACGACGCGGTGGAGAGCATCTACCGCACCCGCGTCCTGGATCTGAAGGCCCAGCAGAAGAAGGCGGTCAAGCTCGGCCTCGACCTCTCGGGCGGCATGAGCGCCGTGATCCAGGCCGACCTCGACGCGCTCTCCAAGAAGGTCGGGCATACGCTCTCCGCGGCCGAGAGGGCCGATGCCATGAAGCGCGCCATCGAGAGTCTCAACTCGCGCATCGACAAGTTCGGCCTCACGGAGCCCACGATCCGCCAGCAGGGCGACGACCAGATCTACATCGAAGTCCCCGGCGCCGCCGATCCCGAGAACATCAACTCGATACTGATGGGCCGCGGCAAGCTCGCCTTCCACATCGTCGACGACGCAGCCACCGCCAAGCTCGCCACCTACCTGGAGACGAACCCCCTCGGCGTGGACGAGAAGACCATGACCGTCGCGGACAGCTCCATAGTCCCCGCCGGCTTCGTGATCCGCAAGTTCTACAAGAAGGACTCCTACGGCCTCGACGAGTTCACGGGGCGGTACATGATCATCAACGAGGTGCCGGGCCTCGACGGGACGCACATCACCAACGCGAGCACGTCCACGGACTCGATCACCGGCCAGCCCGAGACGGTCTTCCAGCTCGACAAGGAGGGCGGCGAGATCTTCTACAAGATGACGAGCGCCCACGTCCACGAGACCATGGCCGTCGTCCTCGACGACAAGGTCAAGGCGGGAGCCACGATCTCCGAGCCGATCCGCGACTCGGTGCGGATGACGGGCTTCAGCGCCGACGAGTCGGCCAACCTGGCCCTCGTCCTGCGCACGGCGGCCCTGCCGGTCGAGCTCACGCCCGTCAACACCCAGGCCATCGGTTCCTCCCTCGGGGAAGACGCCGTCCACTCGGGAATCCTCGCGGTGACCATCGCCTTCGCCCTCGTCATCGGATTCATGCTCCTCTACTACAAGGGCGCCGGGATCAACACGGCCATCGCCGAGCTCGTCAATCTCTTCATCATGGTCGGCGTCCTCTCGGCCTTCGGCCTCACGCTTACCCTGCCCTCCATCGCGGGCTTCGTCCTCACGATCGGCGTGTCGGTCGACGCGAACGTCCTCATTTTCGAGCGCATAAAGGAAGAGCTGCGCGAGGGCAAGGGCCGCATAGCCTCGATCCGAGCGGGCTTCGTCAAGGCCTTCTGGACCATCGTCGACTCCCACCTCACCAACCTGATCGCCGCCCTCTTCCTCGCCCAGCTCGGCTCCGGGCCCATCCAGGGCTTCGCCATCTCGCTCGCGATCGGCACCGTGTGCTCCCTCTTCACCTCGCTGTTCCTGTCGCACCTGATCTTCGACTTCGAGACGGACGTGCTCAAGGTCAAGCACGTGAGCATATCCTGGAGGGTCAAATGACGCGGGTCATCAACTTCGACCGTAGCTTCAAGATTACGGTGCCGATTTCGCTGGTCATCATAATATCCGGCCTCGTCGGCGCCGTGACCCTGGGCTTCAACAAGGGCGTCGACTTCCAGGCCGGCCTCAACACCAGCGTCCGCTTCGCCCCTCCGTCGATGTACGTCACCTATACCGGGACGGGCACGATGCAGCTCAAGGTATCCAAGACCGAGGTGGACCTCATCTCCCAGGCTCCCTCGGGCGCCGCCAAGTCCTACACCTACACCTTCGACCAGTTCACCACCCTCCAGGCCATGTCGGACGCCATAAAGACGGTCCCCGGCATGGCGGTCGAGCTCAAGGCCGACGGGGCCACGCCCGCCTCCCTCATCCTCGGCGCCTCCCAGACCGACGCGGTGCTCTCCGCCACGACTCCCACGGTCCTGCACTACGCGCTCACGGGCACCACGGGCCTCGAGATGAACGTCGAGTCCATCCGGGCGGCCCTCAAGAGCTTCGGCAGCGTCTCGATACAGCGGGCCGGCGACGAAGTCGCCCGCCAGTACATGATCCGCATCGAGGACTCGGGCAAGGATCCCGAGTTCTCCAAGACAATACAGCCGAGCCTTACGACGGCCCTCGGCGCCGCCTTCGGCGCGGACAACGTCATCGTCAACAAGGCAGACTTCGTCGGCGCCCGCTTCTCCAAGAGCCTGGCCGACCAGGCCGTATGGCTGACCCTCCTCACCTTCGCCCTGATCCTCGCCTACTGCTCCATCCGATTCAAACCGGTATACGCCATCGGCGCCGTCCTCTCGGTCATCCACGACGCCCTGGTCCTCGTCGCCTTCATCGTCTACACGCGGATGGAGTTCAACACCTCGATCATCGCCGCCATCCTCACGATAGTCGGCTACTCGATCAACGACACGATCGTCATCTACGACCGGATCCGCGAGAAGGTGAGATTCAAGCCCAACGCGGTGTTCCGCGAGAACATGAACAAGGGCGTCACCGAGACCCTCGGCCGTACCTTCATCACCTCCGGCACCGTCATCCTCGCCGCCCTGGCCCTCTACATCTTCACCCAGGGCAGCATGAAGGATTTCGCCCTCTGCATCCTCGTCGGCGTCATAACCGGCACCTACTCCTCGGTCTTCATCGCCTCGGCCTTCGTCGACGCCTGGAAGATCCTCGAGTCCAGGAACCTCGTCAAGAAGCAGGCCGAGCAGGCCCACCTCGCCGCCACGGCCAAGGCCGCCCTAGCCGCGGCCAACCCCCCAAGGAGCGTGAAGGCCTCGAAGAGGTAAGCCTTGCCATCAAGCCCGGGGCCGCGATTTGGCGCAAAATGCCATTGGGCGCTTGCCATTCGCGGCCCGCATTGGCTATATTTACGCTTCAAATGAAGCCGCGAGCCGATGAACGGGCGGCGTAGGTAATGCATTTAAGAATTCGCTCTTTCTTATGGCGCCGTACCCAAGCGGGAAGGGAGAGGTCTGCAAAACCTTTATGAGTCGGTCCGACTCCGACCGGCGCCTTAATAGACGAAGCCATCCAGTGGATGGCTTCGATTGTTTTTAAAGCGCCGGGCGGTGGCGGAATCGCAGGTCGCCGAAGGCGACCAGTTATAATCGATTCCTTACGATCTGCGCCCATAGGGCGCATGGCCCATCGCTCCATCAGGCGCTCGATTCGATGAGAGCGCCTGATGGTCGAGCATACAAGGATGTACGCGAACGGAGTATAGCGAAGCGTTCGAGCGATGGGCCCGGACCGGAAGGTCGAAGCAGGAAGCTGAGGCCTGGAGGGCGACTCCGACCGACGCCTTTAGTTCTGGCTTTTAGATAAAGGGTTTTGCGAGCTACCCGAAAACGGGCGCATGTTCAATCAATCCACTATGAGACGCAGAGAATGTGAAAACCGCGTTTCAGGGGAGCAGGGTATGCGCCGTTTTATTTGCACAAGCGACAAGATATCTTCTACGCGGAGCTGGTAGATCCCGCCTCCGACCGGAGTCTCCACTTTCTCCGGGAGGCCAGGGGTGCACGAGCTCGTCGACGCTCTCTTTGAGGAGGTCAAGACGTGCCTCCTTTCGGGAAGGACGATCGAGCATCGTGGCTTCTGTCATGGGAAAGTATGACAACAAATAATCGCCAGAGTTACACGAGTGCGCAGTCCAACTTGTCGCAGAACAGCTAAGCGATCATGAGTCGCAGTGTGCAGTCATCTTCGCCGTGGCATCCAAGATTGGCTGCAGTAGAGCGCTGGGCTCGCCAAGCCGACGAAATGCAGGAACACGAGAAGACTTAACGACGAGCGAGCGCGAGGAGTTTAAGTGCCTTCAGTTGGAGAATTATTGTATTTTGATATATGCACTTGAGAAAGTGGAATTGATTCCGTGTCATGCGAAGACTATGTATTCTTAAATAAGTCCACTTATTTAAGAATTTCCCATGTTGCAAGCGGAAGTTCCCTGCGCCAT
>CAZBGA010000060.1:0-23742 GCA_964491385.1 uncultured Treponemataceae bacterium | reverse complement strand
CGCAATTGACCACGAGGGCGGTCAGCTCGCCGTAGATCGAGGAGCCGGTGTTGAGCTTGGACGAGAGCAGCACCCCGGCGAGGGCGGCGGCGCCGCCTGAGATCACGAAGGCCCACCACTTGGTGCGGATGACGTCGATGCCCGAGTAGCGGGCGACGTCGTAGTCGCCGCCGATGGCATACAGGTTCCGGCCGAACTGCGTATACCTCATGAGCCAATGGCTCAGGGCGAAGCAGACCGCCATGATCATGACCAGGTTGGGCACTCCGTGGAAATCTCCGTTCCCTATCATCATGAAAGCCGGGTTCTTCGCGGGGACTGGATGGGCGTTGGTGAGTTCCTGCGCCACGCCCGTCAAGAGGAGGCCCATGCCGAGCGTGATGATGAAGGGCTCGGTCTTCTGGTGGACGACGAGGAAGCCGTTGACGAAGCCGACCGCGATGCCGAAGACGATGGCGCAGAGGATGGCCCAGCCCATGGGCATGAAATCCTGGAGCTTGATGGACAGGATCCCGGAAACAACGAGGATGCCGCCGATGGAGAGGTCGCAGCCCCCCGCGATGATGGTCAGCGTCACGCCGAACGAGAGGATGAGGAGGATCGAGGTCGAGTTGAGCATGTCGAGGAGGTTGTAGGCCGAATAGAAGTTCGACCTGGAGAATATCATGCCGACGAGCATCACGAGGATGAAGATGAAGGCTTTCTGCCTGGTGACGATCGAGTAGAGCGAAGCTCCGATTCCCTTGCCGTTCATGTCTCGCCTCCTACACCTGTTTGCGGTTGTCGAGCCAGATCGCGAGTACCAGGATTGCGCCCTTCACCGCGACCTGAAGGTAGGTCGAGACACCGAGCAAGTTCAGGCAATTGGACATGAGAACGACGAGAAGGACTCCCATCACCGTGCGCAGGACCGAGCCTTTTCCGCCCTTCAGGGTCGTACCTCCCACGACGACGGAGAGGATGGCGTTCGTCTCGTAGCCCGCGCCGATGACCGGGGCGGCCGTGGTGATGCGCGAGAAGAGGACGATCGCTCCCAAGCCGGTCATGAGGCCGCAGATGGTGTAGATCACGACGATCGCGCGGGAGATCCCGATGCCCGACAGGCGTGCCGCCGTCTTGTTGCCGCCGGTCAGGCTGATCGCCCGGCCCTCCGTGGTCTTGGTCTGGAAGACCCAAAGGAGGAAGAGGACCGCGAGGAAGATCACGAAGGACACCGAGACGGGACCGAGGGTTCCCGCGCCGATGGTCTCGAAGATCGACTTGCTCGTCTTGATGTCCCAGAAATGCATCGTCGAGCCGTGGCTATAGAGGAGGGCGGTGGCCGAGAACACGGTGCTCATGCCGAAGGTGAGGAAGAGGGCCTCGGCCTGGGTCAGGGCGCCGGAGCTTAGGATGACCGCGCTGTTGAGGACGCCGCAGGCCGCGCCGATCGCGAGTCCCGTAAGGAGGGCGGGCATCTGGCCGATAGGCTGGATGAGCGAGATGGTCACCACCGCCACGAGGTTGATGATGCCGGCCACGGAGAGGTCGATGAAGCCGCCGATGATCACGAAGGTCATGCCGAGCGACACCATCATCAGGGGGCCGAACTGGCGCATGATGTTGACCAGGTTCAGCGGCGACATGAATTTGGGTTCGACGATGGCGGTGATCGCGACGAGGACCGCGATCATCACGAGGACAAGGTAGTCCCTGAACAGGACCTGCGCGGTTCGGAGTACCGGATTGCTCTCCTTCATGGTCATGCCGCTCCTCCGCGGAGGCCGAGTGCGGCGCTCATGATAGTGTCGATCGGCGTCGACTCCGGTTCGAACTCCCCGGTGATGCGTCCCTCGAAGATGGTCAGCACGCGGTTCGACATGTTGAGCACCTCGGGAAGCTCGGAGGAGATGAGGATGATAGCCCCTCCCTCCTCGACGATCTTCCTCATGAGGACGTAGATCTCGTATTTGGCGCCGACGTCGATGCCCCGGGTCGGCTCGTCCATGATGAAGATGCTGGGAGAGATCTCGAGCCAGCGCCCGACGATGCACTTCTGCTGATTGCCGCCCGAGAGGTTCACGACGGGGACTTTGGTCGATGGAGTCTTGATGGAGAGGGCCTGGACCTGCCGCGCGCCGATGCCGCGCTCGAGGGATTTCCGGATAAAGCCGAACCTGGAGAAGTTGGCGACGCTGGCCATGGAGATGTTGGATTCCACGGAAAAGGGCAGGACCAGGCCCTGGAGCTTGCGGTCCTCCGGGATGAAGCCGAGGCCCGCGTCCTTGGCCTCCTTGGGGTTCCGGATCGTGACGCTCTTGCCGTCGATCAGCACGCGGTGCCCCCTGACCTTGTCCGCGCCGAAGAGGGCTCGGACTATCTCGGTCCGGCCGGCCCCGACCAGGCCCACGAAGCCCAGGATCTCGCCCTTCTTGAGGGTGAAGGATATGTCGTGCAGTTTGTGCGTATTGATGGAACGTACTTCCATCAAGGTCTCTCCGACGGATCGCGGCCGCGGGGGGTATTCGTTTTCGATGGTCCGCCCGACCATCTTCGTGATGAGCTCATTGCGCGTGAAGTCGCTTTTCGGCTTGGTGTCGATGACGCGGCCGTCGCGCATGACGCTGACGATGTCGCAGAACTCGAAGATCTCGTCCAGCTTGTGGCTGATGTAGATGATGGAGAGGCCCTGCGCCTTCAGCTGGTGGATGATCTTGACCAGCTCGGCCATCTCCTCGGCCGTCAGGCTGCTCGACGGCTCGTCCATGATGATGAGCTTGGACTTGAAGGAGAGGGCCTTGGCGATCTCGACCATCTGCTTCGTGGAGACGCTGAGCTCGGAAATGAGCTTGGTCGTGCTCACCTTGCAGCCGATGCTGTCGAGGAGCTTCCTGGCGTTGGCGTGGGTGCCGCGCATGCCCTTCATCTCCTTGAAGCGGCCGAGGAAGACGTTCTCGCCCACGCTCATCGTGTTGACGAGGTTGAGCTCCTGGTAGATTATGGCGAGCCCGCGTTGCATGGATTCATACGGCGTAGTGTACTCGATGCTCTGGCCGTCGAAGACGACCAGCCCTGAGTCCTTCTGGTAGACGCCCGAGAGGATCTTCATCAAGGTCGACTTGCCCGCGCCGTTCTCGCCGACTATTCCGTGCACTACTGCTCGCCTGAAGTCTATCGAAACCTTGTCCAGGGCATGGACGCCCGGGAAGGACTTGGAGACATCCTTGATCGAGAGAATTATGTCCGACCCGACACTTTCCATGAGACCATCCTCGGAAAAAGTATAAAACAGGGCTCGTCCCGCCGAAAGGCGAAACGAGCCCTTCGCGCTAGGTTCGATTTACCACTCGGGGGGATCGAAGCCGCCTGAGGAGATCAGGGCGCTGGTGACGACGGTAAGCGGTACGTAGTTGACCGGGTTGACCTTCTTGCCGGCGACGACCGCCTTGGCGAGCTCGAGGTCCTTCTTGGTCATGACGACGAAGTCCTGGGCGATGCTGACGGCCTGGGCTCCGCTCTGGACCTGGTAATAGCCGGCGCGGTTGCCGTCGACGCCGACGATGAAGAGGTTCTTGATGCCGGCGGCCTTGGCGGCCTCGATGACCCCCGTGGCGCCGTTGTCCCAGTGGACGAAGACGCCCTGGATCTGGTCGCCGAACTTGGTGATGTCGTCCTCCATGATGGCCTGCGCCTGGTCGGTCGCCCACTGCTGGCAGGCCTTGTAATCGAGGACCTCGATCTTGCTGCCCTTGATGCCCTTGTCGCCGTTGAAGCCGTCGTGACGCTTGATCTGGGCGTCGTGACCCGCCTGGCCGCCGATCTCGACGATCTTGGCGCCGTTCGGGAAGGCCTTGATGAAGGCCTGAGCGGCCTGCTGGCCGGCCATCGTGTCGTTTACGCCGGCGTAGAAGTCGCGGTATTTCTGGTTCTCCGGAGCGAGGTCCGAGGAGAACATGCCGACGATGAGGCCGGCGGCCTTGGCCTTTATGAGGCTTGGGACGATCGCGCTGATGTCGTTCGGGTTGAGGAAGATGACCTTGAATTTCTGCGCGATGCAGTTGGTGACGATCTGGGACTCGGCCTGGGTGTCCCCCTTGGCATCGTAGGTATACATGTCGAAGCCGTACTCCGCCCCGAACTTCAGGAACTGCTTCGAGGAGAAAGCCTGCGACTCGTTGGCCATGTTGGAAATGACGAACGCCGCCTTGACCTTGGCCTGGGCGCTCGCTCCGATAGCCACAGCCGCCAGCAGCGCGAGCCCGATGACCAGCACCCTCTTCGTTCTTGCCATTCTGGAACCTCCTGTAGTGACCAGAAATATCATACAGTGAGTTCGGAAACTCACATGTAAGACTAACAAGTAAGAATAGTCGATCGCTCAACTATATTCAAATATTTTATTGATGACGGAAATATCCCCGTTAAAATGACTTATATATCCCAAAGGATCAATGTTCGCGATTCCGGCGCACGCTCAAAAAGCAATAATAGAGCAGTTTGGAGAATCGGAAAGGGCGAAAACTGCACTATGAGGTAGGCAAAACTGAACTATGCGCTCGTGGGCGAAGGTTCAGGGGGGAGCCCGGTATTTGCTGCGGAATTGACTCGGTGTGAACGAGGTAATGCTCTTGAACAGCTGGCTGAAATACTTGGCGTCCGCGAATCCGAGAGCGTCGGCGATTTCCTCCACGGAGGCCGATTTGATGAGGAGCAGATGCTTCGCCTTCTCTATGCGCACGGAATTTCTGTAGCGCATCGGGGTGGTGTCGAGGTGCTTCCTGAAGAGGCGGGAAAGGTAGGATGGAGTGACGTAGGCTACCTGTGCCAGCCTCTCTATATCGAAGTCCTCCGCCCAGTGCTCGTCGATATAGACTCGGCAACGGTCGAGGGCCGCGCTCCTCGATGGGCCGGCGAGGGAGACCTTCTGCTCGATAAAGAGGAGAAGCGACCTGAGGAGATGCTCCTCCAGCTCGAGGAAATGCTCGCCGCGCTCGACGTGGTTCTTGTGGGCGCTTTGGCAGAGCCAGCCGAGCTCCCCGCCGTCATCGCTCAGTTTGAACGAATGCGGAAGCGTGGCCCGGTGCCCGAGCTCGAGCCAGAGGCATACGATCTCTTGGCGGCTGCCTGAGTCCAGAGTCTCCCTGTGCGTGACCCCGGGCGGGTAGACCAGCAGGTCGAAGAGGGCGACATCGAAGATATCTCCCCCCGTCGCCACCCTCGCCTTGCCCTCGATGAAGTAGATGATCTCGAGGTAGGGATGCGAATGTTCCTTCAGATTCCATATCTTGCTTTTCTCGTCGAAGCGCTCACAGAACCTGAGGGATATGGTTCCCGCTCCGGCCTCCCGCAAAAAGTGCAGCACCTCTTTTTTCGCGACTTCGGTCAGCATGCTCTCGGCCCCTCGGGAGAAAGTCTACTCGCGACCTCCGCACCCGTCCACCGCCCGGTCATGCGGGCGCGCTCCCCGGCTTCGCGATCGCCTCGCCTCGCGAGGAGGCGGCGCCCGCGCCCGCGAGCTCATCGGCAAGCCGATCCGAGGCGCGGAGGGCCTGGGCTAGAATGGTCAGCGACGGGTTGACCGCCGCCGACGACGGGAGAAAACTCGCGTCGATGACGTGAAGGTTGTCGAGGTCATGGGCCCTGCACCAAGGATCGAGAACCGAGGTCCGCGTGTCGATGCCGAAGCGGAGGGTCCCGCACTGGTGCTGGAGGGCGTCGATGCCTCGGCGATCGAGGATCACGAAGGGGAGTCCGGCCCGCCTGAGCGAGGCGCGAAGCCGCCGGATGAGGGTCTCGTGCGCTTCGCGGTTCGTCGGCCGATGCCGGAGGTGGATCCTCCCCTCGCCGTCGAGGACGACGCGGTTGTCCGGGTCGGCGAGGTCCTCCGTCATCACCCAGAAGTCCACGCTCCGTTCGGCGATCGCCCGGGGGAAGAGGCGGAGGAGGGTGTTCCGCTTGGCCCGCAGCATCTCGGGCCGGATCTTCCCCCGGAGCTGGATGGCGCCCAGGGCCGGCCGCTCCCCGGGGACGGCCGCGTAGAAGTCGTGGATGGCCATTGTCTTCTGGAAGGAGGTCGGATTTTTCCGGAAGGGCGAAAGCGCCAGAACGACCGTGTTGTTGTGGCACATGAAATTGCGACCCACGAGTCCGCTCGAGTTTGCGAGCCCGTCGGGGTTGCGCGCGTTGCCTGAGGCGAGGAGGAGGGCGGCCGAGTTCACGGCACCGGCCGCGAGAACGAAGTGGCCCCCCTCGACGCGCAACGTCTCGCCGCCCCGCTCGACCTTTACCGCGACGACGCGGCGGCCCGAGGCGTCCGTCTCGAGGCGCCGCGCGCGGCTGTTCGTCCAGAGCGCGATAGGCGAAGGCTTCTTGAGGAGGAGGGGCCGGAGAATTCTGTTTTCCGCGTCGCCTTTCGCGCGTACCTTGCACGGAAAGCCGTCGCAGGGGCTGCCCTTGACGCATCGCCCTTTTCCGCCCTGGTCGATTGCGACGGGGAGGTGGATCGGATGGAGGCCCTGGGCGCGGAGGGCTTCGGCCAGCTCCGCGATCCGCCCCTCATGCTCGAGGGGGGCGAAGGGATAGGGGGAGCGCGGCGGCTCCGAAGGATCCTCGCCGAGAGCGCCGTGGACCTCCAGAAGGGCTTCGGCCCGATCGTACCAAGGCGCGAGCTCCGCGTAGCCGAAGGGCCAGGCGACGGTGCTGCCTCCTCCGAGGGGACGCTCGACGAAATCCGATTCGCGGAAACGGAGCGTGGCTCCGCCGTAGAACTTCGTCGCCCCGCCCACGTTGTAGTAGGCCCGGGGATTGAAGGGTCTCCCCTCCGCGTCGAACCAGGTCTCGCCCGCGTCGTAGCGGCGCCGGACCACGACCTCCTCGACCTCCCAATTCTCGCGCTCTTGCCGGACGAAGTCGCCGCGCTCGAGGACGAGGATCGAGAGGCCCCTGTTTGCGAGGGATCGGGCTGCGGCCGAGCCCCCCAAACCGGAACCGATTATGACTACATCGAAGCGATGCAAACCTTCCATCAATCCCTCCCGGCGGCCTCGGCCGCTATCGAGCCTCGAGGACAAGGGAGGCCGCGCCTACTATGCCGGGGGCCTCGCAGGCGCTCTGGAGGATGACGAGCTCCTCGTACATCATGTCTCGCGCGAGGGAGTGCACCCTGCGCTTGATGCCCTCGAGGAAAGGCGCCCCCCAGTTCATGATTCCTCCGCCGAGGATGACCGCCTCGGGGTTGAAGAGCTGGAAGACATTGTAGACGCCGATACCGATGTAGCTCGCGAATTCGTCTTCGATCTCCACGCAGAGCGGGTCGCCGACAGCCAGCCCCCGCGCGATGAATTCCCCGTCCAATCGCGTTGAGCCGAGGGTTCCAGCGTCGACAAGGGTCGAAGTCGAACCGGCGGCGAGAGCGCGCCGCACCGCCGAGGGAATGGCGACGCCAGAGGCGTGCGCGATGAGGCAGCCCCGGTTCCCGCAGGGGCAGACCTCCGCGCTCGAGGCTTCGACGATTGTGTGGCCGATCTCGCCCGCAGTGCCGGTTCTGCCACGGAGGATCCGGCCGTCGAAGACGATGCCGGCGCCGATCTGGGTGCTGATGGTCATGAAGACCAGGCTTCCGTATTCACCCCCCCCGCAGTGGAGGTACTCCCCCAAGGCTTGGGCGTTGGCATCATTGTCGACGAAGATCCCGGTGCCTTCGAAATAGCGGCCGAGTCTATCGCGGAGGGGATAGCCCTTCCAGCCTTCGAGGTTGGACATCGTGATGACCACCCCGTCCCGGTAGCGGATGTGCCCCGCAGTGCCCACGCCGATGCCTCGGAGGTCGGCGGTCGAATAGCCGTTCCTCGCAAGAAGTTCCCGGATGTGCGAGGCCATGTCCTCCACGATCTCGTCAGGCGTGTGGGATACATGGTCGTGGTAGAGGACCTGGTCCAGGATGGCTCCGGATTCGCTCACGAGGCCGATGCCCAGCTTTGTCCCCCCGAGGTCGACACCGCATAGGATTGATGCCATGCGCTCCCCTTCCCGGTCCCATAGGGCTCAACTTGATCCTAGTATTCTTTCATATGAAAGACATAAATACCAATATATAAACTATTAATATTTTGTACAAAAGCAAAATGCTTGACAATAACAGAATGCCCTACCTATATTGGCCCTAGTCAGGAGGTTCCAATGGAAAAAACCTCGAAGATTGGGGTCGTCGGGAAGCAGGCCAAGATCGCTGCCGGGCTTTTCTGGGCCGATTATAGTGCGCTCGGGGAGACCGTCAAGGAACTGGAGACCGGCGGAGCCGACTGGATCCACATCGAGATGCGCGACGGCAAATACATGGACTTCGCTGCGCCTCGGGGCGGTATCGACATCCTCGACGGGATCCGGCGCCACACCAGCCTGGAGATCGAGATCCAGCTCCAAATGATACGTCCGAGTTTCGACCTCTTCCGCCAGCTCAAGGAGCTTGGGGCCGACCTCATCAGCCTTCCCATCGAGACGACAGGCGAGACGCTGATGCAGCAGGTCATCTACGTGAAGGATACCCTCGAGCTCAAGGTCGGAGTCTGGGCCTGGCAGGGCACCCCGCTCATCGCCTTCGAGCAGTACGTCCCCTTCGTGGACATCATCGCGTACGAGAGCAAAGCGCCATTCTGGAAACCGACTTTCGGCGCGGCCAGCCCCCACTCCATCGACCCCATTATGTTCTCGAACATCCGGCGCCTCCACGATATGATCGTCGCCGCCGGCCGCGAGGCAGAGGTCGACCTCATGGAGGACGGCGGCCTCAACGTCGACAACGTGGCCGAGTTCGTGGCCGCAGGCATGACGGTGGGCGAGTTCTCCTCGCCCCTGCTGAAGGGCAAGGGCGGAAAGTTCCGCCCCGGGGCCGGGGACATCGCCGCGGCGGTGCGAAACCTGCATACAAGGCTGGAAAGCGTCTCCGCGGCCAGCAATGGGCCTTAAGGAGGACGCGATGGCCCCGATCGGCATCGGGATGCTCGGCTTCGGGAGCATGGGCAAGCTGCACACCCTCGCCTGGCGGACCCTGCCGTCGATCTACCCGGACATGCCCGCTTTCCGGCTGGCGGCCGTCTGCACGAAGTCGAGAGAATCGGCCGAAGAGGCCCTCCGCCAAGGAGGCTTCGCCCGGAGCCACGACACGATCGAGGAGCTCGTGACCGATCCCGAAGTCTCGGTGATCGACTGCGTCCTTCCGAATGACGCCCACAAGACCGCCATATCCGCGGCACTTTCGGCCGGCAAGCATATCTACTGCGAGAAGCCCCTCGCCCTCTCCGGAGCCGAGGCCCGCGAGCTCGCGACGCTGGCCGCCGCCTCCAAGGGCAGACTCGGGATAACCTTCAACTACCGCTTTCTCCCGGCGATCATGCGGGCCAAGAGACTCCTCGACGAGGGCGTCCTCGGGGAGATCTACAGCTTCGAGTTCGAATATCTGCACTCGGGCTATCAGGACTCCACCCGGCCCCTGACCTGGCGCATGCGCAAGGAGATGTCGGGGGGTGGCGCTCTCGTCGATCTCGGCGCCCACATCATCGATCTCGCGCGCTATCTTCTCGGCGAGTTTGCCGAGGTAGCGGCTCTCACCAAGACTTGGGTAGCCGAGCGCCCGCTCCACAAGGGTTCGGAGGAGAAGGGCGCGGTCACGGTGGACGACGCGGCCTGGGTCACCGCCCGCCTCGCCTCAGGCGCCCTAGGTACCCTCGTCGTCTCGCGCTTCGCCACGGGAGCCGCCGACGACCTCCGGTTCCGGATCGAAGGCTCGAAGGGCGCCCTGCGCTTCGACCTGATGGACGCCAATTGGCTCTACCACTTCGACGCGACGCGTCCCGCCGCGGACCTCGGCTGGAACCGCCTCGAGACTATCCAGAACTATCCGGGCGCCTCGGTTCCGCCGGCGCGCGCGATCGTGGGATGGGAGCGGAGCCACGCCGAAAATCAGTACCGCTTCCTCGCGGCCGTCGCCGAGGGGCGGGAGCCCAGCCCCGGCATCGCCGACGGCCTGGCCGCCCATCTCGTCACGGACGCAGCTTATGAGGCCGCCCTCCGGGGCATCTGGGTTCCCGTCCCGAAGGCTTGAGTTCCCGCCTTTTCCTCACGCAGCAAGCAGGAGGAGAATGAGCCATGTATCTTTATAGCGAACGACTCCCACAGGGATCCGTCCTCGATGGCTACGACATCTGCATCGTCGGCGCGGGGGCCGCCGGCTTGGCGATGGCCAAGCGTCTGGTCGGGGCCGGGAAGAGGGTACTCGTCTTGGCCGCGGGCTTGCCCGCCGACCGCGGACTTCCTCCCGGCTTCCGACAGAAGATCTACGGGGGCAAGGTCGGCGACTTCCTTTCGAAGGTCGACCCGCTCTTCCTCCGCAGGTCCCGGCTTCATATGTTCGGCGGGACGACCAACCATTTCGGGTTCTGGTCCCGCCCCCTCGACAAGGTCGACTTCGAGCCCCGACCGGGTTACCGGAGCGCTTCCTGGCCTCTCAGCCTCGCCGACCTGTCCTCCTATTATCGAGAGGCCATGGAGTTCGGTCGCTATGGTCCCTTCAACTTCGACGATCTGCCATTTTGGGAGAGGGTCCTCTTCGCGAAAAACTTCCCGAAGCATCAGGATGATCCGCTCGAGGGCGCGATCTTCCACGCGCAGTACGATGAGCGTCTCCATGATTTCCAACTGCTGGTCGGCGAGGAGCTTCGTAACGCAAGCGACGTTGCCGTCCTGTTCAACGCCAACCTCTTGAGCCTCGAGTCCGGGGAAGACGGCGGGCATGTAAGCTCCTTGGTCTGCGCCAGCCTCGAAGACGGCCACGAGGGCCGCCGGTTCCGAGTCGCCGCGGACAAGTACGTCCTGGCCATGGGGGGAATCGAGACTGTACGGGTGCTCAAGCTCTCGGGCGACCTGGGCAACAACGAGAAGGACCAGCTCGGCCGGGGATTCATGGTTCACCCATTGCTCACTACGGCAGCAGTGGTACGCTTCGAGCGACCCGTTGCAGGCGAGATCCGCAACTTCTTCCGTGACCAGCAGGTGCGCCTCATGCAACCCGAGGAAGAGAACGGAGATTATCTCCACGACACCGCGCCCTTGGTGGACCCGAGACTTCTGTACAGACATTGCGTCTTCAACGCCTGGGGAGTCCTCGTCCCCACGGCCGCTACCCTGGCCCGCGAGAAGATGGGCACATTCCGCGTTATCCTCAGGTTCAATCCTGAAGGCGACCGGGCGGAACTCAATATCAATTGGGAGCAGGTCCCCAACGAAGACAGCCGGATCACCCTCGATGCGTCGGAGTCGGATCCCGTCTTCCACCAGCCGGTGGTCCGCCTCGATTGGCGGCTTATCGAAGCGGACAAGCGGACAGCCGTCCGCGCATTGGAAATCTGCGAGGCTTATCTGCGCCGGAAGGGGGCGACCGATTTCCGGATAGTCACGGACCTTGGCGGGGGCGCCGATCAATGGGTTTTCGGCCGGGCCGAAAACGCGCTGGCGACTGGAGACCACCACATGGGCGCACTACGAATGTCGGCGAGCAGCGACGCCGGAATCGTCGACAGGAACTCGCGATTCCATGCCGTGGATAACCTTTACGTGGCAGGTTGTGCCCAATTCCCTACCAGCGGCTTCACGAACCCGACGTTGACGATCGTCGCGTTGGCCTTGCGCTTGGCCGACCATCTCTCGGTTGTCCACTAGCAAAGTACCGTAAAGAGCTATTGGTAATTAAAATTACATATGAAAGTATAAATTGACAAAATGAAATTACTAGGCTATACTCAGCGCAATGATATTCGATATCCAAAGATTTTCGACACATGACGGGCCGGGGATCCGCACGGTGGTCTTCTTCAAGGGCTGCCCCCTGGCCTGCGCTTGGTGCGAGAACCCGGAGAGCCAATCTTACAGCCCGGAATTGCTCTATTCGCGATCAAACTGCATCGACTGCGGCTCCTGTCTCCAGGAATCCGATAATGGAGCGGTGAAGAGGAACCCCGAAGGGGGGATCGCGATCGACCGGACAGTCGGGCCGCCGGTTTCGCTCGCTTCTGTCTGTCCTGCGAGGGCCCTGCGGATCGCGGGGCGCGAAACATCGGTTGCCGAGATCATGGCCGAGGTTCTGAAGGACCGGAGTTTCTTCGTCAAGTCGGGTGGGGGGCTTACACTCTCGGGTGGAGAACCGCTCGCGCAGATCGATATGGCCGAGGAGCTTCTGAGAGCCGCCCTGAGCGAAGGCATCGACATCGCGATCGAGACCTGTCTAGTCGCCGACCGGAGGAGCGTCGAGCGGGTCGCCGTTTTGCCGCTGCGCTGGCTCGCCGACCTGAAGCACGTCGATCCGGAGAAGTTCTTCAGGGGGACAGGCGGCGACCTGGCCCTTGCCTTGGGCAATCTCAGATATCTGGCCGGGCGGGGCGCCGACCTGACCATCCGAGTGCCTATAGTGCCCGGCTTCAACGACGATGAACTCTCCTTGCGCGGCATCCTCGAGTTCGCCGCGAGCCTGCCGCGCCCCTCCACGGCCGAATCCGCGCCTGGCCGGCACTTGCATCTCCTGCCCTATCATGATCTTGCGGCCGGGAAATACGCGGCTCTCGGCCGAAACTATCCCTACCGAATCGGGTTGAGGTTGGCCCCTGGGCTCGTGGAGGCGATCGCAGAAAGAGGCCGATCCCTCGGCCTGGGAATATCCATAGGAGGTTGACATGAACGGACGACTGGCGCGGCTCAAGGAAGAGATACTCTCGACCGCGCCGACGCTCTGCACCGAAAGAGCGCGGATCTACACTCGCGTCTATCGAGAGAACGAGGCCCTACCCGTCGTCAGGAAGCGCGCCCTCGCGCTCCGCAGGACGCTCGAAGAGTGTTCCATATATATCGACGACGAAGAGCTCGTCGTCGGGAATACCGCGTCCAGGCGCAAGGCCGCGGCGATCTTTCCGGAGTATTCGGTGGATTGGATACTGCGCGAGATCGACGGGATCGACGACAGGCCCGCCGAATCCTACATCGCCACGGAAACGCAGAAAGCCGAGATCAAGGAACTATGCCTATGGTGGAAGGGAAGGACCTTGCAGGACCGGGCCGAGGTCAACTTCTCCCCTATGTTCAAGGCCATCAACGACTCGGGCATAGTCCATGCCGAGGGGAACATGACCACCGGCGACGGGCACATCGCCGCGAACATGTTCCGGGCGCTCGAGCTCGGTATCGGCGGTTATACGGCCTACGTCGGGCGAATGGACGAGGCTCTCGACCCGACCCGCTACGAAGACCTCAAAAAGCGGCAGCTCTACCTCGCAATGCTCGATGCCCTCGAGGGGCTGGCGACCTGGATCCGGCGATACGAGGCCCTCGCGCGGAGCCAAGCCGCCGCGTGCGCCGATCCCGCCAGGAAGGCGGAGCTCGAAGAGATAGCGCGAACCTGCGCGGCGATCGCGAAGGACTCGCCCTCGAGTTTCCGCGAGGCCCTTCAGCTCGCATGCTTCATCCAGCTCGTCCTCCAGATCGAGTCGAACGGTCACTCGGTCTCCATGGGACGGATGGACCAGTACCTCTATCCCTTTTATAGGAAGGACGCCGACGAAGGGCGAATCGCGCCCGAGGCCGCGAAGGAGCTCCTCTCCTGCGCCTGGCTCAAGCTGCTGGCCGTCAAGAAGGTCCGCTCATGGTCCCACACGCGCTTCTCCGCAGGCGGCCCCCTGTACCAGAACGTGACGATCGGCGGCCTGACGAGAGACGGGGAGGACGCGGTCAACGAGCTCTCCTTCCTCATCCTCGAGTCGGTCGGCGACATGAAGCTCACCCAGCCCAACCTTTCCGTCCGATATCACAAGGGCATGAGCGACGATTTCCTCAAGGCCGCGATCGAAGTGATCAGGAAGGGCTTCGGCATGCCCGCCTTCAACAACGACGAGATAGTCGTCCCCGGAATGCTGAAGCTCGGGGTGAGCCTCGAGGACGCTCGCGACTACTCGGCGATAGGCTGCATCGAGGTGGCGGTGCCCGGTAAATGGGGCTACCGCACGACCGGCATGAGCTTCCTCAACTTGATGCGAGTCTTCCTCGCTACGCTGAACAACGGGAAAGACGCGAAGACGGGCATTACCTTCCACTGCGGCACCGGGACGCTCGAGTCGTTCAAAGACTTCGATGAGCTGATGGCGGCGTGGAAAGACCAGCTCGCTTTCTACGCGGCGGCCTCGGTCGGTATCGACGCGGCCATCGATATGGCCCTCGAGGAGCTCGTGCCCGATATCCTCTGCTCGGCCTTCACCGACGATTGCATCGCCCGGGGCAGGCATATCAAGGAAGGCGGCGCGGTCTATGATTGGGTCTCCGGCCTTCAGGTCGGGATCGCGAACCTCGGGAATTCCTTGGCCGCGATCAAGAAACTCGTCTGCGAGGAAGGCGCCGTCTCCCCGAAGGACTTGGTCGCCGCCCTGGCGTCGGACTTCGCGGGCCCCGAGGGCGAGCTCCTCCGCCTTCGCCTCCAGAATCAAGCGCCGAAGTACGGCAACGACGACGATTACGTCGACTCCCTCGTCGTCGAGGCCTACGGGGCATACGTCGGCGAAATGGCCAAGTACCATAACACGCGGTACGGCCGCGGCCCCATCGGCGGCGGCTACTATCCGGGAACCTCGAGCATCTCGTCCAACGTCCCGTCCGGCTCCGTCGTGCCGGCTACGCCGGACGGCCGCCGCGCGTGGACACCCCTCGCCGAGGGCTGCTCGCCCACGCAGGGCACGGACACTCAAGGTCCCACGGCTGTCTTCAAATCGATCGGGAAGCTCCCCACGATGGACATCTTCGGGGGAGTGCTCCTGAACCAGAAGCTCTCGCCCCAAATACTCGCGGGCGACGGCCAGAGAGACAAGCTCATCGCCCTCCTCAGGACTTTCTTCGACGAGATCAAGGGCTGGCACGTCCAGTACAACATCGTCTCGCGCGAGACCCTCCTCGACGCCAAGGAGAACCCCGCGAAGCATCGGGACCTGGTCGTCAGGGTCGCCGGGTACTCGGCCTATTTCAATGATCTCGCGGCGGAGACCCAGGACGATATCATCGCCCGTACCGAGCAGGTGCTGTGATGAAGAAGCGCTACCGGATCGGCGTGGACCTCGGAGGGACGAAGCTCGCGGTAGGCGCGGTAGGCTCCGGCGGGAAGATCGTCGGCGAGTCGGTGACCTACGACCATAAGGGTCTGGCCGAGGAGGAGGTGCTGGACCGCATCGAGAGAAACGTGGACGCGGCCCTCGCCGCGGCGGGATCCGATCGCGCAGACGTGAAGGGGGTGGGCGTGCTCTTTCCCGGCCACATCCGCTGGCCCGCGGGCGTCACGCTCACCTCGTCAAACCTGGTAGGATTCAAAGGCTTCCCCCTCCGCGAGCGGATGGAGGCGCGGCTTGGACTTCCCTGTCTGGCCGACAATGACGCGAACGCCCAGACCCTGGGCGAGTACCACTACGGGGCGGGGATCGGCATCGATCCGCTGGTCTTCCTGACAGTGTCGACCGGGATCGGCGGAGGCATCGTCATCGACGGCAAGCCCTACCGCGGATTCACCGGGACGGCAGGCGAGTTCGGTCACATGATCGTCGACGCTTCCGGAGCCCAGACCTGCGCCTGCGGGAACCATGGTTGCCTCATGGGCGCCGCCTCCGGTATCGCCATACCTGAAGCGGCCAGGCGCGTGGCAAGCAACCTCGCCGCAAAAGGCGCCTGCGCCGACCTGCCAGGCGGCTGCAATGATTTCGCCGGGCTCGACGGCGCCATGCTCGCCTCGGGCTGCGCCGACGGAAACGAGCTTTGCCGGGCGGTGGTGGAGGAATTCGCGCGCTATATCGGCATTGGCATGTACAACATCTTCCAGGTGCTCAATCCGGGAGGCATAGTGCTCGGAGGCGGACTCCTGAACCTTCCCGAGTTCTTCTTCGAGGATGCGGTCGCGACCTGCTACGGTCTCGCCGGCTCCATGATGTACGACCGGATGCATATCAGGCGCGGCCTCCTAGGCGGAAGGGCCGGGATCTTAGGGGCGGCGGCGCTATTCGATGCGTGAACATGCTCGGCTCGGCGGACTCAAGGTCCCTTTCGTTCCTTGAACCGCGCTCCATCCGTGATACAATCCTCCGTCAGCGCAAAACCGGCCGCGATTCGGCACCTTCGGAAGGACGGGGGAATGGGCAAGCATTCGTTCGAGGACCGCATCTCGACTATCATCGATGCGATCGCTAAGGCTTCCCGAGGGGACGCCTCGACGGCGATTCCCCGAACCGGCAGGGGCGATGCGCTCGATCGTCTTGTAGACGCGATCGAGGATATACTGCGTCGATCGCGCGAGAGCCTGGCGGCGTTTCAAAGCGCTCAGGAAACGGTGCAGAGGCTGCAGTTCGCCGGCGAGAGGAAAGCCGAAAGCGAGCTCTCTCGGGAGCAGCTGTTCCTCATGGATTCGCTGAAGGAGAGCATTCCCGACAAGATCTATTTCAAGGATAAGGAAGGTCGCTTCATAAATCTCAGCAAAGCCTACGCGAAAGAATTCGACCTGATGAGCGAAAGAGACGCGGTCGGCAAGACCGACTTCGACTTTTTCACGGTCGAGCACGCGCGGTCCGCGTTCGAGGACGAGCAGAAAATCATCCTTACCGGCGAACCTATAATCAACAAGGAAGAGAAGGAGACCAGGCCCGATCGTCCCGCGACTTGGGCCTTGACGACGAAAATGCCGTTGCGTGACCGGGATGGCGCCATCGTTGGGACCTTCGGCATTTCGCGGGATATCACCGATCGCAAGCGCGCTGAGGAGGGACTCGAGAGGGAAAGGGCGCTTCTGTCGACCCTGATCGACAACCTTCCGGATTATATCGCGGTGAAGGATACGGAGAGCCGCATCCTGATCACGAACACGGCGAACGCCCGCGTCATGGGCCTCGAGAACCCCCGGGACGCGGTAGGAAAGACGGACCTGGATTTCTATCCCCCCGCGGAGGCGGAGCGCTACCTTGCCGATGAGCGGGCCGTAATCCGGACGGGCGAAGCCCTGATCAATAAAGAGGAGGAATCCTTCGACCAGGGGGGGCGCACGCGCTGGACGCTGACTACCAAAGTGCCACTCCAGAACGCGCAAGGGGAAGTCGTGGGAGTCGTATGCACGGGACGCGACATCACCGACTGGAAGCAGGCCGAGGAGCTCCTGCGGGCCTCGCTCGCGGAGAAGGAGATGCTCCTCCGCGAAGTCCATCACCGGGTCAAGAACAATCTGCAGGTGATCTCTAGCCTCGTCGCGCTCCAGGAATCGTCCTTCAGGGACGAGGCGGACAGGACTTTGGGAAGGGACATGCAGGCGCGCATAGGATCGATGGCCCGGCTGCACGAGCTGCTCTACGGTTCCAAGGACCTGTCGGGGATCGACACCGCGGAGTATCTGGAGGCCATCGTCGGAGAGATATCGGCCTACTACGGCAACGCCCTGGTTCGCGTCGAGGCCCAATCCGACATCCTGTCGATCGACGAAGCCATGCCCTTCGGTCTCATCGCGACCGAGCTTTTGACGAATGCCCTCAAGTACGCGTATCCGTCCGGCGGGGCCGGCGAGATTCTCGTCTCCTACGGCCGCTTCGGCCCTGAGAGGAGGCTCGAGATACGCGACGAGGGCGTCGGGCTGCCGCCCGAGATCGATCCTGCGAAGTCGCCTTCGCTGGGCTTCACCCTCGTGCGGTCCCTCGCGGAGCAGATCGGCGGCCGGATCTCGATCGACGCGGCGAAGCCCGGGGAATCCTTCTCCGGCCTCCGGGTCTTCCTCGCCTTCCCCGCGCGGGCCCCGGCGCGCGACGCGGCTCCCTGACTCATCGTCGCGACGCCGTCCGGCGATATTCGCTCGGGCACATCCCGACGATGCGCATGAACTGGCTGTTGAACACGGCCCTGGAGCCGTAGCCTACGTCCATCGCGATGTCGAGCACGGAGCGATCGGGCCGCTCGACGAGGAGTCGTCGCGCTCTTTCGATGCGCAGCCCGTTGAGCCATGCGGGGAAACTCGTCTTGAGGCTGGAGTTGAAGCAGATCGAGAGCCGGTAAGGCGGGACTTTGACTACGGCGGCTAGCCCGCGAAGGCTGAGTCCCGGCCGGAACGGGATCGACGTACTCGCGGCGACGCGGGCTATCCGCTCGAGGATGAACCTCGCCTCTTCGTCGTTCAACTTCAGGCGCTTCTCGCGAGCCTCGCGGATCTCGAGGCGCGCCCTGGAGAAGATGCCGGGCCGCGCGACCGCGAGGAGGTACATGCCGAGCGTGAGAATTTCGAGAGCGGAGTGGCCGGACCGATAGAGCTCGGCGGAAGGCAGGGCGGCTCCCGCCACGATGGCGCAGAGGATAAAGATGAGGCAAAGGGCCCCGCGCACGAGGACCTTCGTTCCGGCCGCGCGAGCGGGTATTTCGCGCAGCGAATGGTGGCCGGCCCGGACGGCTATCGCGGATACCGCGATAGGCCAGGCGTAGATCGCGATCGAGGCGGCGTTGTGGAAGATTCCCACTCTCCTCCCGCTTTCGACGCTCAGCCGCGTCGCTTCCCGGCCCGTAAGGTAATCCAGGAAGGGAAGGCACCATATGAGGAGAGACCACGCTATGCCCGCGAATAGCACCGGGCGGACCAGTCGCAGTCTCCCCTCGTCCCCGAACAAGTAGACGGTAAGCTCGAATTGAGCCTGGCTGAGCGCCAATAAGGCGGCGATTACCAGGAAGTTGCCCAGGGCCTCCGGGGCGCGAGTCGCCAATCCCGAGGCGCTGAAGCAGAAAAGGGAACCGCTCGAAGCGAAGATCGTGCCCAGGCTTCGCCGAACTCGGTCCCTGTCGGGGGAGAGATGCAATGCGACGCCGCCGACGATCAACGAGAAGCCGACTGCCCAGTGGGAAAGCGAGTAAAGGGATCCAAGGATGCTCGAGTCGTCCATTCGCCTGTTTCCCTCCTTGGGCCTGCGATCCCGGGGGAAGAGTTCCGGGAAGAAGGCCTCGCCTGCTTTTTGCATAAAGATTTGCAATACAGGACGAAATTCGAGCGGCTTTCCTCTAGCATCTACTCCGCACGGCAAACTATAAACCAAGTCCCCTGCGCTTGGAGCAAATGCGGGGGGAAATCTAAAATGGGCCATTTATCATGACTTTCCGCGGTTCGGGCGGGGAATCGCCGCTTTACAGTGTCCGTATAGTCGGGGAGGAAGAGTTTGAAGAACCGTGAACGAATCGTCAGTCTTAGAGTGGTACTTTCTTTGATCATCGGCCTGATCATCGTAGTCCTGACGGCATCCATCTGCATGATCGCCTACTTATCGGCCTATAACGGCGGAAAGGGCATCTACCTAGACGAACTCCAAAGCTTTGCCAAGGACATCGACGGGCAAGTCGATGCCTTCTATCAGGACAACCTGAACGAGGCGCGATTCCTCGCGGGCCTCGAAGTCGTCAAGACCGCCGCCCGAGGCGGAAAGACCGATCAGGCCACCGCTCTGGTGAAGGGGATATTCGCCGAGAAGAAGCTTTACGAGAACGCCTTCGTCTCTACGGCCGAGCAGGATACCAGGATCATGGCCGCCGCCCTCGACGTGGCCATAGGCCAGAAGTGGCGAAGCCCGGCTTTCGAGGCCAACATCTCCAATGCCCTCGGAGGGAAGGCTTGGGCAAGCGAGCCGACCAAGTCGCCGAGCACGGGACTGCCCGTCGTGCTGATAACGGCGCCCATCATGGACGGAGGACGAGTCATCGGAATATTCGGCCTGCCCATCGATCTCGGTACCTTTGCGCAGCGGATCGTGACCAAGGTCGCCATAGGCAAGACGGGCTTTCCCGTCATCACTAACCGCGCGGGGCTGACCATCGCCCACCCCAACAAGGAAAACATCTTCAAGACCGACATCTCGACCACCGACTGGGGCAAGAAAGTGCTCGCGAGCCCGTCGGGATCGGTCGTCTACTACAACTTCAACGGGGTGGACAAGGTCCAGACCTTCGTCAAGGACGAGGACTACGGTCTCATCGTCCTGGCTTCCCTGACCATGTCGGACATCACCAAGAGCGCCTTGGGGATGGCCGTAGAGCTGGTGATCGTGGGCGTGGCGGGTATCGTCCTGGCTCTTGTCATCATCGCCTTATTCATGAACTCCAGGCTGAAGCCGCTCAAGGCGGCCGCCGAGGCGGCGGACCTCCTGGCGGGGGGGGACCTGGACGTGGTCATGCCCCGAACGCACAGGGACGAGATCGGTCTCCTCCTGCTTTCCATGGGCGGGATGGTGGAAAAGCTTCGCGGCATCGTTACGAACGTCAAGTCCGGGGCCGCGAACGTGAGCCTCGGCAGCCAGCAGATCAGCTCCACCGCCCAGCAGATGAGCCAAGGCGCGACCGAGCAGGCCGCGAGCGCCGAGGAAGTCTCCGCGTCGATGGAGGAGATGGCCGCGACCACGAAGCAGAACACGGACAACGCGGGCGCTACGGAGCAGCTTTCCCGCAAAGCGGCCGACGACGCCCTCGAAGGCGGGAAGGCCGTCGAGGACACGGTGAAGGCGATGAAGCAGATAGCCTCGAGCATCTCGATAATCGAGGAGATAGCGAGGCAGACCAACCTCCTGGCGCTCAACGCGGCCATAGAGGCCGCGCGGGCCGGGGAGGCGGGCAAGGGATTCGCGGTGGTGGCGAGCGAGGTCCGCAAGCTGGCCGAGCGATCGCAGAAGGCGGCGGGCGAGATCTCCGTCCTCTCGAAGGAGTCGGTCGAGGTCGCGGAAAAGGCGGGGGAGCTCTTGAAGAAGGTCGTGCCCGACATCCAGAGGACCTTCGGCCTGGTGCAGGAGATAGCCTCGGCGAGCCGCGAGCAGAGCGTCGGGTCCGACCAGGTGACGAAGGCCATAACGCAGCTCGACTCGGTCATCCAGCAGAATTCGGCGGCCTCGGAAGAGCTCGCCGCCTCGGCGGAGGAGCTTTCCGGACAGGCGGTCGGACTGCAGGAGGCCATGTCCTACTTCAAGCTCGCCGGAGGCGAATCAACGGAAACGGCAAATACGGCCGGTCGGCTCGAGCTCGAACCCAAGGTCGCAAGGACGGCGCTGAAGCTGATCCGCGACCGGACTGACGACTCCTTCGAAGAGTTCTAGCGCTGGGAAGAAGCTCGATGCGCGGCTCCCGCCGGGAGCTGCGCAATCTACTCTTTCCGGGAAAAGTACTCCTTCATCGGCGCGAAGTAGTACTCGATCCATCCCTCCTTGTAGTCGGCTCCCTGCCCGGGCGGGATGGCTGTATGGATGAGGGTGATTTTTGTGCCGCCCGTCGCTTCCTCGAGAAGGACCTCGAGACGGGAATCGGGAGCATCGGCGGGGAAATTCGTCGTGCGCCATGACTGTATGATTCGGTCCGGCGATTTCAGCTCGATGTTCTTACCGCTGATGTAGCCGTCCCATGCGGTGAATGCGCCATTAACCTTGGAGGTCGCCTTCGCGGGGCTTCCCGTCATCGCAGAATGCTCCTTCCCGCTCAGCCAGGCCTTGAAGATCGCCTGGGGCGAGGCCGGGATCACGGCGGAAACCTTGAGGGAGTCCGATTTCATGTGACCATCTCCTTATCTGCCAATAATATCGAAATTCAAGCGACAAATCCCCAGCTTCAGTGTCCGCGGCGCCGAATCGGACCACCTTGCCTCGCGGATGACTCGGGCCTAAACTGAGATCAGGGAGGGGAAGAGCATGAAACCACGGGGCCCATTGATGATCGAGCATCGACTCATAGAGAAGATGCTCGCGCTGGCCGATCGTAAGGCGGCGGCTATGACGGCAGAGAGCTACGATCCGGTCTTCGTCGACGCCGTCGTGGATTTCATAAAGACCTATGCGGATAGGACGCATCACGGCAAGGAAGAGAACATCCTGTTCGCGGATCTCGGCAAGAAGAGCCTGGACGACGCGGACGCTCGGGCCATGGACGACCTGATCGAGGAGCATCGGCAGGCGAGGATGAAAGTCGCGAGCGTCGTCGAGCTCAACGAGCGCTATAAGCGCGGCGATGTCGCCGTCGCCGGTCAGATAAAGGCGATCGTCTCCTGGCTCGCCGCTTTCTATCCCGTTCACATCAAAAAAGAAGACGACAGGTTCTTCCCCGATACCGAGAAGTATTTCGACGAGAAGGAGCTGGACGCGATGCTCGAGCGATTCTGGGAGTTCGACAAGGGCATGATCCACGAAAAATACCGCAAGCTCTTGGAATCCCTGGGCCCATAAGGCGCGCCGGACCCCATACCGGGCAATATCGGCGGCTTTATTTAAGCCGCTTCTGGAACCTGATCGTCGCGGAGACGAGGGCGACCGCTCCGATCGCCCCCATCATCGCGGCCTCTTTCCACAGGAATCGGAACTCGGTCCCTTTAAGGTAGACCTCCCGCAGGATCAGGATGAAGTATCGCAGGGGGTTGAGGTAGGTCAGGTAGCGGACCCCGGCGGGCATGTTCTCGATGGGAACGAAGAATCCCGAGAGGAGCATCGCGAAGATCATGAAAAACCACGCGATGAACATGGCCTGCTGCTGGGTCTTCGCCAGGGTCGAGACGAAGATGCCCAAGCCCAGGGTCGAGAAGCAGAAGACTAGGGTCAGGAAATAGAGGAGGAGGAGGCTTCCCTTCATCCATATCCCGAACACCAGGCCCGCGGCGAGCAGGCCGATCGTCAGCTGGGCGAAGCCCAGGATGGTGAATGGGATGATCTTGCCTATGATGAGCTGCAGTCCCTTGAGCGGCGTGACCATGATCTGCTCGAGCGTCCCGATCTCCTTCTCGCGCACTAGGTTTATCGCGGTGAGGAAGGTCGTGACGATGACGAGGAGGATTCCGACCAGGCCCGGCACGAAATTGAGCTTCGAGTCGAGGTTCGCGTTGTACCACATCCGCGGAACCATGGTGATCGTTCCCGCGCCCTGATCGGGGGAGGGGGGCGCCATCGACTGCGCCCAGCGCGTCTGGACCTGCGCGAGCATGGCCGTCGCGTAGCCCAGGGCCACGCCCGCGGAATTTCCGTCGACTCCGTCGACGAGGATCTGCACTTCGGGCGTTCGCAGGTCCTTGACGTCCCTCTCGAAGTGGGGCGGAACGAGGACGGCTATCCGCGCCCTCCCGTCGTCGAGCATGGCGGTCGCGTCCTTCTCCGAGGCCGCCGCGCCGAGGAAGTCGAAGGAGGCCGTCGCCGCGGCGGCCCGGACGATCTCGCGGCTCAACGGGCTGCGGTCGTCGTCCACGACGGCCATCGGCACGTTCTTGACTTCGGTAGTCAGGGCCGAGCCCATTATGAGGAGCTGTATGAAGGGCGCGACGAAGATGAGGGCGAAGTAGGCCCGCGTCCTCCGTATCTGGCGGAACTCCTTCTGCACGACGAAAAGGATCCTGCGCATCCTGGGCTACTCCAACCGCGCCCGGAAGGAGCGGACGCTCGCGGCGATGAGGAGGAGGTCCATCCCGACGAGGATGCCCGCCTGCCGGTAGAGATCGAGGACGGTGCTTCCCTTCAGGACGATGCCGCGGATGATCTGGAGGAAATAGGTCGCCGGTATCGCGGCACTGACCCACTGGAATACCTTGGGCATGCTCGAAACGGGGAAGATGAAGCCGCTCATCATGATGATGGGCAGTATGGTGAGCGTCACCGCGGCCAGCATGGCCACAGCCTGGGTCTTGGCGATCGTCGAGACGAGGATGCCGAGGCTGATGCCGGAAATGGTGTAGATGAG
>CAZBGA010000059.1:0-26850 GCA_964491385.1 uncultured Treponemataceae bacterium | reverse complement strand
ACTCCTTGATCGCCTTCTCGCCGGGAAGGAAGATCAGTATGTCGCCTTCCCTCCTCTCCGATACGATGCGCGACACGATCTGCTCGATCTTCGCCTGCATCGCGTCGTCCGAACCGCCGCGTACGTCCGGCTGCTCGCCATCGGGCAGGGGCGGGTCGTAGACGAGGGTCACGGGGAACATCGGCGTCTCGATCTTGACGATGGGGCATTCGCCGAAGTATTCGGAAAACACCTCCGCGTTTATCGTCGCCGAGGAGACGATGACTTTGAACTCGGGCCTCGACTCGAGGACGCGCTTCAAGAGGCCGAGGATGAAATCTATATTGAGGCTCCTCTCGTGGGCCTCGTCCACCATGATCGCCCCGTATCGCGACAGCGCGGGGTCGAGCTTCATCTCCTGGAGCAGGATCCCGTCCGTCATTATCTTGATGGCGGTGGCGTCGCTGGTCCTGTCCTCGAAGCGCATCTTGTAGCCTACCAGGCCGGAGACCTTGACGCCGAGCTGCCTCGCGATGAAGTCGGACACCGAGAGCGCGGCGATGCGCCGGGGCTGAGTCACGCCGATGAGGCCGTTCCTGGAATAGCCCGCCTCGTGGAGTATGACCGGCAGCTGGGTGGTCTTGCCCGAGCCCGTCGGGCTCTCGACGACGATGACCTGGTGGTCTTTCATTGCTTCGAGGATGCGCTCCTTCTGCTGATAGACGGGGAGCTCGCGTGGATCCATGCGTACATAGTAGTCCGCGCGGCCCCTCTTGCGCCAGGGCCGTCGGTGGTTGCCATCGGTCCGCGCTTGGCGTATCGTAGCGGCGTGATCGAAGGAACGGAAAGGCCGCTGAGCGTCTCCGCGCTCACCGCTCTCGTCAAGGAGCTCCTCGAGGGCTCCCTCCCTCCGGTCCTCGTCGAGGGCGAGATAAGCAATTGCCGCCCGGCGAGTTCCGGCCACCTCTATTTCAGCCTCAAGGACAGGGGTGCCGTGCTCCAGGCGGTGATGTTCCGCTACCGGTCCAAGGCCCTCGGCTTCGAGCCGGCGGACGGGACGCTCGTCCGCGCACGCGGCAGCATCACCGTCTACGCCGCGAGGGGACAGTACCAGATGATAGTCGAGAGGCTCGAGCGGGCCGGCGAGGGCGACATCCTCGCCATGCTCGAGGAGCGCAAGCGCGCCCTCGCCGCCGAGGGGCTCTTCGACGACGCTCGGAAGCGCGCCCTGCCGCGCTTCCCCTCGCGGGTGGCCGTGGTCACGTCGCCCACCGGAGCGGCGATACGCGACATCCTCAACGTCCTGCGGCGACGCAACTCCGGGATGGACGTGATCGTCCTGCCCGCCGCGGTCCAGGGAGACGAGGCGGCCAGGCAGATCGCGCTGCAGATCGACGCGGCCAACCGCATGTCCCTCGGCGACGTCATCATCGTCGCGCGGGGCGGCGGCTCGCTCGAGGACCTGCTTCCCTTCTCCGACGAGCTCGTCGTCCGCGCGATAGCCGAGTCGCGCGTTCCCGTGATAAGCGCCGTCGGCCACGAGATCGACTGGGCCCTCTCGGACTTCGCCGCCGACCTCCGCGCTCCGACGCCGAGCGCCGCCGCCGAGCTCGTATCGGAAAGCCGGGCCGCCCTCAAGCGCGAGGTCGGGCAGTTCGCGTCCGAGCTCGAGACGGCGATACGGTCGCGGATCGACAGGGCCCGCCTACTCGTCGGCCGCTTCGAGCCCGGAGCCGTGGAGGCGCGCCTGATGCGCATATTCATGCCCTCCGCGCGGCGCCTGGACGAGGCGAGGGAGGAGCTCGGCCGAGGCATGACGGCGGCCCTGGCCGCGCGCTCGCGCCGCGTCGAGCTGGCTTCGAGGGACCTCGCGGCGACCAGCCCGAAGGCCGTCCTCGCGCGGGGATTCGCCGTGGTCCGTCGCGCCTCCCCGGCGGGCGCCGAAGCCGGTCCCGCGATCCGGGACGCGTCCGTCGTCGCCGCGGGCGAAGACCTCGAGATCACCTTCTCGAAGGGCGGGGCGACCGCCAGGACCCTGGAGGTACGCGCATGAGGAAATTCGAAGAGAGGCTCGAGCGCCTCGAAGAGCTGGCCGAGCGCATCAAGGAGCCCGAGCTCCCCCTCGAGGAGGCGGTGGCGGTATTCGAGGAGGGCGTAAAGCTTTCCAAAGGCCTCGAGCGCGATCTCGACAGGATCCAAGGCAAGGTGGAGATCCTCCTGGGGACGGCGGTCGGCGACGATGGGGAGGACAAGCCGGAGCTGGACCTCTTCGACGAGGAGGAGGATTGATTCGCAAGCGGGACTCATACCCCGCCGCGGCCGCGAGGTCGTTCATTCCGGCGGGGAGGGCTTTTCAATTTCCCCCGCCCCGCAAGGCGCCGAGCAGGTCATCCAGCGACAGGCTGACGATGGCGGAAGCCCTGTCGCTCATCGCGTAGGGAAGGATTATCTCGCGGCCGTGGAGAAGCGAGCCGCAGCTATAGACGACGTTCGGCACGTAGCCTTCCCTCCCCGAGCCCTCGGGCGCGAGCAGAGGCTCGCGCAATCGGCCGATGACCTTCGTGGGGTCGTTCAGGTCGAGGAGGACGGCGCCGATGCAATACTTGCGCATCGGCCCGACGCCGTGGGTGAACACCAGCCAGCCGGCCTCGGTCTCGATAGGCGAGCCGCAGTTGCCGATCTTGACCGCCTCCCATGCCTCGGCTGGGCGCAGGAGGAGGCGGGAGTCGCTCCAGTAATGCGGGTTGTCCGAGAACATGATGAACAGGTTCTCGTCGTCCTGGCGCGACAGCATCGCGTAGCTTCCGTCGATCCGTCGCGGGAACAGGGCCATGCCCTTGTTCTGCACGGCGCTGCCGCTCATGGTCAGCACGCGGAAGTGGAGGAAGTCCTGCGTTTCTATCAGCTGCGGGAGGATGGAATGGCCGTCGTAGGCGGTGTAGGTGGCGTAGTACATCGCCGATCCGTCGCTTTCCATCAGGCGGACGAAGCGCGCGTCCTCGATCCCGTTGCTCTCGTTGGCCGATACCGGGAAGATTATGCGCTCGCTCATGGAAAGCTCCGGCGGGAAATGGATCTCGTAATTCGAGTCGGCCAGCCATTGTATGCATCGAAGGGTGGCCTCGAGGTCCCGCGCGACAGGCATGTTCTCTCGCCTGATCCGGAGCAGGCTTTTGTTGAGGTCGCTACGCGCGAAGCTCTCGGAGAGCGTCTCCATGACGGCGGAGGTATGGACGTTGTCGAACCCCATCTCGTGCAGCTTGACCGCGAACAGCCTCTTCGTGTAGCTGGGGTTGGGATCTATCTCGGGCATGTTCACGAAGCGGGAGACGGGATCGAGGGCGAGGGCGCCGTCGGACGCGACGAGGCCGGTTCGGAACTCGATGGAGGAGACGTGTCCTTCGCCGGTGGCGCGCAGGCTCATTATGAACCGCAGGCCCCCCTCGGGCACTCCCTCCTGGCTCGGATGGGGGACGATGGAGGGGTTGAACAGCGCGGCGGATTCGAGGGCGTATTCCCCGGAAAAATGGGCGCCGATGAGGAGCCTGCGCGAGCGGGAAATCGGACGCTGAGTGAAGACGTCGGCGCTGATCCTCTCGAAATTCCCGAGCAGCTTCGATTCTATGTCGATGTGCCGGGAGTCGAATTCGACGAGCAAGGCGCCGAGGTCGCGCTCTACCTCCTCCTCGCTCAGCGCGAAGACTCGCCCGAGGATCGTGGTGACGCGCTGGGCGCTGGAGGGAATGAAGGGACGGATTATGACGCGGGCGCTCTCGGGAAAGAGGGTCGCGTCATGACGACGGAGGCGGATCGAGTTCATCTGAGGGACCTCTTTCGTTTCGGCTCGGCGGATGCGCGATCGCATGCTCGGCGTAGCTCATCTCGGCTAGGGAAAGGTGGAAGGCGAGCGTCGATTCCGCTCCCTGGTTCTCGTTGATGCGGTCCTCGTGCAGTCCATCGCTGCAGCCGCCCGTCGTTGAGTCATACAAGGCCAAGCCGAGGTCGTTGCGTCCGAGGAACCACTCGAAGGCGCGCTTCGCCTCCCGCGACCATGACGCGTCCTGCGTGGCGCGATAGGCTTCGAGGCTCGCGGAGACCATCGCCTGGGCCTCCACCGGCTGCTGGTCGAAGTCGGCGCGGGCCCCGCCCCTCTCGTAGAAGCCGTTGCTGCCGATAGGCCGGAAATCGCCGGCCTGGGTCACCTGCAGGGAGGCGAGCCAGCGCAGGGACCGGAGGCCGATCTCCAGCGCCTCGGGCGAGGGCATGGATTGGCCGGCAAGGATGAGGGCCTGGCAGAGGCGCGCGTTGTCGTAGGCGGCGATCTTCTCGAACCAGGGCCAATTCTCGGTCGCGCAGTCCTTCCACAATCCGATGAGCTTCCGCGTCAGCCGCTCGCGCAGCGCTTTCACGCCTGCATGCTCGGGGAAGCGGCGCAGGTATTCGTCGACCCCGAGGAGGGTGAAGGCCCAGGCGCGCGGCGAGGAGAAGGAATCCACCACGGTCGATCCCCGCTCGAACAGCATCGCGGACAGCTTGCGGTGGCCTTCGTTCCGAGAGCGTCCCGCGCCGGTACCCGCGGCCCAGAGCGCCCGCGCGTGACTGTCCTCGCTGCCCGAGTCCTCCAGCCACTGACGCCCGTGGCTCATGAAATTCCTGAACCGGCCGGTTTCGCGGTTCATCGCGGCGTAGAGGAAGGCGAGATAGCAGGTGGCCAGGCCGTCGAGGTTCTCATCCGGGGGCCTGCCCCCGAGCTCATCCAGGAGGTTGCACAAGATGAACGCGCGAGCGTTGTCGTCGGTGCAATAGCCCTCCTGCAGATTCGGCACGTTGAAGACCGCGTGCTGGATGATGCCCGTGCCGTCGCTCATCCGAACGACGTGGTCGAGCCGCAGGGGAGGCAGGTCGTAGGGCCGGCTGGCGAGGGTCCATTCGGCGAAGGCCGCGCGGGGAGCCGCCCGCCGGTCCGTCCGGGCGCGCTGGAAGGACTGGAGGAAGCGTCGGGCGACGGCTGGCCATATCATTTCGCGCCCTCGGCGATAGGCCTCTTCGCGCGTCGCCAAGAGGCGCGCGGGATTGTCGAGGAAATCGCAGACTCCCTCGGCCAGGGCCCGCGAGTCGCGGAAGGGGACCAGTACGCCGCGTCCGTCGGCGAGCAGTTCCTGCGCATGCCAGTAGGGGGTGGAGACGACCGCCTTGCCGGCGCCGAAGACGTAGGCCAGCGTGCCCGAGGTGATCTGCTCTTCATTGAGGTAGGGAGTGAGGTAGATGTCGGTCGCCCCGATGAACTCCTTCAGGTCCTCCAGCGAAACGAAGCGGTTGTAGAATATGACGTGGTCCTTGACGCCCCGGCTCTCGGCCAGCCGCTCGAGGCTCAGGCGATAGCTCTCCCCATCGCGGGCGACGAGATGGGGATGGGTCGCGCCGAGCACGAGGTATACTATGTCCGGATGCCGCAGCATGATCCGCGGCAGGGCCTCGATGGCGAATTCGATGCCCTTGCCCGGCCCGAGGAGCCCGAAGGTCAGCAATACGCTCCGTCCTTCGACCCCGAACTGCGCCTTATAGAAACTGGAATCGATGAAAGGCATGTCGGGAATGCCGTGCGGTATGATGTCTATCTTGGCGCTCGCCGCTCCATAGGTGTCGCGCAGGATGTCCGCCCCCTTGCGGGCCATCACGACCACCCGATCGGAGCGCCGGATCAGCTCATCCATGACCATCTTCTGGTCCGCGTTCGGATCGCGCAGGACGGTGTGCAGCGTCGTCACGACGGGCATCCGGACTTCTTTGAGCAGGGCGAGCAGGTGGCTTCCGGCAGGGCCCCCGTAGATGCCGAACTCGTGCTGGACGCAGAGCACGTCCGCATTATTGAAATTCAGGTAATCCGCGGCGCGCCGATAGGAGGCCAGATCTTTCTGCTCCAACTCGAAACGCACGCGCTCGGGATAATCGTATCCCTCGATTCGATCGTTGACCGCCCCCGAATAGCATTCGGACTCCGGAGCCGCCTCCGCCACCGCCTCGCATAAATCGTGCGTAAAGGTCGCGATTCCGCAAAGCCGAGGCACGAAGCCCCCCAGGAAGGCGATTCGATTGGGAAGGACTGAATCCAACGGGAGCTTCCTTTCGGGTGGCGGACGCTTCGCTGCGGGTTTCCCGGTCTTTCGACGGGCGGGGCCGCCTTCGGCAAAACCGGTTACGGTAAAATACTGTTTCCTTACGACGTATTTGCCGTTCCCCGCCAATATTCGTAGGGGACGGGCAAAAAGCAAGGGGCCTGCGCCTAGTCCCTTCCGTACTCGACGGGATATTCGGATCCTTCGGGCCGAGGCCGCTTCAGCTGCCCACGAGCGGCAGTATGAATTCGAGGAGCTTCCTGTCGGAATCCACGAGGAGGAGCGATTCCAGCTCGACGGCTCCGGCCCAAGCCACCTCTTCGTGTTCGAGCAGCTTCGGCTTGTGGAATGGCTCGAGCTCGATCAGCCAGGCGGCGAGAATCCTCTCCTTGCCTCGATGGGGGAAGCGGGCTTCGCCGAGAAGCCTCCTCGCGCGTATGGCGATGCCGAATTCCTCGTCGAATTCCCGTGCCAGAGCCTCTTCATCGCTCTCGCCCGGCTCGACCTTACCGCCGGGGAATTCCCAGCATCCGCTGAAGCTGCCTATCGGGCCCCTTTTCGCGATAAAGGCTTTGCCGTCGTGGATCAGAATTCCCGCTACTGACCGTTCCATCGTCGTGCGGCCACTGTAGATGATGGACGCGGGGCGGTCAAGACGAAACTCTCCGGGCGGAACCCTCTCGATCCGAGGCCTTCCGACCTAGGATCCTGGCCGCTTCCTCGACGAGAGCCCCGGCCTCGAACCATCCGCGCTCGCTCCTGGCGGCCCGTCCCGCGAGGCCGTGGGCGACGACGGCGGCTCGGGCTGCGGAAAAGGCGTCGGCGCCTTTCCCGGCCGCGGAACGGGCAAGGAGCCCCGCTGCGAGGCCCGCCAGGACGTCGCCCGATCCCGCGGTGCCGAGGCCGCTCTCCATCCCGTCCCAGACCGCGAGCTCGCCGCTCGGTGAGGCTATCCAGGTCGCCTGCGATTTAAGGACGATCACCGCTTTCATTGCCTGCGCCGCTTCGGGAAGCACCGCCGCCGGGTTGGAGAGGGAACGCTCGGGCCCGATGTCCGTCAAGGCGGCGAATTCTCCGGGATGCGGCGTCAGGATGATCGGAGCCGAGGCGGAGAAGCCGGAATCGACCAGCTCGCGATACAGGAGAATCGCGTCGGCGTCGAGGACCGCGGGCAGGCCGGAACCCAGGAGGGCCGCGAGGCGTTTAAGACGCGATTGGCCCCTGCCCCAGCCGGGACCGACGAGGATCGCGTGCCATCTCCCCGCGTCGAACGCGCCGTCCTCCGGCTCGGGCTTGACCATTACCGCTTCGAGCATCGGAGCGACGGTAGGGTAGAGCTCGCGGGACGCGAAGAGGGCGGCTATGCCGGCCCCGGCCGCGAGGCAGGACTTCGAGGCGAGGACGGCCGCTCCGCTCGCGCCGACGGAGCCAGCGAAGACCGCCACTCTGCCCCGCTCGCCCTTGTACGCGGAATCCGGCGGCAGGGGCGCCAGGCCGGCCAGGTCGCCTCCGTCGAGGAGCTCCGCGCGCGCTGCGACGACGGCGTCCTTTGGGAAGATTCCCTCGACGGGAAGTATCTCCCCGCAGGACTCCCTCGCCGACGGGAAATACAGGCAGGCCTTGCGCGGCTCGATCGACAGCGTCCATGCGGCGGAAATGACCGGGAAGCCCTCTTCGAAGGAGTCGGACAATCCCGAGGGAAGATCGATCGAGGCGATCGGCGCGCGCGAGCGGAGCGCCTCCAGCAGCGGAGCGAGTTCCTCGCGCAGGCGACCCGAAAGACCCGTGCCCGAAAGGCCGTCGACGATGAGCGAGGCTTCGTCGAGTTCCCGCTCGCAGAGCCGCCTGTCTCCGTTCCAATCGAGGACCGGCACGCCGAGGGCCTTGAGCGAGGACGCATGGAAGGAGGCGAGCTCGCCCATCCTGCCGGCGAGGATGGCGGCGACCCTGCGCGCGCCCGAGAAGCGCGCGTGCCGGAGCAGGGCCAGAGCGTCGCCCCCGTTGTTGCCCGAGCCGCAGATGGCGACCAGGCCGCTCGAGCGACCCGCCCCGCGCGCCTCGGCCAAGGGCACCAGGGCGTCCCAGAGCCTGAGCGAGGCATCCTCCATGAGAAGGAGGGACGGCATGGCCGCGCGGGCCGTCGTCTCCGCGTCGAGGCGCGCGGCCTCGGAACAGGCGATGAGTAGCCTCATTTCACCAAGCCTCCGTCCGCGCCGATAAGCTTGTCGAATCGCCACCAGGCTATCCTCGCCTCGTACTTCGTGCAGAGCACGGCGCAGAGCACGCCCTCGCGCGACAGATAGAAGGTGTTATAGTAAAGCTCGTCCGCCGCGATATCTATGCTGTAGCGGTCCACCTCGCGCGTAATCCTGTCGAACGTGGAAATATAGGTCTTCCCGTCGTCGTCGGCGTAGATGAAGAACAAGGCCCTTCCGGCGGCGCCGAGGAATGCCGGCACGCGCGAGTATTTGACGCTCTGCCCGTCGGCTCCCTTCGCCGTCTTCTCGATCGCTCGGATCTGCCATCGGTCGACGTACCTGCCGTCGCTCAGGTCCATGCGGTATGTCCAGGAGCTCGCGAACTCGACGCCCGCCGGCGCCTTGGTCGCCGGATCGACGGCCCCCCTGTAGTAATCGACCTTGAGGAGGAGGTTCCTTCCGCTGAGGTCGGGGACGATCTTGTCGAGCGACGCCGTGAGCCCCTCCTCCTTGTCGGGCATCGGGAGTTCGTCGCGCCTCAGCTTGAGGGAGCTCACGAGGACGCCGCTCTTGTCGAACCAGTGGACGAGCCAGCCCGACTGGGTCATGGAGACGACGACGCAGTCGTCGGATGGCATCGCATAGAGGCCCAGGATATAGGGAAAGGGTGTTCCTCCGATGCCTTCCTGGCCGAGATAGTAGATGAGCCGGCCATCCTTGTCGAATCTCAGCACGACATGGTCGAGGAGGGCGCCGGACTCCTTGTCCTCCACGCGGCGCTCGGGAGGCAGGCGATCCTCGACGTAGATGGACTGCTTCGCGTCGACGGCTATCTCGCCGACTGCCCTGAACGGATAGGGTACCGCCTTCCTGCCGAGCCCTTCGGGATCTGCGGACGACGCCGAATCGCCCGCCTCGCCCTCGGCGGGGACGGCCTTGAGCACTACCGGCTCGGAAGCCTTGTCGGGGTTGTAGATCATGGAGAGAGGATCGCCGAAAGAGGAATACCTGACGACCTTCGCGCCGGCGCCGTTTGATATGTAGAATATGCCCTCGGTCATGGTCAGGCAGGTCTTGAGGGAAGCCCTGCTCCCGTCGATTTGGAAAAGGTCGAGCTGATCCTCGGCCGGCCCGTAGCCGAGGGTGAAGAGCTGCTCGCGCTTAACGGCGACGCTGGGCTTCTCGCCCGCGGCGCACGATGCGAATAAAAGCGCCGCGACAATGCAGGTCGCGAGATGGAGAGCCGCGGCGGCGTGCCCGCGGCGCAAGGAGACGGATGGAGTCATAGATAGGTTTTACGCCCCTCCACAGGGACATGTCAACGCCGCGGCCTTTACATGGACGGCTCGTACTAGTTAGATTATGGGGAATGAGCCCCATGATGGAAGCCGAATATGCCGTCCCTGCTGCAGCGATACAAGAGCGCTGAACGCGAAGTCTACAAGGAAGTCTCAGCCTCGGTCCTGCGGGGGAGCCGGCGCTCCCTCGCGCTCTGGGCGCGGTTCATCCGCGGGGGCAGTCAGAGCGTCTCCATCCTGATGGTCGCGCACAGCGAAGAGCCGCCTAGAGGCATCCGCATTTCGCTCTTCGGTCTGGCGGGCACGGCCATGCTCGTCGCGGCGATCATCGTCATGGCCTTCGCCTTTACTACGAGTCTCGGCGGCGCAAGGGCCAGGGCGATGGCCTCCAACGCCGAGCTCATCAAGGCTCAGGACGAGCTCGCCGCCCTAAAGGCTCAGACGAGCCGCCTGACGGAGGCCTATCAAGACTTCCAATCGGCCCTCGGTCCGATCCTGGCCAAGGACGCTCCGCTCGACGCGGCCAAGGCCTCCAAGCCGCTGGCCATTTCGACTCTGTTCCCCAGGCGCCAGGCCGAGGCTCAATCCATGGCGGCGATACGGGCCCTGCTCGACCAGTCGGCGCCCGTAATCGCGGAATACGGCTCGATGCTCGGCCAGATGAGCTCGATCAAGGAGACCGTCCCCGCCATCTGGCCGATCGCCGGCGGCATAGGACACATCTCGACCACCTTCGGCACGAATCCCAACCCCTTCACGGGCCAAAGCTATTTCCATACCGGGATCGATTGCTCTACCTACCGTTCGGGCGACCTCCTGGTGGCGACCGGCGACGGCAAGGTCGTCTTCTCCGGCATCGAGGGAGGCTACGGCCGCTGCGTCGTCATCGCGCACGCCTACGGCTACATGACGCGCTATGGGCACATGGAAAGGATACTCGTACACAGCGGCCAGTCGGTAAAGCAGGGACAGGGAATCGGGATCCTCGGCAACTCGGGCGTATCGACGGCGCCGCACACCCACTACGAGGTCATCATGGGCCGGCGATACCTGGATCCGACGGATTATCTCTGGTCCGGCGCCCACTCCTTTCCCATCATCACGGGAGGCGGTTTCGGGGAGTAGCCTTGACCCCGATTCTTCTATCTAGGTATTGTAATCGCTATGGGTTTTAACATTCTCGCCTTGCTTTTCGGCACCAAGAAGGAGCGCGACGTAAAGGCCCTCCTTCCGGTCCTGCACACGGTAAACGCGAAGGAGTCCTGGGCTATTTCCCTGAGGCCCGAGCAGTTCCCCGAGGAAACCGAGAAGCTCAAGGCCAGGTACAAGGCGGGCGAGACACTCGACCAGCTCCTGCCCGAGGCCTTCGCCCTCGTCCGCGAGGCGGCCAGGAGGGTCCTCGGCGAACGCCCCTTCGACGTCCAGATCCTGGGCGGCATCGTGCTCCACCAGGGCAAGATCGTGGAGATGAAGACCGGCGAGGGGAAGACCCTGTCCTCGGTCGGCGCCGCCTATCTCAACGCCCTCTCCGGCGACGGCGTCCACATCGTGACGGTCAACGACTACCTCGCCGAGCGCGATTCGCAGTGGATGGGAAGGGTGCATCGCTACCTCGGCCTCTCGGTCGGCGTCATCCTCTCGAACATGGACAACGATATCAGGCGCAGGGAATACGCCTGCGATATAACCTACGGCACCAACAACGAGTTCGGCTTCGACTACCTCCGCGACAACATGACCTGGAGCCCGGAGGGGAAAGTACAGCGAGGGCACAACTACTGCATCGTCGACGAGATAGACTCCATCCTCATCGACGAGGCGCGCACGCCGCTGATCATCTCGGGCCCCGCGGAGGACGACACCTTCAAGGTCAACGAGGTCAACCGCCTGGTAGCGCAGCTCGCAGAGGTGAAAAAGGATCCGGCGACCGGGGAATACCCGAAGGAGGACGAAGGCGAGCTACTCGAGGGCGATTACAAGATCGACGAGAAGGGCAAGCGCATTTCCTTCACCTCGGAGGGGATGAACAAGATCGAGGAACTCCTCCTCAAGCGCGGGCTCATCAAGGGCTCCATATTCGACGAGGGCAACTTCGAGTACGTGCATTACTTCACGCAGGCCGCGAAGGCCCATATCCTGTTCGAGAAGGACGTGGATTACGTCGTACAGGAGGGGCTGGTACAGATCGTCGACGAGTTCACCGGGCGCATCCTCCATGGCAGGCGCTATTCCGACGGCCTGCACGAGGCGATAGAGGCCAAGGAGCGCATCAAGATAGCCAGGCGCAACCGTACGCTCGCGACCATCACCTTCCAGAACTTCTTCCGCCTGTATGGGAAAATATCCGGCATGACCGGCACGGCGGATACCGAGGCGCCGGAATTCATGAAGATCTACAATCTCGACGTGGTCGTCATCCCCACGAACCGCACGGTAGTTCGGTCCGACGCGGACGATCTGGTCTTCATGGACGAATCGGAGAAATTCGACGCCATCTGCGACGAGATAGCGGAGGTCCACAAAAAGGGCCAGCCGCTACTGGTCGGTACCGTATCCATCGAGAAATCGGAGAGACTTTCGACCCTCCTGACGCGCAAGGGCGTCAGGCACGAAGTGCTGAACGCGAAGAATCACGCGCGCGAGGCTTTGATCATCGCGGAGGCCGGGGCGAAGGGCTCGGTCACCATAGCCACCAACATGGCCGGCCGCGGCACGGATATCAAGCTCGGCGGCAATCCCGAATTCAGGGCGCGGAGGAGGGCAGGCTCCGAGGCCCCCGACGAAGAGTACGATGCGGCGCTCGCCAAGGAGTACGAGACCTGGCGCAAGGACTACGACGAAGTCAGGAGCCTCGGCGGGTTGTATGTGCTCGGCACCGAGCGCCACGAGTCGCGACGCATCGACAACCAGCTTCGCGGCCGTTCGGGACGCCAGGGCGATCCGGGGCAATCCCAGTTCTTCCTCTCCCTCGACGACGACCTCATGCGCCTGTTCGGGGGCGAGAACCTCAAAGGCCTCATGAGCCGCGTAGGCATGAAGAAGGGAGAGCCCATCTACCATCCCCTCCTCAACCGGACGATCGAGAACGCGCAGAAAAAGGTCGAGGAGCGCAACTTCGAGATCCGCAAGCATCTACTCGAGTACGACGACGTCCTGAACGAGCAGCGGAAATTCATCTACGACCAGCGCAACGCGATCCTCCTCGACGCGGAGCTGAGCGGGCGGGTCAAGGGCGCGGCCGAGGAGATGACCGACGAGCTCATCGCTGAATTCGAGGAGACGCAGAAAAGGGACGGCTCGCGGGCCTTCTCCGATCTCCAGGCGGGGCTGAAGGAGGCCTTCAACATACAGCTGCCCTTCAGGGCCGACGCGCCCGAGGCCAAGAGCATCGAGGCCATCCGCGCCCACGCCCTCGATCTCCTGGAGAAGGACTTGGGCCAGAAGCTCGCCTTCGCCGGGCAGGACAACCTCAACCACTTCATTCGGTTCCAGTACATCCAGGCTATAGACAACAAATGGCTGGACCATCTCGAGGGCATGGAAGCCCTTCGCGAGGCCGTATACCTCCGCTCCTACGCGCAGAAGAACCCCCTCGTGGAATATAAGCTCGAAGGCTTCGATATTTTCGAGCGCATGATCGAGGATATCCGCCGGATGATCGCGACGCGACTCTTCCTCGTGCGCATCCAGACGCCCGAGGAAAGGCAGGCGAGGCCGCAGACTCAGGTGTCGGTGGCGACGTCCCACGATCAGGTGGGACAGTTCGGCGGCGCCGCCACGGGCACGGGGAGCTCGGGGGCTCCGTCGGCCGTCGCCGAGGCCTCGCGGCCCGAAGGCGCCACCGTCGTGCGGGCGGGCGCCAAGGTGGGGCGCAACGATCCCTGCCCATGCGGCTCGGGCAAGAAATACAAGCATTGCCATGGTAGATGATGTCCCTGAACTGGAGGGAGATCGACCTCATCCTTTCCGAGCTCGACGTCGTCGGCGCGAAGATCGAGCGGGTAGTACAGCCGACATTTGACTCTTTGTCCCTTGGATTATACAAGGACGGCAGGACTACCGAACTCTTCTTCTCCATAGCGCAGGGCGCCTGCCGCGTCCATGCCCTGTCGGCCCCGCCACCCAAGCCCACGAGGCCCCTCCGATTCATGGAATGTCTGCGCTCGCGGATACGGGGCGGGCGCATCGTATCCGTCGCCCAGATAGGCGGCGATCGAATCGTAAAGATCGGGCTCTTTGTGCCCGGATCCCCCGAGCCCATGGGGATGACCCTCTACGCCCGTCTCTGGAGCGGCGCCGGCAACCTCGTCCTCGTCGACGGCGACGGCGTCGTGGTCGACGCCCTGGCGCGCAGGCCGAGCAAGGGCGAAGTGTCCGGGGAGCGATGCAGGATCGAGGAGAGCCTTCGCGGGACCCCCGCCTACCGAGGCGGGAGTCCCGCGCGCGAGTTCGAGGCGAGAGAGCTTCCCGGGAATGGAAGCTTCAACGAGAAGATCGAGGCGCAGTACTCGGAGCGGGGCGGAGCGCTTTCGCGGGAGAGGCTGATCGAGGCGGCCCGCGAGCGCTACGGGAAGAAGGCCCGCGCGCTCGAGACGCGAATGGCGGCCCTCGGCGCCAGAGCCGCGGAATTCCGCGAACACGAGCGGTTGCGCGAGCTGGGCGACATACTCATGGCCAATCAAGGCCTGCCCTTGGAGGGCAGGTACCTCGAATGCGAGGATTTTTACCGGGGCGGCAGGGTCCGCGTCCCCTTGGATCCCCGGTTGTCCGTCCTCGAAAACGCGCTCTCTTTCTACGATCGTCACAGGAAGGCAAAGTCGGGCCTAGCCGGCCTGGAGTCCGAGATCCGGGAAGCGAAGGCCTCCCTCGAGAGGCTCGCTCTCGAGCTCGCCGAGCTCGAGAGCGAGCCGGAGCCCCTCTTGATAGCGCGCGCCCTGTCGAAAGGCGGTACCGCCAGAGCCGCCGCCGGGGGAGCTCCCCGAAGGCGCGCGTATCCGGGCCTGTCCCTCGAAGTATCCGGATGGACCATATTGATCGGGCGGTCGGCCAAGGAGAACGACGAGCTCCTCCGGAAGAGCGTGCGGGGATCCGATCTATGGATGCATGCCCGCGATTGGCCGGGCTCATACGTCTTCGTAAAGGGCCGCAAGGGCAAGAGCGTGCCGCTCGAGATCCTCCTCGACGCCGGAATGCTCGCCATATACTACTCGAAGGGAAGATCCAACGGCGGCGGGAACCTGTACTATACTTTCGCGAAATACCTTCGGCGAGCCAAGGACGGGCCCAAGGGACTCGTCATCCCCGCCCAAGAGAAAAATCTTTCGGTCAGGCTCGACGATGCGCGGATACGGGAACTGCGTTCCCTGATCGGCGAAGACGATCAGGACTAGCTCAATGGGGGACGGGCGGTCGCTGGCTCGCGACCTTGGCCCTCCTGGCCCGGACGGTCATTCCCTCTCCCTTGCGGTCGACCACCGCGGATGTTCCCGGCGGGAGCTGGCCCTGGAGTATCAATGCCGATAACGCGTCCTCGACCTCGGACTGGATGACCCGGCGCATGGGCCTGGCTCCGTAGGCCGGATCATAGCCCTTCTCGGCGAGATAGGCCTTCGCCGGCTCCTTCACGTCGAGGGCGATGCCCCGCTCCCCAAGGCGCCGCGAGAGCTCGGCGATCAGGAGCTCCAGGACCTGCCGGGCCTCGCCCTTGTCGAGGGGCTTGAAGACGACGATGTCGTCGACGCGGTTAACGAATTCGGGATTGAAGCGGCGCTTTAGCTCGGACAGGGCGGAGCCGCGTATCTCGGAATAGGAGAGGAGCCGGTCCTCGGGCCTGAAGCCGAGGCCCTTCGAGGTGATCTCCCTGGCTCCCGCGTTGCTGGTCATTATGACGACGCAGGTCCGGAAGGAGACGGCGTGGCCGAGATTGTCGCGGAGCTCGCCTTCCTCGAGGAGCTGGAGGAGGAGGTTGAAGACTTCGGGATGGGCCTTCTCGATCTCGTCGAACAGCACGACGCTGTAGGGGTGGCGCCTGACGCGCTCCGTGAGCATGCCGCCCTCGTCGTAGCCGACGTAGCCGGGGGGCGAGCCGACGAGCCGGGAGGCGTTGTGCCTCTCCATGAAATCGGACATGTCGATCCTGAGGAGGGCTTCCTCCGCGCCGAAGAGGTATTCCGCGAGGCTCTTCGCGACGAGAGTCTTGCCCACGCCGGTCGGCCCGAGGAAGATGAAGGATCCCATCGGCCTTCGTCCGTCCGAGACCCCCGATCGCGACCGCCGTATCGCGGACGCGATCGTCCCGATGGCCTCGTCCTGGCCTATCACGCGCTTGTGCAGCTCGCGCTCGAGATGCATGAGGCGCTCGGCGTCCCCCTCGGCGAGGCGGGCCAGGGGTATGCCCGTCGCTTCCGAGAGGACTTCGCGGACTTCTTCCTCGGTGACGCTGGCGCGCTCGTCGCGGCTGGCCTCCTCCCACTCGGACTTGAGGCCCTCGAGCCGCGCCTTGAGCTTGCGGACCTTGTCCCGCACCTCGGCGGCGCGCTCGTAGTTCTGCGTGGACACTAGGGCCAGCTTGTCCTCGGTGAGGCGGCGGATCTCGATCTCGACTTCGGACAGTTCGGCCGGCCTGGAAGGCCCGCCGATCTTCTTGAGGGCTCCCGCCTCGTCGAGGAGGTCGATGGCTTTGTCGGGCAGGAAGCGGTCGGCGACGTAGCGCCGAGCGAGCTCGACGGAGGCCTCGACGGCCCGCCTCGTGTAGGCGACACCGTGGAAGTCCTCGTACCGCGCCTTGACGCCCTCGAGGATCTCGATCGCCTCGATCGGCCCCGGCTCCTCGATGAGCACGGATTGGAAGCGCCTCTCGAGGGCGGCGTCCTTCTCGAATCGCTTGCGGTATTCGTCGAGCGTCGTCGCTCCGATGCACTGGATCTCCCCTCGCGAGAGGGCGGGCTTCAGCATGTTGGACGCGTCGATGGTGCCCTCGGCGCTGCCCGCTCCGACGACCGTGTGTATCTCGTCAATGAACAGAATTATCCCGCCGGCGAGGGCGATCTCCTTCATGATCCGCTTGAGGCGCTCTTCGAATTCGCCGCGGTACTTGGTCCCGGCGACGACCGCGGCGAGGTCCAAGGCGAGTATGCGCTTGCGGGACAGGGCCTCGGGCGAGTCGCCGCGGGATATGCGCTGGGCGAGAGCCTCCACGATCGCGGTCTTGCCCACGCCCGGCTCGCCGACCAGGACGGGATTGTTTTTGGTCCTGCGAGACAGTATGCGGATGATGCGGCCGATCTCCCTCTCGCGGCCGACCACCGGATCCAGCTTGCCGTCGTGAGCCAAGGCCGTCAAGTCGCGGGCGAACTCGTCGAGCAGCGGCGTCCGGCCCGCGGCCGCGGGCCTCCCCTCGGCCCGGCCCTCGGGCCGCAGGGGCGGCCGTTCCTTGCGCTCCTCGGCCTGCGGCTCGCGCAGCAGGCGCACGGCGGCGCGCAGCTGCTCGTAGTAGACGCCGATGCGGGCGAGGTGGGCCTCCAGGGAGGATCCCTGCTCGCGGGCGGCAGCCACCACGAAATGCTCGGTGCCGATGTAGTCGGACCCTGACATATTCGCTTCCTCGGCGGCCCCCTCCAAGAGGGATCGCGAGCGGCGGGCCAGGGGCAGGTCCCCGACTATGACTCCGGAGCGCCGCTTCTCTATCGAGCGCTCGAGCTCGTCGCGAAGCTCCAGCGTATCTATCTTCAGGCTGCGGAGGGCCCTGAAGCCTATGCCCTCCCCTTCGTTGATTATGGCGAGGAGGATATGCTCCGGCAGCACTTGATCCGACCTGCTGCGCTTCGCCTCTTCCTGGGCGAGAACCGTCAGCACGCGCTGGGCTCGATGGGTCAGTCCCTTGAACATCAGGCGCCCTCCTCGACTCTATATTCGGCGAGAGCCAGCGCGTCCTTAACGATGCGCGCCCTCAGAAAATCCAGCGTGGCCGCGGGCGGAATCTCGCGCAGGCCGGAGGAGAGGGCGACGGATCCCGGCCCCAAGGCCGGGAGCAGCGAGCCGATGATGCGGTGGTCGGCGCCGGAGAGCGAGGCCCTGAGAGCCGCAAGGCGGAGCACGGAAAGGACGGATGCGGCCTCGTCCGCGCCGAGGAGGCGGCAATGACGGGCGATCCCGAAGGCCCTGCCCTCCGCGTCGACGAGGGCGTCGCGACCCTTTTCGGCTATCTCATCCCTCGCGCGTCGCTCCGCCGCGATCACCTTCGCCGCGGCCGAGTCCAGTCCGCCGGCGAGCTCATCGATCGAACTCGCGCCCGACGGGTCGACGGAGAGCTCGTACACGGAGCCGGCGGATTCCTCTCCCGAAGAATAGGATCCGCGGATCGAGACGCCGTCGGACATCAGGGACCTGAACAGGCGGTCGCGCATGCCCGCGGCGACGATGGCTGGAATATGCATCGTAGCCGAAACCGAGCAGGCGAGGCCGCAATCCGAGACGCGCGAGCAGATCCAGCCGATGCCGTCCTTCCGCGCGAAACCGAGATCCGTTTCGAGGCGGTCCGCGAGGGCGAGCGCCTGGCCCAGCGCTCCCCTGGCGTCGAGGCCCGGGTGGACGCTCCTGACCCGAAGGTGGTCGCCTTCGTCGAGAAGGGCGAATACGCCGCGCGAGGCGCTCGAAAGAAGGACGGCCTCGTCGTCGGCCGCGTACCCGCGCGGCACTATCCCGCGCTCGGAGAGGGAGCGCCGAGCGACCGGGCCGAGCTCCGCCATCGTCGCCGAGCGCCATCGGCCGTAGGAAAGGATCTTCTCGAGCAGCGCGGCCCGCGAGGGGGAGGACGGGCCGCGGGGAGATCCCGGGAAGGGAAGGTCGGCGATATCGCGATAGACTATGGCCGAGCTGCTGAGCGCGACATCGTCCTCAGCGCCCTCGGCGCCCAGGAACGCTCTCGGATCGTAGGCGAAATCGGCGGAGAAGGAAGGCGGCTCCGGAGGCGCCGCGGCTCCGAAATCGCTGAGCGCGAGCTCGTCGCGAAGGCGAGCCGCTTTCTCGTAGTCCTCGGAGGCTATCGCGGCCTCCAGCTCGCTCCGAAGCCGCGCAGGCTCGGGATCCGAGAAGGCCGAGGCGGCGAAGCCCCGCCCGATCGCGGGCTCCCTCGGCCTCCCGGCGGTCCCTCGCCCGACGGCCTTCGATATCTCGTCGAAGAACGCATCGGCGCAGCTCGCGCAACCGAGCCTTCCCTCGCGCCTGAGCGTCGCAACGTCGAGGCCGCAGGAGGGACAGAAGGCACCGGACCCCGGGCCGGGCGGCGATTCGAGGCTATCGCCGATCAAGTCGTCTATGCTGAGCTCGAGACTCCCTTTGCCGGCGCTGATGCCCCTACCCTTCGCGCAGGACTCGCAAAGCGCCATATCGCAGCCCTCGCCTCCTTCGCCGCGCCGCCGAATGAAGACCAAGGCTTCGCGCTCTCCGCACTGCACGCACGTCACGTTTTTGAATATAGCCCAAGCCATAGAAAAAGGCCAGCGTTCGGCTGTATCATGCCGGCGGAGGACTTCAATGGCCAGAGCCTTCATGAGGCTTGCGATCGTCGCGGCCGCCGCGCTGAGCACCCTGGCGGTTTCCGCGGCCCCGAGGCCGATCGTGGTCGCGGCCCTCAAGGGACCTTCCGGCATAGGCATGGTTAAGCTCTTCGAGACGCCTCCCGATCCCGGCGACGGATCGACGGTACGACTCGTCGCTGCGACGAGCGCCGACCTCGTGACCGCAAAGCTCATTTCCGGGGAGTACGACGCCGGGACATTGCCGGTGAACATCGCCGCGAAGCTGTATAACTCGGGCATACCGATCAAGCTCGCGGCCATCGTCGGCGACGGCATGGTCTCGTTCCTCACCGCCGATCCGGCGATAGTCTCGCTCGCGGACCTGAGAGGCAGAAAGGTCAATGTGGCGGGGCAGGGCGCGACGCCCGATTTCCTGTTCAGGAGCCTTCTCAAAGGCGCCGGGATCGACCCCGGCAGGGACATCAGGCTCGATTACTCGCTTCCCTATCCCGAAGCCGCCTCGGCTCTCGCGGCGGGCGAGATCGCCAACGCGATCCTGCCCGAACCTTTTGCCACTATGGCCCGATCGGCGAATCCCGTTCTTCGCTCGCCCATAGACTTGGGGGAGCTCTGGACGAGGCGGACCGGACAGCGGAGCTACCCGATGACCGCCTTCATGGTCTCGTCGCGGCTCGCATCCGAGCGGCCTCGGGCGGCTCGGGCCATACTCGCGGCTTATTCCGACTCGATCCGCTGGGTCCTGGCCGATCCCATCGCCGCGGGCGCGCTCGTCGAGAAGGACGGCCTCGGCCTCAAGGCGGCCGTCGCCGCCGAGGCTATCCCTCTCTCCGCGTACGTCTTTACGCCCGCCCTCGAAGCCAGGTCCGCGATAGAGGCTCTCCTCGGAGTCTTCCTCGCGGAGGCTCCCATCTCGGTGGGCGGAAAGCTCCCGGACGATGGCTTCTACGCTTCGTTCCGCTAGGAAGGCGCGCGCGCTCGCCGGAGCGGCGGGCCTGGCCCTCCTCCTTCTCGCGTGGGAAGCCGCCTCGCTCGCGATGGCGAAGGAGATGATCCTGCCCTCCCCGGCACGGGTCCTCGAGGCCGCGATCTCGCTCTATCCTACGCCCCGCTTCCTCTCCGACCTCTGGGCCACTTTCCTCCGCGGCCTCGCGGCCTTCGGGCTCTCGGCCGGGTTGGGGCTCGCGGCGGGCCTCGCCTCGGGTCGTCGGCCGCTTTTCGGCGCCGCTCTCGCGCCCGTCCTCACGGCGATCCGCGCGACGCCGGTGCTGGCCCTGGTTCTCATCGCCCTCCTCTGGTTTCCCGCCGGCTTCGTGCCGATATTCTCCGCCTTCCTCATGGCCTTTCCGATCATGGTCACGAGCGCGGCGGAGGGAGCCGTCGCCGCTGACCCTCGCCTCGTCGAGATGGCTCGGCTGTTCCGCGTGCCGAGGCGCGAAGTGTTCTTCAAGCTGCGCCTTCCCTCGGCCGCGCCCCATCTGCTGTCGGGAGCGAAAGGCGCGCTGGGCCTATCATGGAAGGTAGTCGTCGCCGGCGAGATACTGAGCCAGCCCGAGCGGGCTCTGGGGACTGGAATGCAGGACTCCCGGCTTCTCCTCGAATCCGCGAGCGTATTCGCCTGGGCCTTGGCCGCGGTGGCGCTCTGCGGATTGACGGAGTGGGCACTGGGACTCGCGGCGAGGAGGGCATCGCGGCATGGCCTATAGGCTACGGGACCTGCGCGCATCCTACGACGGGCTCCCCGTCCTCGACGGGATCTCGCTTGATCTGGCGCCGGAATCGATCACCGTCGTACTCGGTCCCTCGGGCTGCGGAAAGACCACGCTGCTCAACCTGATCGCGGGGCTCAAGGAAGCGGAGTCTGGGGAACGCTCGGGCTTCGAGGACTGCCGATTCTCCTACGCCTTCCAGGAACCGAGGCTCCTGCCCTGGATCGATTGCCGGGGGAACGCGGCCTTCGCCCTTTCCGGAGCCCTCCCTCGCGAGGAGGCGCTCGCCCGCGCAGACCGCTTCCTGGCCGCCGCCGGCCTATCCGAGGCCGCGGGCTTAAGGCCGGGCCAGCTATCCGGCGGCATGAGGCAGCGGCTCTCGCTCGCGCGGGCCTTCGCCTATCCCTCCGATATTCTCATCCTGGACGAGGCGTTCCAGGCGGTGGACCTCAGGATGAAGCTCGAGCTCATGGATGTCTTCCTGGGCCTCCTTCGAGAGGAAAGGCGGACGGTCGTCTGCGTGACCCATGACGTGGAGGAGGCCGCCTATCTCGCCGACCGCGCCGTCGTGCTCTCTCCTCGGCCGGCGCGGATCATCGATTCCTTCGCCGTCGAAGTGCCGCGCAGCCTTCGCTCCCTGGGAGCGACCGCGATGATGGAAGCGGAGTCCCGACTCTACAAGCTCGCCCTGTCGCCCGAATGACTCGCGATACCGCGCGCGCGAGCTCCGCCAAACGCTTCGCTATGGCTTCGCCTGCTTCAGCGCGCGCGATACCGCGCGCGCGAGCTCCGCCAAACGCTTCGCTATGGCTTCGCCTGCTTCAGCGCGCGCGATACCGCGCGCGCGAGCTCCGCCTCGCTGAAGGGTTTGGGCAGGAAGTGCCCTTCCTCGTCGGGATAGTTGCCTCGTCCAGGGTGGCCGGAGATGAAAAGGAGGCCGATAGAAGGCAGGATGGCGCGTACGCGCCGCGCGAGGCTGTGCCCGTCCATGAAGGGCATGACGGTGTCAGTGACGAGTAGATCGATCGAAGAGCCGTAGCTCTCCGCCAGGAGAAGGGCCTCTCCGGCGTTCGCCGCGAGGAGTACGCGATGCCCCCCCTTCGCCAGGAGGCGCGCGGCGAGCGAGCGCACGGTGTCGTCGTCGTCCACGAAGAGTATGGTCGCGGCGTCCATTCCGGCCCAGACCGATTCCTGCTCCTGCGCCTTCTCGCTCTCGACGGAGCCCGGAGCGGAGGGCAGCCATATCGTGAACGAGGCCCCTTCGCCCGGCTTCGAGACGACGCCCACGGCGCCGCCCAATTGCCTCGCGATGCCATAGACGGTCGAGAGGCCTAGCCCCGTTCCCTTGTCCCTCGGTTTTGTCGTGAAGAAGGGCTCGAAGATCTTGTCGAGGATCTCCGGCACTATGCCCGTGCCGGTGTCCGCGACGTCGAGGAGGACATAGCCCCCGGGCGGGAGGTTGTCGAGGCCGACGGCGCGCGGCGCGTCTATCGTCTCCACCGCCGTGGAGATTCGCAATTCTCCGCCGGCGGGCATCGCGTCCCTGGCGTTGAAGGCGAGGTTCAGCAGGATCTGCTCGACCTGGGCGGGATCGGCGACTGCCGACGCAGAACGGCGACTCAGCGACAAGGCGAGGATCACGTCCTCCGGAAGGATTCGGCGCAGCAGCCGCTCCGCGTCCTGTACCGCCGCGTTGAGGTCGAGGATCCGCGGCGAGAAGGGCTGGCGCCTCGAGAAGGCGAGGAGCTGGCGCGTCAGGTTGGAGGCTCTGTTCGCGGCTTTGCGGATGCCCTCGATGTCCTCTCGGACGGCGCCCACGGCCGGCAGCTCGTCTGAGAGGAGGTTCGAGTAGCCGAGGATGGCGGTGAGGATGTTGTTGAAATCGTGGGCGATGCCTCCGGCGAGTTTGCCGGCCGCTTCCATCTTCTGCGCCTGCGAGAGCCGCTCTTCGAGCCTGCGGCGCTCCGTAGTATCGATCAGCTCGCCCCTCATGCCGCCCAGGCCTCCCTCCGAATCGCGGACGGCGGCCGCGTTGGCGAGCACTATGAGGTCCCTCGCGTCGATCGAGCGCAGCGGAAACTCGAAGAGCTCGAGCTTCCGTCCGGTCTCGAGCGTCTCCCTGAAAGCCGCCATCGACGCTTCGTCGGCGACGATCGCCTCCAGGCTCGGCAGGGGGGCTTCCGCGCCGAGGCCCACGAGAGAGCGGAAGGCGGGGTTCGCCTCTATGACGCGACCCTCCCGGTCCGTCAGGAAATTGCCGGAAATGCCTTCGTGGAAAAGGTTACGATACCTCTCTTCGCTCTCCATGAGCCGCCTCTCCATTACGGCGCGATACAGGGCGATCTCGATGGATATCTTGAGCTCTCTCTCCTCGAAGGGCTTGATCAAGTAGCCGAAGGGCTGCGTGATCTTGGCCCGAGCGATGGTCTCGTCGTCCGCGAAGGCGGTCAGCAATACCACCGGCGTCCTATAGCGCTCGTGGACCAAGCGCGCGGTCTCTACGCCGTCGAGCTTGCCTCTTAGCTTGATATCCATGAGGATGAGGTCGGGCCTCTTCTTGGCGAAGCTTTCCAGCAGGTCCTCTCCCGACGGGTACACGCCGGTGATCGAGTAGCCGGAACGCTCGAGGAAGCTCTTGATATCGAGCGCGACGATGTACTCGTCCTCCACGATCGTGATTCCGGGCACTTTTTTCCCCTCAAGCCTTCGGACGCGCGCCCAATCGCTCCAGCTCGTCCTCGAGCTTCTCCCGGTCTATCGGCTTGATCAGGTAGCTCGTCGCCGATCCGCCATAGTAGGCTTCGATCACGTTCTTCGGATCCTCGAGTACCGAGGTCATGATAACCTTCGCCTCGTTCGCCGACTTGATGCCCATCTCGCGCTCCAGCTCGCGCAGGCGCTTGAGCGCCTCATGCCCATCCATCTTCGGCATCATGATGTCCATGAAGACGACGTCGTAGGGCCTGGATTCCTCCCAAGCCAGCTTGAAAGCCTCAACGGCTTCCTCGCCGTCGACCACCACGTCCACGTCTCCGTACGGCTCGAGGAGCTTCTGCATGACGCGGCGGCTGCCGAAATCGTCCTCGACTACGAGCATCTTCATCCTTCCCCCCCTAGCCGGCCGAGGCCGCGCGCATCCTCGACGCCGCGTCTTTGAGTCCGGAAGCATCGCCCTTCCTCGCGAGCAGCAGGGTGGAGAAGGCGAGTCGCGAACCGTCGCCGTCGCCGGCCGCGGCCAAGGCTCCCTGCGCTTCCTTCGCCGCCCTCTCGGCCTCCGCGAACGACCCCGAGGCAGCGGCTCTCTCTATGGTATCCGCCAGGAGCCGCAGGAGTCCGTTGCCGGCAGTCCCTCCCGCGTCGACCGCCATCCTGCGCCGCGCGGCGACTACGGCTTCCCGAGTGCCTTCGCCTTCTAGCGCGCGGGCCGCCGCCTTCCTGCCCGTATCCACGGCCGCCGCGCGCGACAGCGCCGCCATCGCGTCCCGCAGGCAGTCGGTCCGCAGGGGCAGGACCGTGAAGGCTATGCCCGCTCGATTGCCCAGCCTCAAGCGGGCCTTCGACCCGAACCTGGTGCCGACTATGAGCCTCGCGTCGAGCGCGTCGATGAGACTGTCGTCGATTTCCGCGACGGCCCGCTCGTCCGCGATTACGAGCGCCCCCTTCGACGAAGCCGCGTCCTCGAGGCTCACCGCCCGTCTCGCGGAGAGGCCCAGGCGCTTCAGGGCGAGCGCGGCATCGTCGAAGGCCTCCTCGTCCAAGCCCGCGATGACAGCCTCGGCGGCCCCGCCGTCGCGATCGGGAAGGCTCGGAGGCGAGTTCGCGCCGATGTCGAAAGCCAGTCGCAGCGAGAATCGCGAGCCGCGCCCTTCCTCGCTCTCTATGGAGAGGCTCCCCTTCATCAGCTCGACGGATTTGGCGACGATGGCCAGGCCGAGCCCCGTGCCGCCGGCCCTGCGGGTCCTCGATGGGTCCAGTTGAGTGAAGCGCGCGAAGGCTAGGTCTATCTTGTCCCGCGGCATCCCGATGCCCGTATCGGCGACCTCGAACTCCACCGTCGGCCCGCAACCGGAGCACGAAGGCTGATCGCAGAGGGCGGCGCTGAGGCGGATCCGGCCGCGCTCGGTGAATTTGACCGCATTGTCCAGGAGATTGAGCAGTATATGCTTGAGCAGGGAGCCGTCGCCGACGAGCGCATCCGGTATCGCGGGGTCGCGGCGCAGATTCACCTCGAGCCCCTTCGCGTAGGCCCTCATCGCGAGTGAGTCGGCGCATTCGCCGAGCAGCTCGTCGAGGGAGAATGGCGCGGAAACCGCCGACAGCTTCCCCGCCTCCATGCGCGCGAAATCCAGGATCGATTCTATCAAGGTGAGCAGGGACCTGGCGGACGAGAGGGCCATCGCCAGGTACTCGCCCTGCTCGGGGTCCTTGGACACGGACATGGCGAGCTCGGTGAAGCCGATGACGCTGTTGAGGGGAGTCTTGAGCTCATGGCTCATGTTCGCGAGGAATTCGCTCTTGACTCGGTTGGCCTCTTCGGCTATGTCCCTCGCCCTGCGTATCGACAGCTCGTATTGGTGCTTATAGAGGGCAAGCTCGATCGCGATCCTGAGCTCGCGCTCGTGGAAGGGCTTGACGATGTAGCCGTAGGGGCTCGCGTGTTTGGCCCGTTCCAGCGTCCGCTCGTCCGTGAAGGCTGTGACGAATATGACGGGCACTTCCATGCGCTCGCGCAGGCGGCCCGCGGCCTCGATTCCGTCCTGCTCGCCTTTCAGCTTGATGTCCATGAGGACGAGATCGGGACTCAGGGCGGCCGCGCGCTCGACGGCGAGGCTGCCCGTTTCCACGACGTCGACGACGCGGTACCCCATGCCCTCGAGCCGCATGCGCATGTCGAGAGCGACGATGTTCTCGTCCTCGACGATGAGTATGTCCCGGCCGCCCTTCACGTGGCCTCCATCCCCCGCTCCGTCGAGGCGGCGGGAGCGAACGCGACGTCGATATCGAGGACCACTATGAACTCGCCGCCCTTCTCCCCGATGCCCTTTATGAGAGCGTCCTCGATCCGGGAGCCTACCTGGGGAGGGCGCTCTATCCGCGACGGGTCGAGGTCGATGACCTCTCGAACGGCATCCGCCAGCATGCCGATCGTGACGTCGTCCTGCCCGAATCGTACCTGAAGCACTATTATGCTGGACCCCGGCCCCGTATCGGTGGGTCCCTCGCCGAAGCGGACGCGGAGATCGGCCACGGGTATGACCGAACCGCGATAATTGATGACGCCGCGCAGGTGGGGGGGGGCCTTCGGAACGCGCGTGATGGGCACCGTCTCGAGCACGACCTCGACCCTGGAGACATCCACGGCGAAGCATTGTCCGCCCAGCTCGAAAGCCAGGTACCTTCCGGTCGACGAACCGATCATACCGTCCCGCTCATTCCGCGACTTTCTTGACTATGCCGAGGAGCTTATCCGCGTTGAACGGCTTCACTATCCAGCCGGTCGCGCCCGCTTCCTTGCCCTCGTTCATCTTCGAGCCCTGAGATTCGGTAGTCAGCACGAGTATCGGTGTGAACTTGTACTTGGCCAGTTCCCTGGTCTTGCGGATGAGGCCTATTCCGTCGAGGTTGGGCATGTTGACGTCCGTGATTATCAGGTCGAGAGCGTCGATCGAGTTCAGTGTCTTCAAGGCCTCGAGACCGTCGGTGGCCTCGACGGTCTCGTAGCCCTCTTGCGAAAGTATGAACGAGATGCTCTGGCGTATCGCGGCCGAGTCGTCGACGATCAAGATCTTCTTGGACATATACTGCTCCTTTTCGCGATATATCCGCGAGCAGACGCTTCGCCTAAGCCTATGCCTGGCGCGCGCGTCGCTGGACTTCCTGCGCGATGTTCCCGAGGCCCAGGACGGCATCGACGCCCCCGAGCTTGATCGCCTCGTTGGGCATGCCGAAGACGACGCATGAAGCCTCGTCCTGGGCTATCGTATAGGCGCCGGCGTCGCGCATCTCGCGCATCC
>CAZBGA010000058.1:0-27134 GCA_964491385.1 uncultured Treponemataceae bacterium | reverse complement strand
GGAACGATATCGTTATTGTTCGGCATAGTGCTCCTCTCAGCCCCTCTAATGCATAGTCATAATCATTGTAAAAGCATATTAGCGCTCTCGTCAATGCATTGTCAAACCGGGCCGGCCGGCATTCCTTGAATTATCGGCCTCGAAGCGACGGAACTATACGATCTCAAAAGGAAAGGCCGCCGTCGAGCGCCACGACGGCCCCCGAGGCGAGACAGGGCTCGGCGGCCAGGAGACAGACGGCCGCCGCGGCTATCGACGCCGGTGAGGCGAGGCGCCCGCCCGGGGCTCGAGCGCGGAGGGCCTCCCTCTCGCGCTCGTCGAGATACTCGGTGTCGGCGAGCCCCGGGCAGACGAGGACGCAGCCGACTCCTCGCGGCGCTCCTTCGGCGGCGACGGATTTGGCGAGGACCGCGAGGCCTGTCTTGGCCGCCGCGTAGGCCGCGTTGGAAGAATAGGCCCGAATCCCGTCGGTTCGGGAACCTCCGAAGAGGAGGATCCTGCCCCAGGCCCTCGAGGCCATCGCGGGCAGACAGGCGGAACAGAGGGCCCCGGGAAGGGCGAGATCGAGAAGGGCCAGCCGTTCCCAGTCGGCCAGGCTCGTCCGGGCAAGGCTCTTGCGGGCGAAAGGCCCGAAGGCCACCACGAGTATATCGATGTCGCCCAGGCCCGGTAGGGCCCCGACCAGTCGCGCGAGGCCGGCCTCCGGATCGCCTAAGTCCAGGAGGAAGCCTTCTGCCCCGGCGCCGAGGAGCCTGATCTCTTCCAGCGTCGAGTCGAGCCGCTCCCGCGAGGAGCCGCCATGGACGATGACATGGACTCCCCTGGCCCCGAGCTCGAGGGACACGGCCCTGCCGATGCCTCCGGAGCCGCCCACGACGAGGGCCCGCCTGCCGCTCAGGGAGAGGGATTCGCCTTGCGCCGCTTTCATGCCGCCATTATTATTACCGCCGTTTCCCGCGCAAGCGCAAGGAGAGGAAGTGGGCGAGCCTGACCTGTCGCGATTCGCTGTCGTGCTCTGCAGGGCGGAGGAAGGCGGCAACGTCGGCTCCGCCTGTCGCGCGATGAAGACGATGGGCGTCACGCGGCTGATACTCGCCGGCTGTCCCGGATTCGAGGCCGATCGCGTCAGGACGATGGCGGTCCACGCCTTCGACCTCTTCGAGACGGCGGAATCCTTTCCCGACCTCGGTTCGGCCCTGGCGGGCTTCTCGCTGACGGCGGGATTCACGAGGCGCCGCGGGGAGCGCCGCAAGGCCTTCTCCCTGAGCGCCGAAGCTTTCGCCGCCATGGCCCTGCGCAGGCCGACGGGGTCCGAAGGCCGCGCGGGCGCCGTCGCCCTCGTCTTCGGCAACGAGAGGACGGGCCTCACCGAAGGAGAGCTGGGGCTCTGCTCCCTGGCCGCCCATATCCCCAGCGCCGCGGCCTTCCCTTCCCTGAACCTCGCCCAGGCGGTGCAGATCGCCTGCTACGAGCTCAGGCGCCAGGCCGTCGGCGAAAGGGACGGGAGCGCCGCGCCCGTAAAACGATCGGAGGTAGAGGAGTCCGTAGCCCGAATCGCGGGATACTTGCTGGAGATGGGCTTCTTCAAGGTGACGCGCGATCGGGACCTCTCGGCCTTCCTGCGCGACAGCGCCGAGCGCGCGGCCTACACCGCCTCGGAGCTCCGCTACTTCGAGTCGATATTCCGGAAGGCGGCGGGGATGCTGCGGGGAAAAATCGGCTAGAAGACGATGTGCTTCGCCTTGATTTCCCCGGCGCTTCCGGCCAGGACCAGGGCGCGATGCACGATGTTGCGCAACTGGCGGATATTGCCGGGCCAATCGTAGCCGAGGAGCTTATCCATCGCCTCCCTCCCGATGTCCGTTTCGCCGCGCGAGGCCAGAAGGGCGAAGTGCGAGGCCAGCTCCGCGATGTCCTCGCGCCTGGCTCGAAGCGGAGGCATCGCTATGGTGAGCGTATTGATGCGATAGAGGAGATCGGAACGGAAGCCTCCCTCGGCGGCGGCGCGTTCGAGGTTCCGGCCCGTAGCGGAGACGAAGCGGAAGTCCGCCTCGACGCTCTTCCTCCCCCCCAGGCGTTGGAATTCGCCGGTCTCGAGGACTCGCAGGAGCTTGGCCTGGAAAGGCAGGCTCGCCTCGCCGATCTCGTCCAGGAAGAATAGGCCGCCTCCGGCGGCCTCGAAGGCGCCCGGCCTCGCCACGGCATCGGTAAAGGCCCCCTTTTCGGTGCCGAAGAGCTCGCTCTCCGCGAGATGGTCGGGGATGGCGGCGCAGTTCCGCGCGACGAAGGGCCCGCGTCCGCGAGGCGACAGCTCGTGCAAGGCCCGGGCGGCGATCTCCTTGCCCGTGCCGCTCTCGCCCGTGATGAGGACTGGGAAGCTCGAACCCGCATAGGCCCGCACAAGTTCCTCGACGGCCTTGATCGCGGCGCTGGAGCCGATGAAGGGACTCGCCCGCCCTGCGCGGCTCCACGGGGAAGAGAGGGCGGAATCCAGGCTGCGCTTGAGATCATCGGGCGCGAGGGGCTTCGGGAGGAAATCGGAGGCTCCGCTCCGCAGACATTCCACGATGACAGCCGGATCCGCGTCGGCGGAAAGCACGACGAGGGGGGCGCCCCCGCTCTCGCCGGCAGTCCGGCGGATAAGATCGCCGCGCCCATCGTAGCCGGCCGGAAGGCTGAGGACGACGATGGCCGGGACGCAGCGTCGAGCGGCTTCGGGCCCGTGCCTGAGCTCGGGGCAGTGGAGGACCCGATAATCTCCGGCCAAAAGGGATTGGAAAGCCCTGGCATCGCCAGGGTCATCCTCGACCAGCAGGATCGTTTCCATGGAAGAGTTGGGATACTAAGGGCCGGATGGCCGGAGAGCAATCAGATTTTCGCCTATTAAGGCCCCGCGCATGTAGACGTTCGTCTACAAGAAAACCCGCCTATCTTTTCCTTATCCGGGCTATCAATAGTAAAACATTGTACCATAAATAGATGAACAATCTATAGGCTTTCCATGGCCTACGGGCCAAAAAAGGAAGCCATTCGAGACCCTTGCGGAAAAGCGGCTTCGAGGGCTTGGACCTTCGTTCAGCGAATACCTCGAAGAGATCCGAACACCAGAGATAGATCCCTGAATTGAAGCGGGCGAGGTTGCGAGGAATCCACCTCTCCCTGCCGGGAACCCCCGTGCCGACCAGGAGAAGGCTCGGAGTCGCTTTCTTGACCGCCTCGACGATGGCTCCTTCCATCTGCTTCGGGTAGCGCCCGGCATAGCGGCCGACCACGCGGAGGCCGGGGAAGGTCGACTTGATGTTGACTTCCGCTTTCTGGATGCTCGTCCTCGTGGATCCGAGGATATAGACCGATTTGCCGCGCCTTTCGAGGGCGGCGAGCAGCTTTACGACGAAATCGAAGGGCATGTAGCGGACGGGCTCGGCCCTGCGCAGGAATCGCGCCCCTCTGGCTATCGACAGCGAGATCGGGAGCACGAGGCTCGCTCCGGCGATCATCGTATGGAATTCGCCGGAGCGTCTCGCCCGCATGAGGTCCCAAAGCGAGAGGAGGATGATCTGATGGTTCTTGCCGTCCGCGAATCGGACGACGAGGTCCTCGAGGCCTTCTTCGGGAAGGATATCCACGGGCACGCCGAGGACTCTGATGCGGGTCACGGGGGCTTGGGGATCCATGATGGGCGCTCCGACAGGATAATCTGGGCGGCCGCGACCGCGTACAGCGCGGCCGTCTCGGCCCGGAGGATCGCGCCGGCCAACCTCAGGGGCTTAAATCCCTTACGAAGGAGGAAATTGACCTCCTCCTGCGCGAAGCCCCCCTCGGGACCCACGCAGAGAGCTACCGACTCCGGCGTTCCGGTAAGATACCCGTGCATCGAAGACTGCGCAAGGGGCGTCTCATGGAGGAGAATTCCCGGATCCGAGGAGGAAAGGCCGCTTGCCGCGAGGGCGGCGGGCAATTCGCCGAGGCCCATGGGATCGAGGACCTCGGTGCGCACGCCCGACCCGGACTGTTGGAGGGCCTCGCGGACGATCCGCTTCCAGCGCGTCATCCGAGCCCCACCGCCTCCATTCCCTTTTTCGAGGGACCGAGCCGAGAAGACGGGCAGGACGACGGCCACGCATGCCTCGGTCGCCTGTCGGACCACGAGGTCCATCTTGGCTCCTTTGAGAAGGCCCTGGACGAGAAGGATCCGGGGAAGGGACTCAGGTCGGTACTCTTCCTCGGTACGGAGCCCGCCCGATCGCGCGGAGACCGAGAGGATGATGCGTCCGGGCGAGGATTCCAGGACCGTACAGGCCCAGAGCCGGCCCCCGGCGTCCCTGCCCGGAAAGGACTCGCCGGGAACCAGCCGGAGTACCTTGGCGATGTAGCGGGCGCGACCGCCTTCGATGAGGCAGCTGGGCCCGCCGTCCCATTCCTCCGGTAGGATGAACTGCCGCATCGCCGGCACGGCCGCCTAATTGGCGGGCGCGGGCGCGGGAAGGGCCGCTTTATCGCCGGCCTTCGCGTCGGCTGCCTGCTTGGCGTCCGCCTTGGTCTTGGCATCCGCGGCCTTCTTGGCCTCGACGAGATCCTTGACGGACTTGGCGTCCTCCAGGAGCTTCGGGTAGTTCGGATCGTCGACGAGCCTGATGGCCGCGTTGAGCGCCGAATCGAACTCGAGGTCGTAGACGGGAGTGGTCTTCGTGCGGTTGAGCTGGTTCTTGACGAGGAGCCTGAGCACGCGATCGGGGAGGGCGAAGCTCTGGCCGAGACCGGCCGCGAACGCGTCCCGCTCGGGCACGGTCGCGTCCGGGTGCGCCTTCGCGAAGGCCTCGAGCCGCCCAGAGTCGAGGAGCTTAGCGAGATCGGCGGCCTGGGCGTCGGTGAGGTCCGGCTCCTTCACCTCGAGGTCGGGAGGGATGCCGGTCTTGTCGATATTCTCGTCGCTCGGCGTGTAATAGCGCGCGGTGGTCATCTTATACCCGGTCGAGTCGATCGGGTAGATCTGCTGGACCGAGCCCTTGCCGTAGGTGTTCTCGCCGACGAGGTAGGCGCGCTTGTTGTCCTTCAGCGCGCCGGCCAGGATCTCGGAGGCGGAGGCCGAGCCCTTGTTGATGAGGAGGATCATGGGCTTGTCCTTGGGTACGAGGAGATTGGGCCCGGCGCGGCTGACCGAGTCCTCGAAGGGGTTGCGGCCCTTGGTGGAGACGATGATCCCCGAGTCGAGGAGGTCGTCCGATATCCCGATGACAGCCTGGAGGAGTCCGCCGCCGTCGTTGCGGACGTCGAGGATCAGGGCGCGGTAGCCCGCCTTGTCGAAGGACCTGATCGCGTCCTCGAAGGCCGACCTCGTCTGGGCGGTGAATTCGATGATTCGCAGATAGGCGATGTTCCCTCCCTGCGTCGGTATCAGGGCCGATTTGACGGTCGGTATCTCGACTATCGCCCTGACGAGGACAGCGTCGAACTCGGCCTCGCCTCTCCGTATCGTGAGCGTCACCTTGCTGCCGGGTTCGCCTCGGATCTTCTGCTGAGCCTCGAAGGAGCTCAGGGGAGCGGTCGTCTCGCCGTCGATCTTCACGATGATGTCGCCGGACTTGAGGCCGTATTTGGCTCCCGGCGTATCCTCGATCGGCGACACGATCTCGATGTAGCGCGGAGCGTCGTCGGCCATCGCGGGATCCTTGGCCTGTTTATCGATGTACAGGCCGACGCCCCCGAACCTTCCAGAGGTGATGTCGGTCATGTCGCTCAGCATGTTCTCGTCGAGGAATACCGAATAAGGATCGCCGAGGGCCTCGAACATGCCCTTCATCGCGCCTTCGTAAAGCTTCTTCGCGTCGGGCTTGTCGACGTAATTCTGCAGGATGAAGCGGAATGTGTCCCCGAGCTCGCCGGCATAGCGCCTCGAGTCGGTGTCGGGGCCGGCAGCCTGAGCGACCGCCTGGGGAACGGATAGCGCGAGGGCCGACATGAGCACCACCGCCGCCCCGACGGCGCTCCACGCCATCCTATGTCCAATCGCCCTGTTGCTCAACGTAGATCTCTCTTTCCGGTAGCCTGGGGACCGGGGAATTCGGCCGCAGGGTTGAACCGCATTAAGGAACATAGCACGAAGACCGCCTTCTGCAACATTACCGGGGACCGGTCTTCTTGACGGGGGCCCTGGGGCCCAAGTACACTTGCCCCATCTATGAGACGCAAGGCAGTCCACCTCATGGCGGCGATCGCGGAATCGCTCCGCTTCCTCGCCATCGTGTTCCTCGCCTTCGATCTGGGCGCGCTCCAAAGCGCGAGCGTCTCCGGCCTCCTGCGATACGCCGCGGCCCCTCAACTCCTCTTCGCGGCCGGTTTTTTTTTCCTGTGGCTCGACCCGAAGCGATATGGCTCCTATAGGCCCCTGCTGGCCATAGGCAAGCTGGCCTCGCTCGTCTGCTACGTACCCTTGGCGATGGCCCTCGCCCGCGACCCGAAGGCCTCGGGCCCGACCTTCGGCATTTCCCTCTTCGGCCTGGCGTTGGCCGCCTACATCGCGATCGCGGACCTCGCGAGCGCCTCCGTCCTCCTCCTCGCGCGGCCGCTTCCCGCCGTCGGGCCGGATCCGTCGAAGCCTGCGACTCCGGGCCAGGGACCCGACGACATCGAGCGGGTAGAGGGCATGTGATGCGCATCGTACCGATAGCGAGCGGCAAAGGCGGGGTGGGCAAGTCCATGGTCGCCGCCAACCTGGCAGTCGCCCTCGGTCAGGCGGGCCGCAGGACGGTGCTGGCCGACCTCGACCTGGGCGCATCCAACCTGCACCTCATCCTGGGCGTGGCCGCTCCCAGGACCGGCATCGGCACCTTCCTCTCGGGCCTCGGCTCCGGCGGGGCCCAAGGGGCGTCGCCCCGCGGGGCCGGCTTCGAGAGCATCGTCCTCGGCACCGACTACCCGAATCTGCGCTTCATACCGGGCGACGCGGAGGTGCCCGGGCTCGCGAACATCAAGAGTTCGCAGAAGAACCAGCTCGTCAAGCGGCTGCTGTCCCTCGACGCGGACTACCTCGTCCTCGACCTGGGAGCCGGCACGGGCTCCAACATCCTCGACTTCTTCCTCATGAGCACCCACGGCATCGTGGTCACGGCCCCGACCCTCACGGCCACGCTTAACGCCTACCTCTTCCTCAAGAACGCGGTCTTCCGCCTCCTCTACGGCGCCTTCGGTCAGAGGTCGCGCGCCTTCGAGCACATGGAGTCGCTGCGCAAGGACGGGGCCTCGCTCAGAACCGCGTACATACCCGCCATACTCGACCAGGTGCGCGACATCGACCCTGAGCGATGGGCGATCGCGAACGACAGGATGGCGCGCTTCAGGCCTCGCCTCCTCATGAACATGATCGAGGACCCCAAGGACGCGGAGAAGGCGCAGAAGATCCGCCGCTCATGCAAGGAATACCTCAACATAGAGATCGAGCACCTCGGCGTGCTTTACCGGGACGAGCTCCAGGACGTCGCCCTCGGGAGCAGGATCCCCATCATCCGATACAAGCCCCAATCCGTGCTCTCGCAGGCGATCTACCGCACGGCCGACAAGCTCATGTCCTCCGAAGACGAGGAGGACATGTCCCTCTCGCTCGCCGAGATAGAGGGCGGCTACCGCACGGCCGAGCTCGAGGCGGAGGCGGACTTCGGGGCCAAGGCCGCCTACGTCGAGGAGCTCCTCTCCTCCGGGGCGCTTACGATGGGCGAGCTCGTCGAGGCCATCCGCGGCCAGCAGTTCGAGATCGACAAGCTCAGGCGAGAGAACCAGTTCCTCAAGTACAAGCTCGCGAATGCCCTCGGCCAGGGCTTCGCCGGATAGGCGGCAGGCATGGCCCAAACGGCGGCGAAGGGCGACCTCGCTCTCGCGATAGACGAGGAAGAGCTCGAGGCGAGCCTCACCTTCACGCCCGACGAGGACGGGGCCGAATGGACGGCCGAGAAGATCCTGCGCGTCCTCATGGACGCGCGGATCGGCGGCTTCAACCAGAAGCGCGCCGACGAACTCGTCCAAAGGTTCGGGCGATCCAAGGGCAGGGTCAGGGAGGTCGTCGCCTCCGGGATCCCGCCGGAGCTGCCGCAGCCCGAGATGCCCGAGTGGGCCGGCATGCCGCTGCCGCCCGAGCTCGTCGAGCTCGCCGCGAGGGCCGCCGCCGAGGCTCCCCCCCCCCTCCTCTACAAGCTTAGGATCGAGACCGTCAAGGTCGAGAAGACGATCAGGAAGCCCGCGGCCCTGCCCTTCCTGCCGCCCAAGGTCGAGAAGGTGCAGTCGATCGAGAAGCGCGAGAAGCGCGAGAGAGTTTTCCCCGACGAGACCGTATTGCGTACCGGATGGGCGCGCCGCGGCGAGCGCGTGGGCATCCTCTCGCAGGCCAAGCCCGGCAAGGCGGGCAAGACCATCTTCGGAAAGCCGGTCCAGCCTCCCTCGGACGACGTGAGCTTTTATATCGGGACCGGCATATTGCGGAACAAGGGCGAGCTATTGGCCGACCGGGACGGCGTGGCGAGGATAGGCGATCGCTGGATCGATATAGTGCCGATTCCCCTGCACTCCTGGTCGGTCGAGCCGTCGCCCGACGGAGCCACGTTCTTCCTCAGCTATACCCCCGGAGACCCGCGGCTTCCCGGCCCCGGACCGGCGGAGATCCTCCAGAAGGCGAAGGAGCTCGGCGCGCCCGCGGACGGCCTCATCGACCCGGAGGAGGTCTCCGCCGCCCTCGCGCGCGCGGTATCCAGCAAGGAGGAGCTGTTCAGCCTGAGCCTGTCCAAGGACAAGGACGCCAAGGTCGAGATATCGGTGAGCCCCGACGGCGTCAAGGCGAGGCTGTCGATCTGGAAGGGCCGGGGAAGGGGGAAGCCTCTCGACCTTTCCGCGGTGAGCGCGGCCCTCAAGGCCTCCGGGGTGCGCGGCTTCAGGCCCGACGAGCTCAAGAAGGACGTGCTCGCGTTCTACAAGGGCAAGGACCCGGAGCTCCTCGACTATCCGCTCGCCCAGGGCAGGGCGCCCGAGCGGGGCAAGAGCAGGGCCCTCGCGCTCTCAGTCCCCCTGCTTTCGGAGGACAAGGCCTCTGAGCTGCGCGCGCGGCTCGCCGAGCAGAAGGGCATCGCCCAGGCCCTGCCCAGCCTCGGCGACTTCCCCATCGCCGAGGCGACGAAGATGGCCCATGTCCAGCTCGGGCAGAAGCTGGGCGACTTTCCCCCGGCGGGGGCGGGACAGGACGGCATCGACGTATTCGGCAAGGCTATCCCCGGCATCGCCGGGAACGATCCCTCGATCAAGATCTACGAGAACATCGACTTCGGGAGGGATAAGCTCGTCGCCACGGCCACGGGGCTCCTCCTCGCGGACGAGACGGACAAGGCCTGGAGGCTGCGCGTCCTGCCCTTCCGCGACTCGAGCGTCGAGGTATCGATCGCCGAGGACTCGATGTCGGCCTACGCGACCATCGTCGCCGAGGACGGTTTCGGCGCGACCCTCTCCGTGGAGAAGGTGCTATCGGCCCTCGCCGAGAAAGGCGTGAAGCAGGGACTCGAGCCCTACTCCATCGCGGAGGCCGTCGCGGATGCGCGAGCGGGGAAGCCCGTGCTGAAGAGAGTCCTCGCCCGCGGCCGCGTCCCCCGCGCGGGCGGCAGCGTCGAAACGACCTGGCTCGTGCGCAAGGCGACGGGGGCCCTCTTCTCGATCCAGGCGGGGAACAGGGCGGACTTCCGGCAGCGCGATACCATGACCCGCGTAGCCGCGGGAGAGGCGATACTGAGGCTCGGCAAGGCGAGCGACGCGGGCGAAGACGGCATCGACGTGCTCGGGCGCCCGGTCAAGTCGGGCGGCGGCGCGGAGACCGCCGCCCCGCCGGAGCACGACGCGACGATCCGGGAGGAAGTCGCCGAGGACGGAGCGACCTTGTATGTCGCGAACATCGGAGGGGAGCTCGTCGTCGAGGGCCTGTTCGGCTCGGGCGGCCGGGTCTCGATACGCGAGAGGATGGCGGTCCAGGGCGACCTCGGCCCCGCTACGGGCAACGTGAAGTTCCCCGGCGCGGTCCAGGTTTCCGGCTCGGTGCTCGCCGGCTTTTCCCTCGTGGCGGGCGGCGACGTCTCGGTCGCGGGCGCGATCGAGGCCTCGCTCCTGTCGAGCGACGGCGCCGTCCGGGTCGCTGAGGGGATCAAGGGCGCGCGCAAAGGCACCATCCGCGCGAGGCTCGGCATCGAGGCGGCCTTCGCGGAGCAGGCGATGCTCCTGGCAGTTGAGGACATCAAGCTCAAGAGCGGCTGCATGCTCTGCAACGTCAAGACCAACGGACGCCTCATCGTGGCCGCGGAGAAAGGCTCCCTCATCGGCGGCCTCTGCAGGGCGCGCAAGGGCATCGACGTCGCCGTCCTGGGCTCGGAGAACTACGCGAAGACCGAAGTCTCCTTCGGCCAGGACTACCTCGTCGCCGACCAGATCGAGGCCGAGGGGCGCGAGATCGAGAGGCTCAAGGCCCTCATCGTCCAATCCGACCGGACGATGGCCGACCTCGAGAGGGCGGGCGCGGGACTCGACCGGATCCGGCAGGATAAGCTAAAACTGATCAAGCTGCTCGAGAAGAGGACGCACCGCATATTCGACCTCCGTGAGAAGTTCGAGGCGCACGTCGCCTCGGAGGTGAGGGTCCGCGGAACCGTCTTCCCGGGAGTGATGCTCGAGAGCCACAACCGCTTCTTCGAGGTCAGGAGCAGGAAGACCAGGGTTGCCTTCTCCTTCGACCAAGCCTTGGGCCGCATAATAGAGCGGCCGCTATAGGAGGGCGCATGCCAGCAGCGATGCAGTTCCCGACCTGGATCAAGCCGGAGATAATCCCCGGCCTCCCCCTTCGCTGGTACGGCCTGATGTACGTCGCGGCCTTCGCTGTCGCCTGGTTCCTCTTCCGCTACGAGTCCAGGCGAAGGAACGCGCCTTGGACGGTCGAGGACTCCGAGGGCTGGTTCTTCTGGGCGATCATAGGACTCCTCGTGGGAGCCCGCGTCGTCGGCACCCTCGTCTACGATCCCACCGGCTATTATCGCTCCAGGCCATGGCTGATCTTCTGGCCCTTCGACGAGGGGATGCGCTTCACCGGCTTCCAGGGCATGTCCTACCACGGCGGCCTGGCCGGCCTCATCGTCGCCACGCTGGTCTATTGCAGGGCGAAGAAGCTGAGCTGGCTCGCCATCACCGATGTCGTCTCGGTCTCCGCCCCCCTGGGCTACACCTTCGGGCGCCTGGGCAATTTCATCAACGGCGAGCTCTGGGGCAAAGTCGCCTTCTCGCCCATCGGCATGATCTTCCCGACCGTGCCCGAGTCCGGCCGCTTCAAGGCCAGCGAGCCATGGGTCCAGGAGGCGGCCACCAAGGCCGGCATACGCCTCTCCTCCATGAACGACCTCGTCAACCTTCCCCGCCACCCTTCCCAGCTGTACGAGGCGCTATTCGAGGGGCTCGCCCTCTGGCTGGTCCTGTGGATCTTCGTGCGGAAGCGCCGGAGCTTCCGCGGCTTCGCCTCCGGCCTGTACGTCATCGGCTACGGCGTCGCCCGCTTCGTGATCGAATATTTCCGCGAGCCCGACCAGGGCATGGGCTACATCCTCGGAGACAGGAGCGCGCCCACCTACATAGTGACCAGCCCTTTCAACCTCTCCACGGGCCAGGTCTTCTCCGCCGCGATGATCGTCTGCGGGGCAATGCTCCTCCTCTTCGCTTCGAGGGCGGCCAATAAGGCCGAGGCCGGCGCCGCCATTCAGCGTACCGAGGACGGGGACGCGCGGCGCTCCGCAGCCGCCGCGGCGCGGCGGCTGCGCAAAAGGATCAAGTAGCGTCGAAGGCGGCTCATTGCCCGAATATCCCGCTTTTGCCCGTATAGCGCAGCCAGCGTCCCGCCTTCGCCCCCTTCGGCTCGCCGAGAAGGTCCAGGGCGTAGCGCGCGGCGCGCTCGCTCTGGCCGCTCGCGTCCCGCAGGCCGAAGGCCGACCAGGCGGCGCCGGCCGCGGCCGAGAAGAGTCCGGTCCCCAGGCCCTCGAAAGCGCCGCCGGCCATCGCCGCCGACGGCCCGATCGCCGCGTCGCGCGGGCTTTCGGGCGCCAGCAGGAGAATGGATCCGGCCTTTCGCGCCTCGAAGCGGCGGACGAGCTCCCGCGCAAGGAAGAGGGGACCCGAACAGCGCTCCTCGACGAGGGCGGAGAGCTCGCCCGGCTTTCCGGACAGGAAGTCCGCCTTGGCCGCGGCCGGATCGAAGACGAGGACCGCCGCGTCCAGCTCGCCCAGGGCGTTCATCGCCGACAGCACGAGCGAAGACGCGGACACGTAGGATCCGGGATCGTAGGCGAGAGTGATCGCGCCCGCCCGATCGTCTGCGCGATCCGTCGCGCGATCGCCTCGGCCGGCCTCCTTGGAGGCGTCGGCGCGAGCGGCGGCGGGGCCGCGGGCCAGGGCCAGGGCGACCGACCAGCCATCGGCGCTCGCCTCGGAGGCCAGTGCGGCCGCCAGCGGGCCGTCGAAGGGAGCTATGAGGATTGTCTTGCTCACGGCGGTGAGTGTACAATTTAAATATAGCGACCGCAATGTTCTCCCCCGGAGGTTCCGATGCTCGTCGGCCTGGCCCAGATTAACGCGGTGATCGGCGATTTCGACGGAAACCGCGCCAAGATGCTCGCCTTCGCAAAGGCCGCGACGGGCGGGTCGGGCGGGGTCGCGCGCTCCGGGGCCGAGGGCAGGGTCGACCTCCTGGTATTCCCCGAGCTCGCGCTATGCGGCTACCCGCCGATGGACCTCCTCGACCAGGACTCCTTCGCCGAGGAGAACCTCGCCGCCCTCAGGCGCCTGCAGAGGGAGCTGCCGCGCGAGCTCGCGGTGGCCGTGGGCTACGTCGACCGCAACAGGACGGGCAGGGGCAAGGCTCTGGTCAACGCGGTCGCCCTGCTTCGGGGCGGCAGTCTCGACTTCGTCCAGGCCAAGACCCTCCTCCCCACCTACGACGTATTCGACGAGGCCCGCTACTTCGAGCCCGCCCGCGAGAGGCGAGTCGTCGAGATAGGGGGCAAGCGCGTCGGCTTCCCCATCTGCGAGGACATCTGGTGGAAGCATCCTCCCATGCCCGGCCTGCGCTACGAAGTCGACCCCGTGAAGGAGCTCCTCGACGCGGGCGCGGAAATACTGATCGTACCCTCGGCCTCGCCCTTCGCGTCGGGCATCCTCGAGGTCAGGATCGGTCTCGCGCGCGGCGCCGCGATCGAAGGCGGCATACCGGCGCTCTATTGCAACCTCCTCGGCGCGAACGACTCCCTGGTCTTCGACGGCCGTTCCTTCGCGCTCGACTCCGCCGGCGGTATCGCCGCCCGCCTGGGCTGGGAAGAGGAGCTCCTCGTCGTCGACACCGATGCGCTCGGGATGAGGGCGCCGGACGCGGATCCGCCGGCCGCGGGACCTCCGGACAAATTCGACGAGATCGAGCGCGCGCTCGTCCTCGGCATCAGGGATTATATGCGGAAGTGCGGCTTCAAGACGGCCTGTCTCGGCCTTTCGGGCGGCATAGACTCCGCCCTGGTGGCGGTCCTGGCCGCCGAGGCCATCGGCGCCGACAGAGTCACGTGCCTATCGATGCCGAGCCGCTTCTCGAGCGAAGGCTCCGTGAGCGATTCCGCCGAGCTCTGCCGCAATCTCGGCATCCGGCTCGAGAGTCTGCCCATCGAAGGCCCCTTCTCCGCCTATCTCGCCCTCCTCGAGCCCAAGTTCGAGGGCAGGGCCCAGGACATCGCGGAGGAGAACCTCCAGGCCCGCGTCAGGGGCTCGATCCTGATGGCCTGGTCCAACAAATTCGGCGCCCTACTCCTGACGACGGGCAACAAGAGCGAGCTCTCCGCAGGCTACTGCACCCTCTACGGCGACATGTGCGGCGGCCTAGCGCCGATAGGCGACCTGCTCAAGACCGAAGTCTACGGCCTCGCGCGCTACATCAACGCCCGCGCGGGAAGGGCGATCATCCCCGAGGCGACGCTCTCCAAGGCCCCGAGCGCCGAGCTCAGGCCCGACCAGACTGACCAGGACTCGCTGCCTCCGTACGAAGTGCTCGACGAGATCCTCGGTCTCTACATCATCGAGAACCTGGGGGCCGCGGAGATCGTGGAGCGCGGCTACGACGAGGCCCTCGTCGTGCGAGTCGTCTCGATGGTGGGGAGCGCGGAGCACAAGCGCCGGCAGTCCGCGCCGGTCGTCAAAGTGTCGGCGAGGGCCTTCGGGACGGGCAGGAGGATGCCCATCGCCAGGAGCCTGTACGAGGCCCGCCTCCGGTGAAAGCTTGCGCCGCGCGGCCTAAGCTAGTATCTTACTTTCGAGGCTAGCATGACCTATAAACTCGACGGAGCCAAGTTCGCCACTCTCGAGGACCTCGTCGAGGCTCTCTACCCCCTCTATTCCGACCGGATGTCCGAGGAAGAATTCAGGAAATACGCCGAAGAGCATGCCGAGAAGCAATAAGCCCGGCTCGCCGGCCCTCGTCGAGAAAGGCGGGGAGGCGATGCGTCAGGCGGCGCGAACGCAGCTCAACCACCTCGTCGGCTACGGCGAGATGCTGAGGCAGGACGCGATCGAGGCCGGCCGCGCGGACCTCGCCTCGATTTTCTCCACGATCTGCGAATCCGCGCAGGCGCTGAAGGAGCCCCTGATGGCGCGCCTCGCCGGGAGCGAGGGCGGCTCGAGGCCGGAGACCCTCGATCACGAGATCTACGGGATACTCTACGCCCTCATCGCCTTCATCCACGACGCGAAAGGCAAGGCGACGTCCGGAGGGAACAGGGACATCGCCGTCGAGGCCGACAGGCTCCTCGAGGCGGGCAACTCGGTGCTCGAGCTGATGGCCTCGGAGGACGACGGACCCGCGGGCGCGGCCGAGGAGGAGGGCGACGAGAGAGAGTCCCGCCCCGACCTCTCCGCCGTGGCCCTCGAGCCGGCCCCCCGCCCGGGTCGCATCCTCGTCGTGGACGACAACCTCTTTAACCGCGAGCTCCTCTCGAGGCACCTCGAGCGCCAGGGCCACGACGTGCGCGCGGCGGCCGACGGCCTGGCCGCCCTCGACCTCCTCCGCTCCGAAGCCTTCGACGTCGCGATCATCGACGTGATGATGCCCGGCATGAACGGATACCAGCTGCTGGAGCGCATGCGGGCCGAGGAGGCGCTGAAGGGAGTCCACGCGATCGTGATCTCCGCCCTCGAGGACACGCAGATAATCGCGCGCTGCATCCAGCTGGGCGCGGAGGACTACCTCCCGCGCGAATTCGAGCCCGTCATCCTCAAGGCTCGCATAGAGTCCTGCCTCGAGAAGAAGAGGATGAAGAAGGAGCAGGAGCTCTACGTGGCGGCCCTCGTCGAGGCCCAGGGGAAGCTCAGCGCCGAGCTGCGGGGCGGGGCGTCCTACGTCAGGAGCCTCCTGCCCGAGCGGATCGCCCTCCCCGAGCTGTCGACCGACTGGGAGTTCATCCCCTCCGCCTCGCTCGGGGGAGACGTGTTCGGCTACCACCTCCTCGGAGGCGAGGAGGCGGGGGGAGGCAAGCTCGCGCTGTACCTCATCGACGTGAGCGGCCACGGGATCGAGGCCGCCCTCTTCTCGGTCACGCTGATGAACATGCTCAAGACCCAGGTCCTTCCGGGCGCCGACTTCTACGAGCCCGCGTCCGTCCTCGACCGGCTCAACGCCTCGTTCAGGATGGAGGAGCAGAACAATCTCTTCTTCACGGCCTGGTACGGCGTGTGGGACTACGTGAGGCGCAGGCTGGTCTACGCGAGCGCGGGCAGCCCGCCGGCCCTGCTGGTCCTGCCCGACGGATCCGCGGAGGAGCTCTCGACGGGCGGCATGATAATCGGCGTCGACGCGGACGCGCGCTACGATTCCGCGAAGGCCGACGTCCCCAAAGGCTCCGGCCTCTACGTGTTCAGCGACGGGATCTACGAGTTCAGGGCGAGGGACGGCAGCATCTTCGGGATAGAGCGCTTCACGAGGGACCTCGTCAGGATAGCGTCGGCGCCCCGCGACGGGAGGCGGGTCCTCGACAGGATCCTGGGCAGGGCCAAGGCCGAGTCCTCGTCCGACCGCTTCCCCGACGACATCTCGCTCCTGGAGCTCAGGCTTGACTGAAAGGCCCTCGGGCGACCGCTTCGCGATCGCGCTTCCCGACGACTTCCACGCCCACCTGCGGCAGCTTCCGGCGATGCGAGCCTATGCCCGGCGGCACGCCCTCTCCTTCGGACGCGCCCTCGTCATGCCGAATACGGTACCGCCCGTCTCGTCGGCCTCCGGCGTCGCGGCCTACGGCTCCGAGATCGCCGACGCGTCGCTGGCCGCGGGCCCGATCCTCGCGCCCCTGATGAGCTTCAAGCTCCTGCCCGGCATGAGGGCGGAGGCGGCGCGCGGCTGCGCGGCCGCCGGAGCGATCGCCGGCAAGTACTATCCCGCGGGATCGACGACGAACGCCTCCGACGGGCTCTCCGACCCTTCCGAGGCGGAGGAGGCTCTGGCCGCGATGGAAGAGGCCGGGACCGTCCTGTGCGTGCACGCGGAGGAGCCTTCGGCGCCCGTCCTGGACCGCGAGGAGGCCTTCATCCCCGTCCTGGAGCGCATCCTGGCCGCCCATCCCCGGCTCAGGATGGTCGTCGAGCACGTCTCGTCGGTCGCCCTCCTCGACTTCGTGCTCTCCTCTCCGGAGCGCGTCGCCGCCACAGTTACGGCGCATCACCTGCTGCTGACGCTTGACGACCTCCTGGGAGAAGGCCTGGAAAGCCAACTCTTCTGCAAGCCGGTCCTCAAGACCGCGAAGGACAGGGACGCGCTGCGGGACGCCGTCCTGCGAGGCGAGGGCAGGATCTTCTTCGGGAGCGACTCGGCGCCCCATCCCAGGGCGGCCAAGGAGGCGCCGCGCGCCGCGGCCGCCGGGATCTACTCCTCGCCCTCCGCCGTCGCCGCCCTGGCGGGGCTCTTCGACTCCGAGGGCGGGCTCGGCGGGCTCGAGCCCTTCCTCTCGAGCCGCGGCGCCGCCTTCTACGGCCTGCCGCCGCCCCGGGGCCGGCTGTCGCTCGAGCGCCGCGAGTGGGTCGTGCCCGAAGAGATCGACGGCGTCGTGCCCATGCTCGCCGGAGAGACCCTCGCGTGGACAGTCGCTAGAGCCTGACGATGCGCGATCTCGTCATCACCTCGTGCCCGGTCTCCGTGATGAGGACGTCGTCCTCGAGGCGCACCCCGCCCAGCTCCGGATCGTAGAGACCCGGCTCGATCGTCACGATGTGCCCCGGCTCGAGCAGGTCGAGACAGTCCTCGCGGCTGCGGACGCTCGGAGCCTCGTGGGCGTCGAGGCCTATCCCGTGGCCCAGGCCGTGCGGCATGGCGAGCCCCGCTTCCGCGAAAATCCCGTCGACGTGCAGCGCGACGTCGCGGCAGGCCATGCCGGGCGCGAGCATCGCCACTGCCTCGTCGCGGGCGCGCTCGACGAGGGCGATCATCCTCTCGCGCTCGCGCCCCGGCGCGCCCCTCGCGAAGCTCATGGTGACGTCGGTCGCGTAGCCCTCGAGCCTGAGGCCGAAATCGAGGATGGACAGGCCCTCCGTCGCGAATGGGCCGGCGCCGTAGGGCGGGAAGGCGTGGATCCCCCAGCTCCGCGAGGGCCCGGCTGCGAGAGTCTCGAAGCCGAGCCCCTCGCAGCCTGCCTCGCGGCCGAAGCGGTCGACGAAGAGGGCGGCGTCGAGCTCGGTGAGTATCCTGCCCGAGCGGACCCCGGCCTCGATCTCGTCGATGAGAGCGTTCGTGACCGAGAAGGCCCTCCGGTATATCCCTAGCTCGCCCGGATCCTTCCTCGCCCGCAGCCCGAGGACGAAGCCGTCCAGGCCATCCGAGCGGCAGACGAGGTCGTAGGCCGGAAGCCCCTCCACGAAATCGACATATCGGGGATAGGCGAAGGTCGAGGGCAGCTCGACTTTGGAGCCCGCGGGCAGCCCCAGGCGAGCGAGGACCTCGGCAAGCGCCCGCAGGGGCAGCCTCGCGAAATCCCCGTAGGCGAGGATCTCGTCCGCGGCGGACAGCTTCCGCGCGAGATTCGCGTCCCAGGCGACGAGGACCGATCGGCCGTCGGCCGCGAGGACGAGGAGGGCGTCCCCCGGATGACCCGTCAGGTAGCGGATGGACCGGTCGCGGCGCCCCTCGGTGTCCTCGAATAAGGCGGCCGCGATCCCTTCCGACTCGATGCGGCCCGCCGCGCGCGCGACGCGACCCGCCCGCGAGGCTCGACTCGCGAAGTCCGCCTCGCGAGCCGACCCCGCGTCGCCGTCCGTCACGGCATGGCCTTGAGCGCCGCCTGCGCGGCGAGGATGATCCCGCCCGACCACTTGTCGTTGAAGGTCACCGAGATGAGAGCCGGCCTCGCGATCTTGTTCTTGGCTATGGCGCAGTTCTCGATGGCCGCCTTGGCCATCCGATCCCTGGTCTCGTCGGAAAGCCCCGCCCTCTCGTCTTCATTCAGCTTGACGATGATATCTCTCAGTGCCGAGGCGGCCGGGTCGGAGCCGTTGGTGCCCAGGGCCGAGAGGGCGAGAAGCCTCTCCTCGTCGTCGAAGCCCTTCTCGTAGGAAGCGACGCTTCCGTCGACCGGTTCCGGGCCGGCGGCTTTATAGGTAACCAGCATGCGCAGCGCGAACTTTCGCAGGTCGGAGTAAAGCTTGGCTTCGTCCCTGTCGCGGGGAACCTGCCGGTGCCCGAGGTCGAGGGCGAGGATCGCCGTCTCGATCTTCCGCGGGTCGGCCGCCTTGGACGCCGACTCGGCCTGGAGGGCGCGCAGCTTGCGATCGGGCGACTCGACCCCGATGATGTCCTTTATGGGATCGGTGGGATCGTCGGCTATGCCGGGCAAGGCCTTGGAAGCTTCCTGCCTTACGCGGAGCGAGTACCAGCCGTCCGTCGCGAAGAAGACCGGCGAGAATCCCCTCACGTCCTTGAACTTGTCGAGGGCGACGATGCAGCCGTAGGCCAGCTTCTCGCCCGAGTCGCGATCCTGGGTCGGCTGGAGATTGAGATCGCGCAGCTTGAGCGCGATCCTCTCGACGTAGTCGAGCGCGCGCATCTTGCCGAGCGACATGATGGCCTCGGCCCTGGCGAGGGCGTCGGGCACCTGCTGGGCGGCGTCCCAGAGGAAGGGAGCGGCATCGCCGTACTTGTAATCGCCGAGGGTCTGGGCCAGGATGCGGACGGTACGGCCGTAGAGGTCCTGGTCGGTAGGCGAAGAGTAGGATTGCTGCGTCAGCAGGAGCTCCTCGAGCGCCTGCGAGAGGATGGGCGCGGTGGCCTTGTCGTTTAGCTCGACCAGGCTTAGCGCCGCGGCGTATTTCTGAGGCAGGCCCTCGGCTTGCTTGTAGAGCATCTGATACACTTCCGCGGTCTCGTCGGCGAAGCCGGCGACCGCGGCGGTCAGCGCGAGGACTGCGATCGCGAAAAGACGCTTCATGCGGGAATCTCCTCTATCACTCGTAGTAAGTCTCGACGGCGCTGTCCTCCCGGACGACGTATTCATAGGTAGTATAGCCCTTGAGCGCGCCGGAGGAATCGTATTCGGAGGCCTTGGCCAATTCGCCCGAGGAACCGTACTCGTAGGCGACTCTCGAGGCGAGGGAGCCGTCGGCCCGGCGATTCTCGAGCGCCGCCAGGCGTCCTCCCTCGTAGAGGTAGGCCTCGTATTTCTGCAGGGTTCCGTCGGCGCCGAAATAGGATCGCTTCGCCAGGGCCCCGTCCGCGTAGTCCAGCTTTATCGTGCCCGAGAGCGTCCCGCCCGAGTCCTTTATCGCGACGCCTGTCAGGTCCTTCCCGCCGTAGGTATACGAGCTGATCGCCTTCACCGCGCCCGAGCCGTCGAGGGCCTTCCATTCGGTCTTGCGGCCCTCGGCGTCGTAGGCGTAGGCCGACGAGGATTGGGCCTTCCCATTGGCGTCGAGCATCCGCTCCGAGATAAGCCGCCCCGAGGAGTCATAGCCTAATTCACGACGCGAGCGCAATTTGGCGTCGGAATCGTAGATCGATTCGGCGGTGGGGCGCCCTTCTCCGTATTCGGTGACCACGCGCTCGACCGGGTCGGGGCGGGATGGGTCGAAGGTCGCCTTCTCGACAACGTTTTTCTTGGTGTCATCCAGCTTATAGGTGATGTACTCGTCCACGAGGCCGTCGGAATAATAGGAAGTCTCCTTTACGAGAACGGGAACCTTCGTGACGACGGTCCTCTGCTTGGCCACCTTCCCGGGAGCCCCCGCCTGCGCGCCCGGAGCGGGCATTTGGGCGGGGACCGAGGCCTTCGACGCGCAGGAGCCGAGGACCGCGGCGGCGGACAATAGCGCGAGCGCCTGGACGATATGCGATCTTTTCATGAGGACCTCCGGATGAGCATGAGCGGTGCGTTGGGAAATATAGTGCATAGGGGGATTCGTGGAAATAGATAGTATGGGAAAACGGAGAAAAACGCCGCCCCGAAGGGGACGGCGCTCGGCCCGATTCGCGGACCGGCTGGGAGTCTTCCCCTTATCGGTTTTCCCGTCCCGCCTCGTCGAGGGCGCCTTTCAGCAGCGCGAGGCCCCGGTCGATCTCCCCATCCGCGATCACGAGGGGGGGAAGGAGGCGCACGACATCGGCTCCCGCGGTCAGGACGAGGAGGCCGCGCGCGATACAGAGCTCCTTGACCCTGTCGGGGAGGCAGGTCACCGAGATGCCGATCATCAGGCCGCGACCGCGCGCTTCCTTTACGAGAGGATGACGCCAGGAAGCCACCTCCGCTAGGATGCGCTCGCCTTTGCGCGCCACCTCATCCAGGAAGCCCGGCGCGCCGAGCTCTCCGAGCACCACGCTGGCGGCGGCCGCCGCCAGCGGATTGCCCCCGAAGGTCGAGCCGTGGTCGCCCCGACCCAGCACCCTCGCGGCCTCGCCGCGGGCCAGCACAGCCCCGATGGGAACGCCGGCGGCGAGGCCTTTGGCCAGGGTCACGACGTCCGGTCTCACGCCGGCCCAGGCCGAGGCCAGGAATTTTCCCGTGCGCCCCGCGCCGCATTGCACCTCGTCGGCGACGAGGAGTATCCCACGTTCCGCGCAGAGCCTCGCGGCGAGCCGCAGGTAATCGACGCTCAGGGGCAGCACCCCGCTCTCGCCCTGGATCGGCTCGAGGATCAGGGCGCAGCAGTCCGGACCGAGAGCGGCGTCCAGGGCCGCGCCGTCCTCGGGCTCGACGTGGGCGAAGCCGGCGGGAAAAGGCCCGAACTGCTCGTGGAACCTGTCCTGGCCCGTCGCGGCCAAGGTGGCTATCGTGCGGCCGTGGAAGGAGCCGCGCAGAGTGACGATCGTCGTCCGGGCCGGGCTCTTCGAGGCCCCGTGCTTGCGGGCGATCTTGATGGCGCCCTCGTTGGCCTCCGCCCCGGAATTGCAGAGGAAGACGGCGTCCATCCCCGCCCGCGCGCAGAGCTCGTCGGCCAGGGCCAGAGCCTCGCGGCTCTGGTAGTAGTTGGACACGTGGATTAGGCGCGAGGCCTGCGCGGCGATCGCCGCCGCGAGGGCGGGATGGGCGTGGCCGAGGCTGTTGACGCCTATGCCGCTCGTGAAATCGAGGTATTCCCTCCCGTCGTCCCCCTCGAGCGTCGAGCCCGACCCGCGGACGAGCACGAGGCCCGTCCGCTTGTAGGTATCCATGAAACTGTCGCTCATGAGATCATCGTCCCGACGCCCGCGTCGCTGAAGAGCTCGACGAGGAGCGAGTGCGGCGACCGGCCGTCGATGATATGGGCCCGATCGACGCCGCCGTCCACGGCCCTCGCGCAGCATTCCACCTTAGGAATCATTCCCTTCGACACGATGCCCTCCCTTACGTAATCGCCGATCTCAGAGCGGCTCATTTCCTTGATCAGCGTGCCCTCGTCGCCCAAGTCGCGCAGGATTCCCGGCACATCGGTGAGGAGAAGGAGCTTCTCGGCCCGCAGCGCTACTGCGATGTCGGCCGCGGCCGTATCGGCGTTCACGTTGTACGACCTGGGATCGCCGCCCATGCCGCCGGCTATAGTGGCGACCACGGGAACGTAGCCGCCGGCCAACGCGTCCTCAAGAGGGCGAGCGTTCACCTCGCGGATCTCGCCGACCAGGCCCCAATCCTTCGCCGAGCCCGGTCCGGTCCTCGCGCGGCGCTCGGCGGACAGGATCCCTCCGTCCAGGCCGCAGAGCCCCAGGGCTCGGCCGCCCGCGCGCTGAATGAGGCCGACGAGTTCCTTGTTGACCTTGCCCGCGAGGACCATCTGCACGATCTCCATCGTCTCCTCGTCCGTGTAGCGCAGGCCGTCGACGAAGACCGGCTCCTTCCCCAGGCGGCGCAGCATCGCGTCGATCTCTGGCCCGCCGCCGTGCACCAGGACGGCGCGGATCCCGATGCAGCTCATGAGGACAAGGTCCTCCGCCACGGAGGCCCTGAGCGACTCGTTGACCATGGCCGCCCCGCCGTACTTCACGACGATAGTCTTGCCCTGGTAGCGCTGGATGTAGGGAAGGGCCTGGGCGAGCACGCCCGCCCTCTCGCTTTCCGTTATGCCCACGAGGCTCTCCTTACGTGCGATAGTCGCCGTTTATGCGGACGTACTCGTAGCTCAGGTCGCAGCCCCAGGCCGTGGCCTGGGCGCTCCCGCCCCCGGAGGGGCCTCCGCCCAGGTCGACGAGGATGGTCACCTCCTGAGCCCCGAGGATGAGCTTGGCCTTCTCCTCGCTGAAGGGGATCCCCGTCCCGTTGACGCAGACCTCGATGTAGCCGCGAGGGCTCTCGAAGGCGAGATGCACCTTCGCGGGGTCGAAAGTCGAGGGAGTATAGCCGAGGGCGCAGAGCACGCGGCCCCAGTTCGCGTCGGAGCCGAAGAGGGCCGTCTTGACCAGGCTCGAGGTGATGACCGACTTCGCGAGGGCCTCCGCCTCCGCCTCGTCGGGAGCGCCTGAGACCACGCACTCGAGGAGCTTCGTCGCGCCTTCGCCGTCGCGGGCGATCATCCTGGCCATCTGGGTGTTCAGGTAGTCGAGAGCCTCCGCGAAGGCGCGGAAGTCGGGACCGCGCTCCGCTATCGGCTCGTTGCCGGCCATGCCGTTGGCGAGGATGACGACCATGTCGTTCGTGCTCGTGTCGCCGTCCACGCTCACTCGATTGAAGCTCCGCCTGACGCTCTCGGAGAGCGCCTCCTGGAGCAGGGCCGGAGAGATCGCGCAGTCGGTGGTCGCGAAGCCGAGCATGGTGGCCATGTTCGGGTGGATCATCCCCGAGCCTTTGGCCATCGCGCCGATGGTGACGGTCTTCCCTCCCAGCTCGAAGCTGAGGGCGAATTCCTTCTTCATCGTGTCGGTCGTGAGGATCGCCTCGCGGGCGTCGATGGACCCGGCCTTGGAGAGCCCGGCGACGAGCGCCTCCATGCCCGCCTCGATCGGCGCCACGTCGAGCTGGACGCCGATCACCCCCGTAGAAGCGACGACGACGTCCTCGGGCGCGACCGGCAGCCGCTCGGCGACGAGGGCGGCCATGCGCCTCGCCGCGGCGATGCCGGCCTCGCCGTTGCAGGTATTGGCGTTCCCGGAGTTCACGATCACCGCCTGCGCGTAGCCGTCGGCGAGGTGCTCCCTCGTGACGACGAGGGGCTGGCCGATGACCTTGTTCCGGGTGTACACGGCGGCCGCCGCGCAGCGCGCCTCGGACCAGATGAGGGCCAGGTCCTTCTTGTCGCCGGTCTTCTTGATGCCGACGCGTATGCCAGAGGCCAGGAATCCGGAAGGGGCGGTGACGCCGCCCCGCACTTGTTTCATACGCGGTCTCCTTAATCGATCAGAATGCGGGCGGGAGCATTGCTATCCCGGCCTTCTCGTCCAGGCCGATGGCCAGGTTCATGTTCTGGATAGCCTGTCCCGCGGCTCCCTTCACCATGTTGTCGATGGCCGACACGATCACGGCGGTCGCGCCGTCGTGGGCGACGTGGACCGAGACGTCGCAATAATTGGAGAACCGCACGTTGCGGTTCGTGGCGACGAAGCCGGGGGGGAGGACGCGCACGAAGGGCTCCGCCGCGTAGAACGACGAGTACGCCTCCCTGAGCTCGTCGACCGAGATGGCCCTGGCGAGGCGGAAATAAATCGTCGCGACTATGCCTCGGTTCATCGGAGCGAGATGGGGCGTGAAGACCGCGTGCACCTGGGCCTCGGCCATGGCCGTGAGCACGGACTCGATCTCGGGAGTGTGGCGGTGCTCGCCGATCTTGTAGGGCGATACGGAATCGGCGCACTCGGGGAAATGCGTGCTCCTGGTCGGTTCCCTGCCCGCGCCGGTCACGCCGGACTTCGCGTCGATGATGATGCCCTCGCGCTCGGCAAGACCCAGGCGCAGGGCGGGGAAGAGGCCGAGGGTCGCGGCCGTCGGGAAGCAGCCGGGGTTGCCTATGATCCTTGGTCCGGGCTTCGGCCCGGACCCGCCGGCCCCGCCGAGGGCGGCGATCCGCGCGCGGTTGAGCTCGGGGAGGCCGTAGACGGAAGCGGCATGGAGCTCGGGACGCGCGAAGGCTTTCCCGTACCATTTCGAGTAGGTGCCCTCGTCCGTACCGAAGCGGAAATCGGCGGACATATCGATGAGGAGGGCTCCCTTCTCCGAGCAGGCGGCGGCGATGTCCTCGGCGTAGCCGGCGGGCAGGGCCGCGAAGACCACGTCGGCCCGCCCTATCGCCTCGGCCTTGCCCACGAGCGCGGCACGATCGGCGCCCAGAAGATTGGGATAGACCGAGGACATGGCTTCGCCCCCGGCGCTGGCCGAGCTCAATACGAGCTCCTCGACGTCGGGATGGCCCAGGAGGAGCCTCGCGAGCTCCGCTCCCGCATATCCCGTAGCTCCGATAACCGCGCATATACTCATCTATCGTTCTCCGTTCTAGCGCCGACGCCGGACTATGGCCGGCGGGGACGCGGGATTGCGCGGGCGCCAAGGCGCCACGGCACGCTCTGCCAATGGGATGTAATGGTGGTAAGTCTAACGGCGACGGTAGATAGGAAGGAGGAGGAGGGGAAGGCGAGTAGCTTCGCTGAGGGTGGACTCGTTCTCGATCGGGCGCTGCGGAGGCTTATCGTATGCTCGGCCTTGGTATTTCATACACCGCTCCTCGGATGCATAATTATGCGGATAATGTCGAATATCGGAAATAAGGTCAAGTGATCGCGGCATTTTTATGCGCGCTTCGCGGCCCGCGGCGGAAAGGTGGCGGCGAGGAGGCGGGCGATATCCCGGGCCATCCTCCCGGATTGCCCGTCGAGGCCGAGATCGAGGTAAATATCCTTGCGCTCCCGCGCGAGCCAGGCCTTGAGGCGTCGCGCGATCTCCTCCTCCCCGTCGCCCGAGCGCGATATCCGCACGAGGGCGGCCATCTCTTCGGCGGCGAGCATCTTCCAGTCGCTGCCCGCCACCAAATGGTAGGTCGATCCGTCCTCCGAGCGCTCGATGCGGAGGGCGGGTACCGGGACCGGGCGCGGCCCGATGGAATCGGAGCGGGCGGCGATGTCGTTGAGCCTCTGCACTTCCATGTTGTAGCGGTGGACTTTAGCCTGCTCGAGGAGGAAGGAGACTCCCGCGTCGTCGAGCTCGGGCAGGAGCGCCAGCAATTCGTCCAGGGCGGGAGTCTTCGCGGAGCGGCGCGTCTTCTGCGGCATGACTCTGCACCTCCGATAAGAATATACCGCTCCCGGGGGCCCGCGACAGCGATCGAGCTTGCCGATTCGTCGGCGGGCATGTATTCTCGGACCCATGAAGAACGCGGAAATCAAAAGATTACGGGCCAACATGGACGGCGAGCGGGACGCGGTCTACCTGTACGGACGACTGGCCGATTCCGAGCCCAACGCGAGCCTCGCGGAATTGTACAGGAAGCTGGCCGAGACCGAGGCCAGGCACGTCGCCTTCTGGGAGGGTAGGCTCGCGGAGGCCGGCGCCCCCGTCCTCCCCTTCCGCCCCTCGCTCAAGACCCGGATGACGGCCCGATTCGCCTCCCGCTACGGCGCCCAGTCGGTGGTCAGCTCCATCGCCAGGGTGGAGAAGCAGGCTGCTGGCGCCTACGACGGCCAATCCGACGCGGAGAGCGTAGGGATGCCGGGAGAGGAGCGCTCGCACGCCCGCGTCTTCGGCGCCCTCGCGCGGGCGTCGGGCGGGCTGCCCGGAGGAGAGGTGGCCCGCTTCGAAGGCAGGCACCGCGCGGGCGGCAACGCGCTCAGGGCGGGCACCCTCGGCGCCAACGACGGGCTTTTGTCGGTCTACAGCCTCGTGATGGGAGTAGCGGGCGCGGGAGTCGGCGAGAGGGCAATAGTCGTGACGGGCGTAGCGGGCCTTCTCGCGGGAGCCCTCTCGATGGCCCTCGGCGAGTGGATATCGGTGCAGAGCTCGCGCGAGCTCTACGAGCGCCAGATCGACATAGAGCGCCAGGAAGTGGCCGACACGCCCGAGGAGGAGACGGAGGAGCTGGCTCTCATCTACCAGGCCAAAGGGCTCGATCCCGAACAGGCGCGGGCGACGGCCCAGCGGATCATATCCGGCGGGGGCGAGGCCGCCCTCGACACCCTTGTCCGCGAAGAGCTCTCGATAGACCCGAAAGAGCTCGGCGGCTCGGCATGGGTCGCGGCCCTCACTTCCTTCGGCCTCTTCGCCCTCGGCGCGGTCCTTCCCGTCCTGCCCTTCGTCTTCTTCACGGGAAGCTCGGGGATAATCGCGAGCACCGCGGCGAGCGTCCTCGGCCTTTTCGCGATAGGCGCCCTCGCCACGCTGATGACGGGCAAGAATGCCGTCCTTTACGGTCTTCGGCACGTCCTGATCGGCCTTATCGCGGCGGCCGTCACATTTGGGATAGGCAGGTTGATCGGCGTAAACGTATCCGGCTGAGGCTTCATCGAGAATACGACAATTATTGGGCGGCGTCGCTTTCTCCGGCGACTCCAGGGCTTTGACTTGGAATAGGCTATGTCGCGCGGTAAAGGTCGCCTTCAGCACTCATTCCGCCTCCGTAGTCCTATTGTTATGGCCTCAATGTTCAGTGGTATTGGCGGGTTAACCAAGTTCGTGAGGGCTATTTGC
>CAZBGA010000057.1:0-27431 GCA_964491385.1 uncultured Treponemataceae bacterium | reverse complement strand
GGCACCGGGAATATCGAATGGTTCGCCAAAAGACGCATCCTCAAGGAGCTCGAGGCCCTGCCCGCCGATTTCGCGATCCTCGACCTCGGCGCGGGCTCCTCCTACAACGTCGTAGACTTCTTCCTCGCCTCCGACGAGGGACTCCTCGTGGTCAAGCCGGAGATAACCTCGGTGCTCAACGCCTACGCCCTCCTCAAGACCGCGGCCTATCGGCTGCTGTCGCGGTCCTTTCCCGACAAGAGTCCCGGGAGGGCGGCCGTGCACGATTTCGCGGCCGCGAAGCGCGAAGGGGCGGGCCTCACCTTCCTCGATTTCGCCCGCGACCTCGCGAATCGCTATCCCGAAGGGCCCGCGGCCCTCGAGAGGCTCGGCGCGCTCAGGCCGCGCGCCGTCGTGAACATGGGCCGGGACCCGAGCGACGCGGAGCTCTGCCGCCGCCTCCGCGATATCGTCGCCAGGAACCTGGGCATCTCGCTGGCTTTCTCGGGCTACATCGTCGACGACCCGGCCCTTCCGGCGAGCATAGCGGCGCGCAGACCCCTCCTCGACAGCGATCCCTCCTCGCCTTTCTCGCGAACCCTGGCCGCCTTGGCTTCCGTGCTGGCCGCCGATAGGATCGGCGCCGGTCCCGTCCCGCCGCCGCGCAACTCTGACGAGGACATAGCGGCCCTCATCGCCGCGGGTCTGGCAGGCGGCCCCTGAGGCGCCGCGACTGTAGTCGCCTTGCAACGCGAAGCCTCCGCATGGCAGGCTCCCCCCGATGTCTCCTCGGCAAACCGGATCGCGAGCGGGAGTCTCCCGCATCAGGCTCGCCGGCCTCGCCTTGACTTTCCTCGCCACGGGCGCGGCCTGCTCGGGCCCGTGGGTTGGGACGCGACTCGCCTCCCTCGACTTGTCGCAAAAGGCGGCGCAGGTCCTCCTTATAGGAGTGGAGGGCTCGGGGAAGCCTTCGGCGGAGACCCTGGCCCTTCTCGAGAGCATGCCCGTCGGAGGGGTCGTCCTCTTCGGCTTCAACCTGCCGGTCTCTCCGGAGGAGGCGGGTCTCTTCACGGCGGCCTTGCAGGATGCCGCCGCCCGCGGCGCGGCCGATCGCTCCCAGGAGGCCATCCCCCTCGTCGTGGCCGTCGACCACGAGGGAGGCTCGGTCTTCCGCTTCAAGGGAGAGGGTATCACGAGGGTCCCCCCTCCATCCGAAGTGGGTCTGCGCGGGGAGCGCTTCGCGTTCCTGCTGGGGCACGCGGCGGGGGCCGAGCTCCGGGACCTCGGCTTCAACATGGCCCTCGCCCCCGTCGTCGAGGTCCTAACAGACGAGAACAAGCGGTTCCTCGGCTCCCGCTCCTACGGGCGCGAGGCCTCGAAGGTCGACGCCGTCGCCGGGGCCTACATCCGGGGCATCCAGGCCGAGGGGGTGGCCGCCGTCGCCAAGCACTTCCCCGGAAACTCGGGCGAGGACCCCCATCTTGTCCTCCCCGAAATCGACGTCTCGAAGGCGGTCTACGAGCGCGATTACCTGCCCCGCTTCGCGTCGGCGATAGGGAACCGCGTATCCTCCGTCATGCTTTCGCACGTCGTGCTGCGCGCGGTCGATCCCGACCGCCCGGCGAGTCTGTCCTTGCCGGTAGTGAGCGGGGAGCTCCGGGGCCGCCTGGGCTTCAAGGGCGTCGCCATCACCGACGATCTCGGGATGAAGGCCCTATCTTCGGTCTCGAGCCCGGAGCGCTCGGCCGTCGCCGCCCTGGCTTCCGGCGCCGACCTCCTCATGCTCGTCGACATGCGGGCCGCCCCACGGGTACGCGACGCCATCGTCGCGGCGGTCCGGGAGGGCCGGCTGCCACCGGCCAGGCTCGACGAGGCCGCGGCGCGGGTCCTCGAGCTCAAATACCGCTTTGGGATGGAAGCTGCCCTCGATCCGAAGCTGCGGGCGAAGAGGCTGGCCGATTTCGAGCGCTTGGTCCGCGAGGACGCGGGCCGCATACGCGCGTCCCGCTGCTGGGCGCCCGAGCCGTGACCAAGGGGCCGAGGTCGAACGCGGAGGCATTTTGGAATTGGCTCGGGATGCCGGCGCGCCGATGATCAATAGGTGCGCCCCTACCCCCACGCCGCGGCTGTCGCGGCCCTCGCCCTCGGCATCGTCCGAGGAGCGGTCGCCGTTCCGTCGGTCGCGGTCCCGTCGGCCCTGACGCTCGGGCCTGACGACCTCAGGATCGAGCGGCACGACGACGCCGGCCTTCACCTATACGTGCGAGCAAAGGCGGGCTTGGCTTCCATCCTCCTCACCGAGTCCACGCGGGACCCGGCGCTCAAGGCCGACTCCTTCGCCTATCGCGCCCTCGAGAAGAACGCCGTGAACGGCGGAGAGATGAGGATCCTCGCAGGCAGGAGCGCGCCGAGCCCGAACGAGCTCCACTTCCTCGTCGATTCGAGCCTCGAGGCAGACCCGATCTTCGGGCACGCCTTCCATATCTTCATCCCCCCGGTCGTGGCCTGGGGGTATCCCTGGTCCCGGTCGGGGAAGGTCCTCATTCGCGACGGCGCCTTCATCAATGTTCGAACTTTCGCCAAGCCCTACGCCGACTATTCGGGACCCTTCGCCGACAATCCCTACGTCGTCCGGGTGAGTCGGAAACCGCCCGATAGCTTTCCGAGCCCGCCGGCCGGCGCGCCCGCCCCCGGAGCGGCCGTCGCTCCGCCGCCTGCGCCTCCTTCCGTCCTGGCGCCCGCGGTGCTCGAGGCAGCTCTCGGGCCCCCGGCGCCCCCCTCGCCGGTTACGGCGGCGCCATTCTACAAAGAGGGCCTCTATTACCCGGAGACGGTCTCCGCCTTCGGAAAGATAGCCGAAGCGGGCCGCGGCGAGCTTCGCTTCGCTTCGACGGACCGGGATATCCTGAGTCAGATCGACGCGCTGCTCGAGACGCAGAAAGGCAGGTCCCTGGATCTGGTCCTCTGCCTCGACACCACGGGCAGCATGGTCAAGGCCCTCGACGTCCTGAAGGACGGCCTGCCAGACCTGCTGTCGAAGAGGACGGCCGACTTCACTTCCTTCCGCCTTGGCCTAGTCGCCTTCAAGGACTATTTCGAGGAATACCTCTACAAGCGCTTCGATTTCACGCGAGATACGGCCGCGTTCTCGTCCAGGCTCGATTCGCTCCAGGGCGGCGGCGGCCGCGACGTCTCCGAGGCGGTCTTCGAGGGCCTCTTCGCCGCCGCGAGCGAGTTTCCCTGGGCCGCCCAATCGCGTCTGGTCCTCCTGGTCGGGAACGCTCCCCCCCATCCCCTTCCCCGCGGATCGGTGGACGAATCGGAGGTCTATGAAGCCGCGGCGGCTTCGGGTCTCGTGATGGACGCGGTGGCCGTGCCGAAATGAGGCCGAAAAATACGATTGCGTGAAAAGGACCCTTCGGGTAAAGTGGATGACGCGATGAAGGAGCAAGCAGGAGCGTTCGCGCGAGCCATTGCACGGCGGCTTCGCGGTATTCCGCGCGGGATCAAGAGCCTCGCGACGAAGAAGGCCGCCGCGGTCTCGTCGGTCTTCCTCGCCTCCATCCTCTTCCTGTTCGGCTCGGTCTCCCCCCTGAGCCCTTCGGGCTCCGATCGCGACCTCGCCTCGAAGGGCGGAGGGTCGGCGGTCGGCGGGGCGGAGCTGGCCGGCGACGCGTCGGCCGAGGGCCGCGCCGATCGCGGTCTATACTTCACCGCGTACATGGTGCAGAGGGGCGATACCCTCTCCGGCATAGCCGACGACTTCAACGTCAGCCTTGACGCCGTAGTCAGCTTCAACGGGGTAAAGAACGCCCGGACGCTGCAGCCGGGCAGGATCCTCAAGATCCCCAGCATGTCGGGCATCCTCTATACCGCGAAGGCGGGGGACAGCGCGACGACCGTGGCGGCCGCCAACGGCGTCTCCGTGGACCGCGTCATCGAAGCCAACGGCCTCATGTCCGACGGCCTCGATGCGGGGCGCAGCCTTTTCCTTCCCGACGCCAAGCTCGCGTCCTTCACCCTGAGGGAGGTCTCGGGCGACCTTTTCGCCTGGCCGGCCCGAGGCTGGATCACGAGCTGGTACGGCTGGCGAAGCGACCCCTTCAGCGGGTCGCGGGTGTTCCACAACGGCATCGACATCGGCGTCGACATGGGGACGCCCGTCCGCGCCGCGATGGACGGCGTCGTTTCCGAGACCGGCTACAACTCGGGCTTCGGCAATTACGTCGTCCTATCGCACCATGCGGGCTGGCAGAGCCTCTACGGGCACCTCGAGTCGATCTCGGTCAGGGACGGCCAGCGCGTCGCGTCGGGCGAGAGGATCGCCTACTCCGGCAATACCGGCTACAGCACCGGCCCGCACCTCCACTTCTCGGTATTCAAGAACGGCAGGACCGTGAATCCGTTCAACGTCCTGCACTAGATGCGAGGCGGCATGATCGAGCTTAGCGGCATTCCCGCGTCTCCCGGCGTCGCAGTGGCGCGCATCTTCATCTTCGCGACCGAGGATTCCTCCTCGGTGCCCGTCCGCCCGGTCGAAGCGTCGGAGCTGGCCGCGGAATGGGCCCGCTTCCTCGCCGCCGTCGACAAGGCGAGGGCGGATGTCACCTCGCTCAGGGACAAGGCGAGGATAGAGGCCGGCGAGGACCAGGCCGCGATCTTCGAGTCCCACCTCCTCATGCTGGACGACCCCGACCTCCACGAGAAGATCGAGCGCTCCCTCATGACGACGATGGTCAACGTCGAGCGGATCGTCGTCGACGTCGAGCGCGAGTTCGCGGACAAGCTCGGCCAGGCCGAGGATCCCTCGCTGCGCGACCGGGTCACCGACATAGAGGACGTATCGAGGCGGATCCTCGGTCACCTCCTCGAGCGCCAGCGCCCCAGCCTCGCCGACCTGCGCGAGGACGTGGTCCTCGTCGCGCGGGACCTCCTGCCCTCGGATATGATCTCGATGAACCGCGAGCGCGTTAAGGCCGTCGTCACCGAGTCGGGCGGCCGGACGAGCCACGTTGCCATCCTCGCGCGGGCCTTCGAGATACCGGCCGTCCTCGGGGTGACGGGCGCCATGTCGAAGCTTCGCCAGGCCGCGGTCGCCGCCGTCGACGGCGACCGCGGCACGGTGGCGGGCGATCCCGACGACGAGGCCCTGGCGCGGAGCGCGGCCTCCCGCAGCGCCTCCGCGGCCCGGCAGCACGAGCTCGACGCCCTCCGCGACCTGCCCGCCTGCACGAGGGACGGGAAGCGTATCCTCGTCAAGGCCAACATCGAGGTGCCCGAGGAGGCCGAGGCGGTCCTCGCGCACGGCGCCGACGGCATAGGCCTGTTCCGATCCGAATTCCTCTTCCTCGGCGGCCACGTGCCCGACGAGGAGGAGCAGTACCTCGCCTACAAGCACGTCATAGAGTCCATGAAGGGCAAGCCCGTGACCATCAGGACGCTGGACATCGGCGGCGACAAGGTGCTGCCCGAGCTGGGCGCCCAGGACGAGAAGAACCCCCTCCTCGGCTGGCGGGCGATCCGCTTCTGCCTGAGCCGGGTGGACGTATTCAAGACTCAGCTCCGCGCCATCCTCAGGGCGGCGGTCTTCGGCGAGACGAGGATAATGTTCCCGATGATAGCCACGGCGGACGAGCTCGAGCGCGCCCTCGGAGTCGTGGACGAGGCCCGCGCCGAAGTGGCGGCCGGAGGCCGGGCGGCCGCGACGGACCTGCCCATCGGAATCATGATCGAGATACCGGCGGCCGCGATGACGAGCGACATCCTCGCGCGCAAGGCCGACTTCTTCTCGATAGGGACGAACGACCTCATCCAGTACACCATGGCCGTAGACAGGGGCAACGAGAAGGTCGCCTACCTCCACGAGCCCTACCACCCCGCCGTGCTGAGGCTCGTGCAGAGGACCATCGACAACGGAAGGGCCGCCGGCATACCCGTGGGCATGTGCGGGGAGATGGCCGCCGATCCCGCCTCGGCCATCGTCCTCCTGGGGCTCGGCCTCGACGAGTTCTCCATGTCCAGCGCGGCGATCCCCGCGGTGAAGCGCGCCATACGCTCGATGAGCCTGGCCGACGCGAAGGAGGTAGCGGGCGCCGCCATGGCACTCTCCACTTCGTCGGAGGTGGCGGCCTATCTTTCGTCCAGGCTTACGTAGTATCCTTACCGGTCGGGAAGCGAGGGAAGAGGCGATCCGGATCCCGCCGAGGGATTATTTTCCTCCCCGATCCAGGAGACGCGAGCTTGGACAAGAAAGACACGCCGATCGGTCCGGCCGCCCCGGCGCCCGCCGCGAGAGTGCGCTACGAGAACCTCCCCATCGTCGTCATCGCGGGGAGGCCGAACGTCGGCAAGTCCACGCTCTACAACCGCATCCTGCACAAGCGAAGGGCCATCACGGAGCCGACGCCCGGCGTCACGCGCGACGCCGTCGACTCGGTCTGCGAGCTGCGGGAGAGCGGCAAGGTCTTCAGGCTGATCGATACGGGCGGCTTCAAGCTCGAGCGCGCCGGCCTCGACGAGCTCGTGGTGGCCAAGAGCCTCGCCTCGCTCGAGGGGGCCGACCTCGTGCTCTTCCTCGTCGACGCCATGTCCGTGACGCCCGAGGACGAGGAGTTCGCCGCCCTCCTCCGCAAATGGACGCCCAAGGTTCTCCTCGTCGTCAACAAGGCCGATTCGCCCGAGCGCGACGCGTCCGCCTGGGCCCACGCGGCCTGGGGCTTCGATCCCGTCGTCTTCGTGTCGGCGGAGCACGGGCGCAACGTCGACCTCCTCGAGCGGGCCATCGTCGAGCGCCTGGACTTCTCCCGCGTGCTCCGGCTGGACGAGGAGCGCGCGCCGATCAGGCTGGCGATCATGGGCAAGCCGAATACGGGCAAGTCGACCCTCCTTAACCGCCTGGTCGGCGAGGACAAGTCGATCGTCAGCGAGGTGGCCGGGACCACCCGCGACATCGTCGAGGGCAGCTTCCAGCGCAAAGGGCGCCGCTTCACCGTGCTCGACACGGCGGGGATACGGCGCAAAGCCAAGGTGACCGAGAACGTCGAGTACTATTCGGTCCACCGCGCCATCCACGTCGTCGAGGACTGCGACGTCGTCGTCCTGGTGATCGACGCCCTCGAGGGCCTGACCGACCAGGACAAGAAGATAGCGGCCTTTGCCGTCGCGGAGGGTCGGGGCCTCATACTCGCCCTCAATAAATGGGACACTATGCCGGACCTCAAGAACTCCTTCGAGGCCGCGCGCGACAGGCTCCGCTACTTCTTCGGGCAGATCGCCTGGGCCCCCGTCCTCCCGCTCTCCGCGAAGAAGGGCGAAGGCATAGACAAGCTCGTGTCCACGATCGTCACCCTCCACGCCCAGCTCTGCAAGCGCGTCGAGACGAGCAGGCTCAACAAGGCGGTCGAAGCCTGGGTCGAGGAGACGCCTCCGCCGGCGGGACCGCGCACGCATTTCAAGCTGCGCTACGCCGTGCAGACTTCCACGAATCCGCAGGCGTTCGCCGTCTTCGTCTCGCGGCCCGACGCGGTCTCCGATGCCTACCAGTCCTTTCTCAGGAACAAGATCCGCGTGGACCTGGGAATGGACATGATACCCGTAAAGCTCGAGATCAAGGCCTCGAGAGTTGCCATCGTCAGGGCGGCGCCGACGAGGGCCCAGAAGATCAAGGAGGCCGCCAAGCGCCCCGCTCCCGCGAAGGCCAAAGGCGCCGCAGCCGGGCGCGGGCGGCTCGGGTCGTCGAGAGCCTCCGATCCGCGCAGGCGGGAGACCGCACCGCGGAGGCTATCGCCCTCCGCCGACAAGCGGCGGCGCCCGGCTTCCGCGAGCAAGCGAGAGCGCCGCGGCGGATAGGCGATGAGCGGCTATACGACGGGCAAGGTCGAGCGCCTCCTCGGGCTCCCTTCCTCGACCCTCCGGCACTGGGAGCGCGAGGTGCCCCTCCTCCAGCCGCGCAAGGACGTCTTCGGGCGCAGGCTCTATTCCGAATCGGATCTCAGGCTCATCCTCAGGCTGAAGCACCTCGCCCTCGACAAGGGACTCGGCCTCTCGGCGGCGCGGGAGCGCCTCGAGCGCGAGCTCTCCGGCCCAATGCCCGACGAGCGCGCCCGCATCGAGGAGATCCGCGGCGAGCTAATCGCCCTGCTCGCGAAGGCCGACGACGCGGGCCGGCGGCTCGCCAAGCCCTGACGCGAAGCGGGATCGATCAGGCCCCCTCGGCTCCCGACCCGATCTTCCCTCGCGCCTTCTCCTTCATGAACGGGATGAGGCAGGCGGCGGCGATCACGAAGGCGCCGGACGCGACGAGGCTCGACGTGAATCCCCCCGAGCGGCCCTTCATCACCTGCATGAGGTAGACGAAGACCACCGATACCTGGCCGCAGAGCTGGACTAGGCCGTTCGAGGTGCCCTCGGGCGTTGGGCGCGCCGCTTCCGTGGCGAACTGCATGCCGATCGGCATGACGCTCGTGAGGAAGAAGCCGAGGGCGAAGGCCGAGACCGCCAGGAGCCAGAACGACTGGGCGAAGGCCATCCCCGCTAGCCCGGGCAGCGAGGCTATGAGGCCGAGGAGCATCCACGGCTTGCGCTTGCCCGTCCTGTCGGACAGGGCCGGGATAACGACCGCCCCGAAGAGCCCGCCGACCAGGAGGAGGGCGCCTAACGTGCCCGCATCCGAGGCGCCGAGGCCTCTCGGCGCGACGATCTCGTCTATCCAGGTCGTTAGGCCGTTGAAGAGGCCCATGCCGACGAAGACCACGCCGAGGAAGAGGCGGAAGCTCGGCACCGAGAGCGCGTTCCTGAGACCGTCCAGCATGAGCGCCTTCTCGCCGGTGCCGGCGGGGCCCGCGGGCGTGGGAGGATACTCGCGCGCGATCGCCACGAAGACGAGGGCGGAGAGGACCGCCGCCGCCGCGTATACGTATTGAGTGGCGCCGATGGACAGGGCCGTCGCGAGCGCCGGGCTCGCGAGCATCCCCGCGGCAATGCCCAGGAGATTGGCGAGGGTGACGAGGCCCACCGCGGTCGCCCGCTCGCCTTCTGCGAACCAGTGCGCTGCAACCTTGGTCCAGGCGTTGAGGAAGAGAGGCTGGGCCAACGCGATGCCCACCGTCCCCGCGACGGTCAGGGCGTAGCTCGGGCCGGCCAGCGCGCGGAGGACGGCGAAGACGGCCATCATCGCCGCGCCGAGGCCGGCGGCCTTGCGAAAGCCGAAGCGATCGATCGCCCATGAGGCCGGGATCGACGTCGGGAGGAAGATGATCATGAAGAGCATGGCCAGGAGGCCGACGGCCAATTCGGAGACACGGTAGTAGGCTGCCGCGTCCCTCATGATCGGGGAGAAATCGATCCACAGCGCCTGCATCACGAGATTGACCAGCATGAAGGAAGCGAGCACCGCCCAGCGGTATGGGTAGACCCGGTACGTGGTATCGTCCATGGCCTAAACGACCTTTCACCCGATGGTTCGATGCCCTCGGGCCCCACGATTCTACAACGACTGTCGCGGAAAATGTGGTCAAATCGGCGCTCTTGCGTATTGAGCCGCGGCGGCTCGAGCGAAAAAAAGGGGCCGTCCCGGGATTACTTCCCGGACAGCCCCTCGAAAAACAGGGGAATGCCGGTCACTTCTTGGGGAAGGGCTCGTACTGCAGGCTCGGGTCGTAGGCGCCTTCCCGCGCCTCTCCCCTGATGCTCGGGATCCGGAGCTTCTGCCCCGGGAAGATGAGATTGGGGTTGCCCGGATCGCGGAAAGTCTTCTTGTTGGCGTCGTAGATGGTCGGCCACTTGAGCGGGTCGTTGTAGATGAAAGGGTATTCGGCTATCCGCCATAGGCAATCGCGGCGGCTAGGTATCAGCCTGACAACGTATACGGCGGGCCAGGACGGCTTCTTGGCCTTGACCAAGGCCAAGGCCGCGACGCTGGCGCGCGCGCGCTGCGCTGCCGTGACGTAATCCTGGCCGTCATAGGCCGAGACGGCGTCCGCCAGGGAGGTCTTGGCCTGTGCGTACTCCTTCGGGTAGTTGGTCGGCGCCTGGATGGCCTCGGCCGCGCCGATGGCCGACTTTGCCTGGGCGATGGCCGCGTCCGCGTCGGCCTGCGCGATCGCCTGCACCGCCGCGACCGTGTCTCGGGCCTTGTCGCCGGCGGTCGGGTAGTCCTCGCTGGCGTAGGACGCCTGCGCCGAAGCATAGAGGTCGGCCGCGGCCTGGTATTGGCTCGCGTAGGAATCCTTGTAGCCGTTGCCGTCGGCCAGGGCCATCGCGGCCTTGGCCTTGCTCATCTCCTTGTCGGCTGCGGCCTTGGCGACCATCTTCGCGACGTACTGATCCGAGAGGGTGGCGCGCTCTTTGGCCTGATTGGCGAAATTCGTCGCGGCGTCGTAGTCGCCCTCGTTGAAGGCCTGGACGGCCTGGGCGTTGAGCTCGACGCTCGCTTTGTAGTCGGGATTGTCCGTAAGAGCCTGCGCCCCGAGCGACAGGCCCGAGGCGAGGACCATGGCTAATAGTATCAGTAGGGACTTTTTCATGGCTTTCCTCTTTTAGGGCGAGGTCGCGGGCGGATTCTCGGGCGAATTCGCTTGGAGGAGGGGCTGGGCCTCCTCGGCCTTGCGCTGGCTCTCGGCCGTGGCGTCGTTGGACTCCTTCATGGCCGCCTCGGCGGTTGCCCGTTTCTCGGAGGCCGCCTGATAGGCCTCGTCGAAGCCGGAGCCGGCGCGGCCGTAGGAGTCGGCGGCGGCCTCGTAGTCCTTGGCCGCGAGCTCGCTCGACCCTTCGGTATAGAGCTCCTGCGCGGAATCGTACATGTCCTTGACCGCGACGTTGGCCTTGATGTCCTCGGAGCGCTGCTTGGACGCGTCGGTCTTCTCCTTTACGGTCGCGACAGCCGTCTCCCTTCCCTTCTGGACGACCAGGTTGAAGCGGAGGATGGCCTCGTCGAGGGCCTCGACGCCGGAGGCCCTGTCGGCCGCGTTCCCCGATGACCAGAAACCGTCCTCGGCCTGGTACTTGTTGTCGGCCAGCTGGTAGTTCCCCGAGTCCCACTTGGCGTAGTCCTTGTCCTCGATGCTCTTCTTCAGATCGGCCGCGACCGCCCGCTTCCAGGCGAGCTCGTAGTAGAGCAGCGCCTGCTCGAAGGCGGGAATGGCATCCTCGGACTTGGAGGCGTCCACGAGATCCGACCCGGACTTGAAGGACTCGTCCCCCGCGCCGAAGCGCTCAGGCTGGGAGGAATCCGCGCCCGCCTTGATCGCCGTGGCCTTCATGTCCTCGGCGTCCTTCCTTTTGGCGGCGGCGATGTCTACGATGCCGCGGGAGATGAGGTCCTTGTACGCGGCGATGGCGGCGCCGAGGCCGTCCTTGGCCGCGGGCGCGTCCTTGTCGTCGTAGGACTTCGCGCCCTTCGCGTACAGGGCCTCGGCGGCCTTGTAGTCGTCAGGCAGGACCTCGAACAATTTGAGGTCGAAGGACTTCTTCTTAAGATCCTTGGCTTCGGCCATGAGCTTGTCGAGGTCGTCCTGGCTGACGGCCGGAGCGGCCGGAGGCTGGGGCTGGGCGGGGGCCGTCGGGGCGGGAGGAGCGACGGGCTCGGGAGCGGGCGGCTTTGGCTTGGTGGCGCAGGAAATGAAAATTGCGATGGTTACAGCCAGTATAAGCAAGGTCTTCAGTGTTTTTTTAACTCGGATCATAGGCATCCTCCTGACATTTTGGGGAAGATACTACAATATTATCATGAAGCCCGAGCCGGGGAAAGACTTCGCGCGGCGAATTCAGCTCGAGACTCGCGACGCGGATTTGCCCGGGCCGGGACGCTCTGCTATAATCCTCGTGATGACGAGGCCGATTCGCGCGCCCGGAGCCCTGCCTTGACTGAAAGCCTTGAAATGTACCTCGAGACGATAAGCCTGCTTCGCGAGAGGACCAAGATGGCCCGCGTGACCGATATCGCCCGCGAGCTCGGCGTCTCAAAGCCCTCCGTGCACACCGCCCTGCACGAGCTCGAGCGGAGGGGCCTGATCGAGCATAAGCACTACGGCGAGGTATTCCTGAGCCCAGCCGGCAAATCGGCGTCGTCCGAGATCCGGCGCAGGCACGATCTCCTCACGGCCTTCCTGCGCAACGTCGTCGGCGTAGGGGCCGAGACGGCGGAGCGGGACGCCTGCCGCATCGAGCATTACCTGTCGAAGGAAACTATGGACAGGATAGGCGAAATAGCCGGCTCCGCCGAACCCCGGGGGGAGCGGTCCGGGGACGCCTCGCCCTAGACGAGGGCGGCGAAATCCACGAGACGGCCACCCGTTATGCGGGCGAGCTGGGCGAGGTTTACGGGTACCCCCGTGGCGTCCGTTCCCGCCGCGGGGTAGACGGTGGCGTATACGCCCAAGGCCTCGTCGAGGAGGATCTCAACCCCCTCGACCGCGAAGGGGCATACCCCGCCCGGCCGATAGCCGGTCACGCGCTCGGTCTCGTCGGCGTCCGTCATCGAGAGCTTGGAGCCCGCGGCGCGCTTGAGAGCCGCGGGAGGCAGGCGCTTGTCGCCCGGGCAGACCACCATGAAGTAGGCCCCCGCTTTGCTCTTGAAGAGCAGCGACTTCGCGATGCGCGCCGTCTCGACGCCGATGCGCGCAGCCGCGAGCTCGGCGGTGGGCGTGCTGCCGGGCTCGAATTCCAGGGCTTCGAGGCCGTTGGCCTCGAGCACCTTCCTGACTTTTTCGGGAATCATCGCCACCCTCGCAATCGGATGCCGTGCCTCGGGCTCAGGCCTTGGAGACGGCCGCTCGCCACACCTTGTCGCCGGCCTCGATCTCCGAGAAGGCCCCCGCGGATCCGGGAACCCCGGGGCCGTCGGACCAGGTCACCGAGGCGGCAAGGGTCTCGGAGCGGACGAAGTCCGCGAAGGAGTCGAGGGCCAGCTTCAAGGAATCGTCGCCGGCCAGGGCGAGCTTGATCCTGTCGGTCACCTCGAGGCCCGCCTCCTTGCGGAGGTTCTGGACGCCGCGCACGAGGTCCCGCGCGTAGCCTTCCGCCAGGAGCTCCTCGGAGATCTCGGTGTCGAGGGCCAGGGTCAGGCTGCCCTCGTTGAGCACCTTGAGGCCCTCCTTCTCGGCCCGGCGTATGTCCACCTTGTCCTTCGTAACCTCGATCGTCCTGCCGGCCGCGGTGAGCTCGAGCACCGAGCCCTCGAGGAGGCTGGCCACCTCGGCCTCGGTCAGGCGTCCGATTGCCTCCGCCATCGCCTTCATGTCCTTGCCGAGCTCCTTGCCCAGGACGCGGAAGTTGGCCTTGGCCGAGTACTCGACGAGCTCCTCCTCGTTGTCGCGGAAGACGACGCGCTTGACGTTGAGCTCGTCGCGGAGGATCTCCTCCATCTCCATGAGCACGGCCCGCTCGCGGGCGTCGCGGGTGACGAGGTGCACGGCAGAGAGGGGTTGGCGGATCTTCAAGTCGTTCTGCACGCGGAGGGCGCGGCCCATCGAGACCGCGTGCCGCACCGACGCCATCTTGCGCTCGAGCTCCTCGTCGCGAAGGGCGGGCTCGTATTCCGGCCAGTCGCGGAGGTGCACCGATTCGGGCTCTCCGTCGCGGCCGGCCGCGCGGAGGTTGCGCCATATCTCCTCGGTGACGAAGGGCATGAAGGGCGCGGCCACGGCGACCACGCGGACGAGGACGCGGCGGAGCACCGCGTAGGCCTCGGCCTTGTCATCGTCGACGCCTCTGCCGGCTTCGCTTGCCCGCCAGAACCTGCGGCGCGAGCGGCGGATGTACCAGTTGTTGAGACTGTCGATGAAGTCCGCGATCGGGACGATGGCGCCCTGCAGGTCGTAGTCCTCGAGGGCCTTCCCCACGTCGAGGACGAGGGCCTCGCACATCGAGAGGATCCAGCGGTCGAGGGGGTTGCGCGCGCCGGCCGAGCCGGGGCCGGGGACTATCGCCGCCTCGGCCATACTTTCGGGATACCGGTCTATATTCGCGTAGGTGACGAAGAAGCCGTAGGCGTTCCAGAGCGGGATCAGCATGCCTTTCAGCACGTCCTTCACTCCCTCGTCGGTGAAGCACAGGTCGTCGGCCCTGAGCACCGGCGAGTTCATGAGGTAGAGTCTGAGCGCGTCGGCGCCGAATTTGTCGATGACTTCCTTCGGGTCGGTATAGTTGCGCTGCGACTTAGACATCTTCTTGCCGTCGGCGGCGAGCACCATCCCGGATACGATGCAGTTCTGGAAGGCCGGGCGGTCGAAGAGGCCGGCGGCGAGCACGGTGAGGGTGTAGAACCAGCCCCGGGTCTGGTCCAGACTCTCCGATATGAAGTCCGCGGGGAAGTGCTCCTCGAAATGCTTCTTGTTCTCGAAGGGATAGTGGACCTGGGCGTAGGGCATCGAGCCCGACTCGAACCAGCAGTCGAGGACTTCCGGTATCCGCTTCATCGTCCCGCCGCAGGAGCAGGGGACGGTGACCTCATCGACGAAGTGCTTGTGCAGGTCCGAGAGCCTGACGCCGGAGAGCCTCTCGAGCTCCGGTTTCGAGCCTACGCAGATAGTCTTCCCGCAGTCGGGACACTTCCAGATCGGCAGGGGATTCCCCCAGTAGCGGTTCCGGGATATCGCCCAGTCTCGCGCGTTCTCGAGCCACTTGCCGAAGCGGCCTTCCTTTATATGCGACGGCACCCATTTGATCTTCGCGTTCGCGGCGAGCATGGCCGGCTTGATCGGGCCTATCTTCACGAACCAGCTGCCGATCGCGCGATAGATGAGGGGATGGGCGCAGCGCCAGCAATGCGGGTAGGCGTGCAATATCTGCTCGCGCCGGACGAGCTTGCCCTCTGCCTTGAGCCTGTCCATGATCGCCTTGTCGGCGTCCTTGACGAAGATGCCGGCGTAGTCGCCCACCTCGTCGGTGAACCTGCACTCCGCGTCGATGGGGCAGATCGTCGGTACGCCGGTCCCCTTCATCACTTCGTGGTCGTCCTCGCCGAAGCCGGGCGCGGTGTGTACTATCCCCGTGCCGTCCTCGGTGGTGACGTGCCCGCCCGTGAGCGTCCGGAAGGCGCCGCGACTACCGTCGCGAGGCTCGCTCAGGTCCGCGAAGTAGGGGAAGAGGGGCTCGTACTCGATGCCCGCCAGCTCGGTCCCCTTCCTGCGCCACAGGATCTCGGGCCGCTCGCCCTCCTTGTAGTACGCTCCCAGGCGGGATTCGGCCAGGATGAAGCGCTCCGCCGAGCCGTCGGCTCCGACGTCGCGCACGAGCACGTAGTCGATGTCCGGGCCGAGGCATAGGCCGAGGTTGGACGGCAGGGTCCAGGGCGTCGTGGTCCAGGCCAGGAGGAAAGCCGGTCCGGCCCCGCCGGCTTCGCCGACGATGTCCTCGAGGCCTTTGCCGGCCGGGACGGCCTTGACCCTGAACTTGACCGTGATCGCCGGGTCCTGGACGTCCTTGTAGCCGCCGAGCGCGAGCTCGTGGTTGGAGAGCACGGTCGAGCAGCGCGGGCAATAGGGGAGTATGTAGTGGCCTTCGTAGACGAGGCCCTTGTCCCAAAGGCTCTTTACGACCCACCAGATGGACTCCATGTAGTCGGGGTCCATGGTCTTGTAGTCCCGGTCGAAGTCGACCCAGCGCCCGGCGCGGGTCATGATCGCGCGCCATTCCTTAACGTAGCGCAGGACCGAGGCCCTGCAGGCCTCGTTGAAGTTCGCGATGCCGTAGCGCTCGATGTCCGTCTTCGAGTCGAGGCCAAGCTCCTTCTCGATGAGGTTCTCGACGGGGAGGCCGTGGCAGTCCCAGCCGAAGCGGCGCTCCACCTTGAAGCCGCGCATCGCCTTGTAGCGAGGGATTATGTCCTTGATCGTCCCGGGGACGAAATGCCCGAAATGCGGCAGGCCGGTCGCGAAGGGGGGGCCGTCGTAGAAGACGAACTCCTTCCGTCCCTCGCGCTGGGAAATCGACTTCTCGAAGATCCGGCCCGATTCCCAGAATCGGACTATGTCCTCTTCCATTTTCGGGAAGCTGACTTTCGGATCGACCGGCTTGTACACGATGCTCCTCCTCGGAATGGCCCGGCCGACGCCGGAGGGAGGATTATCGCACGAAGCCCGGCCGCGAATCCAGACCGGCCTGCTCCCGGAGCCCGACCCGCAGCACGAAGTCGGCGATCCGGAAGTCGCGCTCGCGGTGGCTGATGACGAGGAGAGACCTGCCCGCGAGGCGCTCCGCCATCGCCCCGAGCAAGGCCTCCGCCGTATCGTCGTCGAGACCCTCGGTCGGCTCGTCGAGGAGATAGATCGGCGCCTCCCTGAGGAAGGCGCGCGCGATCGCGATGCGCTGCATCTCTCCCGCCGATACGGCCCTTCCCGTCTCGCCGACTATCGCGTCGAGCCCCTCGGGCAGCCTGGACACGAGCTCGGCGAGCCGCGCGGCCTCGACCGCCTCGAGGAGCCGCGCCTCGTCCGCGGGATCGGGTTCGCCGCCCTCGGGCCTGGCGGCCAGGAGGAGGTTGTCGCGGATCGAAGCGTGATAGAGGAAGGGCGCTTGGGGCAGGACCGAGAAGAACCCGCGCGCCTCGTCGGGGTCGAAGGAGCGGAGATCGCGCCCGTTCAGCTCGATCGTCCCGCCCTGGTAGTCCCAGAATCGCAGGAGGAGGCTCACGAGCGTGCTCTTGCCCGCGCCCGAGGGGCCGGCCAGGCCGATCTTCGCGCCGGCGGGAAGATCGAAGGAAAGGCCGTCGAATACCGGAGGGAGCTCGGGTGAGTAGCGGAAGCGCAGGCCGCGGACGGCGAGGGAGGCGGAGCGGGGCGGCGCCGTCCGCGACCGTGGCGCGGCGCCGCCTATTGAGGCCCGCGCTCCCGAGCTCGCGGGAAGCGCCGGGACCTCCGGCTCGGCGTCGATTATCTCGAAGAGCCTTCCCGCGGCCGCGGCCATCTCTCCCGCCTTCTGGATCGCCCCCGGCAGGGGCAGTATCGCCTCGAAGCTGGCGAGCGCAAACACGGTGAGCATGGCCATGTCGGCGCGCGGCAGGCCGCCCGAGCCGATCGCGCCGGAGAGGACGAGGGCCGAGCCCCATACGGCGAGGGAGCTCGCCGCCACGATCGAGGCCTCGCCGATCCCCTGGAGCGAACTCAGCCTTCTCTGGCTCTCGTCGAGCCCCGCGGAGACTTCGTCCATCCGCCGGGCGCGCGGGCCCGCCGCGCCCAGGACGACGAGCTCGGCCATGCCTTCGATCTCCTCGACGACGGAGGCGCGCAGCTCCGCGGAGCGCAGCACGCTATCGCGCCCCGGGCGGGCGGCGAGGGCGGCGAGGGCGAGCGGCGCCGCGAGGCCCGCGGCGGCCAGGCCCGAGCCGTCTATCCAGGCGAGGGCGGGGTCGAAGCGCGACAGGAAGGGAAGGATGCAGGCCCCCGCGAGGATGGCGACGACGGCGGGCACGATGCCCCGTACGTAGAAATCGTCGAGCGTGTCTATGTCGGCTCGGATGCGGGCAAGGAGGTCCCCGCTCCTGTAGGCGGCCAGACGCGCCGGCGCCAGGGGCTCGATCCGCCGGTAGAACCACAGCCGGAGCGAGCCGAGGATGCGGAAAGTCGTGTCGTGATTGGCGAGACGCTCCGCGTAGCGCCCCGTCGCGCGGATGATCGCGAGGGCGCGGACGCCGACGGCCGGCAGGGTATAGTCCATCGCCGCGCCGAGAGCGCCCGCGATCGCCATGGAGGCTATGAACCAGCTCGACAGGGCCAAGAGCCCGATGTTGGCCAGGACGGTCGCGAGGGCCAGGGCGATGCCGAGGGCGACCCGGCGCCATTGCGGGGCGATCAGCCTCGCGAGGCGGAGAAGGTTCCTCATCCCGCCGTCCTCATCGCGAGGCTGCGATCCGCGGAGGCGAGGGGACGGTGCGTTGCGACGATCATGCTGCGCCCCTCCGCGAGAGCGCCGATGGACGCGTTCACGAACTCTTCGCTCCCCGAATCGAGATGGGCGGTCGGCTCGTCGAGGAGGATGAGCCGCGGATCCCGCAGGAAGAGCCGGGCGAGGGCCAGTCGCTGCGCCTGACCCGCGGAGAAATTCCTCCCTCCCTCTCCGACCGGGCTGTCGAGGCCGCGGGGAAGGCCGTCCGCGAATTCGTCGACGTAGGCCAAGCGCGACGCCCGCTCGATCTCGGCGTCCGAGGCGCCCGGCCGTCCGAGGCCGATGTTGTAGCGGATCGAGCCGCGGAAGAGCGTCGGACGCTGCGGCAGCCAGGCTATGCCTTCGTACAGCGAGTCTCGTGTCATGAGCGCGATGTCGCGGCCGAAGAGGGCGATGCTGCCGCTCTGGGGAAGGGCGAAGCCGAGTAGCAGGTTGAAGACGGTGGATTTCCCGCATCCGCTCGGGCCGACGAGGGCGAGGCGCTCCCCGTCGGATACCGAGAAGGTCAGGCCCTCGAGGACCGGCCTTCCGGGGTAGCCGAAATGGACGTCCGTGAATTCGACCGCCGCGGATCGCCCGCGAGGCGGGGCGGCGCCGGGCCCCGTCAGAGCGGCGGGCGCCGCGGGAGCGTCCGTCGCGGCCATCTTCCCGAAGAGTCTCCGGATCTGCCCGGCGGCGCTCGCGGCCTCCATGCGCACGTGATACTGAGTGCCCAGGGCCCGCAGCGTCAGGAAGTACTCGGGCGCGACGAGGAGGATGAAATAGCCGGGAGCGAAGCGCATTCCGCCCGAGAGGAGCCTGAGGCCCGTGAGCACGGCCACTATGGCGATGCTGACCGCGGTGATGAGCTCGAGCATGAAGGAGGAGAGGAAGGCTATGCGCAGGACCGACATCGTCGCGCGTCGGTACTCCTCGGAGCTCCGCTCGATCTCTTCCGTCTCGCGGCGCGAGGCGCCGAACATCTTGACCGTGGCCAGGCCTCGCAGCGCGTCCAGGAAACGGCCGCTTATCCGCGCCAGCGTGGACCACAGGCGCTGGTTCCTGGCGTGGGCCTCCTCGCCGATCACGATCATGCTGAGCGGGAGGAAGACGGCCGTCAGGACGAGGACGAGGGCGGAGATCCAGTCGAGGGGAAAGACAACGGCGAGGATCGTGAAGGGCAAAAGCGTCGCTATCGCCCGCTGGGGAAGGTAGCCCGAATAATAACCCTCGAGCGACTCCACCGCGTCGACGACGACTTCCGCGATCTCCCCCGTATGCATCCTCGCGAGGGCTATCGGCCCTATGGTCCTAAGCCCTTCGATCAGATCCCCGCGGACCGCTTTCTTCACGACCGACGCGCATTCGAAGGCCGAGCGCCTCACCCCCCAGGTCGCGAGGGCGCGAAGGGCGATCGCGCCGAGAAGGGCGGCGAAGAGGGGAAGGAGCTCGCGAGTCGCGCGCCCCTCAATGATCGCCCTGTCGCCTATCGCGACGAGGAGGGCGGTCTGTATAACGAGCAGGATCCCCGCGAGCTCCCCGAGGGCCACAGTCAGGCCCAATCGGCGCCGCGCCGGCCTGCCCCGCTCGCCAAGCCAGTCGTGGTCTCCATCCATCGGCCGGCAGTGTACGAAAGTTTCCTCTGGAATGGCAATCTCCCATATGCGATACTCGAGGGACAGAGGGGGATCACATGAGCGTAGAGGCTCTCTCTCGCATCCAGTTCGCCGCCGTGGCGATATTCCATTTCCTGTTCGTGCCGCTGACCCTCGGCATGAGCGCCCTGGTCGCGTTCATGGAGACGCGCTACGCGCGGACCGGCGACGAGATCTACCTCCGGATGACCAAGTACTGGAGCCGGCTCTTCCTAATCAATTTCGCCGTCGGAGTCGTCACGGGCATCACCCTCGAGTTCCAGTTCGGGATGAATTGGGCCGAGTATTCGAAATTCGTCGGCGACATATTCGGCGCCCCCCTCGCGATCGAGGCCACGGTGGCCTTCTTCCTCGAATCGACCTTCATCGGGCTGTGGATGTTCAGCTGGAACCGGGTATCGAAGGGCGTCCACGCGGCGATCATGTGGGTGGTGGCCGTCGCCAGCACCCTTTCGGCGCTGTGGATCCTCCTGGCCAACGGCTGGATGCAGAAGCCGCGCGGCTTCGTCCTCGTCGGCGGCAGGGCCCAGCTCGTCGATTTCGGCGCCCTCCTCTGGAACCCCTACGCGTGGATCAAGCTCTTCCACGCGGGCACCGCGGCCTTCACCCTGTCCGCCTTCTTCATGATGGGCATCTCGGCGATCCATCTTCTCCGCGGCAGGCACGTCGAAATGTTCAAGAAGTCTTTCAGGATCGGGGCCGCCTTCGGCCTCGCGGCCTCGCTGCTGATCATCGTCGCGGGGGACTTGTCGGGGCGGCAGGTGGCCGAGTACCAGCCGACCAAGCTGGCCGCGATGGAGTCGCAATGGACCACGGTGAAGGCGGCTCCCTTCTACCTGCTCGAGCTGCCCGAGCCCAAGGCCGAGCGCAACCTCGTAGAGGCCCTGCCGATACCGAACATGCTCAGCATCCTCTCCTACCAGGACCCGAACGCGACGGTGAAGGGCCTCCTCGACTTCCCGGCCGATCAGCGTCCTCCCGTCGCCGTGAGCTTCTGGAGCTTCAGGATCATGGTGGCCCTCGGCTTCCTCTTCGTGCTCCTTGCGCTACTCGCGCTGGTGTTCTCGTTGAGGGACACGCTCGCGACCAAGCGCTGGTTCCTGTGGATCATGCCCTTCGCCATAATCCTTCCCTACCTCGCCTGCGAGCTCGGCTGGATCCTGGCCGAGCTCGGCCGCCAGCCCTGGATCGTGTACGGCCTGCTCCGGACGAAGGACGCGGTCTCGAGATCGATCACGGCGGGCGACGTCCTCATATCGCTCGTCGGCTTCGTCCTCCTCTACGGCTGCCTCGCCGCGGTAGATGCCTTCCTGCTCGTCAAGTACGCGCGCAAGACCGAGGAATGAAAGGAGGGGCGACATGACGCTCCAGATTCTGTGGTTCGTGCTTTGGGGAGTATTGTGGGCCGTCTATTTCATGCTCGACGGCTTCGATTTCGGCGCGGGCATGCTGCGGAATTTCCTCGCCAGGAGCGAGGACGAGCGCGGCCTAGCCCTGGCCGCGATCGGCCCGGTCTGGAACGGCAACGAAGTGTGGCTCATCACCGCCGGAGGGGCGACTTTCGCCGCCTTCCCGCTCACCTACGCGTCGATGTTCAGCTTCCTCTACCTGCCCATGCTCCTCATCCTGTTCTCCCTCATCGTGCGCGGCGTCTCCATCGAGTTCCGCAACAAGTTGGAGGGCGCGAGATGGCGATCGGTGTGGGACTGGGCCCTCGCGGTCTCGAGCTTCACGGCGCCCCTCGTGCTCGGCCTCGGCTTCGGGAACATCTTCCAGGGGCTGCCCATCGCGAAAGACGGCTATCGGGGCGGGTTCTTCATGCTCTTCAACGGCTACGGCCTGCTCACGGCCGTTCTCTTCATAGCGCTCTTCCTTCAGCACGGCGCGCTCTGGCTGGTCTACCGCACCGAAGGGCCCTTCGCCGACAGGGCGCGCGCCCTCGCGTCCGTCCTCTGGTTCGTCGCCTTGGGCGTCGCGGCCGCCTTCCTGGTCGCGACGGCGTTCGCTACCGGGCTCTACGGAAATTTCCTGGCCCGGCCTCTTTGGTTCGCCGTCCCCGTCCTCGCGGTGGCCTCCCTCGTCGCGGTGAGGCCGCTCCACGCGCGGTCTCGGGCCCTGGGCGCCTTCGCGGCCTCCTGCGCCGCCATAGTCCTCGTCATCGCGACGGCTCTCGTGGGATTGTTCCCCGATCTCATCCCTTCGAGCCTCGACTCTTCGGCCAGCCTTACGGCGTTCAACTCGTCCTCGGGGCCCTACACCCTCAGACTCATGGCCATCGTCGCCGCGATCTTCGTCCCCATCGTCATCGTCTACCAGTTCCTCGTCTATCGCTTCCTCAGGTCCAAGCTGACGAAGGGAGCCGAATATTGAGCGCTACTATCGCAGGCCCGGCTTTAGCTCGAAGGAGGGACAATGCGTACCGGTGGCGGCGAACACCTCGAGCGAGGGAAGGTTGCGGCTCTTGATGCCGAACACGAGGCAGGAGCGGGGGAAGGCCGGTTCCCAGGTTATCCTGAAATGCAGGCACTTGAGGCAATTGGGCGCGGCGGCGGCCACCTCTATCCCTCCCGCCGCAGAATGTATGCCCCGGGGCCTCGCTTGTCTACGGGCCCGGAATTCCGTAAAGTGAAGCTATGATTCGTAATTCGCCGATCCGGCGGCCCTTCGGCTACACCTTCCGCAATCTCTCGATCTGGCTCATCGCGATCAACGTCCTCGTATTCGCCCTTAAGTTCATCCTCGGCAGCGGCTTGGACGGCTACCTGGCGATGACCCCCGTCCTGGTCCTCTACGGCTTCGTGTGGCAGCCTTTCACCTACATGTTCGTCCACGCGAACCTGACACACCTCCTCGTGAACATGCTCGGCCTCCTCTTCTTCGGCACCGCCGTCGAGAAGGAGCTGGGCTCCAAGGAATTCATCCTCTACTACCTCCTGACCGGCTTCCTCGCCGGCGCTTTCACCTTCGCCGCCTACCTCTTCACCGGCGGCGCGGACATCCCCTTCCTCGGGGCCTCCGGCGCCATCTTCGCGGTCCTTCTTGCCTTCGCGACCCTCCAGCCCAACGCGCAGGTGCTGATCTGGGGCATCATCCCGATGCGCGCGCCACTCATGGTCCTCGGCTATACCCTGATCGAGCTCTTCTCTCAGGTTTTCGGCCTGATGAACGGCGTCGCCCACCTGACCCACCTGGCCGGTTTCGCCTTCGGCTGGCTGTACTTCCTCGCCCGTTTCGGAGTGAATCCCTGGCGTCGATTCTTCCCGCGACGCTAGGCATGCCGCTCCGCCCCTGCCCGGCCGCGGCCTTGCTCCTCGCGGGGGCGATCTTGGCCTCGGGGCCCTGCGCCGCCCAGGACAGGAAGGAGGTCCTCCGCTCCGAGTTCTGGGCGGACGTCGAGCCCGTGGCCGGCGTGGGAGAGGAATGGCCCGTCGGTCCCGACGAGGCGCGCAGGCGCATCCTCGACGAGGCGGCCTGGGTCTTCAGCGGCATGATCTGGGGCTACGAGTTCAGCTATACGCCCTACGATAAGACGAGGGCCCTCGCGGAGCGCTTCGACGTCCTGCCTATCCAGAGCCTGGCGCCCGGAGAGCTGAGCCTCGCGGTCGAGTCATCTCCCGCCTCGGCGTCTCCGTCGCTCCCGGACAGCCTCGACCGGTTCTATTCCCTCGCTCAGTACCGGCCCGACGCGGGCCTCGTCTCGCTCATGGAGAGCTACTCGAGCGATCCCTGGCAAGGCGCCCAGGGCGTCGGGAAGGCCGACATGGACCGCGGCGTCAAGGGCCGTCGTGCCGCCTACGTAGACGGCCTCAGGGCCGCTGTGCGCTCCCTACTGCAAGGCCTGGAGCCGAACAAGCCCCGCCTCGTGAAGGGGAGGGTGGTCTTCGACCGACCACCCTCGATGGCGATAATCGGCGGTTTCTATACGGCCCAGGTCCGCGCGAGGGTGATGGTGACCGAGGCGATTCCGTACGCAGTCTTCTGACGAATTCCTATTGGGCGAGACGATCCTTCTCCGCGGCCTCGTGCAGCCGCTCGAGCTGGGTCATGACCTCGTCGACCATGGCCTGCTTCTTGTCCTCGCGGAAGTGATGCATATGCTTCATATGCTCGCGGAACGACGGGCAGTCGATGACGGGTCCCGCGGTGTAGACGACGCGGTCCTCGCAGACGAGGTCGTCCTCCATGCCCCCGTCGTCGGTGTTCAGTCGTAGGATATTGCCGTTGATCGCGACGAGGCACATCTTCGAGAAGGACTTAATGTAGGACGCGATCTCGCGTACGCCTCGCTTGCTGTTCGGGTCCCAGGGGCGATAGCGGGTCCCCGAGGGGAAGACGAGGACGATGTTACCCTGCTTCTTGAGCTCGAGGAGGGCCCGCATCGAGGCTAGGTTGACGGTGGTGCTCCTCATGACTTCGGCCAGCATCTCCTTGGGGTCTTTGAGGTTTCGCTGGATTATCTCGATCGAGCGGCTGGGATAGATGACCAGCCGGGAGTAGGCCTCGGTGAAGGCCAGGACGACCGGGTTCGACTCGTTGAGCTTTATTCCGGCTATCGCGAGCAGCGCGTCCGCGATGGCGACTCCCGACGGTCCGGCCCGGCGAAGGAGGTAGTGGAACACGGGCAGGTCGAAGTTGGAATAGTGCTCGAGTAGAAGGAGGGAGGGAGTGCCCGCTTTCGCCGAGGCGAGCAGCTCCTCGAGGTGCTCCATCCCGCGGATGCCCGAACCCGGCAGGAGGTTTTCGGCGATCATCGAATCTATGTAGGGCAGTACTTCGGGATTGCCCGGCTGATGCACGTTCTTGTCGGAGACGACGGTCTGGCCCCGCGAAACGCCCATCATCCGCATTATGCGATCGCGGTACCTGCGGCTGATGGGCTCCATATCGTCCTCCTGAGGGCAGGAGTATAGACATCGCCCTCCATAGTGTCAACTTCGATCAATAGCCGTCCGACATCGAGCGGTTAACGTCCTTCTGGTAGAGCTCCTGGTATACGTAGCTGCGCGTCTTGAGCTTCTCCTTGATCTCCTTGGAGAAGGGCATATAGCGCCAGAATATCCCGCGGATTTCCTTGTCCAGTTTCTGGATGCCCTCAGACTCCTTCGTGACCCACACCAGGTAGTCCTGGATGAAGTATTCCTTGACGTCGCCGCGTATCTTCCGGGATTGAAACCACTGATAGTAGTTGCCGGTGAGCCCTTCCTCCATCCAGTAGTAGGAGGCCTTTTCCTTGGCGACCTGCCATCGGAGGTCGGCCACCGCCGTCAGCACGGCGAGCGTGAGATTCTTCGGGTACATCGGAATCGCGATACGGCCCCGGCTCGTCGCTCGGTTGTGGTTGTCGAAAGGCTCCCAGCACACGCCCGAATCGCCGTAACAGGGGACCAGGAGGACGAAGGGGACTATCCTGTTGAGGGCGCTCTTGTAGGGCCTGCAGAAGGCCTCGCAATCTATCGCCTCTATCGCGGCGAGGGCGCGCACGACGTTTTCGCGCGTGGCGACGTCCTTGATGCCGCCGTGGAAGTACTCGCGCGACAGCAGGGGGAAGTGGTTCCCTTGACGGCCTATGCAGAGTCTCGTCATCTGGCGGAGCGTGTCGAATTCCTGGGCGAGCGTCTGCATGTCGGCCCTGGCGTCCTGGCCGAGCGCCCCCGCCTTTTCCTGGACGCTCGTGAGGTCCTCGCCGGCCTTGTCGAATTCGCCGATCGTCTGCATCAGCTCCTTGTCGACCGAGAGCATCTTGCGGATCACCTCGTAGAGCTCGCTCATCGTCTTCTTCTGGGATTCGGTGTAGGGGGCCGGCACGTTGAGGAGGCTGGGATGGCTCTGGTGGCTGCAGATCGCCTCGACGCGCTCCTTGAGCAGGGACTCGAGCTGGCGCCTCTCCTCGGCCTTGGCCTTCATTATGCCCTCGGAGGCGTCGCGCTTGCCTTGGGCGCGCTGGATGAGGAGGGCGAACCGGGACCTGTCGTCGCCGTCCTTCGCCCTCGGCTTGACCTCGTCCGTGGCGCTCGCGCTCACCATCCCGCCGGCCACCGCCCGCATCCACTCGTCGACGTAATAGACCGGCTCGTCGATGTCCTTGTCGAAGATGACGCGGTGGAAGGCCTCGGCCATATCCGGCGAGAGAAGGTTGGGCAGGATTGCGGCGAATCGGACGGCCACCTTCTTGGCCATCGGCGCCTGGGCGCCGATCGAGTGGAGGGCGAGCCTGGAGGCCAGGTACCAATAGGCAGTCACGATCTGCTGGCGATATACGCCTTTGTCCTTGGGGTCGGTGGCCTTGAGGTACTTGCCCAGGAGCTCATGGAGCTTCGTGGCCTCGTCACCTTCCCCGCCGAGCACCGTCTTGTAGTAATTGGGGTCCGTGAACCATGCCGATGGCTTATCCGCTTCTATCCTCTCGACGCGCGCGAAGCCCTTGCGCGTCAGGTCGACGTCGAATTCCTGCTTGTTCCGGGGTTCCGCGCTCGCGTCCATGTCGCCGAAGAGCGAGCTGAAATCGGGCGGTAGGGGCGCCCCGGAAGGCGATCTGGCGGCGGACGGAGACGGGGTCCCGGGTCGGTATTCCTCGACGGAGCCTCCGATCAGCGCTGCAATCTCGGGATCTATGTCGTCGGACACTGGCGTTCTCCGCTTCGTTCCGGCATGCCCCGCGGCTACGCGGGGCGCTTTCTGCCGGGGCCGATTCAAGAAGATTGTATCGCTCCCGGAGGCGACCTTCAAGGCCGCTCGGCGCCGCGGTCGCCCGCGCCTCCGGCATCGGTCAAGGACCTGGCGAGGAAGAATCCGACGATGAGGAAGGTCGTCAGGGGCGAGAGCCACTCGGGCAATGGCAGGCCGAAGGCACCGCAGGTCATGACGGCGCCGAGCGCGAGTATCGAATACATCGCGCCGTTCTTCAGAAAACGGTACCTCTTGATGCGCTCGATGTTCCCGACCGTGATCCGACGGACGATGACCGCGCCGAGACCGTTGCCGACGAGGATGATCGGTACGGAGAGGGTAAACGCGAAGGCGCCGAGTACGCCGTCCAAGGAAAACGTGAGGTCGATGACTTCGAGGTAGAGGAGCTTCGAGATGTCGGACATCGCCGAGTCGAGGAGCCTCGACTCCTGTCTCTCGGCCTTCCGCTTGAGGCCGCGGGCTATGAAGAAGGCCGTCGAGCCTAGGGTTACGGCGAAGGCCTGTCTGATCCCGGACTCGCTCGCAAGCCAGAGGAGGGCGCCTATTAGAAGGAAGGCCGCAGCGTAGAACCATCGGCCCTGCCCGAGGAAAAAGCGCTCGCCGGGCAGGCCGAAGGCCTTCGGTTCCCGGAAGAGCCAGTGGAGGAAAAGCAGGAGGAGAAAGACTCCCCCGGCCGCCAATAGGGCGGGCTTTGCCGTCTCGACGGCCTCTCGCACGAAAGGGTCGCCTGAGAAGGCGGCCATGAAGGCGGCAACGGGACCGATCCCGGGAACGACGCCCCAAACGATGAGCCAGGGCAAGAGGCCTCTGACCGCGAGCACCGCGAGCAGGATGCCCCATGTGAGAAACCACTTCCGCGATTTTCGGCCCATGCCCGCGAGGATCTCGGCATTTATTATCGCGTTATCGATGCTCGAGATCGTCTCGAAGAGGCAGAGGCCTAAAATGGTCCGGAGAGCCGAGGCAAACGGCATTATAGCAATATCATCTAAGATCGGCCGGTCGTCCAGGGCAGGCCGGGAATGCCCTCCAGGCCTTGACATCCTGTCTTGGCCTTCCGGGCCGGGGCAAGCGCTCTCGCTCGCATCCATGCTCGCTCTACCGATCTACACCCTTAAATGATCGGGCGTAGATCGGAGCGCTTGCCCTTCAATTCCGTCCACTCGGGTAATAAAAAAGGTCACCGCGATGCGGTAACCTTTTTTATTCGTGGAGGTGGCCGGAATTGAACCGGCGACCTCTTGAATGCCA
>CAZBGA010000056.1:0-27549 GCA_964491385.1 uncultured Treponemataceae bacterium | reverse complement strand
TCTTCTCGACTTGGCTCCTCCGGATCGCGTACAACACCGCGATCAACTCCAAGAAAAGGAAGCGGGATCAGCTTTCCCTGGATCCCGACATGGAGATATCGGGTGCGCCGGGCGCGGACGACGTGCACCTGCGCGAGGAGACCGCCCGAACGGTGCGCGAGGCCATGGCGGAGCTGCCGCCCCGGCAGGCACTCTGCATCGAGCTTTATTTTTACTACGACCTGAAGTATTCTGAAATTAGCGAGATCACGGGATTTCCCGTGAACACGATAAAGTCGCACGTGTTCCGCGCGAAGCGGATCCTGCGGGAACGGCTGGAAGGGATGCGGGAGGATGGGGATGCGGCACGAAGCGGCGCTTAAGCGGCTCGACGAACTCGACTCCAGGGAGGAATACGGCCTGGCCCTGCGGTGGCACCTCGCGCGCTGTCGTTCGTGCCGCGCCGCCGCGGAACGGGTCGCGGCGGCTCTGCGCGTCTATCGCGACGTCGGGGCTTCGGAGCTTGACGGCCGCGTCGAGGACCGCATCATGGCCTCCGTCAGGCTCATGCCGCCGCCGAAGCAGGACTTCGCCATCCGCGACTGGCTCTTTCCCGGAGCCGTGCTCGCCCTATCGATGGTTCTCCTGCCTTTATTGGGCAAGGATGCGGATTTCCTCAAATCGGTTTTCGGCTCGGGTTACCTGCTGTATCTGTCCCTGGTGCTCGGCGCGGCCTTTACGGCGTACTGCGCGCTCTTTATAGCGACGCACTTGTCCGAGCTGCAGTCCTATCTCGAGAAGCGCGGCCTGATGCCGCGCTGACCTGATCCTCCGCGAGCGCTTCGCTATATAGCCGCAAGGAATGGGTTGTATGGCCGCTAGCGCGGCCGCGGCTATTCGCCTTCCTTGAGGATCTCTATCTTGATGCCCTCCGGAGTATCGGTCTCCTCCTTGGGAGGAACCGTGACCTTGAGGATGCCGTTTCGGAAGACTGCCCTTACTTTGTCTTGCGCGAATTTGTCGGCCGGCACGTAGTACTTCTGCTTTTCGACGTCCTTGAGCTTGAGCCTGCGCTTGAAGTACCGCACATCGTCCTCGGGCAGGTCCTCGAGGCCTATCTTGGCGTTGAATACCATGTAGTCGCCCTGGAATGTGAGGGATATGTCCTTCTCGTCGAAACCCGCCAGGGCGAATTCGAACACCATCCCCCGCTCGCTCGTCAGATAGATGTTCATGGGCGGGTAGGAATAGCCCGGATAGTAGTCGGCGTTCTCGTCCTGGCCCGCGTCGAACCAGGGCTTGGCCCCGGGGCCCGCGTTCACGTGAACATTAAAGTTAGGACCCAGCTTTTCCCCCATCTTCTCGCCCATATCCTGGAAATTGGCGCCGAAGCTCTTGGCAGCGTCGAATACCTCGTCGAGAATCGTGCCGATATCGACGTACATGCGATTGCCTTTCACAAGTCCCTCCCGCGCCCTTCCGAGGGGCCGCCCAAGCTTAGGCGGCCTCTCATGATACTCATCCAGCAGCCTAATCGCCTTCCTTGACGATCTCTATCTTGATGTCCGAGCCCTCGCTCTTCTTCGGAGGCACGGTCACGGTGAGTACTCCGTTCTTGAACACCGCCTTCGCGAGTTCCTGAGCGTAGTCCTCGGCGGGGACGCGGTACTTCTGCCTCTCGATATCCCTAGGCCTGAATCCGCGCCTCGAGAATCGTCCTTCGTCGCCGTCTTCGCTCCCGGCCGCGGCCTTGGCGGCGAGGACGAGGTAGTCGCCCTGGAAGGTGACCGAAACTGCGCTCTCCTCGAAGCCCGCCAGGGCGAACTCGAGGACCAAGCTGCCGTCCGCCTTGGCGTAGATGTTGACGGGGGGGTAGAAGTACGAGCGCCATCGATCATCGCGAATGCCGGAGCCGCAGCAGTGCTCGAAGAGCGGATCCATCTCGGGAGCCATGTTTTTCATCTTCTCGCCGAACTCGCGAGCCATCTGAATGAATTCGTCCAGCGAGCCGCCGAAATCGAAGCCTCTGTCGTAGTGACCCATAATATCCTCCCAAAGCGAGGAAGTCCGCGGCGGGGAATATCCGCGCGCGCGGAACGCTGTTCGCCCTCCGTACGGAGCGGCGTGCCCGAGGCCCCCGAACGGGCGGCCCTTGCATACGGATAAAGTACTGCCCCGGCGATTGGAGGGCAAGGCCTAGGGGTCGATCGCCTTGGGGACGGAACGGCGGTATGCGCTCGGACTCATCCCCGAGACTCGCGAGAAGTGACTGTTGAAGGAGGATTTCGAGCTGTAGCCGGCCTCCAGGGCGATATCGAGGATCGAAAGATTCGGCCGCTCGATGATGCGCCGTTTCACGAATTCGATGCGATAGCCGTTGAGCCAGACGGGGAAGCTCATTTTAAGCCTGCTGTTGAAATAGGCGGAGAGGCGATAGGACGGTACTTTTATGATCGCGGCGAGGCTTCGCAAGTCGAGCCCCGTACGGCATAGGACCTCGGGGCTCGACTGGATCCTGGAGATCCGTTCCCCGATGGCCAGCGCCTCCTCGTCGCTTAGTAGGAGGTTCTTCTCGTGAGTCTCCTGGATCTCGCGGCGCGCCCGGCTGAAGAGGTCCGGACGCGCCGACGCGAAGAGAAGCCAGCACAGGAGGAGAAGCTCGAGCGCCGTGTGGCCCGCCCGGTAGAGCGGGGCGAAGTCCATGGCCGCTCCCGCCGAAATCGCGCACAGGATCAGCACGAGGGCCAAGGTCCCGCGGACGAGGAACTGCGTTCCCGGCGCGTGCGTCGGGACATCGCGAAGGGAGTAATGGCTCGTCGTCGATGCGACTACCGAGATCGCTATCGGCCAGGCGTAGATCGCTACCGAGGCCAGGGCGTGAATCGGCCCGAGGCTCGCCTGGTCCTCGACGCTCCGCTCGATCGGCTTCCACTTCATCAGGTAGTCGAGGAAGGGAAGGACCCAGACGAAGAGGGACCATGCGATACCGATGAGGCTGACCCGACGCGTCATGCCGCGAGTGCGCTCGTCGCCGAAAAGGTACAGGATTATCTCGAGAAAGGCCTGGCTCAAGGCGAGGATGGCGAAGACGATGAGCAGGTTGCTCGGATCGGTCGGTATTCGGAGCACGGGATCCAGCGCGCTGAGGCAGAACAGGAACCCTGCGGAGACGAAGAGCAGGCCCAGGCGCTGGCGAGCCCTGTCCCTTCCCGGCGCGATCGAGAGGGAAAGCCCTCCTACGATGAGAGAGAACCCGGCCGCTCCGCGGAAGAATTCGTACAGGGAAACTAGCGTGTTCGCTCCATCCGTCGGCCAGACAGGCCCTAAGGAGGGGAAGGATACCGAGGCTCGGTATCGCGGTCAATAGGAATGACTCATCTCGCCCTGCCCTATGCTTCGTCCTCATACCCCGCGCCGAGGGACTTGCCCTTGGCCAGGGCGTCGCGCCTTTCCTTGTCCATGCCCAACTCGGAATAGCTGTCGGCGAGGTTGAGCCATGCCTCGGCGTAGCCGGGAGCCAATGCCACGGCCTTCTCGAAGTCCTTCCTGGCCCTCGAATACTCGCCGCGGCGGAACTCGACTACGCCGAGATCGTTCCAGGCTTCGGGATAGTCCGACCTGAGGACGAGGGCGCGCTCGTATCGTGACGCGGCCAATTCGTATTCGTCGGCCTCGTAGGCGACCAGGCCGAGGGCCAGCAGGATGTCGGCCGATTCCCCTTCTGCGGCCAGCACCGCCTCGAGGTCCGCCTGCGCCTCCGCCGAGCGGCCGGCCCTTCGGTAAGCCTCGCCGCGGTTGTACCGTAGCCCCGCGTTATTCGGCTCCAGGTCGAGGGCGCGGTCGAAGGCCGCGACGGCTTCCTCGTAGCGTTCCCCCGCCGTGAGGTCCATGCCGCGCGCGTTGAGCGCCGCGGCCGATTCGCTTTCCTTCGGATCCCTCATCCTATCACCTCCCAGCCGAAAGGCCGAATCCTCTTGCCGAGGATGCGCTTCGCCTTGGCGTTATGGTTGAGGATCACCTTTACGGTCCCTCCGTCCTCCGCGCGCCTCTCGATCACCTCGATCCCCATGCCGCGGAAAGCGGCCCCGGCCTTCGCCTCTTTCAGGATGCGCCGATAGAGGAGGAATATCCCGAGGGCGTCCGGGCTGGTGCCGATGTACCACACCTTGCCCGCTCCCCGGGCGTTTACCGTCGCGCAGGGGAGTCCCGAATAGAACTTGCGCCTATCCGTCCAAGTCGCGATGGGCCTCGCCGTCGTGGGCTCGATTATGTCGGCCCATACTTCGCCCTTCGCCGGGACGAGGCCCACCCTGATGCCCGCTTTGCCGGCGTTGAGCGACTCGAAGCGGGGGACGCGAACGCCGGCCATCTCCGAGAAGAGTCCGGGCAGAGGGCTTCCGATGTTCCAATTTCGCATATCGCGCGTCCCGCATCTGTAGCCCAGCACGAGGTGGCCGCCCTTCTCGACCCAGGCGTCCAGGCGCGCGACCAGCTCGGGATCGGCCATTTGGTAGAGCGGCAGGCTTATTATCCTGTACTTCTCGACGTCGACCGAATCGACGCTCTTCACGTCCGCGTTTACGTTGAAGACGACGTAGGGGGCGAACCACTTGATCATCTCCATGTCGTATCCGGCCTGGGCCCATTCCACCGGCCTGAGGTACAGACCCTTGGACAGGTATTGCTCGGTGAGGACGCGGGCGTCGTCCTTGGAGTAGACGAGGCAGGCGGGACACTCCATCGGCGTCGAGGCGAAGCGCGAAAAGGGAGCCCTTACGGCTCGGATGTTCTCGCGCAGGACTCGCGCTCGCTCGGTCTCGGCGTCGTCGCCGTCGAAGAGGCCGTGGCAAAGCTGCTCCTGGCCGTAGGGCGCCGTCCTCCACCTGAAGTAGACGATGCGGTCGGCCCCCCTGGCTATGGCTTGGTTGGTCCAGAGGGCAGCCTGGCGCTCCGGAGGAAGGTAGCCGAGGCAAACGTGGCCCTGGAAGCCCGAGAACGATTCCATCACCGTGAAACCGCCGTCGGAGAGGCCCCGGATGAAGGACTCCGCGAGGGCCTGGGCGACGTAGGGGAGGGGTTCGTCCTGGTCGCCCCAGACGGGATAGTTGTCCCAGCTCGCGAAGTCCATGTCGCGCGTCAGGCGCTCCAGGTCGATCGCGTTGGACAGAGGCGGCGGGTAGAGGTTGGTCGTGATGAAGGCCCCGGGACGTTTGGCGGCGCGGAGGATGGCGACCTGCTCGTCGAGGAAGGCGGTCGCCGAATCGGAGCAGAAGCGGTCGTAGTCCAGGAGGAGTCCCGGATTGAAATGGGTCGCGACCTGGTCGCGCGGCACGGGAACCTGGTCGAAGCGCGAGAAGCTAGCGCCCCAGAAGACGCTGCCCCACTCGGCGTTCATGGCATCCGTCGAGCCGTAGCGAACGGCGAGCCAGGCGTGCCAGGCCTCCTTGCATGAGTCGCAGACGCAGCGGTCGGAGCCTTCGTGCCCGAACTCGTTGTCGACCTGCCAGCCGACGACGCGCGGATCCCGGCCGTAACGCTCCGCGCAGGCCTCGACGATCCCGCGCGAGGCCTCGCGGTACGCCGGGCTGTTGTAGCAGCCCATGCGCCGCGTGCCGAAGTCGCGCTTCGTCCCGTTCCGGGCCACTTGAAGGACGTCGCCTTCGTCCAGGAGCCAGGCCGGGAAGGTCGCCGTCGGCGTCCCGAGTATTACGCCGATCCCGCGCTCGGCCAGGACGTCTATCGCGCGGTCGAAGAGCGAGAAGTCGTACCGGCCCTTCGACGGCTCCAGCAGGGACCAGGCGAATTCCATGATCCTCGCGACATCGATGCCGTAAGCCCTCATGCGGTCGGCGTCGGAGGCCCACATCCTCTCGTCCCACTGCTCGGGGTACCAGTCGACCCCGAAGGATAGCTTGTTGCCCGTCGATCCCTCCTTCAAGGCGTGGCCTTCGTCATGCAATTGTCGAGGTAGAACCCCGCGGCGCCGTCCTCGGGTATTGTCTCGAGGACCCTCTTGAAATAGTACATCGCCCCGGCGAAGTCCTTCTGGTAATAGGAGAGCATCCCCTGCTCGAAGAAGGTATTGGCCTTCATCTTACGCTCGAAGAGCTCCGGGGCGATGCCGTCGAATATCTCGAAGACTGAGACCGGGGCCGCCTTGCCCTTGACTTTGACCCTCCCGATGAACCGGTACTTGTAGAAGCCCGGATCCTCGAGCTCCTTGAACGCCTGTTCGGAGATCGCGAGGGCGATATTGAAGGCCTTGGTGATGGCCTGGAGCCTCGAGCATAGGTTGACGGCGTCGGAGATGACGGTGTTCTCCATCCGATCGGTCACGCCGACTACGCCGAGCATGAGGTCGCCGGTATGGATGCCGACGCCCATGGATATAGGCCTGTAGCCCACACTTGCCCTGTGCCCGTTGTACTCGACCATTCTGGACTGCATGGCGATCGCGGAGCGTATGGCCTCGTCGGGCCCGCGCGGGCCGGGGAAGAGGGCCATGATCGCGTCGCCCATGTACTTGTCCACGAAGCCCCCGTTCTCCTTGATGATGGGCACCACGCGGGCCAGGTAGGAATTGATGAAGGCGAAATTCTCCTCGACGGTCAGTCCCTCGGACAGCTCGGTGAAGGCACGGATATCGGAGAAGAAGATCGTCATCTCCTTCTTCGCGTGGTCCCCCAGCCGGAGGTCGATGACGTCCGTCTTGTTCAGGTGCTCGAGAAACTCGGTGGGGATGAAGCTTTTCACCGTGCGCGTCACCGAGTCGACGTATTCAGTCAGCGCGCCCGCGGACTCGAATGTGTCGGCCACTTTCTTCACGAGCATGAGCATGACGACGATGCCGAAGATCGCGACGGCCGTAGGCTCCATGAGGTAGGCGTTCCAAATGCTCTCGGGGCCGAAGCGCCGCAGGCCCAGCGCCGCGAGCGCCGGGACGAAAGCCGGTATGAGCCATCGCGCCTTCCTATCGCCCTTCGCGGCTAGTCGGACGAAGAAAAAGAGGGCTGCGAGCCCGAATAGGGAGCAATAGGCCTCGGAGCCGATGTAATCGGCTCCGAGCAGCGAGGGGAGGGTCATCGCGCCGACGGCGAGCGCCGCGGGAATCGCGTATAAAGGAAGCGCGAGGGCGGCCCTTAGGCGGTCGCCGTACAGCGTGCGTATGAAGAAGGTGAGGGCCAAGTATTGCAGGTCGATGGCGACGAGGCTCGCGGCCTCGGCGTAGCCTCGAACGGCGCCGAGCGGCAGATAGAAGAACAGCGCCCCGTCCTTGAAGAAGTAGCAGGCGCCGACGACGATGAGGAAGATCGAGTAGGCCAGGAAATCCCTGTTCTTCTTCCAGAACATGAATAGGACGAATACGAAAAGCCCGGCAATTATCAGGAACCCGTCCTGGATCGCCGCGGCCAGGCCGAAGAGGGCCTTCTCGCGACTCACGGAATCGGGAGCGCCGAATACGACGAATGACGGAAAGAAGGACGCCGCCTCGAGGCCCGGAGCGGAAGCCGGGATCTTAAGGACGAGGGATACCTTTGCGCCCACGGCGTCAAAAAGGAGGAGCGGCGGAGCCGCGGGGTCGCGCGCCGCATCGTAGAGCCTCAGCCCGTCGGCATATACCGCTTCGATGCCCGAGAAAGCGGGGATATGCAGCGCGAGCCGCCCGCCGGCCCAGTCGCCCTGGAGGCGGATACCGATGCGGTAGGCTGCCGGGCCGGCGGAGGAGTCCGCTCCGGGGCTCCTCTGTCGAAGCGGGAAGTCGACGATGCGCGTCGCCTTTCCCTCAGGCAGGCCGTCGGTCGTCGGCCCGTCGAAGCGCTCCCAGGGGCCGCGCAGGAGGACGGCCCCTGAACCTACGCGATATGCGAAGTCGGGGATCGCGTCGGTCTCCGCGCCGATCGCGGCGGCGAAGAATAGCAGGAACGCCTCCGTAAGGATCGCTCGCAGGAGGCATTTCGTACTCATGCCTCCAGTATATACGCGAAAAGCGCCTGGCCGGAAGGTGAGATACGAAGGCCGTGGGACCTCTCTTGTCACGTTTTGGACATTTTCGTATACTGGCGCTGACAAAATATCGATATTTTTTTATCTATGGGGGTTGTGAATGCAGATGGCTCAAATAGAGTTCTCCAAGGAGCTCAGCGCTTTCATCGATGAGTGGAAAGCGAAGCCGGGAAGCCTCATCATGATGCTCCACCGCATCCAGGAGGAATTTTCCTATATTCCACGGGAGGCGGCGGAAAAGCTGTCCCGCTCGATCGGGCTTCCGCTCGCGAAGATCTATGGCGTCATCACCTTTTATCACTATTTCAAGACGACGAAGCCCGGCAAGCACAAGCTCGCTATCTGCCTCGGTACGGCCTGCTATCTCAGGGGCTCCCAGGATCTTATAGACGAGGCTCAGGCGATCCTCAGCATTAAAGGCGACGAGGTTACCGACGACGGCCTTTTCAGCATCGACGAAGTGCGCTGCCTCGGCTGCTGCGGACTGGCGCCCGTCCTCATGATCGGGAACGAGGTCTTCGGCAAGGTCACCAAGGACGAGCTCCCCGAAATCATAGCCAAATACAGGGATAAATAAGCGAGCCCCCGGGGGAACGCGATGCATTACGGCCTGGGCGACTACGTTCTGGACATCGCGGAGAACGCGGTCGAGGCCGGGCCCCGCGAGGTGATCCTGGACCTGGACGAGTCCGAGGACTGCTTCCGGGTCAGCGTTCGCGATGACGGGCGCGGCATGACCGCCGAGGAGAAGGCGCGGGCGCTGGATCCCTTCTATACCGATGGGACCAAGCACGCCGGCCGGAAAGTCGGCCTGGGCTTACCCTTCCTCGCGCAGGCGGTCGAGCTGGCGGGAGGGCGCTGGGCGATAGAGTCCGAAAAGGGAAAGGGAACGAAGGTAGAGTTCGCCTTCCCCTCGGCGAGCGTGGACAGTCCTCCGGCGGGGGAGATTCCCTCCCTCCTCCTCGGACTTCTCTGCCTTCCCGGGGATCACGAGATGCTGATCCGGCGAAAGAGTCCGCGGGGCTCCTATGAGCTCAGGCGGAGCGAGCTGTCCGAGGCGGTCGGCGGTCTCGAGCGGGCGTCCTCGCTGGCGCTGCTCAGGGACTACCTGGCCTCGATGGAAGACGACGATTAGACGAAAGGAGACGGATACATGGCGAAGATGACCCTTGAGCAGCTGCGAAAGCTCCGAGAGGAGAAGAAGCAGGACTTGACCCGCCGCGAAGTGGAGGGCAAGGAGATCCAGGTGATAGTGGGCATGGGTACCTGCGGCATAGCCGCGGGCGCGAAGCAGACCTTCGACGCGGTGGTCGAGGCGGTGAACGCCTCCGGCCTAGGGGACCAGGTCGTCATCAGGCAGACGGGCTGCATGGGCCTCTGCTACGTCGAGCCCACGGTCGAGGTGGTGGCTCCGGGCATGCCTACCGTCATCTACGGCAAGATGACTCGGGACTTCGCGAAGGAGCTCGTCACGAAGCACCTGGTCGAGAAAAAGCTCCTCGACGACCATATCTTCGACCGGCCCGCGGCCGATATCATGAAGAACTGAGGCGGAGGAAGAGATGGCCTACAAGAATTTCATCCTCGTCTGCGCCGGAACCGGCTGCGAGTCGAGCAGGGCGATCGAGATATACGAGGCCCTCGCCCGCGAGGCGGAGGCGCAGGGCGTCAAGAACGAGGTCCAGGTCGTCAAGACCGGCTGCTTCGGCTTCTGCGAGAAGGGGCCGATCGTGAAGGTCCTCCCCCAGGAGTCCTTCTACGTCGAGGTCAAGCCCGAGGACGCGAAGGAAATCATCGCCGAGCAGGTGGTCAAGGGCCGCGAGGTCAAGCGCCTGCTGTACAAGAAGGACGCGAAATCCGTCGATACGGTCAAGATCGAGGATATCGAGTTCTACCAGAAGCAGTTTCGCGTCGTGCTGCGCAACTGCGGGGTGATCAACCCCGAGAATATCGACGAGTACGTGGCGCGCGACGGCTACTCGGGACTCGAGAGGGCGCTGTTCAAGATGAAGCCGGCCGACGTCGTAAACGAGCTGAAGGCCTCGGGCCTGCGCGGGCGCGGAGGGGCGGGCTTCCCGACCTGGCTCAAGTGGGACCTCACCATGAAGGCGCCGGGCGACGTGAGGTACGTCGTCTGCAACGCCGACGAGGGCGACCCCGGCGCCTACATGAACCGCTCCACGATCGAGGGCGACCCCCATTCCCTCATCGAGGCGATGACGATCTGCGGCTACACCATCGGGGCAAGGCAAGGCTACATCTACATCCGCGCCGAGTATCCCTTGGCCATCGATCGCCTCAAGATAGCGATCAAGCAGGCCAAGGAATACGGCCTTCTCGGGACGAACATACTCGGGTCGGGCGTCGACTTCGACCTCGATATCCGACTCGGCGCGGGCGCCTTCGTCTGCGGCGAGGAGACGGCCCTCCTCCAGTCCCTCGAGGGCAAGCGCGGGATGCCGATGCCCAAGCCGCCCTTCCCGGCCATCCAGGGCCTGTGGAAGAAGCCCACGGTCATCAACAACGTCGAGACTTACGTGAACGTCTCCGTGATCATGACCAAGGGCGCCGAATGGTACTCGAAAATCGGGACCGAGAAGTCCAAGGGGACCAAGACCTTCGCGCTGACGGGCAAGATAGCCAATTCGGGGCTCGTCGAGGTCCCGATGGGTACGAAGCTGCGCGACATAATCTACGACATCGGCGGCGGCATCAAGGGCGGCAAGAAGTTCAAGGGAGTGCAAACCGGCGGCCCCTCGGGCGGCATCATCACCTCCGAGAGCCTCGACGAGCCGATCACCTACGAGAGCCTCACCGCCCTCGGATCCATGATGGGCTCGGGCGGCATGATTATCATGGACGAGGACGACTGCGTCGTCGACATCGCGAAATTCTACATGGCCTTCTGCGTCGACGAGTCCTGCGGCAAGTGCGCCCCCTGTCGCATCGGCACCAGCCAGATGCACGACATCCTCGAGAAGATCACCAAGGGCAGCGGCACCGAGGACGACCTCCTCAAGCTCGAGAAGATCGGCAAGGCCATGACGAAGGCTTCGCTGTGCATGCTCGGCGGCTCGGCGGCCAACCCCACGCTATCCACGATCAGGCATTTCCGCGAGGAGTACCTCGAGCACATACGGGACCGCAAATGCCGCGCGGGCAAGTGCAAGGACCTCGTCGTCTACTCGATCGATCCGGTCAAGTGCATCGGCTGCCATCTCTGCGCGCGCAAGTGCCCCGTGCCCTGCATCGCGGGGGAGCCGAAGAAGGCCCACGTCATCGATCAATCCAAGTGCATCAAGTGCGGCGAGTGCTTCAAGGCATGCAAATTCGGCGCCGTCGTCAAGAACTAAGGAGTCGAGCGAAATGGTCAACGCGAAGATAAACGGCATTCCGGTCCAGGTGGCCGAAGGCACCACTATCCTCGAGGCCGCCCGCAAGGTCGAGGTCAAGATCCCCACGCTCTGCGTCAACGACGACCTCGAGCCCTGGGCCGCCTGCGGCATCTGCGTGGTCAAGAACGGCAAGAGCCCCAAGCTGATCCGCGCCTGCTGCACCCCCCTGGACGAGGGCATGGACATAGTAACCAACGACGCCGAGCTGGTCGCCACGAGAAAGACCGTCATCGAGCTCATCCTCTCCACCCACCCGGACGACTGCCTGGCCTGCCCGCGCAACCAGGAGTGCGAGCTCCAGCGCCTCGCCGCCGAGTTCGGCATCCGGGAGCAGCCCTTCCCGAAGAAGATCAGGAACCTCCCGATCGACACCTCCACCGGCTCCCTCATCCTCAATCCGGACAAGTGCGTCCGCTGCGGAAGGTGCGTGAAGGTCTGCCAGGAAATGCAGAACGTCTGGGCGATCGAGTTCCTGGGCCGCGGCGAGAAGACGCGCATCGCGCCCGCCGCCGACGTGAAGCTGGGCGAGGGTCCCTGCATCAAGTGCGGGCAGTGCTCCGCGCATTGCCCGGTCGGAGCGATCTACGAGAACGACCAGACCGCCGAGGTCTGGGAGGCCCTGCTCAAGACCGGCGACGACGCGAAGACCTGCGTGGTCCAGATCGCGCCCGCCGTCCGCGTCGCCCTCGGCGAGGCCTTCGGCCTGCCGCCGGGCACGAACCTCACCAAGAAGATCTACACCGCCCTCAGGCGCCTGGGCTTCGACGTGATCTTCGACACGAATTTCGCCGCCGACCTCACCATAATGGAGGAGGGCACGGAGCTGGTTAAGCGCCTCACGAAGGGCGAGGGGGCCATCCCCCTCATCACGAGCTGCTGCCCCGCCTGGGTCGACTACCTCGAGAAGTACTACGGCGACATGATCCCCAACTTCTCGACCGCGAAGAGCCCTCAGCAGATGATGGGCGTCATGATCAAGACCTACTACGCGCAGAAGGCGGGATTCGATCCCGCCAAGGTCTACTCGGTCTCGATAATGCCGTGCACGGCGAAGAAGTACGAGAACGGCCGCGACAAGACCATGTACGCCTCCGGCCAGAAGGACGTCGACGTCACTCTGACGACGCGCGAGCTCGCGCGCATGATCAAGCAGGCGGGCATCGACCTCCTCAACCTCCCCGAGTCGGAGCCGGACAGCCCGATGGGACCGAATACCGGCGCGGGCGTGATCTTCGGCGCCACGGGCGGAGTCATGGAGGCCGCCCTTCGGACGGCCTACAGCCTGCTCACGGGCTCCGACCTCAAGGACGTCAATTTCACCGGAGTGCGCGGAATATCGGGCATCAAGGAAGCCAGCGTCCACATCGCCGGCTCCGAGATCCGCGTCGCGGTCGCCCATCAGATGGGCAACATCGCCCAGGTCCTCGACATGGTGAGAAAGGCCAAGGCCGAGGGCAAGGAAGTCCCCTGGCACTTCATCGAGGTGATGGCCTGCCGCGGCGGCTGCATAGGCGGCGGCGGCCAGCCCTACGGCTGCACCGACGAGGTCCGCAAGATGCGGATACGGGGAATATACGACGCCGACGAGGCGTCGGAGTACCGCTGCTCGCACCAGAATCCCTACATCAAGCAGGTGTACGCGGAGTTCCTGGAGAATCCCGGGAGCCACAAGGCCCACGAGCTTTTGCATACGCACTACGAGTCCAAGCCCCTGTACCTGAAGTAGGCAAGGGTCCTTCGGGCGCGGGACGGCCTATTTCAGGGAGAATGAGGCTCTTTCAAAATGCGGACGCATTTTGAAAGAGCTACCATAAATTGCGGCATTTGCGCACGGTTTCGAAGAAACCGGAGCGAATGCGAAGCCGATTTCAAAAGTAACCGACTTTTGAAATCGGCTCGAATTCCAGGATCTCGCGAGCCTCCCTCGCGCTCCCCATGCCTTGGTGGAGCGCGAGGACGCGCTCTTCGACCTCGACCCTCAGCCTCTCCCTCTCCTGAAGATAGGGGCGTTCCGGGCATAGGCGCAGCGGGGGTGCCGCGCAGATTGTCCTTCGCCTTCTGTTGACCGCTATCGGGACGATGTCGACGCCGCGTCCCGTCCTTTCGAAATACATCTTCGCCAGTCTCGCGAAACCCGTGTCGAAGCGACCGAAGGGCTTGCCTTCCTCGCTGCCCCGTATTTCGGGGAATATCGCGAGGATCTCGCCTCTGTCGAGGGCTTCTATGCTCAGCTCGATCGTCCTTCCCAGGAAGCGCGAGTTGCGATATACGGGGATGGCGCCGATGTGCTTCATGAGGGCGACGCAGATCCTCCCGATGATGAAGGATAGAGCGGCCGCTACGGGGCCTTTGAGGCGGAGCTCCTTTTCCACGAAGTCGGCGCGGATGTATGCGGGCGCGGAGCCCCGCTCCGTGATATGCCGGACTACCCAGGGCCTCAGGGGCGAAGCGATGCCGGTAATGAGGGCGACGGGGCCGTAGGACCCCTCGTGGTTTCCCACGAGTATCGCGGGGCCCCGCTTCGGGATGTTCCGGATCCCGTAGATCCGCGTCCGGAGGAGGAAGGCGCGGACGGCCCGGCTTCCGATGTGATATAGAGCATGGCGGATACCCCTCATTTCAGCGACATCAGGCCGACGCCGACGAGTATGACGACGCTCCCCAGCGCCTGATTGCGGGATAAAGGCTCGTGGAAGAAGACGCTCGCGGCGACGGCGACGGCGACTATGCTCACGGCCGAGAAGACGGGGAAGGCGACGTTGAGCGGAAGCCTGACGAGGGACCGCGAGAAGAGGATCACGGTGACGGCGCCCACGACCATGCCGCCGAAGGTTATCGCGATCGCCGTCCATCCCTCGTATCGCGACGCGAGCTTGTATAGTCCGTTCCCCGCGACGTTGAGGATGATGGAGAGCGCGAGGATCGAGGCGTAGAGCATGGTTCGAGGATAGCGCGGCGGATTCCTTTGTCAATACGCAACGGAGTGCCGCCCGCCGGAGGCCGCGCCGGGACCATACCAATCCCCGGCCCGCGAGGCTATAATCGAAACAATGAAACGCGCCTTTTCAGCGATCTCGTTGGCCGTCCTCCTCCTCTCGGGCTGCGCGCGAGAGCCTCTCGGGCCGCCGCCCGCCGGCCTCCATCTTCGAGCGGACAGGGCCATCACGTATTTCCTGGGCTCAGGCGCGAGCGACGCCGTGGAGCTGGCGGTGCGCGAGAGCTTCCAGCTCTGGTCGGACGCGACCGTCTTCAAATTCTCTTACGGCGGGAAGGCCCCGAGCCGGGTCGCGCGCGATGGCCGAAACATGGTCATCCTCATGACGCGTTGGCCGAAGGAGCTCCCCATAGGATCCCCGGCGTGGTGCCAGGTCTATCTCGACTCTTCCGGCAGGATCGTCGAGGCCGATATCCTGCTGAACGCCCAGGCCTTTTCCTTCACGACGAGGCGCGAGGCCAGGCCGGGAAGCATATATATCGAGGAAGTCCTCGCGAAGGAGATCGGCCGGTCCCTGGGCATAGATCCGGCCTCGGGACAGGCCGCGGGATCCGGCGATCGGTACCGCGTAGCCTCCGCAGGAGACAATTTCGAGCCGGGGATAGGCCCGGCCGAGATGGCGGCCTACCTGTCGCTGTACGAGGCGGGCAAGCCCGATTGAGCGATGCCGGAGCGGCGACGCTCGATCGCGGCTAGGTCGAGGCGCTTGAGCTTGCCTCGGAAGTTGCCGGAATCGTCGGCGATGATCGCATCCAGGTAGGCCATCTGCCGAGCGATGGCCTTGCGGTAGAGGTCCTCGTCGACTCCGTAGCGCGCGGAGAAATGATCCCTCGATTTGGACGAGACGGGGCCGAGGGGGCCGTCGAGCCTCGATTTCGTCGACTCGTAGAATCCCGCCGTCTTCCGGAGGATATCGAAGGCGCTGCCGTAGCCTTCTATCCCCGCCTCGCGAAATTCGTAATACAGGAACAGCAGCTTTTCCAGGTATACCCTATCGGCCATCTGGCCGAGAAGGTCGGCGGCCGCGAGCGCCTGCGCGCCAGCCCTCTCCCCCTCGTCCCCGAACGGGAGATCGCCCCAGGGCCTCGCGAGATCCGTGGCGAGGATCATCCTGGCCGCCCGGGCCGCGGATTCGCCGGCAAGGCCCAAAGCGCCGGCCTCGCGGCGGACGAAGGCCGCGGATCTGTCGACGTGGACCTTCGTGTATTGGGCTCCGGTCCCGCTTTGGTCGCCTTCCTCCCGGATGAAACCGCAGTCGTGGTAGAGCGCCGCTACGAGGGTCTCCGCCGCGCGATCTGGCCCGATGGCCGATCCGGAGAGCTCGCAGCCGTCGAGGAGGCGCGAGGCCGCCGCGAAGACCGAGAGGCTGTGGACGAAGTCATGATAGGCGACCGCGCAGGGGAGGTAGCCGGGATAGCGGCCGTCGTAGAGACGCTTGGCGAGGAGGAAGGCCTTCTCTACCCTCGTAAAGTCCGCTTTGGGGTAATCAGCCCTGAAGAACCGCTTCGCGTCGGCGAGTATGGATCGCGGCTTGGAAGTGTCGACGAAGGACGATAGCTGGATATCCGTCGGGTCCGCATGGTTCATGTTTTTTCCCCGGCGCCGCTTTGGGAGCGTGGCGATCGTCCGCGGCGTCGGTGGATCAGTATACTCCGCCGCGCGGGCGGCGACAGGGCGGACGACGGAAAAACTAGATCTCGGAAGGCTTGCGCCTGAGCTCTTTGGAGGCGGATCGGGAGCGCTTGGACGAAAGCCTGCGCTCACGCGACGCCCTGGTCGGCCTGGTGGCCTTGCGCGGCTTGGGAAGGCGGGCGGCCCCGGCGATGAGGGAGAATAGCCGGGCGAGGGCCGCTTCCCGGTTGCGGCCCTGGTCTCTCTCCTCGTCGGCCCGGACGACGAGCTCGCCCGAGGTCGTGAGTCTGTTCGCGAGGCGCTCGGCCGCCATGGCCGCCTCGGCCGCCGAGAGCCCTCGCGCTTCGTCCAGCCGGATCCGCGCTATCGCCTTCGAGTTGACTTTGTTGACGTTCTGGCCGCCGGGGCCGCCCGAGCGCGCGAAATCGAGCTCGGCCTTCTCTTCGATCGAGGAGCGCAGGAGGTCGAGATTCACGGCGCCGCCTCCGGCGCAGGTAGGAGCGGATCGAGATCGGATCCCGGAAGGAGCCCATACCCGCCTCCGGGCCTCGATTCGAGCCCGCTCGGGCGGAGCAGGTCGCCGCGGCGAAGGCCCATAAAGCCTTTGGCCCGGGCCTCGGCGTCGTCCGCCCGCGCCGAGATCGTCTCGAGCCTCCCCTCGCCGCAGAGGACGTAGCGCAGTCGGCCCGCCTTGTTGAGCATGGGCTCCGATACGACGCGGCGGTCTCTCGGCGGGGTCTCGCCGACCCCCGCGACGGGCGACAGGAAGAAGAAGGCGAATTTGACCGAGTCCCTGCCGAGAGCGGCGGCCTTAGCGAGGGAGGCGACAGGCTCGGGCGGCTCCCAGGGCGATTGGGCGTGGCAGCTTCTCTCGGGGCCCGCAGCGAAGGCCGGGCAGGCATAGGAGCCGGGGCAGGGGCCCAGCACGCGCCAGGATTCCGAGGCTAGGCCGTCGCGCAGGGCGATGAGGTCGCGGCAGGTGGCGAGGAGGGCGGGCTCCAGGAGAAGGATTCGGCCGCCCGGGGCGAGCCGCTTTCCGGCGCGCCGGACCAGGTCCTGCCTGCGCCTAAGGGAATCGGCCTTGCCCCGCCAAAGCTCGTTGAGGCAATGAGCCGCGACGATGAGATCGAAAGGCCCCTCGGGGAGCTCCTGCCCCGACTCGAGGTCGATCCTCGCCTTCTCCAGCCGCGCGGGGGCCCGCCGACCGCGCGCGATGCAGGATTCGGCCAGGTCGAGCGCCTTGCCGGAAGAGTCGACGAGGACGAGATCGTCGAGCCTCGAGCCGGGGACGGAAGCGCCGGCCGAGTCGATGATCGCCGCGGAAGCCGGCCCGGGGCCCGAGCCGAGATCGAGGACTCGGCCCGGCGAGGAGGGGCGCTCGGCGAGGGCGAGAGAGACTTGCATATAGGAGACGGACCAGTAGTAGAGGAGATAGGCGCCGAGGAGGTCGTCGTCCTCCATATAGCCGGAGCCGGCGAGGGTCCGGTCCCCGGTAAGGCCCCGCTGGAGGGCGAAGAGGGCGGCGCCGGCCTTTTCGATTTCGCGCCGGGTAAGCGTAGCCCCGGACTCGGGGCGCCCGGCGAGGTTCCGGCTCGTCCTCCACAGATCGATGAGCGCGGGCAGGCGCTCGCCCAGGAGGGCGCCTGCGACGGGCCTAGCGCCGGCCCGCGCCGTCGGGGAGGGCCGAGACGGCCTCTTTCTCTCGCGCATGGCGGGTCGAGTATGTCCGATCGCGCGCGTCTTCGGCAAGCGAAAGGGAGAGCCCGACCCGCCTGAGGGCCGACGGCAGGGCCTCGACGAGGAGGGCCCTCTCGGCCGCTTCGGCGGGGCGGAGCGAGGCGAGCTCGGCGGCGTAATCGGCCATCACCGGCGGCGCGGCGCCGAATTCCCGAACGAGGTCGGCCCCGGACATCGGGCGCCGCTCCCGCCCGAGGGGCGGACGCCCGGGCAGCGGCATCCGGGCGCAGGGCCGGAAGGAGGCGCGCCCTTCCCTGTCGCGGACCGCGGCCGCGCCGAACAGCCGGCACACCAGGGGCCGCGCCGGATATATCGCGCAACGCGCTTCCCGGCCCGAGCGGCGAAGGAAGGGGCATGGCGGGACGGAGGGAGGGCCGGCCCCGGCCCACGCGGCGGCCCTTTCCGCGAGAGCCGGCTCGTTCTCGAGGAGCCAAGCCGCGATATAGGCGGCCTCCGTCGGAAGGACGTCCGGGACGAAGGGCTCGCAGCATGAGCCGCAGCCCGAGGGGCAGGCGAGGGGGGAGCCCCGACCGGCCGCCGCGGCGAGGAAGGCATTCTGCTCGGCCTCTATGCGAGCGTAGGTCGCCGCCGTCGCGGCGATAAGGCTTTCCAGGGAGGAGCCGCGGGGAGAGGATGGAATTCGTGATGGGAGGCTCATGTAAGCGTCGGCCGAAGATAGCCGGGCCCCGGAAGGACTGTCAAGGGCGGGGTAGCCTTGACTCGCCAGGTCACCGTGGATACCGTTGTCCATGAAAGCGCCCTCGCCAACTGCGCTTGCCCAAGGAGTGATGATGAGGCGATCCTCGGCCCTCGCTTCGGCTGCGGCCGTTTTCCTCGCGCTTTCCGGCGCTCCCGCGCTCGCGCAAGGCGCCGCTGCCCGGCCGGCGGCGCCTCCTCCCGCCCTTTCCGCCGAGGCTAGCGCCGCGATTGCCCGTTTCCTCGAGCCCTACGCCGCCGCCTCGGCGGCGTGCCGCGCCGTCCTCAAGGAGGCGGCGACCCTGTCGTTCGAAGGGAAATGGAAGTCGGCCTTCCAGGCGGTCGACGATTTCGACAAGGATAACGCCGATCCCTTCGCCCTCGCGATGAAGACAAGCCTCGTCCTCCGGGGCGCCGTACGCACGGATATGGACCGGGCCTTCGGCTTGGCCGACCTCGAGCAGGGCCAGGACCTGGAGTCCCTCAGGAACAGCCAGGGCGATTACTCGCCCATCGCCTTCGACCCTCCGGCTCTCGCGGACGCCCAGGCCGCCAAGGGCGTCGCGGCGCCCGGCATCCTCTCGAAGGAGCTCGGCGACTATTATTTCGACGTCGCCGGCCGCTTCTCGGGGAAGTGGGCGATCAGCGACGACGAGATATTGGCGAAGATCGCCGAGCAGTACGCGAAGGCCTACGGCGCCGGCGTCTTCGACGGGGCGAGCCTCGTCAATCACGCCGAGACCCTCGTCCGGCTGAACCGCGGAGACGATTCGGATCCGATCTTCAAGGCGGCGATCGCGCTCGAGCCGAAGGACGCGAGCGTCGAGTACAGGTACGCCTTGAGCCTCGAGTACAGGGGCAAGAAGGCGGAAGCCCTCGTCGAGGTGGACAAGGCCATCGCCGAGTACGGCGAGGACCAGTCGCGGATCGACGCGATAGCCCTCGGCGCCCGGAACGCGGCCGAGCTCGGCGACGACGCCAAGGCCCAGACCTATTACGCCCTCGCCGACAAGTACTACCCCGATTCCCCGACCCCCGGCATCCTGCGCCAGATGACCGCGGTCCAGACGGGCAACGATGCCGCGGCCGCCGCCGCGGCCGACGGCCTCGTGCCGCTCTACGGCTCCAATCCCAACGTCGTGCGTACGCTGGTCTCCTCCTGGTACGCGGCCGGGGATCCCGCGGCGGCCCGGGCCTTCCTCGATCGCAATATCGCCAAGAGCGCCGACGACCTTACGATCGGCACCCTCGATTTCTACCTGGCCGTCCTCCTTTCGCAGGGAGATCCCTCGGACGCCGACAAGGCGGCGGCGCTCCGGGCGCTCGACGAGGCCGAGACGCATTTCAAGGCCAAGCTCGGCCCGGACAACCAAGTATTCGGCGTCATCGCCGAAATCCGCGGTTCCTTGCAGCCGGCCCCCGGGCCGGGGGAGACCGGCGACTCGGCCGGAGGCGCCGGCGCGGCGGACGGCCCCGACTCGAAGGCCAAATAGGATAGGCGCGCCGAGAGCGCGACGCGGGGGACCATATGGGAGAATTGCGGCGCGAAGTCTCGGATGCCCGGGAGCTCAACGACATCCTCGTCAAGCTCGAGAGGCTCCACCACATCAGGGACCTTTCCACCCTCCTCGACAGCATCCTGTTCGAGACGCGCTCGCTCGCTCAGGCGGACGCGGGCTCCATCTTCCTCGTCGAGGGCGAAAAGCTCAAATTCAGCTATGTGCAGAACGACACGCTCTTCCGCAACGATTTCCTCGCGAGCAAGTACATCTACTCGAACAGCGAGGTGCCCATCGATCAGACATCCCTGGCCGGCTACGTCGCGACTACGGGAGAGCCCATCCTCGTCGCCGACGCCTATGGGATCGGGGGGGACGTTCCCTATTCCTTCAATCCCTATTTCGACGAAATATCCTCCTATAGGACCAAGTCGATGCTGATCGTCCCGCTCCGGACGAGCAAGAACGACCTCGTCGGCGTCCTCGAGCTCATAAACCGCCTGGGCCCCGACGGCTCGGTCCTCCCCTTCACGGATAAGCAGAGGTCGATCGTCGCCCAATTCGCCTTCTACGCCGGCGTCGCCGTCGAGCGCGCGATCCTGCTCCGCGACGTCGTCTACAAGATGGTGCGGATGATGGCGATGCGCGACCCGGAGGAGACCCAGCCCCACGTCAACCGGGTCGGCTCCTACTCGGTCGAGATATACAAGCGCTGGGCCGTCGCCCACGACGTGCCCAAGGCCGAAGTGGACGCCTTCAAGGACATACTGCAGATGTCCGCGATGCTCCACGACATCGGGAAGATCGGCATCCCCGACGCGATCCTGCGCAAGCCGGGCCCGCTCGACAGCGAAGAGCGCGAGAAGATGAAGCTGCACGTGCTGCTCGGGGCCTGCTATTTCGAGGACCCGCGTTCGGAATGGGATACGCTGGCGCGGGAGATATCCCTCAACCATCACGAGAAATGGGACGGCTCGGGCTATCCGGGCGCCGTCGGCGACCTGACCATAGAGCGCCTTCCAGGCCTGCCCGGCAAGAAGGGCCGGGAGATACCCCTCTCCGCGCGCATCGTCGCGGTCGCCGACGTCTACGACGCCCTCAGCTCGAAGCGCGCATACAAGGACGCCTGGGAGGAAGATCGCGTGCTCCACCATATGCGCGAGGAGACGGGCAGGCATTTCGATCCCGAGATCGTCGGCATCTTCTTCGAGATCTACGACGTGATCAAGGCCGTCAAGCAGAAATGGGAATGAGTGCCCGATGCCTCAGATAGTCCTGCACAACGGCACCCTCCTGGCCGGCTACGCGAGCATGGAGAACTGCGCCGTCCTCGTCGAGGACGGGCGCATCGGCGACGTCTTCTCCGAGCGCCGCTTCGAGCAGAAGCGCTTCGACGGCGACGCGATCGTCCTCGACGTAGGCGGGGCCAACATCGCCCCGGGGCTCATAGACAGCCACATCCACGGCTTCTCCGGATACGGCACGGAAGACCTCTCGGCGGACGCGATCGTGGCAATGTCCGAGCGCCTCGGCCTATACGGCGTGACGGCCTTCTGCCCCACGATCTACCCGATGGACGAAGGCGACATGGTGGCGGCCATCGAGGCCTGCGTCGCCGCGATGGGCCGCGAGCCGGGCGCCAAGATCATGGGCGTGCACCTGGAAGGGCCCTTCATATCGCCCGAGAGGCTGGGGGTCCAGCGCCCCGAATTCGTGAGGCCGGTGGACCTAGACCTCATGGAGAGGCTCTACGCCGCCGGCCGCGGCCGCATCTCGAACATGACGGTGGCTCCCGAGCTCAAGGGCATGCGCGAGCTGGCCCTCTATTGCCTCCAGCGCGGCATCGTGCTCCAGGCGGGGCATACCGACGCGACCTACGAGAACATGCTCGAGGGCATGCAGGCGGGCATCCTCCACTCCACCCATTTCTTCAACGCGATGTCGAGGCTCCATCACCGCGATCCCGGGGCGGTGGGCGCGATCATGATCCATTCGGAGATGTCCTGCGAGATCATCGCCGACGGCCGGCACGTGCATCCCGGCCTGATCAAGCTCCTCATGCGGGACAAGCCCGTAAGCAAGCTGGTGCTCGTCACCGACTCGCTCAAGCCGACCGAGCAGGCCAATTGCCCCCTCTTCGCCAACCGCGAGGAAGTCTACCTCAAGGACGAGCTCTTCCTGCGCAGGAAGGACGACGTCATCGCCGGCTCCTCGCTCACGATGATCAAAGGACTCCAGAACCTCGTGAAGTTCGGAGTCCCCCTCGAGAACGCGATCGAGATGGCGAGCTCCAACCCGTCGCGCATCATCGGCCTCGGAAAGCGCGGGCTCCTCGTCCCCGGCTACGAGGCCGATATAGTCGTATTCGACGCCTCGTTCCGCGTCCTCGCCTCGATCTCGGGCGGGCGCTTCCTGAAAAACGACCTTTGAGGAGAACACCATGCGACTCGTCATCAGGCCCGACTACGACGCCGTCTCGCGCTGGGCCGCGAACCACATCGCGCAGCGGATCAACGCCGCTCCGAAGGACAGGCCCTTCCTCCTCGGCCTTCCCACCGGCTCCTCGCCGATCGGGACCTACCGCGAGCTCGCGGCCCTCGTCGAGAGGGGGAAGGTGTCCTTCAAGAACGTCGTGACCTTCAACATGGACGAGTACGTCGGTCTGCCGGAGGACCATCCGCAGAGCTATCACAGCTTCATGCGCGACAAGCTCTTCTCGAAGGTCGACATGCTTCCCTCCAACGTGAACATCCTCGACGGCAACGCCGCCGACCTGGAGGCGGAGTGCGCCCGCTACGAGGAGAGGATGCGCGCGTTGGGCGGCATCGACCTCTTCTTCGGCGGCGTCGGCGCGGACGGCCACATCGCCTTCAACGAGCCGGGCTCGTCCCTCGCCTCGCGCACCCGCGTGAAGACCCTCACGATGGATACCAAGGAGATGAACTCCCGCTTCTTCGGCGGGGACCCGGACAAGGTCCCTTCCACCGCACTCACGGTGGGAGTCGGGACGATCATGGACTCGCGCGAGGTCCTCATCCTCGTGTCGGGCCACAACAAGGCCCGGGCCCTCGGCCACGCGATCGAGGAAGGCGTGAACCACCTCTGGACGGTGAGCTGTCTCCAGCTCCATCCCAAGGGCATCGTCGTGGCGGACGAGGATTCCACCATGGAGCTCAAGGTCGGCACCGTGCGCTACTTCAAGGAGATCGAGGCCAGGAACTTCGACAACGGCCTATGATCACCAAGGCCGCCGGTCCCGACGAGCTCCTCGCCCTCGAGGGCGGGGCCGATCCGGCTCTCGCCTCGTACCTGCGCCTCATGCGACTCAAGCGCCTCTACCGCCAGGGCTGGCTCAAGCGGGGCCTGCCGGAGGGCCTCTGCGAGTCGGTCGCGGAGCATTCCTTCGGGACGGCCCTCCTCGCCCTCCTCGTCGCCGGGACCGCGGGCGACGGCGGATCGCTCGGCAAGGTCGACGCCTCCCGCGCGGCGGTCCTGGCCCTCGTCCACGAGCTGGGCGAGTCCTACGCCGGCGATATCACCCCGGTGGACGGCGTCAGCCCGGCCGAGAAGCTGCGGCTCGAGCGCGAAGCCATCCTGCGTGCGCTGGATGGCCATCCCGACCTCGAATGGTTCGTCTCGCTCTGGGAGGAATTCGAGGAGGGCTCGACCCCCGAGGCGCGCTTCGTGTGCCAACTAGACAGGCTCGAGATGGGTCTGCAGGCGGCCCTCCAGGAGGCCGAGGGCTACGCGGGCATGGGCGAGTTCTACGACAGCGCCCGCAGGACCGTGGAGGAGCCGCGGCTGCGCGCCGTCCTCGAAGAGGCCATCGCCGCCGCGGGCCGCGCCGGCGCGGGGGAGCATGGCCAATAGGTTCGTCCGAAGGATCAGGAGGGGCGATATCCAATCGGTCCGGGAGCTCAAGTCCGAGTTCAAGGAGCTCGCGAAGCGGACCCATCCCGACCTGCGCGGCCCCGGCTCCCGCGACGGCGCCGAGGCGGAGTTCGTCGCCGCCAGGGCCGAGTTCGAGGCCGCGTTGCGCGATTTCGAAAAGCACCGCTTCGGGGCCCGCGGAGTCCGTGAAGAGGCCGAGCGCCGGCGCCGCGACGGCGGCCGTTCGGACGCCGACGGCGCTTTGGACGCCGACGGTCCCGTCTCCGAGGAGGCGTGGTCCTGCCTCTCCCTCTTGCTCAAGCGCGGCTTCCCCAAGACTCCCCGCCACCAGAAGGAACTCCTGCGCTACGAGTACGCGAGATGGAGGCTCGAGCAGGCCCTCGGAGGCACGGGCGCCGCGCTGTTCGGCCTCTTCGAGTCCGACCTCCTCGACCGGAAGGCGGCGGGTGGAAAGGGGCTCGACTCCGTCCTGGAGCTCCTTCGCGATCTCATCGACTACCGATACCGCGGCTTGACTCCCATGCGCACCAACGTGGTCCTCCGCCTCGGACGGCTTCGGGCCGATCCCGAAGTCGGCGAGGGGGCTCGCGGATTCCTGGACTATCTGGCCCGAGATCTCGACATAGGGGGAGAGATCGGCTGATCGGCGGCGAGCGCCTATGGAGAGCGGGCTCGGCGCCGCGGCGGCCTCGAGCCGGCTTCGACCAACGCCGCGTTGGCTGCTTTGATGCGACCCGGGTCCGCCTTCACGACCCGCCTGTCGTAAGTGACTAGGCCGTTGCGCTCGATCTCGACGTCGCTGATCTGGGTGTATATCGAAGCGGCCAGGCCGCGGCGCGCCATGGCGGCGAGCCTCGCGGCGAGGGCCTCGTAGCGAGCGGCCAGGTCTTCGCCGTCGGCGGCGCCGACGTAGCCGAACTGGCGTTCGTCGTCGGTCGAGTGGCCGGCTACCTTGAGCGTGAGGCCGCCGAACTCGGAGAGGATCAGCGCGCGCCTATCCGACGACGGACCGGCCGTAGCCCGGGGCGGGCGCGGCTTCCGCGAATAGTCGTGCCTGCTCGCGAAGTCTCCCGCACCTGCGTCATACCAGCCCGATGCCGCGTCGACAAGGCGGGAGGGGTCGCGCTCTGCTAGCGTCCTCGCGATTCGCGCGGACTCGAATTGGCCCCATCCCTCGTTGAAGGGCACCCAGGCGACGATGCACGCGAAACTCTCGAGGAAACCGATTATCTCCTCGGCCTCGCGCTCGAAATCGGAACGGCCCGAGGCGTCGGCGCGGCCGAACCGGGCGAGGCGGCTGTCGTCGCGCAGGCGCGCTCCCGCGAAGCCCAAAATGGCGGAGTACAGGAAGCGCATCGGCGCTCCGCCCGACGGGATGTCCTGCCAGACGAGTATGCCCAGGCGGTCGCAGTGCCAGTACCATCGCTCGCTCTCCACCTTCACGTGCTTGCGTATCGTATTGAATCCGAGCTCTTTCGCGCGCTCGATGTCCGATGCCAAGGCTTCGTCCGTCGGGGCCGTATAGATGCCTTCGGGCCAGTATCCCTGGTCGAGTACCGCGTCGTTGAAATATGGCTTGCCGTTCAGGAGGATGCGTCTCTTGCCCCTGCCGTCGAGTCCGAGCTCGACCGTTCGGAGAGCGGCGTAGCTTTGGACCTCGTCGCATCCCTCGAGCGCTAGGGCGAGGCCGTAGAGGAAGGGAGACTCGGGAGACCAGAGCCGGGGTCCCGGCACCATCAACTCGAGCGACGCGGTCTCGGAAACTGCGGTCGTCTCCGCAGCCGCGACGACCTTTCCCTCTTCCTCGACGGCGACGCGAAGGCGCCGAGGAGAGCAGCCGCCGAGCACGAGCCTCGCCTCGACCAGAAGGCGGCCTTCGGCCGCCTCGCTGCCGGGGGCTATGCGAGCGATTACGCCGTCGATGCGAGAAGCGGGTACGCTCTCCAGCCAGACGCTGCCCCAGATGCCCGAGCATGCCGTATACCGGATTCCGCGCGGCCTCAGGGATTGCTTGCCTCTGCATTGCGTCCCTTGGTCGGTGGGATCACGGACCTCGACGACCAGCTCCTGGACCGGGGCTTCGGCTTCGAGCGCATCCGTTATGTCGAAGCGGAAGGGGACGTAGCCGCCTCGGTGCGAGCCGAGCTCCCTGCCGTTCAGGCGCGCGCGGGTTTCCCAGTCGACCGCGCCGAAATGGAGCAGGACCCGGCGACCGCTTTCGCGATAGGACTCGGGCAGCGCGAAAGAGCGGCGGTACCACAGGACTTCGTCCGGCCCGAGCGGCTTCTCTACCCCGGATAAGGCCGACTCGATCGGGAAGGGCACGACGATCGAGCCGTCGTAAACCGCGGGGCTCTCTCCTTCCGGCAACTTCGCGTAGTCCCAGAGGCCGTTGAGCGAGAGCCACTCCTCCCGCACGAGGGAGGGACGGGGATACTCGGGGAGCGGATGGGCGCGATCCACGGCATCGGCCCAGGGGCTCGCGAGGGCGCCGCTGACGGCCGGCTTGCTTTCCTCCATGCGGCCTATGATAAAGCGATCGGGCCGCGAACGCAACGATCCCCTGCGGGCCGCACTTCCTCGGGCATATCCGTTGCCGTCAACCCGAGGGCCTTCAGCATCGATGACTTCGTAGCGGCGGGTTATCGCTTCGCGTTCTTACCTTTCTGTAGGAGCTCCGCGACTCCAGGGCTTTGACTTGGAATAGGCTATGTCGCGCGGTAAAGGGCGCCTACAGCACTCATTTCGCCTCGAAAGTCTTGTTGTTTGGGCCTCAATGTTCAGTGGTATTGGCGGGTTAACCAAGTTCGTGAGGGCTATTTGCCAAATTGGGCACGAGAGCTTTCCAAGTTCGTGAGGACTATTCCCAAACTTTGTTAATTCCGCCCGTCAAGTTGGGCACATTCAATCGCCAACTTGCCCGAGACGCGTTTACTTGTGTACCCGGCAAGGAGGCCCCCCATGTCCCTGACCATCCGCGCGATGCGGAACCATCTCGGAACGAGCGAATACCCCTATTACGCCCTCGCCTCTTGGTACGAATTCATCGACAGCGATGCCTTCATGGACCGCATGGCCGCGGGAAGGACCACCCTCTCCAAGACCGATATCATCGCCGTCTTCCAGCTCGCCCGCGAGGAGCTGGCCCGCCTCCTCGCCGACGGCTGCTATGTAAAGACGCCCCTCGGAGCCGCCCTGCCCGTAGCCAAGGGCAGCTTTCGCTCTACGAGCGACCCTTTCCTCCCCAGGGATCCGAACTCGGGCCACGAGCTTCGCTTCGATTTTCGCATCGACCCCGCTATCGAGACGGAAGCCCTGGCCTCGATCCAGTGCGTCCGCGACAAGGACGGGGACCGCCGTCTGCCCCGCGTGCTTTCCGTCTCCGCCCTGCCCGCGGGGTCCGAGGGGGAGATCGAGGCCGGCGGGCTGGTGCGGATTTCCGGCCGGCGCATGAAGTTCGATCCCTCGAACGAGAGCGTGGGCCTATTTTTCAAGGATGAAGCGGGAGAGGATGACCATAAAGGTCGGTCGCGGTTTCGCATACGGAAGTCGTCGTTTTCCGGGCCCCGAGATTTCAGTATCCTCGAACTATTGAGAAGCCCCGAAGGAGGATTAGGATGAAACGAAAGCTCGCGGGAATCTTCGTATTCATCATTCTCGGTCTGCTCGCCTACGCCGAGGACGCCACCATCGTCGACGAATGGAGCTCGGTTCAGGCCCC